>CAJNCP010000003.1 GCA_905221295.1 bacterium | reverse complement strand
CGAACACAGTAGTTAAGCCCTAGAACGCCGGAAGTAGTTGGGGGTTGCCCCCTGTGAGATATGGAAGTCGCTTAGCTCTTTGGGAGTTTAGCTCAGCTGGGAGAGCATCTGCCTTACAAGCAGAGGGTCAGCGGTTCGATCCCGTTAACTCCCATAGGTCCCGTAGTGTAGCGGTTATCACGTCGCCCTGTCACGGCGAAGATCGCGGGTTCGATTCCCGTCGGGACCGTTTAAGATAACGGAAGTTATTTTAGACTCGTTAGCTCAGTTGGTAGAGCAATTGACTTTTAATCAATGGGTCACTGGTTCGAGCCCAGTACGGGTCATATTTGCGGGTTTGGCGGAATTGGCAGACGCACCAGATTTAGGATCTGGCGCTTAACGGCGTGGGGGTTCAAGTCCCTTAACCCGCATAATAGAAATCAGCCGGCTTAGCTCAGTTGGTAGAGCATCTGATTTGTAATCAGAGGGTCGCGTGTTCAAGTCATGTAGCCGGCATTTTTTTATATAAGAGGTCGATGCGAACGTAGTTCAGTGGTAGAACACCACCTTGCCAAGGTGGGGGTCGCGGGTTCGAATCCCGTCGTTCGCTTAGAGAGGCCGGGGTGGCGGAACTGGCAGACGCACAGGACTTAAAATCCTGCGATTGGTAACGATCGTACCGGTTCGATCCCGGTCCTCGGCATATATTGATGGGCACCCTTAGCTCAACTGGATAGAGTACCTGACTACGAATCAGGCGGTTAGAGGTTCGACTCCTCTAGGGTGCATTTTTTCTATTTAACTCGGGAAGTAGCTCAGCTTGGTAGAGTACTTGGTTTGGGACCAAGGTGTCGCAGGTTCGAATCCTGTCTTCCCGATTGATGGCGGTGTAGCTCAGCTGGCTAGAGCGTCCGGTTCATACCCGGGAGGTCGGGGGTTCGATCCCCTTCGCCGCTATAATGATCTTGTTGGACCTTTAGCTCAGCTGGTTAGAGCTCTCGGCTCATAACCGAGTGGTCGTAGGTTCAAGTCCTACAAGGTCCATTGCAAATAATGGAGGATTACCCAAGTCCGGCTGAAGGGAACGGTCTTGAAAACCGTCAGGCGTGTAAAAGCGTGCGTGGGTTCGAATCCCACATCCTCCTTTAGGATTAACGCGGGATGGAGCAGCTAGGTAGCTCGTCGGGCTCATAACCCGAAGGTCGTAGGTTCAAATCCTGCTCCCGCAATTTGGCTCGGTAGCTCAGTTGGTAGAGCAATGGATTGAAGCTCCATGTGTCGGCGGTTCGATTCCGTCTCGCGCCATTTTATAGGATTCTTTATGCGGGTGTAGTTTAGTGGTAAAACTACAGCCTTCCAAGCTGTTGTTGCGAGTTCGATTCTCGTCACCCGCTTTGAACTTTGTTCAAATTACCAAGTTTTTAACTTGGGCGCGTAGCTCAGGTGGTTAGAGCGCACGCCTGATAAGCGTGAGGTCGGTGGTTCGAGTCCACTCGTGCCCATTAATAGGAGAATTACTCAAGAGGCTGAAGAGGACGGTTTGCTAAATCGTTAGGTCGGGTAACTGGCGCGGGGGTTCGAATCCCCCATTCTCCGTACTTAGAGAGCTAGTAAGCTCTTTTTTTTGTGTGTATTTCTTTTAAAATAATAGTGAGTAAAAATTTTTAATATAGCAACAGCTTTGCTAGGTTTAGTGCTATAATAGGAATAAAGATTTTGAGACATTAGGTGATTCTATATGAAAAATGGAGTAAAATTTCATAGTATTTTTTATAGATTTATACTATTTATCTTTCTAGTATTTCTAACTGTGATTTCAATGATCTTAGATGCAAAAAAAGCGCAAATTCGCTTTTTTAACCTATTCTTGACTATCGGACAAGAGGAGTTGAAGATTGTTACAGTTGTAGTTTTGTTCCTTACTTTTCTTCTATCTTTCTTGTTCAAATGGAAGTGTTTAATCCATAAAACTGGGATTTATCTAAGAAAAATTGATTTATTTATAGCTTGGGATGAGATTAGAGGTCTTAGCCATGTCTGGATAAATGAATATCATCGTGGACCTCATGGTTTCCTGTTCTATAATCGTAAGACGCTGGTTATTTATAGAGAAAAATATCAACCGATTTGCCTTTATAATATTTCAATATTGGCCTTATATGTGGCTAAATGTTATCATCCAAAATTGAAAACTAATATAGTCTCAGCAACGTTAGCAAGTCTCTTCAATATGGCTTTAAATGCATGGTTCTTGTACGAGATGTTTAGTAAAAATTTGGTGAATATAAAAGCTGAAGTCTTTATGTTTTGGCTGCTTTTATATGCTGTTAAAGTTTTTGCGTTGCCATTGATTATGCTTGGATACGAAAATCACTGCTATGGGGTTTCTTTGGTACATAGCACGGCATATAAAAAGAATGCCTCGAAAGCTATTCACCTGTAAAGTGTTGGAAGGAAACCAGCTATTTATATATCTGTTACTTTTCTACATTCAAAAAGCACTATATGCTTGCTAGATGAGGTTCTAGACATCATATAGTGCCGTTGTTAAATCCAGCTAGTGAGTGAGATTTCGCCACTATTGAGCCAGGTTTCTGTCTGGTCATCAAGCTGGATAAGGAGTTGACCTTGGTCGGAGATGTCCTTGGCGACTCCTTTTTTTTCAATCTGTTCTTGGATAAAACTGACCTCTCTTCCTAGAACAAGAGAGTGTTCTTTATAAAGATAGAGTAGTTCTTCGGGTGCTGTTTGGTAGAAACAACGCCAAATTTCTGAGATTAGTTCGTTTCGTGTGATAGGAGCTGGTGGTGTAAAGAGACTTCCAGCTTTTTCTTTTATCTCTTTTGGAAAATCGCTGATGGCAAAGTTGATTCCAACGCCGATAATGACGTCTGTTACTAGGCCTGTTTCCACGGACGTCATGGCTTCGGTGAGGATACCTGCTATTTTTTTATTTTTAAAGTAGATATCATTTACCCATTTGATACCCACGTCAATCAAGGTGAGGTTTTTAATAGCTTTGTAAATGGCACCTGCTGTAAATAATGTGTAGGCAGGAAGCTGGTCATAGGTGAGATTTGGCTGAATATGTAATGACATATAAATACCTCCCTGAGCAGGAGAGTAGTAAGGGCGCTGAAAGCGGCCACGACCTGCTGTTTGAAATGTGGAAAGATAGAGACTATTTCCCAGGCTTCCACCTTCAATACCTTCTTTCGCATCTGTTTGAGTAGATTTTGTTTCAGGTTTGTAGCGAATGGTTAAGTTGGTTTTCTCTTGAATCAAATCAGGTAGGATCAAATCGCCTTGAATAAGTTTGTAACCTTTATTTTTAATACTGTCAATCACGAGCCCTTCTTGTTGGAGGCGTTGAATTGCCTTCCATATGGATGTACGACTTAACGACAGTTCTTCTGCAATTTTTTCTCCGCTAACATAGTCGTTTTCTCTAGCTAATATTTGGTAGACTAGTTGGTGTGATTTCATTGATTTTCCTTTCTAGCTAAGAGGGAGTGAGAGAGTTCTTTTCGAGTTTGACTCGGTGTTTTATGAAAAAACTGCTTGTAGGCTTTTGAGAAATGTAGTGGATCTGAAAAACCCACAGAATATGCAATGACTTTGATCGTTTCATTGGTGTGTTCTAGTAACTGTTGAGCACGGTTCATTCGAACGAAAAGCAAATATTCTTTTGGAGAGAGTTGGTGAAATTCTTTAAACACACTAGTTAAGTAACTTCTATGAACCGATAGCTCTTTTGCTAAATCTTGAATGGTGAGCGATTGTGGATAGTGACTATCTATCAATCGTTTGCAGTCAAGATAGAGTTGGTGGGTTGATGAAATATTCTCTTTTTTTTGATTGGGGGCAATCGTTCCTAGATGAAACATTAGTTCATGGAGTTGTCCCATGATATGGAGTTGAGCCAATTCATTTGATTTTGTAATCTGAGCGAAACGGACAATATTTTCAATGAGTTTTGCAGTTGTCTGGGTATGACATTTTTCTGATTGGATTAGGTAGGATTGGTCAGAAATTTGAGATAGAGCAAAGTAGTCGGGTGCTCTCCCACCAGAGATTCCCAACCAGTAGTAAGCCCAAGGATCCTGGCTATCTGCTTGATAGAATGTTAATTCATCTGGTTTTAGTAAAAAGAAATCTCCTGCCTTTAAATCAACAATTTTACCCTTATAATGGAATTGCCCTTTTCCTTTAGTAATGTAATGGAGTACATAGGTATCTCGAATAGCTGGGCCAAAAGAGTAGTTGGGCGTGCATTCTTCATAGCCGTAAAAGCTAAGAGAAAGATCAATTGTTCCAGTCTGGTATTCTGAAAAAACGAGCATGGGGCACCTCCTACCTAACATTTTACCATACTTTAGAGACATTTTTCTATTTTAGAAAGCGCTTTTATTTGCTAAAATTTTATCAGGAAATCAATGAGGTACAATTTATGGGAATTCGGATAGAGAATAATCTATTTTACGTTGAGAGTAAAGGTTTAAGTTTGATTATTGAAAATAGGGATGGGTTCTTATTATTAAAACATTTAGGAAAGACTATTAAGAACTATAGAGGGGCTAATAGTGTTTACGAACGCGATCATGCTTTTTCTGGTAATCCCATAGCTACTAATCGAACCTTTAGTTTGGATACGCAACGTCAGATTTTTGGACAACATGGTTTGGGTGACTTTAGAAAACCAACTTTACAGATTCAACATGATGCAACTGAAGTAACAGACTTTCGATTTGTAGAAGCAAAGATTTTAAAAGGTCAGAATGGTCCACAGGGTTTACCTTCTCCACACAGCATGGACGATACAGAGACTCTTGCCTTGATTTTAGAAGATTCTAAGGCTCAACTTAGTCTGACTTTGTATTATACTGCTTTTGATAATGATGCGACAATTGCTAGTTACAGCAAATTGGAGAATAATAGCAATCAGGAAGTTGTCATTCATAAGGACTTCTCTTTCATGGCTGATTTTCCTGCTGCAGCTTACGAAATAGTGACTTTACAGGGAGCTTATGCTCGTGAAAAGACTGTTCGACGTCAACAGGTAGAACAAGGAATCTTTTCGATTAGTTCGAACCGTGGAGCTTCTGGGCATGCTCAAACACCAGCTCTTCTAATATGTGATCAAGGAGTTACAGAGGATGCTGGGAATGTGTTTGCTCTGCAACTACTGTATAGTGGAAACTTCGAAGCTTTTGTCCAAAAAAATCAATTGAATGAAGTTCGGGTTGCTATTGGCATTAATCCAGAAAATTTTTCTTGGAAGTTAGATCCTGAGGAAAATTTTGAAACAGCGGTAGCTTTAGTGACTTATTCAGACAAGGGATTAACTGGTATTAGTCATGAAAGTCAGAATTTTGTACTTAAGCATATTATGCCAAGTCAGTTTTCTAAAAAAGAACGTCCAATTCTAATCAATAACTGGGAAGCAACTTACTTTGACTTTCAGAGAGAAAAACTGTTAGAGTTGGCAGATGAGGCTAAGAAAGTTGGAATTGAACTTTTTGTATTAGATGATGGGTGGTTTGGCAATCGCTTTGATGATAATCGTGCTTTAGGTGATTGGGTTGTTAATGAGAAAAAACTGGGTGGAAGCCTAGAAAGTCTGATTTCAGCGATCCATGAAAGAGGTTTGCAGTTTGGGCTTTGGTTAGAACCGGAGATGATTTCTGTAGATAGTGATTTGTATCGTAAACATCCTGACTGGGCTATTCAGGTTCCAGGGTATGAGCATACCTACTCTCGGAATCAATTAGTGCTTAATCTTGCAAATTCTCAGGTAGTAGAATATTTGAAAAATGTTTTAAATGAACTCCTCTCTCATCATAAAATTGACTACATCAAATGGGATATGAACCGCAATATCACTAATCTGGGGAATGGTTCAGCCTACTTGGATACCCAGATGCAGTCTCATCAGTATATGTTGGGACTTTACGAACTCGTTTCTTATCTGACTGAGAAGCATAGCCATATTCTCTTTGAGTCCTGCTCTGGTGGTGGTGGACGAAATGATCTTGGTATGATGCGTTATTTCCCACAAGTCTGGGCTAGTGATAATACTGATGCTATAGCACGTTTACCAATTCAATACGGCTCATCTTATCTCTATCCAACCATTTCCATGGGAGCTCATGTGTCAGCAGTACCGAATCATCAGATGGGACGAATGACACCATTGCAAACTCGTGGTCATGTGGCAATGATGGGAAATCTGGGTTATGAGCTTGATTTGACAAGTTTATCAGATGAAGAGAAGTCTGAGATCGCTAATCAGGTGAACTTGTATAAAGAATTGCGGCCAGTAGTCCAGTTGGGAAACCAGTATAGGTTAATCAATCCCGATGCTGAATCCAATGAAGCAGCTGTACAATTTAACTATGGAAATCAAACAATTGTAACCTACGCCCGAGTCCTATCAGTTGTGGAAACAATGGAAACCACCTTGAAACTGAAAGACTTAGAAGTGGAAGGGCTTTATGAGCTGGAAGGGACAAACATTGTTTACTTGGGTGCAGAGCTCATGTATGCAGGTTTAACTGTTACCTTATCACCAGGAGATTTTTTGAGTAGACAGTATAAATTCAAGAGACTATAATAAAAGCGTATAAATTTATCAAGGAGGCATTCCAATGAAATGGTATAAGAAAGCAGGTTTTCTTTTAGTAGCTGGGGCAAGTTTACTAGGGCTAGTGGCTTGTGGTCAGAACAATCAATCAGCCGATAGCAAGGTAACGATTGAGTTTTTTAACCAGAAGACCGAGATGGCAGATACCTTGCAAAGGATAGTGGATGATTTTGAAAAGGAACACCCTAATATTGATGTGAAGTTGACTACAGTACCTTCAGCTGGAATTGTTCTAAAGACTCGGATTTTATCAGGAGATGTTCCAGATATTATTAATATCTATCCTCAAAATATGGATTTTCAGGAGTGGGCGAAGGCAGGCTATTTTGCAGATATGACAGGAAAACCCTATCTTGAGAACATCAAGAATGACTATGCCGAAAAGTATGCGATTAACAATAAAGTTTATAGTGTGCCATTAACGGCCAACCTTTATGGAATCTATTACAATAAAACGAAGTTTAAAGAATTAGGGCTTGAGGAACCGAAGACTTTTAAAGAGTTTCAAGAGATTGTTAAAAAGATAAAAGATAGTGGAAATTCTCCGTTTGCGGTTGCAGGCAATGAAGGCTGGACATTAAATGGTTACCACCAACTTTCTCTCATTACTCTTACGGGTAGTGGAGACGCGGCTAATAATTACCTTCGCTTTTCAAAACCAAACGCCATCTCTGCAGATGATGCTATTTTAAAAGCAGATGCAGAACGACTCGATTTATTAGCAGATAATGCTCAAGATGGTTGGCGTGGTGCCTCTTATAATGATGCGGTGGTAGCATTTTCGAGTGGAAAAGCCTTGATGATGCCACAAGGATCATGGGCATTAGCCGCAATTAATCAACAGGATCCAAAATTTGAGGTGGGGATGTTTGCCTTTCCTGGAGAAGAAGTAGGAAAAGAAGTCACTGTTGGTGCAGGGGATATGGCATTATCAACTTCAGCTACTACCAAACACCCTAAGGAAACCGAAGAATTTATCAGCTATATGACTAGTCCAAAAGCTATGCAGTCATACTATGATGTAGATGGATCACCTGTTGCGGTAAAAGGCATACAGGAAAAAGAAGACTCAGCGCTTGCAGATATTTCTAAACTGGCATTTACGGATAAACATTATGTTTGGTTGGGCCAACACTGGAATTCTGAAGAAGACTTTTTTAATCTAAGCGCAGGTTATCTGATGGATAAAAATCTGAAAAATATGGCAAATAATCTCAATGCTTTCTTTAATCCAATGAAGGCAGATTTGGACTAGAATAGGAGTTAAGATGATATGGCTATTCGAAAATTTTTAAATAAATACTGGGGTTGGACATTTTTGCTTATCCCGCTTGCTTTACAAGCTATCTTCTTTTACTTTCCGATGGTGCAAGGTGCTTTCTATAGTTTGACTAACTGGACTGGATTGACCTATAATTATAAATTTGTTGGTTTGAATAACTACAAATTACTGATGATTGATGGGAAATTTTTCACAGCCATAGCCTTTACTTTGATTTTAACTCTGGCATTGATTATTGGAGAGATCACGATTGGGATGGTTGTTTCACGAGCCTTAAATTCTAAGATGAAGGGACAGACCTTCTTTAGAGCTTGGTTCTTTTTCCCGGCTGTTTTATCTGGTTTGACAGTTTCCTTGATTTTTAAACAATTCTTCAACTATGGTCTTCCAACGATTGGAAAAATTTTAGGAATTAGCTTTTTACAAGAGAGTCTATTAGGGACACCTGTCGGAGCGGTAGTAGCAACTATTTTTGTTCTTCTATGGCAAGGAGTAGCAAGGCCAATTATTCTCTTTCTTGCTGGTCTTCAGAGTATTCCAAATGATATTTTGGAGGCGGCATCAATTGATGGTGCAACAAGCAAACAAACCTTTTGGAAGATTGAATTACCCTATTTGCTGCCAACGATTTCTATGGTTTTTATTCTGGCACTTAAGTCCGGTCTGACTGCCTTTGACCAGATTTTTGCATTGACGAGTGGTGGTCCTAATAATGCTACAATGTCTCTTGGTCTTTTAGTCTACAACTATGCTTTCAAGAGTAATCAATATGGATATGCGAATGCAATTGCCTTGATTTTATTCTTAATTATTGGAATTGTTTCTCTTATCCAAATCAAGCTATCAAAGAAATTTGAAATCTAATAGAGGAGTCCTACACATGAAAAAAGAAGAAAAATTGAATCAGTTTTGGAAATATGTCCTCTTGATAGTCGGTGGTATTCTTATACTTGTTCCTTTGTTGGTAACGGTTTTTAGTTCCTTCAAGACAACCAAGGATATCATGAATCATTTCTTTAGTTTGCCCAATCCTTTTACCTTAAGTAATTATGAACGATTAATTTCGGATGGGATTGGAGGCTATTTCTGGAATTCAGCAGTTATTACGGTGTTATCATTGATTGTAGTAGCTTTCTTTATACCAGCTGCAGCTTACTCCATTGCTCGAAATATGTCCAAGAAAAAGGCCTTTGCAATTATGTATTCGCTCTTGATCTTAGGGATATTTGTTCCATTTCAGGTGATTATGATTCCCATCACAGTTATGATGAGTAAACTCGGTCTAGCAAATATGTGGGGGCTAGTAATACTCTACCTAACTTATGCTATTCCACAGACTCTCTTCTTGTATGTTGGTTATATAAAAATCAGTGTACCAGATAGTTTGGATGAAGCTGCGGAAATTGATGGGGCTGATCGTTTTACAACTTATCGTCGAATCATTTTTCCAATGTTGAAGCCCATGCATGCGACAACTTTGATTATCAATGCTCTCTGGTTCTGGAATGACTTTATGTTGCCACTGTTGATTCTGAACAAGGATTCTAAGATGTGGACTTTACCTCTCTTCCAATACAACTACCAAGGTCAGTACTTCAATGACTATGGTCCAAGTTTTGCATCTTATATTGTGGGAATTGTAACGATAACCATTGTCTACCTCATCTTCCAAAAACATATCATTTCAGGAATGAGTAACGGGGCAGTGAAGTAAGAAAGTGCTTAGGGAATTTATAATTCCATACATAGAGGAACAGTTCAGTTTGTTGCCAATTCTATGTAGAAAAAAGTAGTACTTTGTAGCTTGCAGTCTATATTAGTACGAGTTCGATGTGAACAAAAATCTAAAAATATCTTTCATTTACGAAGCCAGGTCATATGAGACGTGGCTTTCATCAGAAAAAGGAGAACATCTATGACCATTCAAAATAAAACTATGTTGATTACTTACTCAGATAGTCTTGGAAATAACCTTAAAGACTTATATGCGAATCTGGAAGAGCATTTTGGAGATGCTATTGGGGGAGTTCACCTTCTACCATTTTTCCCATCAACAGGTAATCGTGGATTTGCTCCTGTTGACTATGACGAAGTGGATCCAGCTTTTGGTGATTGGGAGGATGTTAAGCGTTTAGGCGAGAAATATTATCTGATGTTTGACTTTATGATTAACCATATTTCTCGTCAATCTAAGTATTATAAGGATTATCAAGAAAAACATGAAGCCAGTGAATTTAAAGATCTCTTTTTAAACTGGGACAAGTTTTGGCCGGAAAATCGTCCGACACAAGCTGATGTAGATTTAATTTACAAGCGTAAGGATCGTGCACCAAAACAGGAGATCGTTTTTGCAGATGGTTCAGTAGAACATTTATGGAATACTTTTGGTGAGGAGCAGATTGATCTTGATGTAACCAAAGAAGTAACGATGGCATTTATCCGTAAGACCATTCAGCACTTGGCAAGTAACGGGTGTGATTTGATTCGTCTAGATGCCTTTGCTTATGCAGTGAAGAAATTGGATACCAACGATTTCTTTGTGGAACCAGATATTTGGGCCTTATTGGATAAAGTCCGAGATATCGCTGCTGAGTATGGGACAGAGCTCTTACCTGAGATTCATGAACACTATTCGATTCAATTTAAAATAGCGGATCATGATTACTATGTTTACGATTTTGCCCTTCCAATGGTAACCCTTTATACTCTTTACAGTTCCAGAACAGAGCGCTTGGCTAAGTGGTTAAAGATGAGCCCGATGAAGCAATTTACGACACTAGATACTCATGATGGAATTGGAGTGGTGGATGTCAAAGATATCCTGACTGATGAGGAAATTGACTATGCTTCAAATGAGCTCTATAAGGTTGGAGCGAATGTCAAACGGAAGTACTCTAGTGCGGAGTATAACAATCTAGATATCTACCAAATCAATTCAACCTACTATTCTGCGCTTGGAGATGATGATGTCAAGTATTTCCTCGCTCGTCTGATTCAAGCTTTTGCTCCAGGCATTCCTCAGGTTTACTATGTGGGTCTATTAGCAGGAAAAAATGACTTGAAATTATTAGAAGAAACTAAAGAAGGTCGAAATATTAATCGTCATTACTATAGCAATGAGGAAATAGCAGAAGAAGTTCAACGTCCTGTGGTGAAGTCTCTTCTCAATCTATTTTCTTTCCGTAATCGGTCAGAGGCCTTTGACCTAGAAGGGACTATTGACATTCAAACACCAACAGCTCACAGCATTGTAATCAAACGTCAAAATAAAGACAAGTCCGTAACAGCAGTAGCAGAAATTGATTTGCAAAGTCAGACCTATCAAGTAGTGGAAAACGGCAGAAACATTAAGTTCTAGTGCTATATTGATGATAGAATTTTTTGTGGTGAAAACGTGTTCATTGTTCCCAAATGACGGAAAAAATGGTAGAATATAAAGATAGTTTAGCATTTATCTTCTGGAGAAATCCAGAACAGAAAGGATCCGTTTTGAAATCAATTGGATTACTGGATAAGATAAGAGGGCTTTCGAAAAAAGATTTCTTTTTGTATCTGATGATCATGAGTATCTTTTTACCTTTTTATTTGTTCTTAGCCCTCTTTGCTTTATATTTGATAGGTTTACTTGTTACTGGGGAGATGAAGGGAATTATCAAAGGATTGGTCAAACATCCTGTACTTCTCTTTTTTATTGCCTACAGTAGTATCATCTCTATCGTCGCCAAGAACTGGCTTGGATTGGTTGCATCTTTACTGATGTTTCTCTTCCTCATTTTCTTTAGTTTTTACCAGAAACGTCTGACACATGCTTTCTTTCGACTGATACTGCAGACAATCTTGTTTGGTAGTGTGCTCTCTGCTGTTTTTGCTACTTTGGAGCATTTCCAAATTGTAAAGAAATTTAACTATGCCTTTCTTTCGCCCAATATGCAAGTATGGCACCAGAACCGTGCAGAGGTTACCTTCTTTAATCCGAATTACTATGGGATCATTTGTTGCTTCTGTATCATGATTGCCTTTTACCTCTTTACAACGACGAAGTTAAGATGGTTAAAAATCTTTTGTGTGCTAGCAGGTTTTGTAAATCTATTTGGTTTGAATTTCACGCAGAATAGAACAGCCTTTCCTGCCATCATCGCGGGTGCAATCATTTATCTCTTTACAACTATTAAAAACTGGCGCGCCTTCTGGCTCAGTATTGGAGTTTTTGGGATTGGCCTTTGTTTCCTCTTCTCAAGCGATTTGGGTGTTCGTATGGGAACGCTAGATTCTTCAATGGAGGAGCGTGTTTCAATCTGGAATGCGGGTATGACTTTGTTTAAACAAAATCCGATCTGGGGTGAGGGTCCACTGACCTATATGAATTCCTATCCGAGAATTCATGCTCCTTATCACGAACATGCGCATAGTCTTTACATCGATACTATTTTAAGTTATGGTTTGATTGGAACCATTCTCCTTTCCATTTCTTCGGTTATCCCGGTTCACATGATGATGGATATGAGTCAGGAGTCTGGTAAACGACCAATTATCGGTCTTTATCTCTCCTTCCTTACAGTAGTCGCTGTACATGGTATCTTTGACTTGGCTCTCTTCTGGGTTCAGTCAGGATTCATCTTCTTGCTGGTTATGTGCAGTCTACCACTGGAACATCGAACCTTGGTGTCCGAAATGACAGATTAAGTTACTCAAGAACGGAGATCTTCTACTCTAGGTAGGAGGTCTTTTTTGTTGGCGAAAATTATTTCTAAATCGAAATAGTTGACAGATGGAACGATAGGTGTTACAATGGAGAAAATTCGATATAGAAATAAATTGGAGAAGCTATGAAAGATAGTCATTTGATTGCCCATCATATTCGTTTGTTGAATGGGCGGATTTTTCAAAAGTTACTGAGCCAGGATCCTGAAGCCCTTTATCGGAGTGAACAGGGCAAGATTCTCACCGTTTTATGGAATAGCGAGACAGGCTGTGCGACGGCGACAGATATTGCGCTAGCGACTGGTCTTGCTAACAATACGCTAACAAGCATGATTAAGAAACTTGAGGAGCAAAACCTGGTCATCATTAGCCCATGTGGAATAGATAAGAGAAAGAAATATGTCAAGTTGACAGAGCAGGGTTGGTCCCAGAAAGAAGTTGGCCATCGTGTTAGTCAAAAGTTGGATGCGATTTTTTATAAAGGATTCACTGAGGAAGAAATTCGTCAGTTTGAAAGTTATCAGGAACGCATTTTGGACAATCTGAAAGAGAAAGCAAATGAGGCATAAATCATGTCAAAACAAGTTGAAAATGCACAAAATCTATATATTCATGCTATTCAAGATGGACGAGTTGCTGAGGCTCAGGCCCAGTCTGTAGGAGATACCTACATTCAACACTCGACAGGTGTGCCAGATGGGAAAGAAGGGTTTGCAGCTTTCTTTGCAAATTTCTTTGAGCGCCATCCTGAGCGTGAGATGAAGATTGTTCGCACCATTGAGGATGGCAATCTGGTCTTTGTTCATGTTCATCAATATCTCAATGGCGGGGAAGCTCAATGGGTGACGACAGATACTTTCCGTGCGGATGAGAATGGTCGTATCGTGGAGCATTGGGATGTGATTGACTACTATCGAACACCTGAAAATGACCAATTAGACCAGATTTTTGGAGATTTTGAGATCAAGGATTTGGACAAAACGGCAGAAAATAAAAAGTTGGTTCGCCGTTTCTTGACAGAAATCTTCCAAAACAAGGAACTTGATCTGTGGGAAGATTTTGTGGCAGACGATTTGATTCAGCATAATCATGAGATTGGACAAGGAAGTCAGGCCTATAAAAATTATGTGGCTGAACATGGTGTTACTTTCGACTTTGTTTTCCAGCTTTTGGGACAAGGAAACTATGTGGTTAGCTATGGGCAGACTCAGATTGATGGAGTTGCCTATGCCCAGTATGACATCTTCCGTTTGGAGAATGGCTTGATTGTTGAGCATTGGGACAATAAAGAAGTCATGCCTAAGGTAGAAGACTTGACCAACCGAGGGAAGTTTTAAAAGGAGATACTAAGATGAAAGCTGTGCTTGTCAAGGAAGCTGGAGGACCAGAAGTTCTGCAGGTTGTGGAAGTTCCAAAACCGACTGTTAAAGAAGGTTGGACCTTGGTCAAGGTGCAAGGATTTGGAATCAACCATAGCGAGATTTTTACTCGTCAAGGACTATCGCCGTCCGTTCAATTTCCACGGATTTTAGGAATTGAATGTGTGGGACTTGTAGAGGAGACCAATCGTCCCGATTTGCAGGTCGGACAGCAAGTCATCTCCATCATGGGAGAAATGGGGCGTGCTTTTGATGGTGGTTATGCTGAGTATGTTTTGCTACCAGATGAACAGGTTTATCCTGTGAGGACGGAGCTTGATTTGGAAAGTTTAATTGCTCTGCCTGAAACCTACTATACAGCATTTGGCTCTTATCTCAATCTCAAAATTGAGGAGGGAGACCGAGTTCTGGTTCGGGCGGCGACTAGTGGTGTTGGGATTGCTTTTGCAAAGCTTCTCAAAGGGCAATTTCCAAATGTCTATCTAGCGGGAAGTAGCCGTAGTCTGGGCAAGGAAGAGCAACTAAAGGAAGTAGGATTTGACCAGGTGATTTTGGATAAGGATGGCGTCTTGCAAACGGAAGAGAAATTTGACAAGGTCTTGGATCTTGTCGGTCCGAGTGCCATTCTTGATACATTTGCTCGGACGGCAGATGGTGGTATTATCTGTTCTTGTGGCTTGCTGGGTGGTCAGTGGATTATTCCAGACTTTGACCCTATTGAAATGCTTTATCGTAATCTCTACTTGACAACCTTTGCTTCTGGCAATGTGTCTCAAGACAAGTTTCAAGCTTTGGTGGACTTTGTGGAGCGTTATCAGATAGATGTGCGACCTGAAAAAGTATTTTCTATTGAGCAAATCCAGGATGCGCATGCTTATCTGGAAAGTAGACAGTCTTTTGGCAAGGTTATCGTAAAAATTGAGGACTAAGAATGATTGAATATAAAAATGTAGCGCTACGCTACACAGAAAAAGATGTCTTGAGAGATGTCAATTTACGGATTGAGAATGGGGAGTTCATGGTTTTAGTTGGACCTTCTGGGTCAGGTAAGACGACCATGATCAAGATGATTAACCGTCTCTTGGAACCGACTGATGGAAATATTTATATGGATGGCAAGCGCATCAAAGACTATGATGAGCGTGAACTTCGTCTTTCTACTGGTTATGTCTTACAGGCCATTGCTCTTTTTCCCAATCTAACGGTTGCAGAAAATATCTCCCTGATTCCTGAAATGAAGGGGTGGAGTAAGGAAGAGATTGCGAAGAAAACAGAAGAGCTTTTAGCTAAGGTTGGTTTACCAGTAGCTGAGTATGGGCATCGTTTTCCTAGTGCATTATCTGGTGGAGAACAGCAGCGGGTGGGCATTGTCCGTGCCATGATTGGTCAGCCTAAGATTTTGCTTATGGATGAACCTTTTTCAGCCTTGGATGCTATTTCGAGAAAACAACTACAAACTTTGACCAGAGAATTGCACAATGAATTTGGGATGACTACCATTTTTGTCACCCATGATACGGATGAGGCTTTAAAGTTGGGGAATCGGATTGCTGTTTTGCAGGACGGGGAGATTTGTCAAGTGGCAACACCTGAGGAAATCTTATCTGCACCTGCGACCAGCTTCGTAGCAGATTTATTTGGAGGTGTTCAACATGGCTAATTTGATTTCTACCTTTCAGGAGCGCTTTGGTGATTGGGTAACAGCCCTTGGTCAGCACCTCCAGCTCTCTCTTCTGACCTTACTAGTGGCCATCTTCCTGACTATTCCGCTCGCTATCTATCTCAATAGTCACAAAAAAGCAGCCAATTGGGTGCTACAAATTGCAGGAATCTTTCAAACCATTCCTTCAATGGCCTTGCTGGGTCTCTTTATCCCTCTCATGGGGATTGGTACACTGCCAGCACTGACTGCTCTGGTGATTTACGCTATTTTCCCAATTTTAGAAAATACTGTCACGGCTTTGAATGGGATTGATCCTAGTTTAGAGGAAGCTGGAATCGCCTTTGGGATGACCAAGTGGGAGCGACTCAAGAAGTTTGAATTGCCTCTAGCTATGCCCGTCATCGTATCAGGAGTTCGGACGGCAACAGTTATGATTATCGGGACAGCGACTCTGGCAGCCTTGGTTGGAGCTGGTGGACTAGGTTCTTTTATCCTTCTAGGAATTGATCGTCACAATGCCAGTCTGATCTTGATTGGAGCAATTTCATCCGCAGTTTTGGCTATTCTTTTCAACAGCCTCCTTAAATGGATGGAAAAGGCCAAGCTTCGGACGGTTTTTGCAGCTTTTGCGGTCCTAATCCTCGGACTAGGCGCTTCTTACACGCCAAGCTTGATACCAAAACAGGAGAAAGATCATCTGGTTATTGCTGGGAAATTAGGACCTGAGCCAGAAATTCTCATGAATATGTATAAGCTCCTCATCGAGGAAAATACGGATATGACTGTGACAGTCAAACCAAACTTTGGGAAGACCGACTTCCTTTATCAAGCTCTGAAAAAAGGCGATATTGATATCTATCCTGAGTTTACCGGTACGGTGACTGAAAGTTTGCTTCAGCCATCACCTAAGGTAGGTCATGAGCCGGATCAGGTTTATCAGGTGGCGCGTGATGGCATTGCCAAACAGGATCATCTAGCCTATCTCAAACCTATGTCTTATCAAAATACCTACGCTGTAGCTGTTCCGAAAAAGATTGCTCAAGAATATGGCTTGAAGACCATTTCGGACTTGAAAAAAGTGGAAGGACAGTTGAAGGCAGGCTTTACACTCGAATTTAATGATCGTGAGGATGGAAATAAGGGCTTGCAATCAATGTATGGTCTCAATCTCAACGTAGCGACCATGGAGCCAGCTCTTCGCTATCAAGCGATCAAGTCAGGAGATATTCAAATTACGGATGCCTATTCGACAGATGCAGAGTTGGCGCGTTATGATTTGCAGGTCTTGGAAGATGACAAGCAACTCTTCCCACCTTATCAAGGAGCGCCACTCATGAAAGAAGCTCTTCTCAAGAAACATCCTGAGTTGGAGACAGTTCTCAATAAATTGGCTGGTAAAATTACGGAAAGTCAGATGAGCCAGCTCAACTACCAAGTTGGTGTCGAAGGCAAGTCAGCAGAACAAGTAGCCAAGGAGTTTCTACAAGAACAAGGATTGTTGAAGAAATAAATGGAGAGGAAAGCCAGTGGTAGTCACTAGCTCCCTTCTTTAGCAGACAAAATCCCATCTCGTCTATAATTCGAGATGGGATTTTTAATGTTAGAGTAAGATAAACAAGAGCGTGATCAAAGCCGCTAGTGTGCCCCTTATAATGTGGTGCGATATATGTTGACTTTCTTGCTGTCGCCCATTCCAGTAAGCACCGTAGCAGATGATGCTAGAACCCACTATCCATAAGATGATCGTTGCAAGTGGAACGAAGAAAAAGATAGCAAGAGCTAGTGAAGTGAGACAACTGCCGACCAAGATGCACTTGTTTCCTAGACTGTAGTTCTTTTGTTTCATGGCTGAAAAAGCTGCCGCGAGATGGAGGAGGGAGAAAATAAGAGCCAAGACAATCGTCAGAATTCCTAGAATAATAGAATTTAACATAGTTGATTCCTTTCTTCGTGATAGGATTAAATTTCGAGTGATTTTGTAGAAGTCATCTCAATCACATCTAAGTAAAATCTCACTACTTGGTCTTCGGTATAAGATTTTCCTTTTTTTAGCCACCAGGTCAGTGTTTCGATAAAGTTGGTTACTACAAAATGTTTGAGGTAGGAAGCCGGAATGTTTGGATAGGACTCTTGCAAATCATCCGCCACCATGGGATAGACGTGGTGTTCGAGTTCCTTGTGTAGTTGGCGGAGAAAGTAGTCGTTTTTGGAAAAAAGAAGACTGGTGACATGGTCTTGGTTTTTTTGAAAATGTAAAAAGATATGTGCGAGGTAGTCTTCTGTAGTCAAGTGTTCTTCCCTTTCAAAGAGATGATGAAAGAGGTAGCGACAGAGTTCATCTAAAAGCAGTTCCTTACTCTCGTAGTGATAGTAAAAAGTGGAGCGCCCAACATCTGCCAAGTCAATGATATCTTGGACAGTAGTAGCATCATAGCCCTTGTCGTTCAAAACTTGTAGAAAAGCTTGATAAATGGCTTTTTTCGTCTTACTGACCCGACGATCTCTTTTTTGCATATAGACACTTGAGACAAACTGTTCAGAACTGAATAAGGCTGACAGTTTGCTTCTATCCTTTCTTTGGATTTTATTAGATAATACATATATACCCATTATACCAAAGGAGGGAGAGAAATGAGTTCTAAAACATCTATCTGGTTAGCTTTTTTCTTAAATTTAAGCTATGCGATAGTCGAGTTTATCGCAGGAGGAATCTTTGGATCAAGTGCAGTTCTTGCTGATTCTGTTCATGACTTGGGGGATGCTATAGCCATTGGCATATCAGCCCTTCTGGAAACAATCTCAAACCGAGAAGAAGATGGGCAGTACACCTTGGGTTACAAGCGTTTCAGTCTTTTAGGAGCCATCCTAACAGCTGTGATTCTTATGATAGGGTCTGTCCTAGTGATATTGGAAAATATCACAAAGATAGTTGACCCGCAACCTGTCAATGAGGAAGGCGTCCTCTGGCTAGGAATCATTGCAGTAGGTATCAATGTGCTAGCTAGTCTAATCGTTCGTAAGGGTCAGACCAAGAACGAAGCTATCCTGACCTTGCATTTTCTAGAAGATATTCTAGGATGGCTAGCGGTTATTCTGGTTGCTGGTGTTTTGTATGTGACTGACTGGTACTTTCTCGATCCACTCTTGTCTCTTTTAATTTCTAGTTTTATCCTCTGGAAAGCCATTCCTCGTTTTTGGTCAACACTCAAGATTTTTTTAGATGCTGTGCCTGAAGGGGTCGAGACTGCCGAGCTAGAGAAAGAGTTAGTAGCGCTAGCTAATGTTAAAAGTGTTAATCAACTCAATCTCTGGACTATGGATGGTTTGGAAAAAAATGCCATTGTTCATGTTTGCCTAGAAGAGATTGAACATATAGAGTATTGTAAAGAATCTATTCGTAATTTACTCAAAGATTATGGCTTTCAAAATGTCACCATTGAAGTTGATGCAAACCTAGCAAGTCACCAAACCCATAAGCGAAAAATTGAGGAGTTGGAAGTAGGTCAAAGTCATGGACATCATCATTCATAAGAAGTCGATTTTCCATTTGTTGATTATTTTTGATGAATTGTAAATGTAACATATTTACTCCATTATGAAATTGTGATAGACTACATATATCACTGAAAGGAGATAGGCGATGTTACAGCTACAACACATTTCAAAAGTCTATCATACGGGCAATCAAGAGTTCCACGCGTTAAAGGATATCTCGATTCGCTTCCGTGAGAGTGAGTTTGTCTCCATTCTTGGGCAATCGGGTTCTGGGAAAACCACCCTATTAAATATCATCGGGGGACTCGACCAATACACATCTGGTGACTTACTCATCCAAGGAAAATCAACAAAGCAATTTAAAGACCGCGATTGGGATAGCTACAGAAACCACACCATCGGTTTCGTCTTTCAGTCTTATAATCTCATCGGTCACCAAACTGCACTCTCTAACGTAGAAATTGCAATGACTCTTTCGGGTGTTTCAAAAGCAGAACGTAAGAAACGTGCTATCGAAGTGCTCGAACGCGTAGGCCTAAAAGACCATTTATATAAGAAACCAAGTCAAATGTCTGGGGGACAAATGCAACGAATCGCGATTGCGCGTGCTCTTGTTAATGATCCAAAAGTCGTTTTAGCCGACGAACCGACAGGAGCGCTCGATTCTGAGACTTCTGTTCAAATCATGGATTTATTAAAAGACATCGCTAAGGAACGTTTGGTTATCATGGTGACGCATAACCCAGAGCTGGCACAGAAGTACTCCACACGCATCGTACAAGTATTAGATGGAAACATCTTGAGCGACTCAAATCCATGCGAACCAACAGAGGAGACAAAGCAAGTCGACATCCAGTTCACGAAGACGAAGATGAGCTTTATAACCGCCCTTGTACTTTCCTTTAATAACCTATTGACGAAGAAAGGTCGTACCTTACTAACAGCTTTTGCGGGTTCTATCGGGATTATCGGGATTGCTCTTATCTTAGCCCTTTCCAATGGTGTGAGTGACTACGTTAAAAAGGTGCAGGAAGATACCCTCGTCTCTCTTCCACTGACGATTAGCGAGCAGAACCAGAGTAACTTGTTGGCGACCTCTCCAGATTTGAGCGAGAAGCCTTACAAGGATAATCATGAGCTCGGTATCAATACGATTTTAACGAATTTATTGAAAAAACAAATCGGAAAGAACGACCTAGCTTCCTTCAAGACATACTTGGAGGAACACACTTCGAAGGTCGAATCTCTCACAAAAGACATTCGTTACCGATACAATTTACAACCGTTTATCTATGCAAGTGATACTTCCAACGGATCCAAAAGTATTCTGCCTTCAACCTTAGCTGATGAAGTAGAAACAGCGAATCAAACGATGAAGGGATACTTACAAAACCTCAACTACTGGAGTGAACTTTCTAGTGATTCTTCAATGCTAGAAAGCAAGTACGACGTGTTGGAAGGACGCTTCCCACAAGATAAGTCCGAGCTCGTCCTTATCGTAGATGAAAACAATCAAATTAGCGACTTGTTGCTCTATAGTTTGCGTATCAAAGATCCCAGTGAATTGAACGATACGAAGAAGCTCGACGAACTCTCTTCTCAAACGTATCAATATAGTGATTTTATAGGAAAAACTTTCAAAGCAGTTGTTAATACAAACCGTTTTGTGAAAGAAAATAACTTATGGGTCAATAAGATTGATAATGCTTCTTATATGAAAACTCAAATCGAGAATGGGATCGAACTTAAAATTGTGGGTGTCCTTCGCCAAAAAGACGGCACAAGTTCAGGCGTGAATACTCCTTCAGGAGGAATCGCCTACACAAGCGCCCTTATTGATTACACTTCCGAACACATTCAAAATAGTGATATTGTTAAGGAACAGGAAGCCAATCAAAATCTAAATGTATTTACGGGTAAAGACTTTGCCAAAGATCCTAAACCATTCAGTTCGGAGAATTTAACCGAAGAAGAAAAAATTCAGTTGGCTAAAATGACACCTGAAGAACAGGCGCAGTATGTCCAACAATATAATGACAATTCGGCTTCAACTTACGAGGAAAACCTCGCAAAAATGGGCGTCATCAACAAATCCAAACCAGCTGCCATTGAGCTCTACACCTCTTCGTTCCAACAAAAACAAGACTTAAAAGAGTTCATAAACGCCTATAACACAGCGAAAAAAGAAGCTGGAGAAGACGATAAGGTACTCGCTTATTCAGATGATATCCAAACTATCATGTCTTCAATTACGACATTGGTTGGCGTAGTGACAACAGTACTCGTTGGCTTTGTGGCCATCTCACTCATTGTATCTTCTATAATGATTTCGATTATCACGTACATTTCAGTTCTCGAACGTACAAAAGAAATCGGAATCCTACGTGCAATGGGGGCTTCGAAGAAAGATATTCGTCGTATCTTCACTGCTGAAACAGCCATTGAAGGATTGATCTCTGGGGTGCTCGGTATCGCGATTACCTTTCTTGCGACATTCCCAATCAATGCGATTGTTGCGAAAATGACAAATGTGGGAAATGTAGCGCAATTACCAATAGAAGTAGCTCTAATCCTTATCGGTATTTCGATTGTCCTTACCATGTTAGCCGGTCTAATCCCTTCACGCATCGCTGCTAAGAAAGACCCAGTCGAATCGCTTCGTAGCGAATAACAATTAAATCCCAAAAAGGTGGATAAAGGAATATTTCTTTATTCACTTTTTCTATTCATTCCTTGTACTTTCTCTCAGAGTCAGTCTGGTTCCTAGCATAGTCAGGCTAGGGATTTTGCGACCGTGGAGAACTTCCTTATTAAGAATATCCATACCTGCTCGGCCCATTTCTTCGGTATAGACGGTAATGCTAGAAAGAGGAGGATAGACCTGCTTGGTCAGACTGGTATCGTTAAAAGAAATGAGACTGACGCGATCTGGCAGGCTAATTCCAGCTTCTTGGAGGGCACGGAGGGCGCCGATGGCTAAACTATCGCTGGCGGCGAAAAAGGCTGGTGGGAGTTGTTCTCCCAACTTGTGAATGGCCTCCTTCATCAAGTCATAGCCAGACTGGGCAGTAAAGCTCCCCTGAAAGACCAGTTCTTCATGGTAGATACCTTTTGCTTGGGAAATATCTTTGAAATTTTCAAGTCGCTTATCCTGAATGATCTCTTCTTGGTCGGTTGTTTCTTCAAGACCTGTTAGAATCCCGATACGATCAAACCCTTGGCTGAGGAAGTGATCAACAACTTGTTTTACAGCAGTGTAAAAGTCAGTGATAATACAGGTATGTCCCAATGAAAGTGTATCGCTGTCTAAAAAGACTAGGGGTTTTTGGTATTCTTCAAAGGCAGAGATCTGTGCTCGGCTGAACTTTCCAATACAGAGTATTCCGATTACCTCTTCGCTCAGAGTAAAAGGGTGGTCGTTGAAATAGCGCAAGATATCATAGTCCAACTCTTGGGCTCTTTTTTCAATACCGAGACGAATCTGATAATAGTAGAGGTCGTCTAGCTCCCCTTGTTCGCTGACCCATTGGATAATGGCAATCTTCTGCTTGGGTTTGTGGGATTCGCCTGTCTTGAGATGCTTGGTGTAGCCCAGCTCTTCAGCAACGGTTAATATACGGTGTCTGGTTTCTTCTGTGACAGATAGGCTCTGGTCGCGATTGAGGACACGAGATACGGTCGCGATAGAGACAGAGGCTAGCTGTGCGATGTCTTTTAATGTAGCCATAAAACCTCCTCATTTTAGGTTAGTATATCATATTTTTCTGCTTTTTACTGATAGTTTAGTAAAAATTTAGTAAAAAGAATTGACCTTGGCAAATCCCTTGGGTACAATAGAAGAAAACGATTACACGTTGAGGCGACTTAACGGACAGTCAAAGGAGAATTCATATGACACAACATCTTACTGCTGAAGCCCTTCGCAAAGACTTTCTTGCCGTTTTTGGTCAAGAAGCAGACCAAACTTTCTTTTCACCAGGTCGTATCAATCTGATTGGTGAACACACAGACTACAACGGTGGGCACGTTTTTCCAGCTGCTATTTCTTTGGGGACATACGGTGCAGCGCGCAAGCGTGACGACCAAGTCTTGCGTTTCTACTCAGCCAACTTTGAGGATAAGGGTATCATCGAAGTGCCTCTTGCTGACCTCAAATTTGAAAAAGATCACAGCTGGACCAACTATCCAAAAGGGGTTCTTCATTTCTTGCAAGAAGCTGGGCACGTGATTGACAAAGGGTTTGATTTTTATGTTTATGGGAATATCCCAAATGGTGCAGGCTTGTCCTCTTCAGCATCTTTGGAACTCTTGACAGGGGTCGTTGCAGAGCATCTCTTTGATTTAAAACTAGACCGTCTGGATTTGGTAAAAATCGGAAAACAAACAGAAAACAACTTTATCGGAATCAACTCTGGTATCATGGACCAGTTTGCCATCGGTATGGGGGCTGACCAACGAGCTATTTACCTGGATACTAACACTCTAGAATACGACTTGGTACCACTTGATTTGAAAGACAATGTTGTTGTTATCATGAACACCAATAAACGTCGTGAATTGGCGGACTCTAAGTACAATGAACGCCGTGCTGAGTGTGAAAAAGCTGTGGAAGAATTGCAAGTTGCCTTGGATATTCAGACCTTGGGTGAATTGGATGAGTGGGCCTTTGACCAATACAGCTATCTGATTAAAGACGAAAATCGCTTAAAACGTGCTCGCCATGCTGTGCTTGAAAACCAACGTACTCTTAAAGCTCAAGCAGCACTTCAGGCAGGTGATTTAGAAACATTTGGTCGCTTGATGAATGCTTCTCACGTTTCTCTAGAACATGACTATGAAGTAACTGGTTTGGAATTGGATACCCTTGTCCACACAGCTTGGGCTCAGGAAGGTGTTCTCGGTGCTCGTATGACAGGGGCAGGATTTGGTGGCTGTGCCATTGCCTTGGTGCAAAAAGATGCCGTTGAGGCTTTTAAAGCAGCTGTTGGCAAGCACTACGAGGAAGTCGTTGGATACGCTCCAAGCTTCTATATCGCTGAAGTTGCAGGTGGAACTCGCGTTTTAGACTAGGAGAGAAGTAAATGGACGCTGTAATATTTGATTTAGATGGCTTATTAGCTGATACTGAGATCATTTCTCTAAAAGTTTATCAAGAATTGCTTAAAGATTTTGGAATTCCTTTCACAGAAGAAACATATTCTAGAGAATACAGTGGACATAGGGAAGAGGAGAATGTTCAACGATTTTTGGATACCTATGATTTACCTTGGAACTTTGACCAAACCTTGGAAAAAGTTTATGAACTGGAGGCTCGAATCTTAGCCAAAGGTGTAAATTTAAAAAAAGGTGCTAAAAATTTGCTTGCTTTTTTGCAAAGAGAAGGTATTCCAATCGCTTTAGCAACTTCAAGTGTTGAATCTAGAGCTAGAATGATTTTGGATAGTAATGGTATACTGTCCTTATTTGACCATCTAGTTTTTGCAAAAGATGTAAAGCGAAGCAAACCTTACCCTGATATATTTTTAAAGGCCTGTAGTGTTTTGAATGTTTTACCAGAGAATTGCTTAGTATTAGAGGATAGTGAAGCAGGGATTGAAGCAGCGTATAGAGCTGGGATACCAGTTATTTGTATTCCAGACTTAAAAATGCCAGCACAGTCTTTCTTAAATAAAACAGAACAAGTTTTTCAGGATTTAGATGCTGTCAGAGACTATTTAGAAAGTAAGAAGGAGAATCAATGAGTCAAGGAGTTCTAGATGCATTTATCACGGAAGTCATTGCTGAAAGTTCATTTGAGGAAATGGATCGAATCTACCTAACCAATCGTGTCTTAGCACGAGTGGGTGAAGGCGTTTTGAAAGTTGAGACGGATCTGGATGAGTTGATTGACCTTAAGGACCAGTTAGTCGAGGAAGCGGTTCGATTAGAGACGATTGAGGACAGTCAGACTGCGCGTGAAATCCTCGGTTCTGAACTGATGGACTTGGTAACTCCTTGTCCAAGTCAGGTTAATCGTAACTTTTGGGGAACCTATGCCCAATCTCCAGAGCAGGCAATTGCAGATTTTTACCAACTTAGCCAGAAAAACGACTACATCAAACTCAAGGCTATTTCTAAGAATATCGCTTATCGCGTTCCATCTGACTATGGAGAACTTGAGATTACCATTAACCTCTCTAAGCCTGAAAAGGATCCAAAGGAGATTGCGGCGGCCAAGTTGGTGCAAGCTAGCAATTATCCCCAGTGTCAGCTTTGTATAGAGAATGAGGGCTACCATGGTCGGGTTAACCATCCAGCTCGTAGCAATCACCGCATTATCCGTTTTGAAATGGCTGGTCAGGAGTGGGGATTCCAGTATTCGCCCTATGCTTATTTTAATGAGCACTGTATCTTCTTAGATGGTCAGCATCGGCCAATGGCGATTAGTCGTCAGAGTTTTGAGCGTCTGCTGGCGATTGTAGAGCAATTTCCGGGATATTTTGCGGGTTCGAATGCCGACCTTCCAATCGTGGGAGGCTCTATTCTGACTCATGATCACTATCAAGGAGGCCGTCACGTATTTCCTATGGAATTGGCTCCTTTGCAAAAGACTTTCTGTTTTGCTGGTTTTGAGCAGGTCAAGGCTGGGATTGTCAAGTGGCCTATGTCAGTGCTGCGTTTGACTTCGGATTCAAAAGAAGATTTGATCAACTTGGCGGATAAGATTTTGCAGGAATGGCGCCAGTATTCAGATTCTGAAGTGCAGATTTTAGCAGAGACAGACGGGACACCGCATCACACCATTACACCCATTGCTCGTAAACGCGATGGACAGTTTGAGTTGGACTTGGTCTTACGGGACAATCAGACATCGCCAGAGCATCCTGATGGTATCTATCATCCCCACAAGGATGTCCAACATATCAAGAAAGAAAATATCGGCTTGATTGAGGTCATGGGCTTGGCTATCTTACCACCTCGTTTGAAAGTAGAAGTGGAGCAAGTTGCCAGCTATATTGTAGGAGATGATGAAGCAGTTGCCTCTTATCATCAGGAATGGGCAGACCGGCTCAAAGCTCAACATCCAGACCTAAAAGATAAAGAAAAAGCCCTTGAAATCGTCAAGGACTCTGTAGGTACTATCTTTGCGCGTGTTCTGGAGGACGCAGGAGTTTACAAGCAAACGGAACAAGGACAGGTAGCCTTTATGCGCTTTGTAGAACAAGTCGGAATTTTGCCAAACTAGGAGCTTTCTCCTTGCGCAGTCCTATAAAAAGTAGTATCATAGTGTCGTTTGAACTATCAGGAGGAAACGATGAAAGATTTTCATTTTGACGCTATATCTGCCTTTGAAAATTACGAAATAGAAAAAATGAGAGATGGTCATGTTGTGGTGACGACAAAAGTAGTGGACTCGTCGCTCAACTACTATGGCAATGCCCATGGTGGCTATCTCTTTACCCTTTGTGACCAGATTAGTGGTCTAGTGGTTATCTCGTTGGGGCTTGATGGAGTGACGCTCCAATCCTCTATCAACTACCTCAAGGCAGGAAAACTCGACGATGTGCTGACCATTAAAGGAGAATGTGTCCATCATGGACGCACAACCTGTGTCGTGGATGTCGATATCACCAATCAAGAAGACAGAAATGTCTGCAAAGCCACCTTTACCATGTTTGTCACAGGACAAAGGTCAGAAGAAAGACAGGTAAGGATATAAAGAAACAAAAAAGAGGCTCACACCTCTTTTTCTTATTTCTTTTTCCGGTTTAATACTGCATTGAGGACAATGGCCAGTAGGCTGGCTACGACGATTCCGTTTGAGAAGAACATTTGGAAAGCTGTCGGCATGCTGACGAAGAGATTACTATTGTTGAGTCCGACACCTGCAGCGATGGAAACTGCTGCGATAAGGAAGTTGTGTTCATTGTTAGCAAAATCAACGCGGGCGAGGATTTGCATCCCTTGAAGGGAAACAAAACCAAACATTACCAGCATGGCCCCTCCAAGGACAGGACTCGGAATGATTTGGGCGAGGGCACCAAACTTAGGAAGGAGTCCAAGGAGAACTAGGAAACCAGCTGCGTAGTAGATTGGCAGGCGTTTCTTGATACCTGACAATTTAACCAAACCAACGTTTTGTGAAAATCCTGTGTAAGGGAAGGTGTTAAAAATTCCTCCGAGAAGTACGGCCAGACCTTCTGCGCGGTAACCGTTGCGCAGGCGCGTGCTGTCGATTGGATCTTTCGTGATATCAGACAAGGCTAGGTAAACACCAGTCGACTCAACCATAGACACCGTTGCGATGATACACATCATGACAATAGATGAGATTTCAAAGGTTGGCATCCCAAAGTAGAGGGGAGTTGGGACATGGACAAGCGGTGCTGCCGCAACAGGGGAGAAATCAACCAAGCCCATGGTAGCAGCAATGGCGGTACCAACAACCAGACCAATCAAAATAGAGATAGACTTGATAAATCCTTTGGTAAAGATGTTAATCAAGAGGATAATCAAAACAGTGATGGCAGCAAGCAAGAGACTTTGACCAGTTGGCTCTGGGACATTATTTCCCATATTTCCAATAGCGACAGGAATCAAGGTCAATCCAATCGTGGTAATGACAGAGCCTGTTACGATAGATGGGAAGAGATTGGCAACTTTTGAGAAAATACCTGAAATCAGAACCACATAAATCCCTGATGCGATAAGGGCACCAAACATAGCCCCACTACCGTGGCTTTGCCCAATCATAATCAAAGGAGCGACGGATTGGAAGGCAACTCCGAGAACGACTGGTAGTCCAATCCCAAAGTATTTGTTGAGTTGGAGTTGAAGGAAGGTGGCCACCCCACACATGAAGATATCTGTGGAGATCAGGTAGGTCAACTGCTCAGCTGAATAGCTAAGAGCTGTCGCAATCATGATAGGAACCAGGATAGAACCTGAGTACATTGCTAGTAAGTGCTGCAAGCCAAGAACGGCTGCTTGTGAATGTTTTTCTTGTTTTTGCATTAGAGATCTGCCTCCTTAAATACGACCTGACCATTTTCGAAACGATTCAAGCGAGCCAGTGATAGGACTGGATATCCTGCTTTTTCAAGCAAATCACGACCATCTTGGAAAGATTTTTCAATCACGATACCAATCGCTTCAACTTTTGCTCCAGCTTGTTCGATGATTTGGATCAAGCCTTTGGCAGCTTGGCCATTAGCAAGGAAATCATCTATAATCAAGACCTTGTCCTCTGGTGAGAGGAATTTTCCAGCGATGGAAACCGTGCTGGTCACCTGCTTGGTAAAGGAGTAGACTTCTGCAGCTAAGATGCCTTCGTTCATGGTGATGTTTTTAGCTTTCTTTGCGAAAATCATAGGGACATTTAAGGCTTCGGCAGTAAAAACGGCTGGGGCAATGCCCGATGCTTCAATGGTCACGACCTTGGTAATGCCAGCAGTTGCGAATTTTTCCGCAAACACCTTACCAATCTCTCGCATCAAGCTAAAGTCAACTTGGTGGGTTAGAAAGGAATCCACCTTGAGGATGTTGTCACTCAAGATATGCCCATCCTGAAGGATGCGCTCTTCTAATAATTTCATAAGACCTCCTAAAGTCTAAAAGATACTTCATTTGCTTGTTTAGGGATTCTGGCAAGAAATAGAAAAAGGACCTACTTAATCCTCTAAGTAAGTCCCCAAAATAGGCATGGCCAAAACCATACCTTCAGCTGACATACTCATTGTTAGGTGTTCCGGCACCTTGTAGAAACGTCGTGCCAATTCATGACATAAACAAGTAAAATGATATTAAATTTTAAATAGGCTACTGCCAATGTTTTTATTTTACACCAATTAGCTTTATTAATCAAATATTTTGTTAGCAAATAGAACATAAAAGCGAACGAATAAAAGGCTGCAAGGCTAGATAGTATTGTAGCCTTTTATTCTTCTATTCGCTAAATCTTAAAAAATAACCATCAGGATCCAAAATCGCAAATTCATGAGGGTAAATAAAGTTATCTCCCACTCGAAATTCTCTTTTGGTCAGCGGACGATGGATAGGATAGTCAGCTTTCAGCAGTTTTTGGTGGAGCTGAGGGACATCTTCAATGCCAAAGGAAATATTGACACCGCGCCCGAAAGGATAGGTTAGTTGGGCTAATTCTTCTGTGCTGCCTTCTTCTAGCATAAGTTGGCAGTCTTCAAGCGAGAGGAAGAGAAATTTCTCCTCTGGACGCTCGTATTCGACAGAAAATCCCAGCAAGTCGCAGTAGAAGTGGCGTGACTTTTCGAGGTCAGATACTACAAATTCAGGAATGACAGCTTGATAGTCCATTAGCTTTCTCCTTAGAGTTCAATTTCCAGTACAATCGGCGTATGGTCTTGACGCGCACCCGAGTCAATCATGTCAGACTTGACCACCTTGTCAGCCACGCGGTTGCTAGCGAGCCAGTAGTCGATTCTCCAGCCTGTATTATTGATTTTAGAAGTCTTGCTGCGTTGCGCCCACCAAGTGTAGCGCTCTGGGACATCGCCGTGAATGTGGCGGAAGGTGTCAGTAAACCCAGTTGCCAAGAGGTTGGTAAATCCAGCACGCTCCTCGTCTGTAAAACCAGGTGAACGGCGATTGCTGGCAGGATTTGCAAGGTCGATTTCCTTGTGGGCTACGTTGTAGTCACCGGTTGCAAGGACTGGTTTTTCTTTGTCTAGTTGCGCCAGATACTCAGCATATTTGACGTCCCAGACTTGACGCTCTTCCAAGCGTTTCAAACCATCACCAGCATTTGGAGTGTAAACTTGCGTTACGAAAAATGCATCAAATTCCAAGGTGATGATGCGGCCTTCCAAGTCCATGGTAGAAGGGGCACCGATTTCTGGGAAGCTAATCGCTGGTGTGAGTTCTTTCTTATAGAGGAACATGGTTCCAGCGTAGCCTTTGCGAGCAGGTTCTTGAGAGGAACGCCAAGTATTTTCATAGCCTGGGAAGAGCTCTTCTAAAATTTCCAAGTGTTTTTTTGTAGGCCCCTTGGCAGAAAGCTTGGTTTCTTGGATAGCGATAATATCAGCGTTTTCGGCTACCAATGTTTGTAGGACTTCTTGGGACAACTTTGCACGAGCTGAGTCGCTCGTTAGGGCTGCATTGAGGGAATCAATATTCCATGAGATGAGTTTCATAAAGTTACCTTTTTCATTCAGATTATAGACTATATTATACCAAAAAAAGGCGCATTTCCCCAACGTATAGTTTGAAAAATCACCCTCTTTCGTTTATAATTAAGAATGATTTTATGAAAGGGAGTGAAAATACATGAAATTCTACTCTTATGACTATGTCCTCAGCCAAATCAGTCAGCAAAATGGTATCATGGTTGGCTTTGGAATTGTTCTATTAGCTGTGACAGGTTTTTTTGCTTTTAAGGCATACCATGATAAAAAGGGAACCAAATTTCGTGAGTTGGTCATGATTTCAGCCTTGACCTTATTAGCTCTGCTTTTGGTCAGCATCACGACTTATCAAAACAATCAAGTATCTAATAATAAATTTCAAGCTTCACTTCATTTCATCGAGCTTGTTTCCAAAGAATTGGGAGTAGACAAGTCAGAGGTTTACGTCAATACTTCCACAAACACAGATGGAGGACTTATCAAGGTAGGAGATCACTATTATCGTGCCCTAAATGGAAGTGAGCCAGACAAGTACCTGTTAGAGAAAGTCGAATTGTATAAAACAGATGCAATTGAACTGGTGGAGGTGAACAAATGACACTCAATTATATGGAAATTTTAATCAAACTGGCCTTGGGTCTTTTCTCGCTTGTTTTTGTTATCAATGTGACAGGAAAGGGAAATCTAGCACCTAACTCTGCGACAGACCAAATTCAGAACTATGTTCTTGGTGGTATCATCGGTGGGGTGATTTACAATAGTTCTATCAGCATTCTCCAGTACGCAGTGATTCTGATGATGTGGACGATTTTGGTCTTGACCCTCAAATGGCTCAATAACAATGTTCGTTTTGTCAAACGCTTAATTGATGGAAAACCGACTCTCCTCATCAAAAATGGGAAGATTGATCCAGAAGCCTGTCGTTCAGTTGGCTTGTCTGCATCGGATGTAGCCCTCAAGCTTCGTAGCCAAGGGATTTTCCAAATGAAGCAAGTTAAACGAGCTGTGCAGGAGCAAAACGGTCAACTCATCGTGGTCCAAATGGGAGATGAAAATCCTAAGTATCCAGTTGTGACTGACGGTGTGATCCAAGTAGATGTTTTGGAATCGATTGGTCGTAGCGAAGAGTGGCTGCTTGATAACCTTAGTAAACAAGGGCATGATAATGTAGCCAACATCTTTATCGCTGAGTATGACAAGGGTGTCGTCTCAGTCGTAACTTATGAATAAGAAAAACCTGGGGTCTTGTACTCTTCAAAAATCAAATTCAAACTGCGTCAACGTCGCCTTGCCGTATGTAGGTTACTGACTTCGTCAGTTCTATCTACAACCTCAAAGCAGTGCTTTGAGCAGCCTGCGGCTAGTTTCCTAGTTTGCTCTTTGATTTTCATTGAGTCTTGGCCTCAGGTTTCCATTTGCAATCAGAAAGGGATTTTATGTCCATTATTCAAAAACTTTGGTGGTTTTTCAAGTTAGAAAAGCGCCGTTATCTAGTCGGGATTGTGGCCTTGGTCTTGGTTTCCGTCCTTAATCTCATCCCCCCCATGGTCATGGGACGGGTGATTGATGCCATTACTGGGGGACAATTAACCCAGCAGGACCTCCTTTTTAATCTATTTTATCTGCTGCTGGCAGCCTTTGGGATGTACTATCTGCGCTATGTTTGGCGCATGTATATCCTTGGAACTTCTTACCGTCTAGGGCAGATTATGCGTTCTCGCTTGTTTGAGCATTTTACTAAAATGTCGCCAGCCTTTTATCAGACCTATCGGACGGGGGACTTGATGGCACACGCCACCAATGATATCAATGCTTTAACTCGTCTCGCAGGTGGAGGAGTCATGTCAGCAGTGGATGCTTCCATCACGGCTTTGGTGACTTTGCTGACCATGCTTTTTAGTATCTCCTGGCAAATGACCTTGGTTGCCATTCTTCCCTTGCCTTTCATGGCTTATGCGACCAGTCGTCTAGGGAGAAAGACCCACAAGGCCTTTGGCGAGTCACAGGCTGCCTTTTCCGAACTCAATAATAAGGTGCAGGAGTCTGTATCAGGTATCAAAGTGACCAAGTCTTTCGGTTATCAGGCGGATGAGTTGAAGTCCTTTCAGGCAGTGAATGAATTGACCTTCCAAAAGAATCTCCAAACCATGAAATACGATAGTCTCTTTGACCCCATGGTTCTCTTGTTTGTTGGTTCGTCCTATGTTTTAACTCTCTTGGTCGGCTCTTTGATGGTTCAGGAGGGGCAAATCACGGTTGGGAATTTGGTCACTTTTATCTCTTACTTGGATATGTTGGTCTGGCCTCTTATGGCCATTGGCTTCCTCTTTAATATTACCCAGCGAGGGAAGGTTTCTTACCAACGGATTGAGGAGCTTTTATCTCAGGAATCACCTGTTCAAGACCCTGAGTTTCCTTTAGATGGTATAGAAAATGGACGTTTGGAATATGCCATTGACAGCTTTGCCTTTGAAAATGAGGAGACACTGACGGATGTTCACTTTAGTCTGGAAAAAGGACAAACCCTAGGCTTGGTCGGGCAGACAGGCTCTGGAAAAACGTCCTTGATCAAGCTCCTCTTGCGTGAATATGATGTGGATAAGGGTGCTATTTACCTAAATGGTCATGATATTCGGAATTATCGTCTGACAGATTTTCGTAGCCTTATGGGCTATGTTCCGCAGGACCAGTTCCTCTTTGCGGCTTCAATCTTAGACAATATCCGCTTTGGCAATCCTAACTTGCCCCTTTCGGCGGTCGAGGAAGCGACTAAACTAGCGCAAGTTTACCAAGATATTGTGGACATGCCTCAGGGATTTGATACGCTAATCGGTGAAAAAGGAGTCAGTCTTTCTGGTGGTCAAAAGCAGCGTCTGGCCATGAGTCGGGCTATGATTTTAGACCCTGATATTTTGATTCTAGATGATTCCTTGTCCGCCGTGGATGCCAAAACGGAGTATGCCATCATCGACAATCTCAAGGAGACACGGAAGGACAAGACAACCATTATTACAGCACATCGTCTCAGTGCGGTTGTCCATGCAGATCTGATCTTGGTTCTGCAAAATGGCCAAATTATCGAACGGGGCACGCACGAAGAATTGCTAGCCCTAGATGGCTGGTATGCCCAAACCTACCAGTCTCAGCAGTTGGAAATGAAAGGAGAAGAAGATGCAGAATAAGAAAGAACAATGGGCTGTATTGAAGCGCTTGATGTCCTATCTCAAGCCCTATGGCCTCCTGACCTTTTTGGCACTCAGTTTTCTCCTAGCGACGACGGTCATTAAAAGTGTCATTCCCCTTGTGGCTTCTCATTTTATCGACCAGTACCTCAGCAATCTTAATCAACTGGCCGTGACCGTTTTGCTGGCTTACTATGGACTCTATATCCTGCAAACTCTGGTTCAGTATGTTGGCAATCTTCTCTTTGCGAGGGTGTCCTACAGTATTGTCAGAGATATTCGTCGCGATGCCTTTGCCAATATGGAGAAACTCGGCATGTCTTATTTTGACAAGACGCCAGCAGGTTCCATCGTCTCTCGTTTGACCAATGATACCGAGACCATCAGTGACATGTTTTCGGGAATTTTATCCAGCTTTATTTCAGCAGTTTTTATCTTTCTGACAACTCTGTATACCATGTTGGTGCTGGATTTTCGTTTGACAGCTTTAGTCCTGCTCTTTCTCCCCTTGATTTTCCTTTTGGTCAATCTCTACCGGAAAAAATCAGTGAAAATCATCGAAAAAACCAGAAGTCTCTTGTCGGATATCAATAGTAAGCTGGCAGAGAATATCGAGGGAATCAGGATTATCCAAGCCTTTAATCAAGAGAAGCGTCTGCAGGCAGAATTTGATGAAATCAACCAAGAACACTTGGTCTATGCCAACCGTTCTGTAGCCTTGGATGCCCTCTTTTTGCGCCCTGCCATGAGTTTGCTGAAACTCCTAGGCTACGCCGTTTTGATGGCCTACTTTGGCTATCGTGGTCTTTCTATCGGGATAACAGCTGGAACCATGTATGCCTTTATCCAGTATATCAACCGCCTTTTTGATCCCCTGATTGAGGTGACGCAAAACTTTTCAACCCTTCAAACTTCTATGGTATCTGCAGGCCGTGTCTTTGCCTTGATTGATGAAACGACCTATGAGCCTCTCCAAAAAAATGGGCAAGCTAAAGTCAAAGAAGGCAATATCCGTTTTGAACATGTGTGTTTCTCATATGATGGCAAACATCCGATTCTGGATGACATTTCCTTTTCAGTTAACAAGGGCGAAACCATTGCCTTTGTAGGTCATACAGGTTCAGGGAAATCTTCCATTATCAATGTCCTCATGCGCTTTTATGAATTTCAGTCAGGCCGCGTTCTCTTGGATGGTGTGGATATCAGGAACTACAGTCAGGAAGAGTTGAGAAAGAATATCGGGCTAGTCTTACAGGAACCCTTCCTCTATCATGGGACTATCAAGTCCAATATCGCCATGTACCAAGATCTTAGTGATAAAGAGGTCCAGGATGCGGCTGCCTTTGTTGATGCAGATTCCTTTATTCAGGAGCTTCCGCAGGGTTATGATGCACCTGTGTCTGAGCGTGGCTCGAGCTTTTCTACTGGACAGCGACAGCTTCTTGCCTTTTCTAGAACAGTCGCCAGTCAACCTAAAATCCTGATTTTGGATGAAGCGACAGCCAATATTGACTCTGAAACAGAAAGTTTGGTTCAAGATTCCCTAGCTAAGATGAGACAGGGACGGACAACCATTGCTATTGCTCATCGCCTTTCGACCATCCAGGATGCCCACTGCATCTACGTCTTGGACAAGGGGCGTATCATCGAGAGTGGAACCCATGAGGAACTCTTGGCCTTGGGAGGAACCTATCACAAGATGTATAGCTTGCAGGCAGGGGCCATGTCCTAATACTCTTTGAAAATCTCTTCAAACCATGTCAGCTTTATCTGCAACCTCAAAGCTGTACTTTGATTTTCATTGAACATCAGAAGGAAATCCTTCAAATTACAGATTTCTTGCACCGCCTTTTCCATTTTGTGGTATAATGAAAAATGTTGACAAATAGTATAATAAAAACAAAGGAGAAACAGCATGCTGAAATGGGAAGACTTGCCCGTGGAAATGCAATCAAGCGAGGTTGAGTCCTACTACCAGCTTGTCTCTAAAAGGAAGGGTTCGCTGATTTTCAAGCGTTGCCTGGACTGGGTTCTGGCCTTGTTTTTGCTAGTTTTGACTTCTCCCATCTTTCTTATCTTGAGCATTTGGATCAAGTTGGATAGCAAGGGACCTGTCATTTACAAGCAAGAGCGCGTGACCCAGTACAACCGTCTGTTCAAGATTTGGAAGTTCCGTACTATGGTGACGGATGCGGATAAAAAAGGAAGTCTGGTGACTTCAGCTAACGACAGCCGCATTACCAAAGTGGGAAATTTCATTCGTCGTGTGCGCTTGGATGAACTGCCTCAGCTGGTCAATGTCCTTAAAGGCGAAATGTCTTTTGTCGGCACGCGACCTGAAGTGCCACGTTACACCGAGCAGTATAGTCCTGAAATGATGGCGACCTTGCTCTTGCCAGCAGGAATCACCTCTCCAGCCAGCATCAACTACAAGGATGAGGATACTATCATCAGTCAAATGACGGAGAAAGGTCTGTCAGTTGACCAAGCCTATGTAGAGCATGTCCTTCCTGAAAAGATGCGCTATAACCTCGCCTATCTCCGAGAGTTTAGTTTCCTTGGAGACATCAAAATCATGTTTCAAACCGTGTTTGAAGTGCTAAAATAAAGTAGTCATGAGAAAATGAGTACAGATAAAAGGAGCAAATCAATGCCAAATTACAATATTCCATTTTCACCACCCGATATTACCGAAGCTGAAATTGCTGAAGTAGCAGATACCCTGCGCTCTGGTTGGATCACAACAGGTCCTAAGACAAAAGAACTGGAGCGTCGCTTGTCCCAATACACACAGACACCTAAGACTGTCTGCCTCAACTCTGCGACTGCCGCTCTTGAGTTGATTTTGCGTGTTTTGGAAGTGGGACCTGGTGATGAAGTCATCGTTCCAGCCATGACCTATACAGCTTCATGTAGTGTCATCACTCACGTGGGAGCAACCCCTGTCATGGTGGATATCCAAGCAGATACTTTTGAGATGGATTATGACCTACTTGAGCAAGCCATTACTGAAAAGACTAAGGTGATTATTCCGGTTGAGCTTGCAGGGATTGTGTGCGACTATGACCGTTTGTTCCAAGTCGTGGAGAAGAAACGGGATCTCTTTACAGCTGCTAGCAAGTGGCAAAAGGCCTTTAACCGTATCGTGATTGTCTCTGATAGTGCCCATGCTTTGGGATCTACTTATAAAGGACAACCAGCTGGTTCTATCGCTGACTTTACTTCCTTCTCATTCCATGCCGTTAAAAACTTTACAACGGCTGAGGGAGGAAGTGTGACTTGGAAAGCCAATCCAGCTATTGACGATGAAGAGATGTACAAGGAATTCCAAATCCTTTCTCTTCACGGGCAAACAAAGGATGCTCTTGCTAAGATGCAATTGGGTTCTTGGGAATACGATATCGTTACACCAGCCTACAAGTGCAACATGACGGATATCATGGCTTCGCTTGGTTTGGTACAATTGGATCGTTACCCTGGTTTGTTGCAACGTCGTAAGGACATCGTGGACCGTTATGATCGTGGTTTTGCGGGTACTCGTATTCACCCACTGGTACACAAGACTGATACTGTCGAATCTTCACGCCACCTCTATATCACCCATGTAGAAGGAGCAAGTTTAGAAGAGCGCAACCACATCATCCAAGAATTAGCCAAAGCAGGAATTGCAAATAATGTACACTACAAACCGCTTCCTCTCTTGACAGCCTATAAGAATCTTGGTTTTGATATGGCAGATTATCCAAGAGCCTATGCCTTCTTTGAAAATGAAATTACGCTTCCTCTTCATACAAAATTAAGCGATGAAGAAGTTGATTATATCGTTCAGACTTTGGTGAGAATTTCCGAAGAAATCCTCGGTTCTAGAAAAAAATCATAAAAAAATCTTGACAAAAAGCGGACAATAGCATATAATATTTTCAACAAATCAGAAAAGTAACTATGTTTGATCTTCAGGGAGCCTGTGGTGATTGTGAACAGGTGGTTGGAAGTAGTGAAAGTGGGCTGATTTTAAAAATGAATTTGAAACAATGAAAATTCGGTGCGCACACCTTACAGTGCAACTTGTTGTTAGACAAGGTAGAGATGTAAAGGGGATAGTCCCTTTATAATTGAGGTGGCACCGCGTTACCAACGCCCTCACACAGAGTTATTTTCTGTGTGAGGGCTTTTTCATATCTTGGAAACAGTAGAAAAGAGGAAAATTTTTATGACAACTAAAGGTTATTTTGGACAATTTGGTGGTAGTTTTGTACCGGAGCCGATTCAGGCTTTGTTGGATGAGCTAGAAGTGACATTTGATAAATACAAGGATGATCCAGAGTTTTTGGCAGAATTTCGTCATTACTTAAAAGACTATTCAGGTCGTGAAACACCGCTCTATTTTGCGGAAAGTTTGACAGATCACTTAGGTGGTGCTAAGATTTATCTCAAGCGTGAAGACCTTAACCACCTTGGTTCTCACAAGCTCAACAATGTTTTAGGACAAATCCTTCTTGCCAAACGTATGGGCAAAAAACGAGTGATTGCGGAAACAGGAGCTGGTCAGCACGGTGTTGCGACAGCAGCGGCTGCAGCCAAGTTTGGTATGGCTTGTGATGTCTACATGGGGGCAGAGGATGTGGAACGTCAACGTCTCAATGTTTTTCGCATGGAGATGATGGGAGCAACTGTTCACGCGGTTGAAACGGGGACACGAACTCTTAAGGATGCGGTTGATGCAGCCTTTGGAGCATGGATGAATGACCTTGAAGCCTTCTACGTTTTGGGATCTGCTGTAGGCCCTCATCCTTATCCTACCATTGTTCATGAATTCCAAAAAGTCATCAGTGAGGAATCTCGTCGTCAAATCTTAGAAAAAGAAGGACGCTTGCCAGATTACGTTATTGCCTGTGTAGGTGGTGGTTCAAATGCCATCGGTTCCTTTTCACAGTATGTGGCTGATGAAGAAGTCAAATTGGTTGGGGTCGAAGCTGCTGGTCACGGACTTGACACAGACAAGCACGCAGCCACTATGACAAAAGGTAGTGTCGGAATTGTCGACGGAATGAAGACCTATGCAGTCTTTAAGGAAGACGGAGAGCTGGCGCCAGTTTACTCTATCTCAGCTGGTTTGGACTATCCAGGAGTTGGCCCAGAACACGCCTACTTTAAAGATTCAGGTCGCGTGGAATATGTGGCAGCGACAGATGAAGAAGCTGTTCAAGCCTTGCTCCTTCTTAGTAAGACTGAAGGGATTATCCCAGCGATTGAAAGTTCGCATGCCATCGCAGAAGCAGTTAAACGTGCACCGAAACTAAGTAAAGATGAGATTATCGTCATCAATGTCTCAGGTCGTGGAGACAAGGACGTAGCTGCGATTGCAGACTACCTAGAAGCTAAAAAATAAAAGATGGAAAAATTACAGTACTTTCTTTCACAGAGAGCTTGTGGTTGCTGGAAACAAGCAGAGAAAGCTGTAAGGTTGGGTCCATCTGAAACAAGAGAAGAAAACATAATTCTCAAGGGAGTGCCCTTTATCGCACAACCTGTTACAGGAGGTATCTGAGACAGGAATGAGAGATAGGAGAAATCCTATAAATGAGGTGGCACCGCGAATTTCGTCCTCACGCAAGTTATTTTGCGTGGGGATTTTTCATACAGTCGCCACGGACTAGAAGTAGAACTGAAAGGGAAATTACAATGGAACGAATCATTCTTGGAGATGTCTTATCACCAATCTTGGCTTATATGCGCTTAAAAGGGCAACACAAGGTTATCCTAGAGAGTATTCCGAGAGACAAGGAAACCGCTCGTTTTTCTATCCTAGCCTATAATCCAGTTTTTGAGATTAAGTTTAAAAATGGGGTCCTCTATCAAAATGGGCAAGTGATTGATCGGGATCCCTTGGATTTCCTTTATGAAGTGACACATAAGAGCCAGTACCATTCAGATCTCCCTTTTGGTGGGGGAGCTATTGGCTTTGTCGGTTACGATATGATTTCGCTCTATGAAGAAATTGGTCAAATCCCTGAGGATACCATTGGAACGCCAGACATGCATTTCTTTGTCTATGAGAGTTATATGGTCTTTGACCACAAGAAGGAAAAAATCCATGTCATTGAGGATGCTCTATACAGTGAGCGTAGCCAAGAAGACTTGGAGGAATCCTTGAACCAAGTGCTTGAAGAATTACGCATCCCTGCTTCAAATGAATTTGAAGACTTGGATTTATCTCCGCTGGACTTCAAACCGCATATCGCTCCTCATAAGTTTGAGGAAATGGTGGAAACCGCTCGTGACTTGATTCGTAATGGTGATATGTTCCAATGTGTGCTCAGCCAGCGTTTCTCAGCAGAGGTTACTGGAAATCCATTTGACTTCTACAGAAATCTTCGCGTGACTAATCCATCTAATTACCTCTATTTCTATGATTTTGGGGATTATCAAATCATCGGTGCTAGTCCTGAAAGTTTGGTTTCTGTCAAAAATGGTATCGTGACAACCAATCCGATTGCAGGTACGCGACCAAGAGGGGCCACGGATGAAGAGGACAAGGCCTTGGCGACAGACCTGCTTTCTGATGAGAAGGAAACAGCAGAACATCGGATGTTGGTAGACTTGGGGCGTAACGATATTGGTCGCATCTCTGAAACAGCCAGTGTCCAAGTCACCAAGTATATGGAAGTGGAACTCTTCCGCTATGTCATGCATTTGACCAGCGTGGTCAAGGGACGTTTGCTTCCAGAACTCACTGCCATGGATGCTTTGAAAGCTACACTTCCAGCTGGAACAGTGTCAGGAGCACCAAAGATTCGGGCCATGAGACGGATCTATGAACTGGAGACGGAAAAACGAGGCGTATACGCAGGAGCAATCGGCTACTTGTCTGCGACGGGTGATATGGATTTCGCCATTGCCATCCGAACTATGATTCTCAAAAATCAAACAGCCTATGTGCAGGCTGGGGCAGGGATTGTCTATGACTCTATTGCCCAAAATGAATACCAAGAAACCATTAACAAGGCTAAATCTATGACTAGAATTGGAGAACTAAGACCATGATTTTATTGATTGACAACTATGATTCTTTTACTTATAACTTGGCTCAATACATTGGGAATTTTGCAGAAGTGCAGGTCTTGAGAAATGATGATCCCAAGCTGTATGAAGAAGCTGAAAAAGCAGATGGACTGGTCTTTTCTCCCGGTCCTGGTTGGCCAGTGGATGCCGGAAAGATGGAAGACATGATTCGTGATTTTGCAGGTAAGAAGCCAATTCTAGGGATTTGTTTGGGTCACCAAGCTATCGCAGAAGTCTTTGGTGGGAAGCTAGGTTTGGCTCCAAAAGTCATGCATGGGAAACAGAGCCATATTAGCTTTGAAGCGCCATCTGTTTTGTATCAGGGTATTGAGGATGGTCGTCCAGTCATGCGTTATCACAGTATTTTGATTGAAGAAATGCCAGAAGGCTTTGAAGTGACAGCTCGTTCGACTGATGACCAAGCTATTATGGGAATTCAACACAAAAGCCTGCCGATTTATGGATTCCAGTACCATCCAGAAAGTATCGGAACGCCAGATGGCTTGTCTTCTATTCGGAATTTTATCGAGAAGGTTGTAAAGTGAGGAAACTAGGATGAAAGAGATTATTGAAAAACTAGCAAAATTTGAAAATTTATCAGGTGTGGAAATGACGGATGTCATCGAGCGTATTGTAACTGGGCGTGTAACCGAAGCGCAGATTGCTTCTCTTCTCTTGGCCCTTAAGATGAAGGGGGAAACACCAGAAGAACGCACAGCCATTGCACAAGTCATGAGAGGCCATGCCCAGCACATTCCAACTGAAATTCATGATGCTATGGACAACTGTGGTACAGGTGGGGACAAGTCCTTCAGCTTTAACATTTCCACAACTGCAGCCTTTGTCTTGGCTGGTGGCGGCATTCATATGGCTAAGCACGGTAACCGTTCGATTTCTTCTAAATCGGGTTCGGCAGATGTCCTTCAAGCATTGGGCATCAATCTTGATCTCAAACCAGCTGAACTAGGTAAGGTCTTTGATAAAACTGGCATCGTCTTTCTCTTTGCTAAAAATATGCACCCAGCTATGAAATACATCATGCCAGCTCGTTTGGAGTTGGGAATTCCAACAATCATGAACTTGACTGGTCCACTGATTCACCCAATGGCCTTAGAAACACAGTTGCTTGGTATTAGTCGTCCAGAACTGCTAGAAAGTACAGCTCAAGTTTTGAAAAATATGGGTCGCAAACGTGCCGTTGTGGTTGCTGGACCAGAAGGGCTGGATGAAGCTGGCTTGAACGGAACAACCAAGATTGCTCTTCTTGAAAATGGCGAAATCACCTTGTCAAGCTTCACTCCAGAGGATTTGGGGATGGAACGCTACGCTATCGAAGATATTCGTGGAGGCAATGCTCAGGAAAATGCAGAAATTTTGCTCAGCGTTCTTCAAAACGAACCAAGTCCATTCTTGGAAACGACAGTCTTGAATGCTGGTCTTGGTTTCTATGCTAATGGTAAGGTAGCTAGTATCAAGGAAGGAGTTGCCTTGGCTCGTCAAGTGATTGCTAGTGGCAAGGCCCTTGAAAAACTCAGACTGTTACAGGAGTACCAAAAATGAGTCAGGAATTTTTAGCACGAATTTTAGAGCAGAAGGCGCGTGAGGTCGAGCAGATGGAGCTGGAGGAAGTCCAGCCCTTGCGCCAGACCTATCGCTTGGCAGCATTTTTGAAGAATCACCAGGACCGTTTGCAGGTAATCGCTGAGGTCAAGAAGGCTAGCCCTAGTCTGGGAGATATCAATCTCGATGTGGATATTGTGCAACAGGCCCAGACTTATGAAGCGAACGGCGCAGTGATGATTTCGGTTTTGACAGATGAAGTTTTCTTTAAAGGGCATTTGGATTATCTACGAGAGATCTCCAGTCAGGTAAACATTCCAACGCTCAACAAGGACTTTATCATCGATGAAAAGCAAATCATCCGTGCTCGCAATGCCGGCGCGACAGTTATCTTGCTCATCGTGGCTGCCTTGTCAGAAGAACGCCTCAAGGAACTCTATGACTACGCAACAGAGCTTGGTCTGGAAATCTTGGTGGAGACCCACAATCTAGCTGAACTAGAAGTGGCACACAGGCTTGGTGCTGAGATTATTGGGGTTAATAACCGCAACTTAACCACCTTTGAAGTCGACTTGCAGACTAGTGTAGACTTGGCCCAGCACTTTAAGGAAGATCGTTATTACATTTCTGAATCTGCTATTTTCACAGGACAGGATGCGGAACGAGTAGCACCATACTTTAACGGAATTTTGGTGGGAACAGCGCTCATGCAGGCAGAAGATGTAGCCCAGAGAATCAAGGAGTTGCAAATTGACAAAGGTTAAGATTTGTGGATTATCGACCAAAGGAGCGGTGGAGACAGCCGTATCAGCAGGGGCAGACTACATCGGTTTTGTCTTTGCACCTAGTAAAAGGCAGGTGACCTTAGAAGAGGCTGCTGAGCTGGCAAAGCTCATTCCTGTGAACGTTAAGAAGGTTGGTGTATTTGTTTCACCAAGTCGAGCTCAATTGCTAGAAGCGATTGAAAAAGTTGGCTTGGACTTGGTACAAGTTCATGGTCAGGTAGGGAATGATTTGTTTGAGGATTTACCTTGTGCCAGCATTCAGGCTGTGCAGGTGGATGGAGATGGTCATGTGCCTCATTCTCAGGCGGATTATCTCCTCTTTGATGCCCCTGTGGCTGGGAGTGGTAGGACCTTTGACTGGGGTCAACTGGATACGTCTGGACTAGCCCAGCCATTTTTCATCGCAGGTGGGCTTAATGAAGACAATGTAGCAAAAGCAATTCAACACTTCACTCCCTATGCAGTAGATGTATCGAGCGGAGTGGAGACAGATGGACAAAAAGATCAGGAAAAGATTAGAAGATTTATAGAGAGGGCAAAGAATGGCATATCAAGAACCAAATAAAGATGGATTTTACGGAAAATTCGGCGGACGTTTCGTCCCAGAAACATTGATGACAGCAGTTTTGGAGTTGGAAAAAGCCTACCGTGAAAGTCAGGCGGACCCAAGTTTCCAAGAGGAATTGAACCAACTTTTGCGCCAGTACGTAGGACGTGAAACTCCTCTTTACTACGCAAAAAACCTGACCCAGCATATTGGCGGAGCCAAGATTTACCTCAAACGTGAAGACCTCAATCACACAGGGGCCCACAAGATTAACAATGCCTTGGGACAAGTTCTTCTGGCTAAACGCATGGGCAAAAAGAAAATCATCGCTGAAACTGGTGCTGGTCAGCACGGTGTGGCAACTGCAACAGCTGCAGCCCTCTTTAACATGGAATGTACCATCTACATGGGTGAGGAAGATGTCAAACGCCAAGCCCTTAATGTCTTCCGTATGGAGCTTTTGGGAGCCAAGGTAGAGGCAGTGACAGATGGTTCGCGTGTGCTAAAAGATGCGGTCAATGCAGCCCTTCGTTCATGGGTGGCAAATATCGATGATACCCACTATATCCTAGGTTCTGCCTTGGGGCCTCATCCTTTCCCAGAAATCGTTCGTGACTTCCAGAGTGTCATTGGTCGAGAGGCTAAACAACAGTATCGCGATTTGACAGGTCAAGATCTTCCAGATGCCCTAGTAGCCTGTGTTGGTGGTGGTTCAAATGCTATCGGTCTCTTCCATCCATTTGTAGAAGATGAGTCTGTAGCTATGTATGGGGCTGAGGCAGCAGGGCTTGGTGTGGATACAGAACACCATGCATCTACCCTGACCAAGGGTCGTCCAGGGATCCTTCACGGTTCCCTCATGGATGTCCTCCAAGATGCTCATGGTCAAATTCTTGAAGCCTTCTCTATCTCAGCAGGATTGGACTATCCTGGTATCGGTCCAGAACATTCTCACTACCACGATATCAAACGTGCCAGCTATGTCCCTGTGACAGACGAAGAAGCCTTGGAAGGATTCCAACTCTTGTCTCGTGTGGAAGGGATTATCCCTGCCCTGGAATCTAGTCATGCTATCGCTTTTGCAGTGAAATTGGCCAAAGAACTTGGACCAGACAAATCCATGATTGTCTGTCTATCAGGTCGTGGGGACAAGGATGTGGTTCAAGTCAAAGACCGCTTGGAAGCAGATGCAGCAAAGAAGGGAGAAGCTCATGTCTAAGACACTAACAGAAAAATTGAATGCTATCAAAGCAGCTGGAAAAGGAATTTTCGTTCCCTATATCATGGCTGGAGACCACGAGAAAGGTTTGGATGGACTCGGTGAAACAATCCACTTTTTGGAAGATTTGAATGTCTCTGCTATTGAAGTGGGCATTCCCTTTTCAGACCCTGTTGCAGATGGACCTGTTATCGAAGAAGCCGGCTTGCGCAGTCTAGCTCATGGTACTTCTACCAAGGCTTTGGTTGAAACCTTGAAAACCATTCAGACAGAAATCCCACTTGTCATTATGACCTACTTTAACCCCCTCTTTCAGTATGGTGTTGAGAACTTTGTCAAAGATTTGGCAGATACAGCGGTCAAGGGTTTGATTATCCCAGACCTACCTCATGAGCATGCCAACTTTGTAGAGCCCTTTTTGGCAGACACAGATATCGCCTTGATTCCCCTAGTTAGTTTGACGACAGGACTCGAGCGCCAGAAAGAGTTGATCAAGGGAGCAGAAGGCTTTGTCTATGCTGTTGCCATCAATGGGGTGACAGGGAAGTCAGGAAATTACCGTGCAGACTTGGACAAGCACTTGGCACAATTGCATCAAGTAGCCGACATCCCAGTCTTGACAGGTTTTGGTGTATCTAGTCAAGCCGATGTAGAACGTTTCAATGCGGTGTCAGATGGCGTTATCGTCGGTTCGAAAATTGTAAAAGCTCTCCACCAAGGAGAGCCGATTGAGGACTTTATTAAACAAGCAGTAGCTTACCAAAAATAATCACACAAGCAGCAAGTAAGAGGAAAGGCACAAAAGGAAGTCTTTCCTTTTTCTTTTAAGGGTATAAGTTCATGAATGACAGTTGAATATTAGTTTGGGTATTGCTTATGAATGGTATCTATATAGTTGGTGAAATGTTTCAGGAAATGCTTAGGAGATATAACAGTGATGTATTTTCCAAAAGCAAGCAAGGTATTGTATCCCCAATCATTGTCGTTTAACGGATAAGTAATCTCGTAAATATCGCTATTAATAGGTTTTATGGCATTATAGCCTAAGAGTTCCACAAATCGATCAAGAACAATTTTCTGGACATGCAGGATGACAGGTACTTTGTTTTCATTCATCCATGTACCACCATCATAGGGAAGTGGTGTAAAATGTCTTTTTGAAAAAGTATCGGAGAGAGTAAGTTTACTAATTCTAGCAACTTTAAAAACAGAAAAACGCGCTTTATCAGTTTCGTAGGCATCCATATACCAACTCCGGTCCTTATAGACAATACGGTAAGGCTCACAATTTTTTTGACTCACCAGCCCTTGTGAATTAATATAGGAAAATTTTATTTTTACTCTACCTCTGATAGCTTCCAATAACTTAAAAATCAAAGTTCGTATTTCCAAGTTCCCTTGAGATAGAGATAAATCAATTTCGAAATCAGAGTATGTATTGGCAGCATTTAATTTCAATATAGCATTGAAAGTAGAGGCATCTTCCAATACTTGATAACGGCTTTTTAAACCAGATTCGATTGAAAGCCGTTCGGATTGGGTCAGGGGAGGTTTGTCAGTTTGGAAGTCTTCCATAAGAAAAATGCCTCCATTTTTTCCTTTCATTACATAGAGAGGAATGCCTGCAAGAGATAAATCATCAATATCTCTCATAATAGTTCGTGTGCTGACTTTAAAAAGTTCTGATAATTCTTTAGCTGTTGTTTTTCGTTTATTTACTAAATGAGAAATAATCCCCATTTGACGGTCAATTTTCATAATTTTCTCCTTAAATATGACAGATAGTTGTCATATTACTTTTGTTATGATTATACCATAAAGAAAGGAGTTCATATAATGAAACATCAAACTAAACCATCGTTTACCTTAGTTGGCAAGAGTATTTTGATAGAAGGAACTACTGTTCATGAACATCACTATTCTAAAGAGAAAACGGCATTCTATACTCAGTTATTTAAAGAAGGAATGCTAGGAAAATTGATGCCCCATTCTCTAGATAAAAGAGGCTATGCTTTGATAGTTCCTCATAAAGATGGTATACAATACTACGCAGGAGTTGCGGCAAATAATGCTGTGGCAGGTTACGAAAGCATTCTTGTCCCAGAGAAAGATTATTTAGTAAGCTCAGCCAGTGGTGATAAATCAAGACTCTTGTTTGATAAATTGGAGGATAACTTTTTTGAGGGAGAATATAGTTCGCTTTACAATGATGGAATTATCTTAGAAATACTTTTAAACGGTAATCCCATGGATGCAGAAGTTGAGCTTTGGGTTCCCAATTCAACAAACTAATAAGAACTGATAGAAAATTATTATAGTTGCAGCAAGTAAGAGGAAAGGCACAAAAGGAAGTCTTTCCTTTTTCTTTTGCAGGAGAAAGGCTAGGATGCCCGTCGCAGAAGCAAACTGGACCAAGATGAGTAATTCGGTCGCACTAAAGACGAGAGCGCAAGAAGCCAGAAAGAGAAAATCCCCTGCGCCCATGCGGATATCGATAAAATGAGCCATGATTCCAAGAGTAAGAAAGAAGACCATAACCAGATTCCAACCACAGAAAGCCATGAGGATGAGGTGGAAAGTCAGCCAAACCATTAAGGGATATTCCTGATGGCGAAAGTCATAGATTCCCAAGGTCAAGCCAGCAGTGATGAGGATGATTTGACCCAAGGAAATCCACCCCCAAGACCAAGCCAGAAAGAGGATTCCTAAGCCGAGTTCAAAGAGAGCATACCAGAATGGATAGCGAATTTTGCAGTAGCGACAGCGAAAGCAATTGAAGACCTGCGAAAGGATAGGAATCAAATCCAACGGATGCAAGCGAGTCTGACAGGAATCGCAGTGACTAGCCGGTCGGATAATGGATTGCTCAGGGAAACGGTCAATGACCAAACCGAGAAAGGAAGCGAGAATGCTCCCGACAAGAAAAAAATAAAGATCAATCATACTTATCTATTCGTAAAAAATAGGAGAAGTGGTATAATGGAGAAACATAGATAAGATGGTGAGGAAATAGATGACAATTCGTTTTGAAGAAAATGTGAGCACAGAAAATGCTCAGCTCGTATGCCAATGGTCCAACTCCCTTGGCAAATCTTTTCAAGTACAATGGATGGGAACAATGATTCCTTTTCCCTTGACAATTCAAGTCTTACAAGATTTGGAAGGAATCTTTTCAATCTTTGATGGACAAGAGTTTGTGGGGCTTATCCAGAAAATCAGGCTAGAAGACAGGAATCTTCATATCGGGAGATTTTTTATCAATCCTCAGAAACAGGGGCAGGGCTTAGGTAGCCAGGCTTTAAGGAAATTTGTTAGTTTGGCCTTTGAAAATGAAGACATAGATACTGTCTCTCTAAATGTCTACGAGGCAAATCAAACAGCTTACAACCTTTACCAAAAAGCAGGATTTGAAATCGTTCAAATGGTTGAAGTACCTATACGAAAATACATCATGAAAAAGGGTAGATAGCAGACGAAGAAGATGGGGAAAACAGCTTTAAAATCATAAAAAACGCATAATATCAGGTGTTAAAAAACTTGATACTATGCGTTTTATTATAGAGGGATTTACTGGATTTTCTCTACAACTTGAGTTTATATCCAACTTTTCTTTCTACTAACGATTTTTCCAAGCTTGGTAGCGGGTGTCGATCAAGAGTTGGGTTAAGCGTCCCATGGTTTCTCTTTCTTCGGGAGTGAGGGATTGGGCTTGGATAAAGAGATGATGAATGTGTTCAATGACCTTGAAGGAAGAAAGATCGTTGATAGAGGAGATTCCAGCATCAAGAATAATTCCAAAAAAGAGGTCAAAGTAGAGTTGCAGTTCCGTATCAGGGACCGTCTCAACCCATTCCTTGAAGGTTGTATCGACTTGCTGGCTGTCACTATTGGTCTCGTCCAGTTGGACAAAGTGTTTGTCTTCAACCTGCCAACTAAAGGTGTCGTGCTGGGCAATACCACCTAGGGCAGTGCTTCGAACGACGATTTTTTTATCAGGAATTTCTAGCATCATCCCGATGATAGACCCTTGTGGGACAAATACTTTCGTTCTTTCCATCATGTTTTGATAGCCAGGTGTTTCGGTTAGTTCCTTGTGAAGCCCAGGGGCATCAAAAGTATAGACAGCGACAATGTTTTTCTGCAAGTTTGGATCAAGTTGACTGGCAGCATAGACAGCTAAATTGCCCCCTTTTGAGTGTCCTGCTAGGATAACCTTTTGGTTGGGGTGTTGAGCAAAAAAATTCTCTAAATACTGGAGGGCATGTTTTTGAGCAGGGATTTCCTTCATATAGGTCATATGGAAATCTTCTTTCCAACCGATGATGCTATCATCAGTTCCACGAAAGACAAGCAAATAGGTATCGAGACTGATACGATAAGTCATGGCTGCGAACTGTTTTTGCAATTCAGGGTCAATATCATTGATAAAGTCTGAGAGCTTGCAATTTTTAAAACGTTTGTGTTGAGCGAGCTGATCCAATAACTGGATGCGGTTTTTGCTAGTCAGCATCGTCGTTTCTCTAGGGATTTGAGGTGCTAGATCTATGAGGCGCTGGGGTTCTTGGGTGACTACACCATCAAAAGCAAGGTAGGTTAATTCAGTCAAGGCAAGAACATCTAACTCATTCACGGGGAGGTCATAAAAGGAATCGTATGCTACATCATTGAGGTAGTCAAAAATATTGGCCATAGAAGCTCCTTTCTCTATGTTTATCCTATCACATTTACTTAGAATTAGCTAGTAGGCTTGTTCGAATGACCTAGTAGGGTTTGATTGAAATACATAGAAGATAGATTGCTCCTATTTCAAACCTCTAAACGAGCTTACTTGTATGTTTTTGCTATCAATCCCATTTTCCTTTAAAAAATTCTTCATCTCATTTACATCATCAGGCTGACCTGTGATGAGATAGCTGGCTTGATTGCCGTATTCATCAATAGCACGTTTTAAAAATTCTTGACTTTGAGAAAGTTCATCGCTAGTTTTATAAGTAAAATTCGGTGTTTTTTGAGCCAGTGCTTTCATCTCATTATCGAAAATAGTAACTCCTTTGTCAAAATGGTTGAGAATAATTGGAGCTTTACCAGACCATTCTTTGATAAGGGGGCGTAGAGCAGAAATACCAACATCAGATGCAAAGCAAACTAGTGGCTGATTCGTATCTTTAACAGTCAAAGAGGAATCCAGCCAACTCATCTCAATCTCACTGCCAGCCGGTAAATGTGTCAAGGTTTCCTTAAAGAGGCTACCACTATTATGAGTTAAAATGAGGATTTCATCTTCATCAGGTGTGGAGGCAATGGTTAGCCATCGACTGGTCTGCTCACCCTTAGCTTCGTTTTTATTAGTAGTAGAAGAGGTATCAGGGAGTGTAAACTTGGCATAAGCCCCAGCTTTCCAGTTTTGATAACTTGGTTTTGTGACGTGAATTAAATACAGATCTCCGCTGGGATTTTCGATGGATTTTATCGATAATGTCTGGCTTCGTCCAAGATAAGCGATGGCACCCCAAGTTATAAGGCCTAGGACTCCAAGTGTTGATAGAATGATAATGAACATTTTTTTACCTCTTTTCATTTTTTATGACTCCTATTCTTAATTTTATGAATGAACTAGAAAATAATTCATTCATGTCTTTTCAAAAAATAAAGAAATCCATCTTCTTTATTTTAGAACTCCTTTTATGAAGTTGGTTGCAAGTATTTCGATAGTTTTGCCAATATCTGGAAAATCTTTTTCCGTGATATGCATATCCATATAGTAAAACAGATTATAAACCTGTAAAATATCTTGAATCTTTTCTGGCGAGTACCCTTCAGCCTGCATACGGTTTGTAAAAGTTTTAACTAGAAACTGATGAAATGGATTTGCGACTTTGCCTTCTTCCGAGGAATAGTAGCTGTGCAACTCATCTGCGATGGCAGGATTGTACCATTCTGCAAGGATTTTATTGGAAGAAACGAGAGTTCTGGACTGAGCAAAGAGTTGGCCAATGAGGTCGGTCATGTCAATTTCCCAATCCAGTTCTTCGATCATTGCTTGGCGAACACGGTTGTTTTCATCTATGTAGATGTCTAGAAAAATAGCTTCTTTACTCTCGTAATAATTATAAAAAGAGCCGACAGCTACACCAGCTTGCCTGGCAATTTCCGAAATTCCTGTCGCCTTGTAACCTTTTTTTGAAAAAACTTCATAGGCCGCTGTATTTAAAGCTTGTTTTTTGTCCAATCTGATTTAACCTCCTTTATTTAATGAATGAATAAATTGATTTGTTCATTCACATTCTAACAAATCATGGCTAGCTTGTCAATAAGAAGGCTAGATCTATTAAATAAGTTAAAGAAACGCTAACTAAATGAGCACAAAAAGGAAAATATAGGATAAGGCTGGAACTATAATTAAAAATAAGGTATGATATCAGTGGGAATGTTCTCTATTTAGCATCTGTTTTCTGATCTGGATTTGAGAAATAGGCTGCTAAACAGTATGAGATACTGATCCGTAAATCTGATATGAAGGGTTTTGATACTTTGAGAAATAGCAAAGGAGGAGCGCATGCACAAGATTTTACTAGTAGAAGATGACCAAGTTATTCGGCAACAAGTGGGGAAACTGCTCTCTGAGTGGGGCTTTGAGGTCGTTTTGGTAGAAGATTTTATGGAAGTATTGAGCCTTTTTGTTCAGTCAGAGCCTCATTTGGTCCTCATGGATATTGGCCTGCCACTCTTTAATGGTTACCACTGGTGTCAGGAGATTCGTAAGATTTCCAAAGTGCCCATCATGTTTCTTTCTTCGAGAGATCAAGCGATGGATATCGTCATGGCGATCAATATGGGAGCAGATGACTTTGTGACCAAGCCTTTTGACCAGCAGGTGCTCCTTGCCAAGGTACAAGGCTTGTTGCGCCGTTCCTATGAATTTGGCCGTGATGAAAGTCTGCTAGAGTATGCGGGTGTGATCCTCAATACCAAGTCTATGGACTTGCACTATCAGGGGGAAGTTCTGAATTTGACCAAGAATGAATTTCAAATTTTGCGGGTCTTGTTTGAACATGCTGGCAATATCGTGGCGCGTGATGACCTGATGCGGGAACTCTGGAATAGCGACTTTTTCATCGATGACAATACCTTGTCTGTCAATGTTGCTCGCCTGCGTAAAAAGTTGGAGGAACAAGGATTGGCAGGCTTTATCGAAACCAAGAAAGGGATAGGATACGGACTGAAACATGCTTGATTGGAAATCATTTTTTCTAGCCTATCTGCGTTCTCGCAGTCGCATCTTTGTCTATATTTTTTCATTAGGCTTTCTCGTCCTTCTCTTTCAGTTTTTATTTGCTAGTCTAGGAACTTACTTTCTTTATTTATTTCTGCTCAGTGGCTTTTTGACCTTCTTATTTTTGGCTTGGGATATTTTGGCAGAAGCACAGGTTTACCGGCAGGAAGTACTCTATGCTGAGCGAGACCCCAAGTCTCCTCTGGAATGTGCGCTAGCAGAAAAGCTCGAAGAGCGTGAATCTGAATTGTATCAAAAGAAGTCTGAGGCTCAGAGCAAGCTGACGGATTTGCTTGATTACTACACCTTGTGGGTTCATCAGATCAAGACCCCCATTGCGGCTAGTCGACTTTTAGTGGCAGAAGTCTCTGATCGTGAGGTCAAGCAGCAACTGGAACAGGAAATCTTTAAGATTGACTCCTATACCAACCTGGTGTTGCAGTACCTGCGTTTAGAGAGCTTCCATGATGACTTGGTATTTGAAAAGGTTCAAGTGGAGGATTTGGTGAAGGAAGTGGTTCGCAAGTATGCCCTTTTCTTTATCCAAAAAGGACTGACGCTCAATCTCCATGACCTTGACAAAATCATCGTGACTGATAAGAAATGGCTGTTGGTCGTCATTGAACAAATCCTCTCAAACAGTCTCAAATACACCAAGGAAGGTGGGCTAGAGATTTATATGGAAGGTCAGGAGCTCTGTATCAAGGATACGGGAATCGGGATTAAAAACAGCGATGTGCTTCGAGTCTTTGAACGTGGTTTTTCAGGCTACAATGGGCGTTTAACCCAGCAATCATCTGGACTTGGCCTCTACCTATCCAAGAAAATTTCTGAAGAACTGGGCCACCAGATTCGCATCGAGTCTGAGGTTGGAAAAGGAACGACCGTACGGATTAAATTCACTGAAGTGAAGCTTGTTATTGAGTAAGAATAAATGAGAAAAAGCCTCCGATTGGAGGCTTTTATGCTAGGTTTTTATTTCTCAACGCGTGATTTGTTGGCGATATCAGCCAGGATAGATTCAACAAAGTCATCAACTGAGACAGCATGTGTTTCTTTTTGGCCGTAGCGACGAACGTTGACTGTTCCGTCTTCCATTTCCTTGTCCCCAACGATCAATTGGTAAGGAATCTTGCTGGTTTGAGAAGCACGGATCTTGAACTGCATTTTTTCATTGCGCTCATCTACGTCTGCACGAACACCACGGTCACGGAGTTTCTTGGCTACTTCCCATGCGTAGTCTACATGTTTTTCGTTGGATACTGGGATGAGGGTTACTTGGTGTGGTGCAAGCCATGTTGGGAAGGCGCCCTTGTAGTTCTCAATCAAGATAGCTGTAAAGCGTTCCATAGTTGAGATAACCCCACGGTGGATCATGACTGGACGGTGTTCCTCACCATCTGCTCCAACATATTTGAGGTCGAAGCGTTCAGGAAGCAAGAAGTCGAGCTGGATAGTAGAAAGGGTTTCTTCTTTTCCAAGGGCAGTTTTAACCTGGATATCCAATTTTGGTCCGTAGAAGGCTGCTTCACCTTCAGCTTCAAAGTAGTCCAGTTCCATATCATCCATAGCTGCTTTCAACATGCGTTGTGCATTTTCCCACATTTCATCGTTGTCAAAGTATTTATGTTTATCTTCTGGATCACGGTAAGACAAGCGGAAACGGTAATCTGTCAAATTAAAGTCTTCATACACGTCGATAATCAATTGAAGAATTTTCTTGAATTCTTCCTCAATTTGTTCTGGAGCTACAAAAGTATGACCATCATTTAGGGACATTTCGCGTACACGTTGAAGGCCAGTAAGGGCGCCAGATTTTTCATATCGGTGCATCATGCCAATCTCAGCGATACGGATTGGTAATTCACGGTATGAGTGTACATGGTGTTTATAAACTTCGATATGGTGAGGACAGTTCATTGGGCGGAGGACAAACTCTTCACCGTCTCCCATGTCCATAGTTGGGAACATATCTTCACGGTAGTGATCCCAGTGACCAGAAGTTTTATAGAGTTCCACTGAGGCAATTGGTGGAGTGTAGACGTGTTGGTAGCCTGCAGCGATTTCCTTGTCGACAATGTAGCGTTCCAATTCACGACGGATAGTCGCTCCGTTTGGTAACCAGAATGGTAAACCTTGTCCGACTTCTTGTGAAATCATGAAGAGGTCAAGCTCTTTACCGAGTTTACGGTGGTCACGTTCCTTGGCTTCTTCACGCATTTGAAGGTAGTTCTTCAAGTCTTTCTTGTCAAACCAAGCTGTACCGTAGATTCGTTGCATCATCGCGTTGTCGCTATTTCCACGCCAGTAGGCACCAGCTACGTTGAGCAGGTGGAAGATTTGGATACGACCTGTTGATGGGACGTGAGGACCACGGCAGAGGTCCACGTATTCACCCTGACGGTAGATAGTCAAACCACCTTCGTCTTCTGAGTGTTCTTCAATCAATTCCAATTTGTAAGGGTCGTTCTTGAAGATTTCACGGGCCTCGTCTTTGGTAACTTCCTCGCGAATAGATGGGAAGTTTTCTTTGACGATTTTCTTCATTTCTTCTTCGATACGAGGAAGGTCTTCATTGGAGATTTGACCAGCAGCATTGTCCGTATCGTAGTAGAAGCCATCTTCGATAGCTGGACCAACCCCCAAGTGAATGTCTGGGAAAAGGCGACGAGCTGCTTGGGCGAATAAGTGGGCAGCTGAGTGACGCAAGATTGAAAGGGCATCTTCGTGGTCAGGTGTCACGATTTCGATGCTTCCATCCTCGGTGATAGCACGAGTCGTGTCGATGAGTTTGCCGTTGAATTTACCAGCCAAGGCTTTTTTAGCTAGGGAATTGCTGATGCTTTGCGCAATTTCAAAAGTTGTCACGCCAGATTCGAATTCACGAACAGCGCCATCAGGGAAAGTAATCTTAATCATGGTTTTCTCCTTTAATATTTATTCTATTTTTGTTGGACAATTTTAAGAGCCGAGCAACTTCTTCCGCAGTCTGATTCTCTGATTGACTACCATCTGTTACGAGACTAGAATAACCTAATTTCATCGCTTCCTGCCGAACCATTTGGGCAAAAAGAATGTCTCGCTGCATCCAGTTTTCAAAAGCTTGCTCAGAGTTGGTTGTTCCCTCTAAGACAAAAGGAACCCATTCTCTCTGTCTATAATGCTTTTTTTGAAAATCAGCTGTCGGAGTCAAGCATAGATAGGATGATGCTTGACATTCAAGCCCCTTTACCAAGTGAGGCAAAAATCCTGCTCCCTCCACCAAGAGAGGTCTGTTTTGATTTTTTATCAAGTAAGATTTTACATAAGGAAAAATCTCTTCATAAAAGCGCCATTCTTCATCTGCCATCTCTTCTGGATTTCTATCCTGCCTAAGAAGGCAAATTGGCTGTGAGTCTGCACTTGCTTGACTCATCATCTCTTCTACCAAATCATCCAGTTTGATATGAAGTAGTTGATACTGTCTAGCAAGAAGTGAGGCAATTGTTGACTTTCCACTGCAAGGAGATCCGCCAATCATATAAAGCATCATTCTTCCTCCTTCTGACAAAATAAAAACGACATCCTCGAAAGGACGTCGTAACGTGGTTCCACCTTCATTTATGTTCCTCAAAAAAGAGGGACACCTCTGATTGGCTCTAACGTAGCCACCGTTTTATGTTTTCATAAAAGTCAGTTGAGTAGTATCAGTTTAGGCTCTCTATGCGTTTCCAGCAACCACGCACTCTCTAGTAGAAAGGGACTAAGTGACTTGTCTCTATGCATTATTATAGCATGATTGCGAGAATTTTCAAGGATTTTGTGAAAGTTTTTTATTTTTTCCTCGCTGGAGCATATATTTAATACCTGAACCTGAAGCCATACCAAGTAGGGCAAAGAGTTCATAAGCTAGGAAATAAACGAGAATGAATTCATTGAAAGTGATGATGGTAAAGCAATAGAGAAGAGCAATACCGAGCAGCCACCACAGTGAGAATTGGAAACGGTAGCTATAAAGAAGGGACACGATGAAGGTTGCCAAAGGTGAAAAGAGGATGATGTTATAAATGTAAAGTCCTTTCAGCGTATAAGGGTCAGATATCAGCAGTAAAAGCAACTCATAGAAAGGCCAGTAAAAGAAGAATATGACAAGGTAATATGGGATATACTTAAGATAGTTCCGCATGGCAATAGTCCTCCAATCCTTGCTAAAAGAGTGATACTGAAGAGTATCTTGCTATAAATGAAGGTTTTCTTTACCTATATTATAGCACGATTTGGAAGTTCTTACAAGTTGATCAAGTAAGCAGTGATAGTGATTTTTTGGAGTGTTTTCTGCTATAATACTAACAGAAGAAGTAAGAAAAATTGAGGAGAAAGAATGACTAAAATAGCAGTTCTTTCAGACATACATGGAAACATGACTGCCTTGGAAGCTGTACTGGCTGATGCTAAGGCGACAAAGGTAGACGAGTACTGGCTTTTGGGGGATATTCTTATGCCGGGAACAGGACGTAGAAGGATATTGGATCTCTTAGCTAGCTTGCCCATCACTGCAAGAGTGCTGGGAAATTGGGAGAATAGTCTCTGGCTAGGCCTACATCGTAAGTTAGATCCTACAAAGGCGAGTCATCGTTATCTCCTGCGCCAAAGTCAGTACATCTTAGAAGAAATTAGCCCTAAAGAAATAGAAGACCTCCACAATCAACCCATGCAAGTTCATCGCCAGTTTGGTGATTTGACAGTAGGAATCACTCACCATCTCCCTGATAAAAACTGGGGAAGAGAGTTGATTCATACGGGAAAACAAGAAGATTTTGATAGATTGGTGACGGAACCACATACCTCTATCGCAGTATATGGTCATATTCATCAACAGTTGCTTCGTTACGGAAGTGATGGACAGTTGATTCTTAATCCAGGTTCCATTGGACAACCTTTCTTTCTAGATGCGAAGTTGCGTAAGGACCTGCGGGCCCAGTATATGATCTTAGAGTTTGATGAGGCAGGTTTGTCTGATGTTGATTTTCGTCGTGTGGATTATGATGTAGAAGCTGAATTGCAGTTGGCTAAGGATTTGAAGCTCCCCTATTTCCAGATCTACTATGAAAGTTTGGTAAATGGGATTCACCATACTCATAACCACGAATTGTTAGCTCAGATTAGTGAACAAGAAGGTTATGATCAGGATGTTGAACTCTGGATGGAAAGAGACAAGAAAGATTGGTTTTAAAAGGAGTTTTGACTAGAAATAGGATAGTCTAATGACAGCTGTTTCTTGGGAAGTCAAAAAGGAAACGAATTGACTACTTATAAAATTTATGCTAGAATATGGAAAAATATGTAATTTGAACACCATACTAATTGATGTTCAAAATAATAGGGAGATTATTTATGAAGCCAGAAGAATTACAGGCAATTGCGTCGGGGTTAGGCCTACAGTTTGATGAGGAGTCCGGAAGCATTTATGGCGTGCAATCAGGCTACTTGCTATTGCTACATGAAGCAGACGTAAAAAATCAGTTTCGACTTAGTGTCAGTGTGAGCTTGAATGGCAATCCTGCGGATTCAGAAGAAAACGAGTTGGTGTGGGATGACTTTAAGAGCGAATCACTTCCAAACTTGTCAACCTTATCTATTAACCAGTACACTGTATCTATCGTTGTCAAAGGTGCGATGCGCAAATCAAAGACAATTGAAAAGTTACAGACACTTATAAGAGACTTTGTAGATTTCCTTGAATCCCATCACTTCGTTCAAGTTTGTGGCTACAGTGGTCAAGAGGGGCCAGTTAGTCTTTATCAATTAGGAGAGTCGGTTTTCATTATCAATGAAGAAAGCTATCAATTTTTGAAGAGCAATCTCCAAATTGAAATGGATTCTTATCATAGTCAGAAGGAAAATGTTCTTCTTGGAACCATTGGAGCCTTACTTGGAGCCTTGATTGGTGGGGCGGTTGCTCTTTTCATCGCACGTCTAGGCTATGTAGCTGTAGTGGCAGGGATTGTTCTGGGGATTTGTACCATTAAAGGATATGAAATTCTTGGTAAAAAGTTATCTCGAAAAGGGATTCTGATTTCAGCTGTTTTGATGGTGATTACAGTCTTTTTAGTGAATCAAATCGATTTGGCAATGGAAGTCGTTTCCATACTAGGGGTTGAGTTTGCCTATGCTTTCCGAGTGGTCAATGAACTAATCTTTAGTGGTGATTTCCCTGATAACTATTTTTTTAATCTGGCTAAATTGGCTATTTTTACCTTGGCGGGTGCGGGGATTTCTATCAGTTCAGTCTGGTCAAGTCACAAAACAAAGGGTATTGCCCGTAAAATTGCATAAAACAGAAGTCTTAGTATTCTCACTGATATTTGAGTCAATGGGAATACAAGACTTTTTAGAAGGCACTCTTTGTGGTAACAATTGACATTACAACACAAAAGGGTATAATGGTTATCAGATAGGATGTGAAAGGAGAAGAAGATGCAAATTTCAAGTCGATTTACGATTGCGACTCACATGTTAATCATTATTGCCATTAAGAGTCAAGAGAGTAAGGTAACTAGTGATTTTCTCGCAGCCAGCGTTGGGGTCAATCCAGTCATTATCAGAAAAACCTTGTCCCAACTCAAAAAAGCTGAACTGATATCAGTTGCGCGTGGGACGGGCGGTACTGAGATTATCAAAGACCTCCAAGATATCAGCCTTTTTGATGTTTATCAGGCTGTTGAATGTTTAGGAAAATCTGGTAAACTCTTTAGTTTCCATGACAATCCTAACCCTAAATGTCCAGTAGGAGCAAATATTCATGAAGTCTTGGATCAAAAATTGCTGGATATCCAACTAGCGATGGAAAACCAACTTCGTCAGACAAGTCTGGCTCAGGTTGTGGCAGATGCAGAAGCAAAAATAGCAAAATAAGAGGGCTAGGCTCCTCTTTTTCTATTGCCCTTATGTAGCTAGGATGTAGCCGTGAAAGGAGGTAATAGACAACTTGCAACAGAATTTTTCTCTGGAAGGTCAGAACCAAGACAAGAGCTTAGTAGTAATCAAAAATCAGCTCTCCAAGCGGATGGAGAGCTGTTTTTTTATTCTGCAGCTTGTTGCCAACGTTTGGCTAGCATGCGGGATAGACTTGAAATTGCTAGGTTAAAGCTGAAATAGATTAAGGCAATCAGGATATAAAGACTGAAGACCTGCTCTGGTTCGAAATAGCGTCCCATGAGAATTTGGCTAGCGCCAAAGAGTTCTTGTAGGGCGATAACCGAGTAGAGGAGACTGGTATCCTTAATCACGGTTACAAACTGAGAAATAATAGCGGGCAGCATTTTACGGATCGCTTGTGGGAGAATGATATGGTAGAGGATTTGCACAGAGGTAAATCCTTGCGACATTCCTGCTTCGTATTGTCCCTTGTCTACGGCATTGAGACCACCACGGATAATCTCAGCCAAGGCTGCTGATGTAAAGAGGGTGAAGGCGGTAATACCAGCTGGTGTGGACTTCATCTTGAACACCAAAAAGATGGTAAAAATCCAGAGTAGGTTGGGAACATTGCGCACAAACTCGATATAAATGCTGGAGATGATACGCAAGACAGGATTTTTCCCATTTCTCATGACGGCTAGCACTGTTCCGATAAGGGTCGAGAGGACGATAGCAATCAGAGAAATGTAGAGGGTCAAGCCAAATCCTTTAAAGATAAAGATTAGGTTATCTGGGGTCAAAACTTCTAAAATAGATTCCATAGTAATCTCCTAAAGTGAATAAGCTTTTTTGTTGGCTTGCTCCATCTTGCGACCAAACTGGGCGACAGGGAAGCAAAGGGCAAAGTAGAGAAGAGCAGCGCCTAGAAAGGCTGGGATGTAGTTTCCGTTGAGAGCTGACCAAGACTTGGTCACAAACATCAAGTCTACTCCAGAGATGATAGCTACGGTAGAGGTATTCTTGATGAGGTTAACGATTTGGTTGGTCAAAGGAGGAAGGATGATACGGAAGGCCTGAGGCAATATAATCAAGCGCATGGCACTGATATAGGTAAAACCTTGTGACAAGGCGGCCTCCATCTGACCGCTAGGAATAGACTGAATCCCTGAACGAATAACCTCAGCGATATAAGCGCCGTGATAGAGTCCCACGCAGAGAACAGCAGTCCAATAAATTGGAATCATGATGGTGTGTTCACTGATAAGAGGCAAACCATAGAAGACGATGACAAACTGCACCAAGAGGGGAGTGTTTTGATAAAACTCGACAAAGATACGAGCTAAAACACGCAAGAATGGGCGTTTGCTAGTTGACAGGATCCCGAAGAAGATGCCCAAGACCATGGCAAGGATAAAGGATCCAATCGCTAGAGCAAGGGTGAAGAGGAAACCATTGAAAAATTGTCCAAAATCCTGAAAATAGGCTGTCCAAGATGATAAATCTGTCATGGGGTGTCCTCCTTAATCTGCAGTATGGCTAGATGGTTTGAGCTTGTATCGGTCATAGAGTTTCTGCAAACTACCATCCTTGCTCCATTTAGTGACCAACTGATCGAGATAATTGTTGAACTCGGTGTTTGATTTTTTCGTAACGATACCATAGTCAGATGGTTTAAAACTATCATCTAGCAGTTCTGTGCGTTTACTAATGTAGCCAGACAGGATAGAGCGGTCCACGGAAAAGGCATCAATACGGTGAGCGTGAAGGGAAGTAATCAATTCTGGGTAGGAACCAAGCTCGACGAATTTAAAGGTTAGACCTTTCTTTTTACCTAGTTCAGTAATCAGGCGTTGGGTGATGGAGCCTTGGGCAACCCCAATGGTTTTACCGTTTAGGTCCTCAATGCTTTTGATATTGGCAGATTTATTGACCAAAAAGCCAGAAGCGTCCGTATAGTAGGGACTGGTGAAGTTGTAGAGTTTTTTACGTTCTTCTGTGATGGTAAAGGTCGCGATATCCAAATCGACCTGTTCATTGTCAAGAAGTGGGCCACGGGTTTGAGCGGTAACAGGCACGTAGCGAACCTTGACCTTGAGCTCGTCTGCAATCATCTTGGCAAGGTCAGTTTCGATACCAGAATAAGTCCCGGTCTTGGGATCCTTGTAGCCAAAATTGGGAACGTCTTGTTTCACACCGACAACTAGTTCGCCTCTTTTTTGAATGTCTGCGACACTGGTATTGGCTTGGACTGGTTTGGCAGCAGCAAGACCGAAAAGGCTAATCAATAATGCGGATAAAAAGAATTTCTTTTTCATAGGCGCCTCCTTATTTGACTTTGTCACTTTCGTGGTTGATAATTTTGCTGAGGAATTGTTGGGCACGAGGTTCGCTTGGATTGTCGAAAAAGTCATCGACATCTGTCGTATCCACCAAAACTTCTCCGTCAGCCATAAAGATAATGCGGTCAGCAACTTCACGGGCAAAGCCCATTTCGTGGGTAACGATGATCATGTTCATCCCATCATGCGCCAGTTTTTGCATAACTGCTAGAACATCTCCGATGGTTTCAGGGTCAAGAGCAGATGTTGGCTCATCAAAGAGGAGGAGCTCCGGATGCATGGCGAGGCCGCGCGCGATGGCGATCCGCTGTTTTTGTCCACCAGATAGCATAGCTGGATAGGAATCTTTCTTGTCCCACATATTTACAAATTCCAGATATTTTTGGGCGGTTTTTTCAGCTTCTTTTTTATCAATTCCTAGAACTTTAATGGGTGCAAGTGTTACGTTTTCTAACACTGTTTTGTGTGGATAAAGGTTAAAATGCTGGAAAACCATGCCGACTTCCTTACGAAGAGGAACTAAATCTTTCTGACTGGCACCTGCTACTTGGTGTCCATTGACTAGGAGACTTCCTTTGTCAACAGCCTCCAAACCATTGATCGTACGGATAAGAGTGGACTTCCCAGAGCCGGAAGGTCCAAGCAGGACAACAACTTGTCCTTTTTCAAAACGGAGATTGATGTCGCGGAGTGCGTGATAGTCTCCGTAATATTTTTCGACGTTTTTAAATTCTACTAAAGCCATGAGAGATCTCCTTTGTGTTAGATTTTATAACATGATTCTACAACAAAAGAATGTTCTTGTCAAATCATATCTGAAAAAAATTCACTAAAATGTTATAAAAAAGCAATCTGGATAGAGAAAATGCCTAAATCATGTTATAATGAAACGATAGAATTCTTAGAAAGAGTGGATGTCTTTTTGATAACACCTACTTATGAATGGCAGTTTGCCCCGCAGGTTGAAGATGCGGATTTTACAAAGATAGCCAAGAAGGCTGGACTGGGTCCTGAGGTGGCTCGGTTATTATTTGAAAGAGGGATTCAGGATGAAGAAAGTCTAAAGAAGTTTTTAGAACCTTCTTTAGAGGACTTACATGACCCCTATCTGCTTCATGATATGGACAAGGCAGTGGAACGGATTCGTCAGGCCATTGAAGAAGGGGAAAACATTCTCATCTATGGAGACTACGATGCGGACGGTATGACTTCGGCTTCGATTGTGAAGGAAAGTTTGGAACAGCTTGGCGCGGAGTGCCGTGTTTACCTGCCAAATCGCTTTACCGATGGCTATGGTCCAAATGCCAGTGTCTATAAATACTTTATCGAGCAAGAGGGAATTTCCTTGATTGTGACAGTGGACAATGGGGTTGCAGGGCACGAAGCCATTGAATTGGCCCAGTCTATGGGAGTGGATGTCATTGTGACCGATCATCATTCCATGCCGGAAACCCTTCCTGATGCCTATGCGATTGTTCACCCTGAGCATCCAGATGCGGACTATCCTTTCAAACAGTTGGCCGGATGCGGAGTGGCTTTCAAGCTGGCTTGCGCTCTTTTAGAAGAAGTACAAGTGGAGCTACTCGATTTGGTAGCTATCGGAACCATTGCAGATATGGTGAGCTTGACAGATGAAAACCGTATCATGGTTCAATATGGTCTGGAAATGCTGGGGCATACTCAGCGTATTGGTCTACAAGAAATGCTGGACATGGCTGGGATTGCTGCGAATGAAGTAACAGAAGAAACGGTTGGCTTTCAGATTGCCCCTCGTTTAAATGCCTTGGGGCGCTTGGACGATCCTAATCCAGCTATTGATTTGTTGACTGGATTTGACGACGAGGAAGCCCATGAGATTGCCCTCATGATTCATCAGAAAAATGAAGAACGTAAGGAAATCGTCCAGTCAATCTATGAAGAAGCTAAGACCATGGTGGATCTTGAGAAGAAGGTCCAGGTCTTGGCCAAGGAAGGTTGGAATCCTGGCGTTCTGGGTATCGTTGCTGGTCGTTTGTTGGAAGAACTAGGGCAGACAGTCATCGTTCTTAATATAGAAGAAGGTCGTGCTAAGGGTAGCGCTCGTAGTGTGGAAGCGGTCGATATTTTTGAAGCTCTGGATCCCCATCGAGATCTCTTTATCGCATTTGGTGGCCATGCTGGTGCTGCAGGGATGACGCTGGAGGTTGAGAAACTCTCAGATTTATCTAAGGTCTTGGAAGACTATGTCCGTGAAAAAGGTGCAGATGCTAGTGGTAAGAATAAGTTAAATCTAGATGAAGAGTTGGATTTGGAGACTCTTAGTTTAGAAACGGTTAAAAGTTTTGAACGATTAGCACCCTTTGGAATGGACAATCAGAAACCTGTCTTTTATATCAAGGATTTTCATGTCGAAAGTGCTCGTACAATGGGAGCAGGCAATGCCCACCTCAAACTAAAAATTTCCAAGGGTGAGGCGAATTTTGAAGTGGTAGCCTTTGGTCAAGGTAGATGGGCAACAGAGTTTGCTCAAACAAAAAACCTAGAATTGGCAGTCACCCTGTCTGTCAATCAATGGAATGGCCAAACTGCCCTCCAGTTGATGATGGTAGATGCGCGTGTGGAAGGTGTTCAACTCTTTAACATTCGTGGGAAGAATGCAGTCTTGCCAGAAGGGGTTCCAGTCTTGGATTTCTCTGGAGAGGTGCCAGATTTAGCGAATAGTGAGGCGGTTGTCGTGAAGGATATTCCTGAGGATATTACCTTGCTGAAGACCATTTTTCAGGAACAGGATTTCTCTGCTGTCTATTTCAAAAATGACATTGACAAGGCCTACTATCTGACAGGTTATGGAACTAGAGAGCAGTTTGCAAAATTGTACAAGACCATTTACCAGTTCCCAGAGTTTGATATTCGCTACAAGCTGAAAGATTTGGCAACTTATCTCAATATCCAACAAATCTTGCTGGTCAAGATGATCCAAGTCTTTGAAGAGCTAGGTTTTGTGACGATCAAAGATGGTGTCATGACAGTCAATAAAGAAGCGCCGAAAAGGGAAATTGCTGAAAGTCAGATTTACCAAAATCTTAAACAGACCGTTAAAGACCAAGAAATGATGGCGCTGGGTACGGTGCAAGAAATGTATGATTTTTTAATGGAGTAATAGATAGAAAGGGACTGAGATGACCTATCTCGGTCTCTTTTTGTCGGATAAATGTAAATGCTTGATGTGGGAGTGGTTGATTGGATAGTCTTTTGGATGGTTTGCTGATGTAAAGGTTGGGGAAATGATTCATTTTTTATTCTCTTCTATCACTTTATACGATGTCTGTTTTTAAACCTTATACCTTATGTAGTAAAAGTATAAATTTTTGTAACATGACTAAAATATAACTCTAAACTAACTGACATGTAAATCAAGTATGATTTTCTTATCAAGAAAATATAAGGGGAATCTAGTTATGAAAAAAACAGTTACGAAACTGACTCTTGGTTTGACTTCTACTGCTGTTTTAGCGACAGTTGGGGCTCAAACGGTTCATGCGAACTCTTACGTTGTCCAAGACGGTGATTCATTTTATGCCATTGCAACTGCAAACGGCATGGATCCGCATGAGTTGGCAGCTTTGAATGGGAAAACCATCTTTGACACTATCCACCCAGGGGACGTATTGGAAGTGAGTGGTTCCGCTCAGGCTAGCCCTACCTACAGTGCTCCAGCTAGCACTGCGAATGTGGTATCAGATACAGAGGATGTTGTCGAAAAGACTCCTACAAACTATGGAAACTCTTATCCTGTTGGTCAGTGTACATGGGGCGTGAAAGAATTAGCACCTTGGGCTAGCAACTGGTGGGGAAATGCCAACACGTGGGCAATCTACGCGAGTGCTCAAGGCTATAAGACAGGAAGTGTTCCAGTAGTAGGAGCAATCGCCGTTTGGGATGGTGGTGAATATGGACACGTTGCTTATGTAACAGATGTTCAAAGTGAAAACTCTATCCAGGTATTGGAAGCAAACTACAGACGTCAAAAGCAGATTGCAAATTACCGTGGCTTCTTTAATCCTCATGGATTTTTAGGTAACGTCACTTATATCTATCCAAACTAAAGATGATAAAAAGATTTAGAATTTCTAAGTCTTTTTTCTTTTTGAAGAAATTTCCTATCGTTAAGCTCCATCTTAGTGGCTAATTGCTGAAATTTTTAGATTCTGTAGCGAACAGGAAATTCTCGCTTTTGGATGTAGATAAACCATGTCTTTGTAGAAAATAGTTCTCAAGTCGGGAGTGCAAGCAAGTTTTTTTGAACTAAAAAAGAAATTTAGAGTTCGAGAAAGGTATCTGAAATTAAATTGATTCAAAAAGCCCATAATTTTGATGGTATAATCGTTCTATTATCTTCGATGAAGCCTCCAAAAGAGAAGTCAAAGTAAAAGAATTTGATTCACAGTAGTGACTAATCTCTAGTTAAAAACCTATCTTCATTTTGAAAATAATCAAAAAAATGGTATAATGGTAGGAAAAGATTCGGCTGGAAGTTTTAGAACTTTTAGAATAAAAGGGTGAATTCACCCTATAATCAAGATAAATGAAGTTTCGGAGGAAAAATGAGTAATATCAGTTTAACAACACTAGGTGGTGTGCGTGAAAACGGGAAAAATATGTACATCGCTGAGATTGACAATTCAATTTTTGTTTTGGATGCGGGGCTTAAATACCCTGAAAATGAACAGCTTGGAGTTGACGTCGTTATTCCAAATATGGACTATCTTTTTGAAAATAGCGATCGTATCGCTGGGGTCTTCTTGACCCACGGACATGCGGATGCCATTGGAGCTCTGCCTTACCTTTTGGCAGAGGCTAAGGTGCCTGTGTTTGGATCTGAGTTGACCATCGAGTTGGCAAAACTCTTTGTCAAAGGAAATGATACGGTTAAGAAATTCAATGACTTCCACGTGATTGATGAGGATACAGAAATTGACTTTGGAGAAACTGTAGTTTCCTTCTTCCGTACAACTCACTCCATCCCGGAAAGTTTGGGAGTTGTCTTGAAAACTCCAAAAGGCAGTATTGTTTACACAGGTGACTTCAAGTTTGACCAGACGGCTAGTAAATCCTATGCGACGGATTTTGCCCGTTTGGCAGAAATCGGTCGTGAGGGTGTCTTGGCGCTCCTCAGTGATTCTGCAAATGCAGACAGCAATATTCAGGTGGCGAGCGAGAGTGAAGTTGGAGAGGAAATTACCCAGACCATTGCGGACTGGGAAGGTCGTATCATCGTTGCGGCAGTTGCCAGCAACCTCTCTCGTATCCAGCAGGTTTTTGATGCTGCTGCGGATACAGGCCGTCGAGTTGTTCTGACTGGTTTTGATGTTGAAAATATTGTCCGAACAGCGATTCGACTCAAAAAGTTGTCTTTGGCTAATGAAAGTCTCTTGATTAAACCCAAAGAAATGTCTCGATTTGAAGACCATGAGTTGATTATCCTTGAGACAGGTCGTATGGGTGAACCTATCAATGGGCTTCGTAAGATGTCCATCGGTCGCCACCGTTATGTGGAAATCAAAGATGGGGATTTGGTCTATATCGTAACGACTCCATCTATCGCCAAAGAAGCAGTCATGGCGCGTGTGGAAAATATGATCTACCAAGCTGGTGGTGTAGTGAAACTCATTACCCAAAGCTTGCGAGTATCTGGTCACGGGAATGCGCGTGATCTTCAGTTGATGATCAATCTCTTGCAACCCAAGTATCTTTTCCCTATCCAAGGGGAATACCGTGAGTTGGATGCACATGCCAAGGCTGCCATGGCAGTGGGGATGTTGCCAGAGCGTATTTTTATCCCTAAGAAGGGAACAACCATGTCCTACGAACACGGGGACTTTGTTCCTGCTGGCGGAGTTTCTGCAGGTGATGTCTTGATTGATGGAAATGCCATCGGGGATGTTGGAAATGTCGTCCTTCGTGACCGTAAAGTCTTGTCAGAGGACGGGATTTTCATCGTTGCTATTACTGTAAATAGACGTGAGAAAAAAATCATCGCCAAGGCGCGAGTTCACACGCGTGGATTTGTCTACCTCAAGAAGAGTCGTGACATTCTCCGTGAAAGTTCAGAATTGATCAACCAAATCGTGGAAGACTATCTCCAAGGTGAAGATTTCGACTGGGCTGATCTCAAAGGGAAGGTCCGTGATGGCTTGGCCAAGTACCTCTTTGACCAAACCAAACGTCGTCCAGCAATCTTGCCAGTCGTGATGGAAGCAAAATAATAAGCAGAATACCTACAGAAAAAGTCGAATTTCGGCTTTTTCTTATAGAATAGTATAAAGGAGAAAACCATGGCAGTTATGAATATTGAGTATTACTCAGAAGTTTTGGATATGGAGTGGGGCGTTACCGTACTCTATCCAGATGCTAGTCGGGTGACTAAACCAGATTGCACAGATATTCCTGTTCTTTATCTTTTGCACGGAATGTCAGGAAATCAAAATAGCTGGCTCAAGCGAACCAATGTCGAGCGTTTGTTGCGCGGGACTAATCTCATTGTCATCATGCCCAATACTAGCAATGGCTGGTACACCGATACCCAGTACGGTTTTGACTACTTTACTGCTCTAGCAGAAGAGTTGCCTCAGGTTATGAAACGTTTCTTCCCCAATATGACCAGCAAGCGAGAAAAGACCTTCATAGCAGGTCTCTCCATGGGAGGTTATGGTTCCTTTAAGCTGGCTCTCGCAACCAATCGTTTTTCTCATGCGGCTAGTTTTTCTGGTGCGCTTAGTTTTCAGGAATTCTCTCCTGAAAGTCAGGATCTGGGGTCACTTGCCTACTGGCGAGGAGTTTTTGGAGAGATTAAAGACTGGACAGCTAGTCCTCATTCGCTTGAAAGTATGGTTGCAAAATCCGATCAAAAGACCAAACTATGGGCTTGGTGTGGAGAGCAAGACTATCTCTACTCTGCCAATAATCTCGCAGTGAAAAACCTCAAAAAACTTGGTTTTGAGGTGACCTATAGTCACAGTTCAGGCAAGCACGAGTGGTACTACTGGGAAAAACAATTGGAGCGTTTTTTAGCTACACTACCAATTGACTTTGTTTTGGAAGAGCGCTTATCTTAGTTTTAGGTTTCTTTCAGCTTTTCTCAGTAAAATAGAGAATCTATCTTGATCAAGGAAAATGCGATTTCAAGATAGATTCTTATTTTTATGAAAGGTGGAGCGTCATGTTCTGGATTATTCGATTATTCTTCCGATTTCTGTTGGAAATTTGGCGTTTCTTCTGGCGTCTGGTTTGGACTTTGCTTCTTCTAGTTGTTGTCGTCTTAGGTGTCTTGTGGTTTGTGACAGGTGACTTACACACGGCGGTAAATCAGGTTCGTCAGGTCACAAGGATTGGTCAAGGTGGCTGGAATCAGTGGAAGGAGACGGGAACGCTGGAAGTCTTGTCTCAGACAGACAGTCACCAACATGCAGAAGGCAAGTGGGCTCAGGCCTCAGCTCGCATCTATATTGAACCTCAAATGGATGAGACCTTCCAAGCTGCCTATGCAGAAGCCATAAAAAACTGGAATCAAACGGGAGCCTTTACCTTTGAGGTCGTTGCGGATCCTAGCCAGGCAGATATTGTGGCAAGTGAGATGAATGATGGATCGACTGCTGTAGCAGGTCAAGCTGAGAGTCAAACCAATTTGTTGACCAATCAATTTATATCTGTAACGGTTCGCCTGAATCACTATTATCTATCCAATCCAAACTATGGTTATTCTTATGAACGGATCGTGCACACGGCGGAGCACGAACTGGGGCATGGCATCGGATTGGATCATACCAACGAAACTTCTGTCATGCAACCAGCAGGTTCCTACTATGGAATTCAGCCTCAGGATGTGACAGCTGTTCAAGAACTCTATACCAGTAGCGACTAGATGAAGTCGGTGCAATCTGAAAAGAAATCAAAGCTTCTCCAACAAGTGATTGGTGGGGCTTTTTGTTCGTCCTGTTACGGCCTTTTTGCTATAATGGAAGTATGAACAACTTGATTAAATCAAAACTGGAGCTCTTACCGACTAGTCCCGGTTGCTACATTCACAAGGATAAAAATGGTACCATTATCTATGTAGGAAAGGCTAAAAATCTGCGCAATCGCGTGCGGTCCTATTTCCGTGGGAGTCACGATACCAAGACGGAGGCTCTGGTGTCTGAGATTGTAGATTTTGAATTTATCGTCACTGAGTCCAATATTGAGGCCCTTCTTCTGGAAATCAATCTTATCAAGGAAAACAAGCCCAAGTACAATATCATGCTCAAGGATGATAAGTCTTATCCTTTTATAAAAATCACCAATGAGCGCTATCCTCGTTTGATTATTACCCGTCAGGTCAAAAAGGACGGTGGTCTTTATTTTGGACCCTATCCCGATGTGGGGGCAGCCAATGAAATCAAGCGACTCTTGGATCGAATTTTCCCTTTTCGTAAGTGTACTAACCCGCCCTCTAAAGTCTGTTTTTATTACCATATCGGGCAATGTATGGCTCACACCATCTGTCAGAAAGATGAGGCTTATTTCAAGTCCATGGCTCAGGAGGTTTCTGATTTCCTAAAAGGACAAGATGACAAAATCATCGATGACCTTAAGGGGAAGATGACAGTGGCAGCCCAGAGTATGGAGTTTGAACGTGCGGCGGAATACCGTGACCTGATTCAAGCTATTGGAACACTTCGGACCAAGCAACGGGTTATGGCAAAGGATCTCCAAAATCGGGATGTCTTTGGCTACTATGTGGACAAGGGTTGGATGTGTGTCCAGGTTTTCTTTGTCCGTCAAGGCAAGCTCATTGAGAGGGATGTCAATCTCTTCCCCTACTACAATGATCCGGACGAGGACTTTTTGACCTATGTGGGACAATTTTATCAAGAAAAATCTCACCTGGTTCCCAATGAAGTGCTGATTCCGCAGGATATCGATGAAGAAGCCGTTAAGGCCTTGGTGGATACCAAGATTTTCAAGCCCCAACGTGGAGAGAAAAAACAACTGGTCAATCTAGCCATAAAAAATGCCCGTGTTAGTCTGGAGCAGAAGTTCAATCTGCTAGAAAAATCTGTTGAAAAGACCCAAGGAGCTATTGAAAATCTGGGACGCTTGCTCCAAATCCCGACCCCAGTCCGTATCGAGTCCTTTGATAACTCTAATATCATGGGAACCAGTCCTGTTTCAGCTATGGTGGTCTTTGTCAACGGTAAACCGAGTAAAAAAGATTACCGAAAGTACAAGATAAAAACGGTTGTCGGTCCAGATGACTATGCTAGTATGCGTGAGGTTATTCGCAGACGTTATGGTCGAGTACAACGTGAGGCTTTGACTCCGCCAGATTTGATTGTCATTGATGGGGGACAAGGTCAAGTCAATATCGCAAAGCAAGTTATTCAAGAAGAGCTAGGTTTGGATATTCCTATTGCAGGTCTGCAAAAGAACGACAAGCACCAAACCCATGAACTGCTCTTTGGAGATCCACTGGAAGTGGTAGAGTTATCTCGCAATTCTCAGGAATTTTTCCTGCTCCAACGCATCCAAGATGAGGTACACCGCTTTGCTGTCACCTTCCACCGTCAACTGCGCTCAAAAAATTCCTTTTCTTCACAACTGGATGGGATTGACGGTCTGGGACCTAAACGCAAACAGAATCTCATGAAGCATTTTAAATCTCTCACTAAAATCAAGGAAGCCAGTGTGGATGAAATTGTCGAAGTTGGGGTGCCAAGAGCAGTCGCAGAAGCTGTGCAGAGAAAGTTGAACCCGCAGGAAGAAGTGGAGTTGGCTCAAGTAGCGGAAGAGAGAGTAGATTACCAAACGGAAGGAAACTATCATGAATCATAAAATCGCAATTTTATCAGACATTCATGGCAATGCAACGGCATTAGAAGCAGTGGTTGCAGATGCTAAAACTCAAGGAGTCAGTGAATATTGGCTTATGGGAGACATTTTCCTCCCTGGTCCAGGTGCAAATGATCTGGTAGCTCTGTTAAAGGAACTTCCTATCACGGCAAGTGTTCGAGGCAATTGGGATGATTGTGTTCTTGAGGCTTTAGATGGGCAATATGGCTTAGAAGACCCACAGGAAGTCCAGCTCTTGCGTATGACCCAGTTTTTGATGGAGCGAATGGATCCTGCAACGATTGTCTGGCTACGAAGCTTACCTTTGCTGGAAAAGAAAGAAGTTGAGGGGCTGCGCTTTTCTCTTTCTCATAATTTGCCTGATAAGAACTATGGAGGAGACTTGCTGGTTGACAATGATACGGAGAAATTTGACCAACTGCTAGATAATGAAACGGACGTGGCAGTCTATGGTCATGTTCATAAGCAGTTGCTTCGTTATGGAAGCCGAGGGCAACAAATCATCAATCCAGGTACGATTGGCATGCCCTATTTTGATTGGGAAAAGTTAAAAAATCACCGTGCCCAGTATGCTGTGATAGAAGTTGAAGACGGGGAACTGGTAAATATCCAATTCCGAAAAGTCGCCTATGACTACGAAGCAGAGTTAGAATTAGCCAAAGAAAAAGCTCTTCCTTTCATTGAAATGTACGAAGAATTACGTCGAGATGACAACTATCGAGGGCACAATCTAGAACTCTTAGCTAGTTTAATTGAAAAGCATGGGTATATAGAGGATGTGAAGGAATTTTTGGAGGCTATAAAGTCAGAATATAAGGTAGACTAGTTTCTTAAAACCCCTGAAAATTAGTTGGAACTGGATGAGGAAAAATCTGATTTTAATGATAAGTTTAAATCCAGGACTTCATCCGTGTTCCAATTTCTTTCTATGAAAAATCTCTGCAAGCTCTTTCAAAATATGGTAGAATGGATGCAGTAGAATTAGAAAAGGAAATCGATTATGAAATTTCTTGAATTAAATAAAAAACGTCATGCGACTAAGCATTTTATTGACAAGCCGGTTGATCCCAAAGATGTGCGTACGGCTATCGAAATTGCAACCTTGGCCCCAAGCGCTCACAACAGCCAACCTTGGAAATTTGTGGTAGTTCGTGAGAAAAATGCTGAATTGGCAAAATTGGCTTATGGTTCGAACTTTGAGCAGGTGTCATCAGCACCTGTAACCATTGCCTTGTTTACCGATACGGACCTTGCCAAACGTGCCCGCAAGATTGCCCGAGTTGGCGGCGCTAATAACTTTTCTGAAGAGCAACTTCAATATTTTATGAAGAATTTGCCAGCTGAATTTGCGCGTTACAGTGAACAACAGGTCAGCGACTATCTAGCCCTCAATGCAGGTTTGGTTGCCATGAACTTGGTTCTTGCTCTGACAGACCAAGGAATCGGTTCTAACATTATTCTTGGATTTGACAAATCAAAAGCCAATGAAGTTTTGGAGATCGAAGACCGTTTCCGTCCAGAACTCTTGATTACAGTGGGTTACACAGACGAAAAATTGGAACCAAGCTACCGCTTGCCAGTGGATGAAATTATCGAGAAAAGATAGAAGGAAGAAAAAATGACAGCAATTGATTTTACAGCAGAAGTAGAAAAACGCAAAGAAGACCTCTTGGCTGACTTGTTTAGCCTTTTGGAAATCAACTCAGAACGTGATGACAGCAAAGCCGATGCTGAGCATCCATTTGGACCTGGTCCAGTAAAAGCCTTGGAAAAATTCCTTGAAATCGTAGACCGTGACGGCTATCCAACTAAAAATGTTGATAACTACGCAGGACATTTTGAGTTTGGTGAAGGTGAAGAAGTTCTCGGAATCTTTGCTCACATGGACGTGGTGCCAGCTGGTAGCGGTTGGGACACGGCCCCTTATACACCAACTATCAAAGACGGTCGTCTTTATGCGCGTGGGGCTTCTGATGACAAGGGGCCTACAACAGCTTGTTACTATGGTTTGAAAATCATCAAAGAATTGGGCCTTCCAACTTCTAAGAAAGTTCGTTTCATCGTCGGAACAGACGAAGAATCAGGCTGGGCAGACATGGACTACTACTTTGAACATGTAGGACTTGAAAAACCAGACTTCGGTTTCTCTCCAGATGCTGAATTCCCTATCATCAATGGTGAAAAAGGGAACATCACTGAATACCTTCACTTTGCAGGTGAAAATACAGGTGCAGCTCGTCTTCACAGCTTTACAGGTGGATTGCGTGAAAACATGGTACCTGAATCAGCAACAGCAGTTGTTTCAGGCGACCTGGCTGACTTGCAAGCTAAACTAGATGCCTTTGTTGCAGAACACAAACTCAGAGGAGAACTCCAAGAAGAAAAGGGTCAGTACAAGGTGACTGTGATTGGTAAATCAGCCCATGGTGCTATGCCTGCCTCAGGCGTCAATGGTGCTACCTACCTTGCTCTCTTCCTCAGCCAGTTTGACTTTGCGGGACCAGCCAAAGACTACCTTGAAATCGCTGGTAAGATTCTCTTGAATGACCATGAGGGTGAAAATCTCAAGGTTGCTCATGTGGATGAAAAGATGGGTGCCCTTTCTATGAATGCGGGTGTCTTCCGCTTTGATGAAACAAGTGCTGACAATACCATTGCCCTCAACTTCCGTTATCCAAAAGGAACAAGCCCAGAGCAGATCAAGTCAATCATTGAGACCTTGCCAGTAGCTTCTGTTAGCCTTTCTGAACACGGTCACACCCCTCACTATGTACCAATGGAAGACCCACTTGTGCAAACTTTGTTGAATGTCTATGAAAAACAAACTGGACTTCAAGGTCATGAACAAGTCATCGGTGGTGGTACCTTTGGTCGCTTGCTGGAACGTGGGGTTGCCTACGGTGCTATGTTCCCAGATTCTATCGACACCATGCACCAAGCCAACGAATTTATCGCCTTGGATGATCTCTTCCGAGCAGCAGCAATCTATGCAGAAGCTATTTACGAATTGATCAAATAAAGCTATAGAAGTCTGAGATTTTATGCTTGGACTTCTTTTTGGAGGGAAAACAGATGTCTCAAATCGAAAGAATCAAGCAAGCCATTATGGCGGATCCGCAGAATGCCAGCTATACAGAACGTGGAATCGAACCTCTCTTTGCAGCGCCAGAGACTGCTCGCATTAATATTATCGGACAAGCTCCGGGCTTTAAAACGCAAGAAGCTGGAATTTACTGGAAGGATAAGAGTGGTGATCGTCTGCGTGAGTGGTTAGGCGTTGATGAAGACACCTTTTACAATTCAGGGTTGTTTGCAGTTATTCCCATGGACTTTTATTTCCCAGGACATGGGAAATCAGGCGACCTTCCACCCCGTAAAGGCTTTGCCGAAAAATGGCATCCACAACTCCTCAAGGAATCTCCAAATATTGAATTGACCCTCTTGATTGGTCAGTATGCCCAAGCCTACTATTTACATGAGAAAATTAGTGGCAAGGTAACAGAGCGGGTAAAACACTACAAAGACTATCTACCAGAATTTTTCCCTCTGGTGCACCCGTCACCACGAAATCAAATCTGGATGGCTAAGAATCCTTGGTTTGAATCAGAAGTGGTGCCAGATTTGAAAGCATTGGTACAAAAGATTATTCATCAATAAAGGAGAAAAACTATGGATGCTTATCAACAAGTAGCTAATAAGTTGCAAGAGTTGGGGATCACCTATGATGTGGTGGAGCATCCACCTGCATTTACGACAGAGCAGGCGGATAGCTATATTGAAGGCCTAGAAGGAGTTCGAACCAAGTCCATGTTTTTGACCAACAAAAAGAAAACCCAGTATTATCTGCTCATCATGGATGATCATAAATCATTGGATATGGATGACTTTAAAGAGCAAGTGGGAGCTAATCGGATTCGCATGGCTTCAGCAGATTCCTTGGCTGAGAAAATGAACCTGCCAGCAGGGACAGTTTCACCTTTTGGTTTGTTAAATAATGCAGAAAAAGATATTCAGGTATACTTTGACAAGGATATTTTGTCAGAAGAGATCATGGCCTTCCATCCCAATACCAATGAAAAAACCATCTTTATTAAAACCCAAGACTTGTTCCGATTTTTAGAGGCTATTGACTTTAGCTATGAAATTTTAACACTTCCATAACAAATTCTATAGGAGAAATCATGAAAGAAATTCCATTTTCGAGTTTTTACCAAGCTTATCAGAAAGAAAACTTACACGTTCTAGATGTTCGTGAGCAGGAGGAGTATGATGCCCTTCACTTAGAAGGAGTCCAGCTTCTTCCTCTTTCTGAGTTAGCGGATCGCTACCAAGAGTTGGAACTTGACCAACTCTATTATGTCATCTGTAAGTCGGGCATTCGTTCAGCTCGTGCTTGCCAGTTCTTAGAGGAGCATGGATACAAGGTCATCAATGTCCAAGGTGGAATGACGGCCTTTGAAAATCTTTAAACCTATATGGTGATAGATCCTAATCTTCCCTTGCTCGGTTTCAACTGAGTGAGGGATTCTGTTTTTAGATAATTCTTATTTTTAAAAATATTGAAAACATTCAATGATTAATTTTGGATACTTTTTTCAGAGTCTTAATCATGGTATACTAGGTCAGTATTTTAGAAATATGAAGGAGATTTTTATGGCTAAAAAAGGTGCCCTAACAGGCTTGCTCCTGTTTGGAATATTTTTTGGTGCGGGAAACTTGATTTTTCCGCCTTCTCTAGGTGCCCTATCTGGAGAACAGTTTCTTCCTGCCATCGCAGGTTTTGTATTTTCGGGTGTCGGGATTGCTGTCCTAACGCTCATCATCGGAACGCTAAACCCTAAAGGTTATATTCACGAGATTTCTAAGAAAATCTCACCTTGGTTTGCAACGCTTTATCTTGCAGTCCTCTATCTATCAATTGGCCCCTTCTTTGCCATTCCGCGTACAGCAACAACAGCTTACGAAGTTGGGATTAGCCCCCTCTTATCCGAAGCAAACAAAGGTCTAGGATTGATTATCTTTACTGTGCTGTATTTTGCAGCAGCCTATCTGATTTCACTCAATCCATCAAAAATCTTGGATCGAATCGGACGCATCTTAACGCCAGTTTTTGCTTTGTTGATCGTTATCTTGGTTGTACTAGGTGCCTTCAAATATGGTGGAACTAGTCCTCAAGTAGCTTCAGCAGCCTATCAATCTTCTGCTTTTGGGACAGGTTTCCTAGAAGGTTATAACACCTTAGATGCCCTAGCCTCAGTGGCTTTCAGTGTAATTGCTGTTCAAACCTTGAAACAACTTGGATTCTCAAGTAAGAAAGAGTATATTTCAACTATTTGGGTTGTTGGTATCGTTGTAGCTCTTGCCTTTAGCGCTCTTTACATCGGTTTAGGATTCCTTGGAAATCATTTCCCAGTACCAGCTGAAGTGATGAAGGGTGGAACACCAGGTGTTTATATCTTGTCGCAAGCAACTCAGGAAATCTTTGGTTCAACAGCTCAACTCTTCCTTGCTGTTATGGTAACTGTAACCTGCTTCACAACGACAGTTGGATTGATTGTGTCGACAGCGGAGTTCTTTAACGGACGTTTCCCACAAATCAGCTACAAGGTCTATGCCACTGCCTTTACCTTGATTGGGTTTGCTATTGCAAATCTTGGTCTTGATGCAATCATTAAGTACTCAGTGCCAGTACTGGTAATCTTGTACCCAATCACCATCGCCATTGTGATGATCGTGATTGTTAATAAGTTTGTCGCCCTATCAAAACCGGGCATGCAGTTAACTATTGGGTTTGTTACAGCTATTGCTCTTGCAAGCGTCCTTGGAAGTTCCTTTAAGATTGAGTTTCTTGAAAATCTGATTAATGCCCTTCCGTTTGCGTCAGCCTCTCTTCCATGGCTAGTGCCAGCTATTATCGGAATCTTGCTTTCATTGGTCCTACCAAACAAACAAGAGAGTGATGTTTTTGAGATGGAATAAAAAAATTCTTGGTCATCGACCAAGAATTTTTTGTATGAGCACGACTCATTAGTTGGTTTGTTCAGTATAACCAGCCTCTTTAAGCATTTTTTTCGAGGCAGCAAAGCTTACACGGTTTCCAATACCAGAATATTCGTTCGGCATTGCTTTTTTCAATTCGTCAAGACTTGCGACAGTCATGTCAACCTCGATGTTTTGGATAACTTTTCCGTCTTGAATTTCAACTTTTTGTGTAACCCCTTTGACCCCTTCATAACCTTTATAAGTATCGTCAACAATTTCCTTAATACCTTCCGCGGTATTATTAAGTTTTTCAGGGTCAAGTACATTATGAACAGTTTGTTTTACAACGTCATCTCCCTTTACAGTATAAGTCAAGGTAGAATGAATTCCAGGTTTGCTATTGTGGACAAATGTGTGGGTTTCTGTCTCATCTTTCTTTTCAGATGATTGTTGGCTGCTTTGTTTGGTCTCGCTTGACTGAGTTGTTGTGTCTTCTTTGGTACTGCTGCTAGCAGGTGTAGATGCTTGTTTGGAGCATCCGAGCAGGAGGACAAGTGAAGCCACTAGGGCTAGTGAAGTTTTAACATAAGTTTTCATAGAATTTCCTTTCATAATCAAAGTATTTTGTATTATAACATGATTCTACTACAAAATCAACTAGATCTCCCCTCTGACCTGACATGACAACGAATAGAAACTAGTCTGACGATTAAAGTTTTGTCTCTATCTGTTTCAAAAATCTTTTATCCTATGGCTTTATAAGGGTGTGAAGTTTTAAATGCACTTTTTATGGGATTGGGAGGAATCTATTGGACTCATCGGTTAGGGAGGTAATAAAATACCCCAAGAGTTAGAGTTGTGTCTAACTTTTGGGGTGGACCTATACTAGTCTATATGAAATTTTAGGAGATTAGTTCGTCTTTTCTGTAAATCCCATTTTTTCTAGTGCTTTTTTAGAGTTTGAGAAACTGACACGATTGCCGATACCAGAATATTCTTCAGGGAGTGCTTTTCTAAGTTCATCAAGACTAGCAAGTGAGAAGTCAACTTCGAGATCTTGGACAACTTTTCCATCTTTGATTTCAATCGTTTGTTTAACACCTTTGAGTCCATTATAACCTTTGTACTTTTCTTCAATAAAACTCTTGACATCTTCTGGAGTTGCACCAAGGATTTCAGGATCAGCAATGTTATTAGCTGATTGCTTGATAACATTGTCGCCTTCTACAGTATAAACCAAGGTAGAAGTGATTCCAGAATTGCTTTTGTTAATAAAGGTATGTGTTTTAGTTGTTTCTTTCTTTTCTGATGATTGTTCAGTGCTTTGTTTGCTCTCACTTGACTGAGTTGTTGTGTCTTCTTTAGAACTGCTGTTTGCAGGTGTTGATGCTTGTTTGGAACATCCGAGCAGGAGAACAAGTGAAGCCACAAGGGCTAGTGAGGTTTTAAAGTAAGATTTCATATCCTTTACTTTCCTTTCATAATTAAAGTATTTGTATTATAACATGGATCCATAGTGAAATCAACTAGAAGGATAAGACCCTTTTCCAAAGGGATCCAGCTAGAAAAGTGATATAATGGTAGGAAGAGGTGAAGAAATGAATCAAACTGTAAACTATATCAAAGAATTAACCGCTATTGCATCTCCAACGGGCTTTACTCGTGAGATTTCAGACTACCTAGTCCATACTTTAGAAGAGCTTGGTTACCAGCCTGTTCGCACAGCCAAGGGTGGTGTCAATGTTACTATTAAAGGTCAAAATGATGACCAACACCGCTATGTGACTGCCCATGTGGATACGCTGGGTGCTATTGTCCGTGCTGTCAAACCGGATGGTCGTCTCAAATTGGACCGTATCGGTGGTTTCCCTTGGAACATGATTGAAGGTGAGAATTGTACGGTTCATGTGGCTAGCACAGGTCAAACGGTATCAGGAACTATCCTCATCCACCAGACTTCTTGCCATGTCTACAAAGATGCAGGAACTGCTGAACGCACACAGGACAATATGGAAGTGCGTTTGGATGCAAAAGTAACCAATGAAAAAGAAACCCGCGCCTTGGGCATCGAGGTTGGCGACTTTATCAGTTTTGACCCAAGAACTGTCGTGACAGAGACTGGTTTTATCAAGTCCCGTCATTTGGATGACAAGGTCAGCGCAGCGATTTTGCTCAATCTTCTTCGTATTTACAAGGAAGAGGGGATTGAATTGCCAGTAACAACTCATTTTGCTTTTTCAGTCTTCGAAGAGGTGGGCCACGGTGCTAACTCCAATATTCCAGCTCAGGTAGTGGAATATCTAGCTGTGGATATGGGAGCTATGGGCGATGACCAGCAGACGGATGAGTATACAGTGTCTATCTGTGTCAAGGACGCTTCAGGTCCCTATCACTATGACTTCCGTCAACACTTGGTAGCTTTGGCGAAGGAGCAAGATATTCCATTTAAGCTCGACATTTATCCATTTTACGGTTCGGATGCTTCAGCAGCTATGTCAGCAGGAGCAGAGGTTAAGCATGCCCTCCTTGGAGCTGGTATTGAGTCCAGTCACTCTTACGAACGAACACACATTGATTCGGTCGTGGCGACTGAGCGTATGGTCGACGCTTATCTCAAGAGTGCATTGGTAGGCTAATATGTGCTTGATTTGTCAAAGAATTGAATGGATCAAGGCAGGGGAAAATCCCTACTTTGTGAAAGAACTAGAAACAGGCTATGTTGTTATTGGAGACCACCAATACTTTAAGGGCTATACCTTATTTCTAGCAAAAGAGCATGTCACAGAACTCCACCGTATGGAGACTTCTGTAAAACTTCGTTTTTTAGAGGAAATGAGTTTGGTCCAAGAAGCTGTCGCCGAAACGTTTAAAGCTGAAAAGATGAACATCGAACTTCTAGGAAATGGAGATGCCCACGCTCACTGGCACCTTTTTCCAAGACGATCAGGTGATATGAGGGAGCATGGATTGAATGGCCGTGGTCCAGTCTGGTGGGTACCCTGGGAAGAAATGGTGGCAGAAGATTGCCAAGTGAAATCCCATGAGTTGGAACAAATGATTAAAGCCTTATCCGATGAATTAGAGAAGCACTTGGTCTAAGAGAGGAAGAAAAAATGAAAAAAAGATACATCGTTTTATCTGGTTTGCTAGCAGTAACCCTAGCAGCATGTGCTCAAGAAAAACCTAAAAATGAAGAAAACACTCAAAAGACGGAGCAAAGCAGTCAACCTGAGGGAACTGTAGGAAGTAAATCCCCAGCTTCTAGTCAGAAAAAAGCAGAAGTTGTGAATAAGGGAGACCACTATAGTATCCAAGGGAAATATGATGAAATCGTCGTAGCCAATAAGCACTATCCTTTGTCAAAAGACTACAATCCAGGAGAAAATCCAACAGCTAAAGCAGAGTTGCTGAAACTCATTGCAGCAATGCAAGCAGCTGGCTACCCAATTAGCGATCACTACAGTGGTTTTAGAAGTTATGAAACCCAAATCAAACTTTATCAAGACTATGTGAATCAAGACGGTAAGGAAGCAGCTGATCGCTACTCAGCTCGACCAGGTTATAGTGAACACCAAACAGGTCTTGCTTTTGATTTGATCGGGACTAATGGAGAATTGGTGACAGAGGAGAAGGCGGCCCAGTGGCTCTTAGATCATGCAGCTGACTATGGTTTTGTCGTTCGCTATCTCAAAGGCAAGGAAAAAGAGACTGGCTACATGGCAGAAGAATGGCATCTTCGCTACGTCGGAAAAGAAGCCAAAGAAATTGCTGCAAGTGGTCTCAGTTTGGAAGAGTACTATGGCTTTGAAGGCGGTGATTACGTCGATTAAAAAAGTAATTTTTCTCTTGCATTTTTAGATAAATAGTGTATAATGGAAAGGTATGTGTAAAGCATACTTGTGGGAGGTAAAAATCTTTAATTACCGCCAAAACCACAAAGGAGGATTTAAAAATGGCTAAAAAAGTCGAAAAACTTGTAAAATTGCAAATCCCTGCTGGTAAAGCTACACCAGCTCCACCGGTTGGACCTGCTCTTGGTCAAGCTGGTATCAACATCATGGGATTCACAAAAGAGTTCAACGCCCGTACAGCTGACCAAGCTGGTATGATCATTCCAGTTGTTATCTCAGTATACGAAGACAAATCATTTACTTTCGTTACAAAAACACCACCAGCTGCTGTTCTTTTGAAAAAAGCTGCAGGTGTTGAAAAAGGATCAGGTACACCTAACAAAACTAAAGTTGCTACAGTTACTCGTGCACAAGTACAAGAAATTGCAGAAACTAAGATGCCAGATTTGAACGCAGCAAACATTGAGTCTGCAATGCGTATGATCGAAGGTACTGCTCGTTCTATGGGATTCACTGTTGTTGACTAATCAATAACACCCCAATATAACCCGCAAGACTTCATCATTTCGAGGAGTGACGTGGGAGATGAAAATCGATTGAACCACTTACAAGGAGAATAGAAAATGGCTAAAAAAAGCAAACAACTTCGTGCTGCACTTGAGAAAATCGACAGCACAAAAGCATACAGCGTAGAAGAAGCTGTAGCACTTGCAAAAGAAACTAACTTTGCAAAATTTGACGCAACTGTAGAAGTTGCTTACAACTTGAACATCGACGTTAAAAAAGCTGACCAACAAATCCGTGGCGCAATGGTATTGCCAAACGGTACTGGTAAAACTTCACGCGTTCTTGTTTTCGCACGTGGTGCAAAAGCTGAAGAAGCAAAAGCTGCTGGTGCAGACTTTGTTGGTGAAGATGACCTTGTTGCAAAAATCAACGACGGTTGGTTGGACTTCGACGTAGTTATCGCTACACCTGACATGATGGCTCTTGTTGGACGTCTAGGACGTGTCCTTGGACCACGTAACTTGATGCCAAACCCTAAAACTGGTACTGTAACAATGGATGTTGCTAAAGCAGTTGAAGAGTCTAAAGGTGGTAAAATCACTTACCGTGCTGACCGTGCAGGTAACGTTCAAGCGATCATCGGTAAAGTATCATTTGAAGCTGAAAAATTGGTTGAGAACTTTAAAGCTTTCAACGAAACAATCCAAAAAGCAAAACCAGCTACAGCTAAAGGAACTTACGTAACAAACTTGACTATCACAACTACTCAAGGTGTTGGTATCAAGGTTGATGTGAACTCACTTTAATTAACTAGAATCTCTGACTTCGGTCAGAGTTTTTTTATTCAAATCTATTAACAAAGGATTGGAGGAAATAAAATTGTTGAGAGAAGCTGTACAGGAGGATTTATTTGAGTTACTAAATCTCTACCTGTCCTTACATGAGAAAGATATCCCAGAAGATAGTCTTCATTTGCAGCAAGTATGGAGTGAGATGATTTCTGACCAGCGCCATCATGTTATCTTGAAGGAGGTGGAAGGAAGAATAGTCTCCTCCTGTATTTGTGTCATTATTCCCAACTTGACAAGAGGTGTGAGACCCTATGCTTTGATAGAAAATGTGGTGACCCGAGAAGAAGATAGAGGGAAAGGGTATGCAAGCGCTTGTCTTGAATATGCTAAACAAATAGCTAAAGAGAGAAATTGTTATAAGATGATGCTCCTGACAGGTTCTAAAAATACAAGCACCCAGGATTTTTATAAGGTAGCTGGTTATAATAGTGAAGATAAAACAGCCTATATTCAATGGTTGGATTAAAGCTTGAATCTTAAATCAGCAAGACGAAATCTTGGATTAGCAAATAAAAATCTTCTATTTCTTCTTTCACAGAAAATGTGGTATAATAGAGAGTAAAAACTTTGAAAGAAAGAAAAAGATGAATTTAAAAGATTATATCGCAACGATTGAAAATTATCCCAAGGAAGGCATCACCTTCCGTGATATCAGCCCATTGATGGCAGATGGTAATGCCTATAGCTATGCTGTTCGTGAAATCGTTCAGTACGCAACTGACAAGAAAATCGACATGATCGTGGGACCAGAAGCCCGTGGTTTTATCGTTGGCTGTCCCGTTGCCTTTGAGTTGGGGATTGGATTTGCTCCTGTTCGTAAACCAGGGAAATTACCACGTGAAGTGATTTCTGCTGACTATGAGAAAGAGTACGGTATTGATACCTTGACCATGCACGCGGATGCGATCAAGCCAGGTCAACGCGTTCTCATCGTAGATGATCTCTTGGCAACAGGTGGAACTGTCAAGGCAACGATTGAGATGATTGAAAGACTTGGCGGAGTTGTAGCAGGTTGTGCTTTCTTGATTGAGCTGGATGAGCTTAAAGGCCGTGAAAAAATCGGAGATTACGATTACAAGGTACTTATGCATTATTAATGAAAAACAGTCCTTGGGGCTGTTTTCTCTTCTTTTGCTATATAAATTAACTATAGCTAGTTAGAGAAAAACTATAATTGAAAACTATATCTTCATACAGTATAATAAAGGGAAGAAGTATTTGGAGGTTTTTGCTTTCAAACAGACAAGATCATTCCCGAAATAGAGAACTGTTAGGAGGGTATTATGCCGATTCGAATTGATAAAAAATTACCAGCTGTGGAGATTTTAAGGACAGAAAATATCTTTGTTATGGACGACCAACGGGCCGCTCATCAGGATATTCGCCCCTTGAAGATTTTGATTTTAAATCTCATGCCTCAAAAAATGGTAACAGAAACGCAACTCTTACGGCATTTGGCTAATACCCCTTTGCAATTAGATATTGATTTCTTATATATGGAAACACATCGTTCCAAGACAACTCGTGCCGAACATATGGAAACCTTCTATAAGACCTTTCCAGAGGTCAAGGATGACTTTTTTGATGGAATGATTATCACAGGAGCACCAGTGGAGCATTTGCCTTTTGAGGAGGTAGATTACTGGGAAGAATTCAAGCAGGTCATCGAATGGTCCAAGACGCATGTTTTTTCAACCCTCCATATCTGTTGGGGAGCGCAAGCAGGTCTTTATGTTCGCTATGGCGTTGAGAAGCACCAGATGGATCGGAAACTATCAGGAATTTATCCACAGGACACCTTGAAAGAAGGGCACCTTCTTTTTAGAGGTTTTGATGATCGCTATGTAGCTCCTCATTCTCGTCATACTGAGATTTTAAAAGAAGAAATCTTAAACAAGACCAATCTGGAGATTTTGTCAGAAGGACCTGAGGTTGGGGTTTCTATCCTAGCTAGTCGAGATTTGCGTGAGATTTATAGTTTTGGTCATTTGGAGTACGATCGTGACACTTTGGCAAGAGAGTATTTTCGTGATTATGAGGCGGGACTCGACCCTCATATCCCAGAGAACTACTTTAAAAATGATGATGTAAATGAGACGCCCTGTCTCTCTTGGTCTTCATCAGCTGCCCTCTTTTTCAGTAACTGGGTTAACTATGCAGTTTATCAAGAAACCCCTTTTGACTGGAGAAAGGTAGAGGATGATGCGGCTGCATTTGGATATTTATAAGAGGAATTATGACATATTTTGACGCTTTTAAATCAGGGAACTTGGTTTTACCAAGTGCCCTTCTCTTGCATTTTAAGGAACTCTTTCCTTCCAGCGAAGATTTTCTAGTCTGGCAATTTTTCTATTTACAAAATACCACAGCCTTAGGAGATGTTTCGCCTAGTCAGATTGCTGAAATCATTGGGAAAGAGGTGGCAGATGTCAACCAATCCATTTCAAATTTGACAGAAAATGGTTTGCTACAATATCGGACCATTGAACTAAATGGGGAAATTGAGCTGATTTTTGATGCTAGTTTGGCTTTTGAACGCTTGGATAGCTTGCTAGATACCCAAACTCCAGCTACAACTGCCTCAAACCCGCAGAATCAGTTGAAGGATCTGGTTGAAACTTTTCAGCAGGAATTGGGACGCTTGTTAACGCCATTTGAAATCGAAGATCTTTCCAAGACTGTCAAAGAAGATGGAGTTAAGGCGGATTTGATCAAGGAGGCTCTCCGAGAGGCCGTTCTCAATGGCAAGCCAAACTGGAAATATATTCAGGCAATTCTACGAAACTGGCGTCATGAAGGCATCCATTCTGTGGCCCAAGTGGAAGCTAAACGAGCTGAGAGAGAAGCAAACAATCCTAAACAAGTTCAAGCTTCAGCTGATTTTCTCGATGCTATGAATTTGTGGCAAGATTAGTCGCTTGAAAATTCTTGAAAATTAGAGTAAGGTTTGCAAGCTCCTTATAAATATGATAGAATAATAGTGAATAAAATGAAAAAAGAGGTATGTGAAATGTCACGTAAACCATTTATCGCTGGTAACTGGAAAATGAACAAAAATCCAGAAGAAGCAAAAGCATTCGTTGAAGCCGTTGCATCAAAACTTCCTTCATCAGACCTTGTTGAAGCAGGTATCGCAGCTCCAGCTCTTGATTTGACAGCTGTTCTTGCTGCTGCTAAAGGTTCAAACCTTAAAGTTGCTGCTCAAAACTGCTACTTTGAAAATGCAGGTGCGTTCACTGGTGAAACTAGCCCACAAGTTTTGAAAGAAATCGGTACAGACTACGTCGTGATTGGTCACTCAGAACGTCGTGACTACTTCCATGAAACTGACGAAGATATCAACAAAAAAGCAAAAGCAATCTTTGCAAACGGTATGCTTCCAATCATCTGTTGTGGTGAGTCACTTGAAACTTACGAAGCTGGTAAAGCTGCTGAATTCGTAGGTGCTCAAGTATCTGCTGCATTGGCTGGATTGACAGCTGAACAAGTTGCTGCATCAGTTATCGCTTATGAGCCAATCTGGGCTATCGGTACTGGTAAATCAGCTTCACAAGACGACGCACAAAAAATGTGTAAAGTTGTTCGTGATGTTGTAGCTGCTGACTTTGGTCAAGAAGTTGCGGACAAAGTTCGTGTTCAATACGGTGGTTCAGTTAAACCTGAAAACGTTGCTTCATACATGGCTTGCCCAGACGTTGACGGTGCCCTTGTTGGTGGTGCGTCACTTGAAGCTGAAAGCTTCTTGGCATTGCTTGATTTTGTAAAATAATCTAGGTTATTCCAGACAGACAGTTATAAGTACTAGGTGACTTTGGCTGCCTGTCTTGTTTTTACTTGGAGCATTCTTGTGAAAAAGGAATTTTTCCAGAATAGGAAAGTTTCTCAGGGAAAGAAAGGCGTGCGGATGTGCGCTCTTTTCTGTATCAAAAGGTTATGAAAGGGGGAGTTATGCTCTATATTTGGTCTTATTTGAAAAAATATCCCAAGTGGTTATTCTTGGATTTCCTTGGAGCGGTTTTCTTTGTTATCGTCAATCTTGGACTGCCAACTGTTTTGGCTCGGATGATTGATGAAGGTGTGAATAAAGGGAATGAACAGCAATTGTATATTTGGGCTGCAATTATGCTGGTGATTATCCTATGTGGAACCTTGGGGCGTATAGTCTTAGCCTACGCTGCTAGTAAGCTGACGACCAATATGGTCAAGGATATGAGGGATGATCTCTATGCCAAATTACAAGAGTATTCTCATCATGAATATGAAAAGATTGGAGTATCTTCACTGGTTACTCGTATTACCAGTGATGCCTTTGTTCTCATGCAATTTGCAGAACAGACCTTAAAACTGGGTGTCATCACTCCCATGATGATGCTATCTAGTATTTTAATGATCTTTTTGACCAGTCCGTCATTAGCCTGGATAGTGGCTTTTGCAGTACCTTTCTTGGCTGTGGTGGTCATTTATGTTGCTGTTAAAACTCGCCCTTTATCAGAGAAACAGCAGAAAACTTTGGACAAAATCAATCAATACGCTCGTGAAAATCTGATGGGGCTTCGTGTCATTCGTGCCTTTGCTCGTGAGAAATTTCAAGAGGAACGCTTTGCAGGACAAAATGCGGTCTATGCAGCTAATTCCAATCGTCTGTTTAAACTAACTGGATTAACGGAACCTTTATTTGTTCAGATTATCATTGCCATGATAGTAGCTATTGTCTGGTTCGCTCTGGATCCTATTAAACAAGGTAGTTTGCAAATTGGAGACCTCGTAGCCTTTATCGAATATAGTTTCCACGCCCTCTTGTCCTTCCTTTTTCTATCCAATCTCTTCACCATGTACCCCCGTACAGCCGTTTCGAGTGAACGCTTGAAAGAAGTCATGGATATGCCAATCTCTATTGATCCAAATGAAGGAGGAGTCAGAGAGACAGTAATCCACGGTTATTTGGAATTTGAAAATGTCACCTTTGCCTATCCTGGTGAGACGGAGAATCCTGTTTTGCACAACATTTCGTTCAGTGCTAAACCAGGTGAAACCATTGCTTTTATCGGATCGACCGGATCGGGCAAATCCTCTCTTGTGCAATTGATTCCTCGCTTTTATGATGTCACGCTTGGTAAAATCAAGGTTGATGGTGTCGATGTGAGGGATTACCGCCTCAAGTCTCTTCGTCAAAAGATTGGTTTTATCCCGCAGAAGGCCTTACTCTTTACTGGAACTATCGCTGAAAATATCCGCTATGGGAAGGAAGATGCTAGTCACAAAGACCTACATCAGGCAGCGGACGTGGCGCAAGCCAAAGATTTTATCGAAAGCCGAGAAGAAGGCTTTGCGACTCATCTAGCTGAAGGTGGAAGCAATCTTTCTGGAGGGCAGAAACAACGTCTCTCAATTGCCCGAGCGGTTATAAAGAATCCTGATATCTATATTTTTGACGATTCCTTCTCAGCCTTGGATTATCGCACGGATGCTATTTTACGCCGTCGTCTCAAGGAAGTAACGCAGAATGCTACAGTTTTAATTGTTGCTCAACGTGTCGGAACCATCATGGATGCGGACCAGATTATTGTTCTTGATAAGGGAGAAATCGTGGGTCGCGGTCGACATGAGGAATTGATGGAGACCAATGATATCTATCGTGAAATTGCTGAGTCGCAGTTGAAAAATGCATCTCTAACAGAAGAATAGGAGGAAATATGAAATCACAATCTAGTTTAGCTCGTTTGTGGAGCTATTTAAAAGCCTACCGTTTTTCTGTCTTCTTTGCAGTCTTTCTAAAAGTTTTGAGTGTGGTCATGAGTGTCTTGGAGCCTTTTATCTTGGGGCTAGCCATTACGGAGTTGACAAAGAATCTCATAGATATGGCTAATGGCCTTTCAGGCGCTCATATCAACACAGCCTACATCGGAACGGTTTTAATCATTTACCTCTTTAGAGGTCTCTTGTATGAACTTGGGTCTTATTATTCTAACTATTTCATGACCAATGCGGTCCAGTCTATGACTCAGGATCTGCGAAATGAAATGACTGAAAAGCTCAATCGTATCCCAGTATCTTTCTTTGACAAACACCAATTTGGTGATTTGTTGGGGCGCTTTACTAGTGACGTTGAGACAGTATCTAATGCCCTTCAACAGTCTTTCCTCCAAATTGTCAATGCCGTTTTGACGATTGTCCTCGTTATGGGAATGGTTTTATACTTGAACTTCCAACTGGCTATAGTGGTGATTCTATCCATTCCAGTGACCTATTTTGGTGCTAGAAGTATCCTGAAACGTTCTCAGCCTTATTTTAAAGAACAGGCAGCTATTTTAGGACGGATGAATGGTTATGTGCAGGAAAATCTCACAGGTTTTAATGTCTTGAAGCTCTATGGTCGTGAGGAAACTTCTCATAAAGAATTTTCTAAGATTACAGACGATCTCCAACGTGTTGGTTTTAAAGCCAGCTTTATCTCTGGGCTTATGATGCCAGCCCTTCATGCTGTATCGGACTTGACCTATCTGATCGTTGCAGTTCTCGGTGGTTTGCAAGTGATTGCGGGTCGTTTGACAGTGGGGAATATGCAGGCCTTTGTTCAGTACGTTTGGCAGGTCAGCCAGCCTATCCAAAACATCACACAACTTGCGGGTCAAATGCAAAGTGCCAAGTCTTCGTTAGACCGTATCTTCGACATCTTAGATGAGACAGAGGAAGTCAAGGGAGAAGAACTCGAAATCCTTGAACCCTTAACAGGTCAGGTAACCTTCCAACATGTTGACTTCCAGTATGTTGAAAACAAGCCATTGATTCGAGACTTTAATCTGGAAGTTCAACCGGGAGAGATGGTGGCGATTGTTGGTCCTACTGGAGCTGGTAAAACGACCTTAATCAATCTGCTTATGCGCTTTTACGATGTCACAGCAGGCGCAATCTTGGTTGACGGGCAGGATATTCGCCAGTTGTCACGTCAAGACTACCGCCGTCAGTTTGGGATGGTCTTGCAGGATGCTTGGCTTTATGAAGGGACGATCAAAGAAAACCTACGTTTTGGAAACCTTGACGCCAGTGACGAGGAAATAATAGAGGCTGCCAAAGCGGCAAATGTAGACCACTTTATCCGAACTCTTCCTGGTGGATATAACATGGAGATGAACCAAGAGTCAAGTAATATTTCCCTCGGGCAGAAACAACTCTTGACCATCGCGCGTGCTCTCCTAGCCAATCCTAAAATTCTCATTCTGGATGAAGCGACTTCCTCTGTTGACACCCGTTTGGAACTCTTAATCCAAAAAGCTATGAAACGCTTGATGAAGGGAAGAACCAGCTTTGTCATCGCCCACCGTCTCTCTACCATTCAAGAAGCAGACAAGATTCTTGTTCTTAAGGACGGACAGATTATTGAGCAGGGAAATCATGAAAGCTTGCTCCAAGCAAGAGGTTTTTATTATGATTTGTACCAAAGCCAATTTTCGGGTAAATCCGATCAAGTCAGCTAAGAAAAACTGTCTAGACTATTCTTAAATTATCAGTCAATTACAACTTTTTTAATATGGGTTAATTTTCTTGCTTTTGTCTACTAGGTGTAGTATACTGAGGTAGTAATCAATAAATATGGTTACAAAAATAATATTATGAGGTGAAAAAAATGGTTGAATTGAAAAAAGATGCATTAAAAGACGTTACAACATTATCTAAAACAGCGCCAGTAGCATTAGCAAAAACAAAAGAAGTATTGAACAAAGCAGTAGCAGACTTGTATGTGGCTCACATTGCCCTTCACCAAGTTCACTGGTATATGCGTGGTCGTGGTTTCCTCGTATGGCATCCAAAAATGGATGAATACATGGACAGCCTTGATGGTTATCTTGACGAAATCAGCGAACGTTTAATTACCCTTGGTGGCAAACCTTACTCAACTTTGACAGAATTCCTTCAACACAGTGAAATCGAAGAAGAAGAAGGAGAATTCCGTAACGTTGAAGAAAGCTTGGAACGTGTTCTGGCTATTTATCGCTACCTCATCACTCTTTTCCAAAAAGCATTGGATGTGACTGACGAAGAAGGCGATGATGTTACAAACGATATCTTTGTTGGTGCTAAGGCTGAACTTGAGAAAACAGTTTGGATGCTTGCAGCAGAACTTGGACAAGCTCCTGGTTTGTAAGATATAGTTGCTACCCCTTTTATCATGAGGCGCTTGATAAGTGCCCATGACCAATATCTTTTAAAAGTCATGTAACTGTAAAAAGTTGCATGATTTTTTTGTCTGCTGGACTTAGGACACATTGTCAAAAGTAGGATTTTACGGTATAATAGTTGCTGTTCGAGAAATTTTGATTTTCAAAAAATAGTGAAATGTTATAAGGAGAACCCATGAACAACTTACCAAATTGTCCAAAATGTAATTCAGAATATGTCTACGAAGATGGAAGTCTCTTGGTCTGTCCAGAGTGTGCCTATGAGTGGAATCCTGCAGAAGTTGCAGAAGTAGAAGAAGGTGTTGTTGCTATCGATGCCAATGGAAATAAATTGGCTGACGGAGATACTGTAACCCTTATCAAGGACTTGAAAGTAAAAGGTGCGCCAAAGGACTTGAAACAAGGAACTCGTGTTAAAAATATCCGTATCGTAGAAGGTGACCACAACATCGACTGTAAGATTGATGGTTTTGGAGCTATGAAACTCAAGTCAGAGTTTGTTAAGAAAATCTAGCTATGAAAACGAACTACAAATTTATCTTTTATAGTCGTGTGCTTTTGTTCTTAGTGGCATTTACAGGAGTTTATTTGGAGATTACCAAGCACGGTGGTTTTGGTATGCTCCTTTACTACACAGTGTTGTCCAATCTTTTGGTAACGATTTTCACGGGTTATCTGCTCCGTGTGATGAGCCGTTCAGGTGAAAGTTGGCAAAGTCCGACCTTGCTTCGTCTCAAGGGTGGTGTTACCATGAGTATCATGATTACCTGTGTGATTTACCATTTTATGCTTGCACCGATTGCGACAGACTTTTACCGAGTGGAAAATTTCCTTTGCCACTATATCGTTCCACTCTGGTTTTTAGCCGACACCCTCTTCTTTGATAAACAGGGTCAATACAAGATCTGGGATCCAGTCTTGTGGACTATCTTGCCCTTGGTTTATATGATTTTTGCCTTGTTTAACGGCCTGGTCTTGAAGCTCAATATTCCAAATTCCAAGGACAATCCCTTTCCTTATTTCTTCTTAAATGTGAACAAGGGTTGGGACGTGGTCATCAAATGGTGTTTGATCATTTTTGTGGCTTATATGGTTGCAGGCTTTATCTTCTATCTGATCAAGCAAATCAAGCGAAAATAGTCTTCCTATTAGGAAAGTTAGGACGGAGTCTCTAGTTCAATCGGGCTCCTTCTTTTCTTGCCATCTTCCTTTTAAAAGGATCAACAGTGAGAAATATACAGAAAGAAAATCCATGAAACAATATTTAGAACGGGTTAGTATTTTGGCCCTCTCCCTCGTTTTGATTACTTCCTTTTCCATCTCAAGTGCTCTGCCAGCCATGTTTGACTACTATCAAGACTACCCCAAAGAACAAATCGAGCTCTTGGTCAGCCTTCCTTCTTTTGGAATCATGATCATGCTGGTTTTAAATGGGCTTTTGGAACGTTTGTTTCCTGAGCGTCTTCAAATTAGTCTAGGACTTCTCATCCTTTCTATCGGTGGAACAGCCCCCTTCTGGTATCAGGATTATAACTTTGTCTTTGCGATGCGGATTTTATTTGGCTTGGGTGTTGGGATGATCAATGCCAAGGCCATTTCTATCATCAGCGAACGCTATCATGGAAAGACACGGATCCAGATGCTGGGCCTTCGCGGATCAGCAGAAGTTGTCGGGGCATCGATTTTGACTCTAGTGGTTGGTCAACTCTTATCCTGGGGATGGACGGTGACCTTCTTAGCCTATAGTGCTGGATTTTTAGTATTGGTCCTTTATTTACTCTTTGTCCCTTATGGGAAAGAAAAGAAAGAAACAAAGAAAAAAGAGGCCGAAACGACTCGTTTGACCGGACAGATGAAAGGCTTAATTTTTCTATTGGCTGTCGAAGCAGCAGTTGTTGTCTGCACCAATACAGCTATCACCATTCGTATTCCTAGTCTGATGGTAGAAAGAGGTCTAGGGGATGCCCAGTTATCGAGCTTGGTTTTAAGTATCATGCAGTTGATTGGTATCTTGGCAGGTGTGAGTTTTTCTTTCTTGATTTCTCTCTTTAAAGAAAGGTTGCTCCTTTGGTCAGGTATCACCTTTGGATTAGGGCAGATTGTGATTGCCTTGTCTCCGTCATTGGGTGTGATGGTAGTTGGAAGTGTTGTGGCAGGTTTTTCCTACAGTGTGGCCTTGACTACTGTCTTTCAGCTTCTTTCTGAAAGAATCCCAGCCAAGCTCCTTAATCAGGCAACATCTTTTGCAGTGCTAGGATGTAGCTTTGGAGCCTTCACGACACCTTTCATTCTTGGGGCGATTGGCTTGGTGACTCAAAACGGTATGTTGGTCTTCACCATTTTAGGATGCTGGTTGATTGTCACTTCTATCTTTATTATGTACGCACTTCAAAAGATAGCTTAGGATTGGTTTCCTAAGTTTTTCTTTTTGGGAATTTTGTACCCAGACAATTATTGGTTTTTAAACTTGTTTACACTTTTATTTCCTGATAAAATAGAAGTTATGACAAGATATAAAGCAACTATTTCTTATGATGGTTTTGCCTTTGCCGGTTTTCAGCGCCAGCCTCATGCGCGGAGCGTTCAAGAGGAAATCGAAAAAACGTTGACGAGACTCAATAAGGGGCAAGCCATCACTGTTCACGGTGCTGGTAGGACGGATAGTGGGGTTCATGCTCTTGGTCAGGTTATTCATTTTGACCTACCCTATCAGATGGATGAGGAAAAACTCCGTTTTGCTCTGGATACTCAGTCTCCTGAAGATATCGATGTGATTTCGATTGAGATCGTGGCAGATGATTTTCACTGTCGTTACGCCAAGCATAGCAAGACTTATGAATTTATCGTAGATAGGGGGCGTCCTAAAAATCCCATGCGCCGTCACTATGCTACTCACTTTCCTTATCCGCTTGATGTAGAGCGGATGCAGGAGGCTGTCAAGAAATTAGAAGGAACCCATGATTTTACCGGTTTTACAGCATCTGGAACCAGTGTGGAGGACAAGGTTCGGACCATCACAGAAGCAAGTCTGACAGTTGATGAGACAGGCCAATTTTTGACCTTTAGCTTTTCAGGAAATGGTTTCTTGTATAAGCAGATTCGCAATATGGTGGGGACGCTGCTCAAAATCGGAAATAATCGAATGCCAGTTGAGCAGATTGACTTGATTTTGGAAAAGAAGGACAGGCAACTTGCAGGTCCCACGGCTGCACCGAATGGCTTGTATTTAAAGGAGATTCGTTATGAAGAATAATCGTATTTTAGCCCTTTCTGGGAATGATATTTTTAGTGGCGGTGGTTTATCAGCCGATCTTGCTACCTATACCTTGAACGGCTTGCATGGATTTGTAGCAGTGACTTGCTTGACAGCCTTGACCGAAAAGGGCTTTGAGGTCTTCCCTACGGATGATACTATTTTCCAACATGAGTTGAATAGCTTGTGTGATGTCGAGTTTGCGGGGATTAAGATTGGCCTTCTTCCTACTGTCAGCGTGGCTGAGAAGGCCTTGGACTTTATCAAGCAACGTCCAGGAGTGCCTGTGGTATTGGACCCCGTCTTGGTCTGCAAGGAAACGCACGATGTAGCTGTCAGTGAACTCTGCCAAGAATTGATTCGCTTTTTCCCTCATGTCAGTGTGATTACGCCAAATCTTCCTGAAGCAGAATTATTGGCTGGTCAGGAAATTAAAACATTGGAAGATATGAAAGCTGCAGCGCAGAAATTGCATGATTTAGGAGCGCCAGCAGTCATTATCAAGGGAGGCAATCGCCTTAGTCAGGACAAGGCTGTGGATGTTTTTTATGATGGACAAACCTTTACTGTCCTAGAAAATCCCGTTATCCAAGGCCAAAATGCTGGTGCAGGTTGTACCTTTGCCTCAAGCATTGCCAGTCACTTGGTTAAAGGGGATGAACTTTTGCCAGCAGTAGAGAGTTCTAAAGCTTTCGTTTACCGTGCTATTGCACAAGCAGATCAATATGGAGTAAGACAATATGAAGCAAACCAAAACAACTAAAATCGCCCTTGTATCTCTATTAACCGCCCTTTCTGTGGTTCTAGGTTATTTCTTAAAAATCCCGACACCGACAGGTATTCTAACTCTCTTGGATGCAGGTATTTTCTTTACTGCCTTTTACTTTGGCAGTAAAGAAGGAGCTGTCGTTGGAGGACTAGCAGGATTCCTAATTGACCTTCTATCAGGCTACCCTCAGTGGATGTTCTTTAGCTTGATCAATCATGGTTTGCAGGGATTTTTAGCAGGATTTAAAGGGAAATCTCAGTGGTTAGGACTTATCTTGGCAACGATTGTCATGGTAGGGGGCTATGCCTTGGGTTCAACTTTGATGAATGGCTGGGCAGCAGCCTTACCAGAAATCCTACCAAACTTCCTGCAAAATATCCTGGGTATGGTTGTGGGATTTGTAGTCTTTCAGAGCGTCAAGAAGATAAAATAAAAAAGTCAGCTTCAATAGCTGACTTTTTGCTTGTCTAGGTTTAATCAAAATAAAGCAAATCTTTGCTGGTGCTTGTAAAGAGGTCAAAGCCATCCTTGGTAACAACACCACAGTCTTCGATACGAACGCCGACTTTACCAGGGATATAGATACCTGGTTCAACAGAGAAGCACATGCCTTTTTCGATGACCATGTCGTTTCCTTCCATGATAGATGGGAATTCGTGGACATCCATACCGATACCGTGACCGAGACGGTGGTTGAAGTACTCACCGTAACCAGCTTTTTCAATGACTTCACGGGCGGCGCGGTCTACTTCATGAGCAGTCACACCAGGTTTGATAAAGTCAAGGGCAGCTTGTTGGGCTTCAAGGGTCAAGTTGTAAATATCTTTCTTGAATTGGTCTGGTTTGCCGACAGCGACCGTACGAGTCATATCTGAGGCGTAGCCATTAACCATAACACCGAGGTCAAAGAGGAGAAGAGCATCATTTTCAACCTTGTTAGCTGCTGGAATGCCGTGTGGATTTGCAGCGTTATCGCCAGTCAAAACCATGGTATCAAAGCTCATTTCATAGCCTTCACCTTTCATAGCAAAGTCGATTTGGGCAATGATATCTGTTTCAGTCTTATCAAGAGAAATGTTGTCAAAACCAACTTTGACAGCTTTATCAGCATAGAGACCTGCAACCATCATTTTTTGCACTTCGTCAGCTGATTTGATGAGGCGCATGCGTTGGATACGAGGAGTGAGGTTTTCAAACTCAGCAGTTTCAAAGACTGATTTTAAGCCATGATATTTGGTTAAGATGAGATTGTCAAACTCAACTGCTACACGTTTGAAGTCAAGCTGAGGCAAAGCGTTTTTGATTTTTTGCCATGGATTTTCAGAATCCACATAGCCCACTACTGGGAAGGAAACGGTGCTGGTTGCACGCTCCACTTCAAGGGCTGGGACAAAAAGGAGAGGTTCCTGATCTGATAGAACAAAGAGGAACATTTGGCGTTCATGGGGATCACTGTAAAAGCCAGTGAGGTAATTAATAGTGACGGGGTCAGATACGACAGCGACGTCTAGTTTTTCTGATTCAAGATATGTTACGATTTGTTGTAATTTAGACATATGCTACCTTCTTTCTACCCCTCTATTTTGGCAAAAAAAGAGAGAAAATGCAAGAGAGAAGGGTAAAAGAACAAGCAAAAAGAACTCCGAAAAGATAGTGGAGTTCTTTGATATAGCTTTCATTTCTTTAAGAAAAGTCTGCCTTGCTTTTGACGTCGCTGTATTCTTCAGCGATTTCTTGACTGAGGATGTCCTCATAGGCAGGGAGTTGGATATCCTGACCGTATTTCTTCTTGAGGGCAGTAGTAACCAGGCGATAAGCTAGATTGGCATTGCGAGAGAGGATAGGTCCGTGGAAGTAGGAACCAAAGACATTCTTATAATGAACCCCTTCGCCGACCTTTTCTTCATTGTTTCCATTTCCATAGACAACCTGTCCCAGCGGTTTTTGGTCATCTGAGAGGAAGGTGCGACCTTGGTGATTTTCAAAGCCATAGTAGGTTTCATCGAATTCTTTATTATGAATCTTGATGTCACCGATAAAGCGATTATTGGTCTGGTTGAGGGTGTAGTGGCCCATGACACCGAGCCCTTCGATACGTTTACCGGAAGCTTCAACATAATATTGCCCCAATAGTTGGAAACCACCGCAGATAGCTAGAACCACACCGTCGTTTTGGATGTAGTTGTCAATGCTCTCTTTTTTAGCAGGTAGATCGCCTGCGATGATACTTTGTTCAAAGTCTTGACCGCCACCGAAAAAGGCAATATCATAGTGATTTTCATCAAAGTCATCATGGAGAGAAACGATATCAACTGTTACATGTGCCCCCAGTTTTTCAGCCACATACTTGAGCATGAGGATGTTTCCATTGTCCCCGTAGGTATTCATGAGGTTTCCATAGAGGTGGGCGATGTTGAGCTGATAAGGGTAGTTGCCATCTTTTGAGGAAAGTGAAGTATAAACCATTAGTTCATCTCCTTTCTAACAATCTGACGACTAGCCAGCAGTTCGCGGAATTCCAGCATAGCAGTATAAGTAGCCAGGATATAGGCATGCTTGCAGTCTTGCTTCTCAATGGTTTTGAGAACTTGCTCCAGATTGCTTGTCTCAGTGATTTTATCAGCTGGATAGCCTGTCACACGAAGACGACGCGCGATTTCAGAATGACGAACACCACCAGCATTGATTTCAGGGATGTCCATCTCAGTGATTTGTTCAAAATCAGCATCCCAGATCCAGCTAGTGTCAATCCCATCAGCATAGTTAGCATTGAGGAGGACAGATAGGCTAAATGGATAAGGTGCTAGTTTGATCATCTCGATAGCTTGGGTCGCTCCAACAGGATTTTTAATCAAGACAAGGGTACATTCTTTGTCACCGATATGGAAGGTCTCCTGGCGTCCAAAGACAGCACGGCTCTTATCAAATCCTTGCTTAATCCGTTGCGAATCAGCCCCGAGAAAACGAGCGATGGCAACCGCAGCAAGAGCATTGTAAATATTGTAGAGTCCACCGATTTGAATACCGTATTCTTGTCCGTCGATGACAAAGCGAGAGCGATTGTTGGTCAACTCAACCAGTTCTGTCAGACGGTAGTCCAAGTCAGGACGTTTACATCCACAGTTTTCGCAAATATAAGCTCCTAAATTGGCATAAGTATTAAGCTCATATTTCAAAATACCTTGACAGTCTGGGCAGAGAATCCCTTCGGTATTATAGTGAGCCAGTTTGGCAGGTCCTTTTTCCAAGTCAAAACCAAAATACTCTACAGGATTTGGAATAGCTGGCTTGTAGAAAAGCGGGCTATCACCATTTAGAAGAACAGTAGCCCTAGGCACCTTACGGATGGCATCTAAAATCATCTTATAAGTTGTGTAAATCTCACCGTAGCGGTCCATCTGGTCACGGAAGATATTAGTGATGACAAAAAGACTAGGATGGATGTAGTCACAGATACGAGATAGACTGGCCTCGTCAATTTCTAGGACTGCAATATTTTTTCCAGTTTTTGAAGATTTTGCAGTCAAGAAGGTTGTTGTAATCCCCGTAATCATGTTGGCACCACTAGGATTGGTCAGAACCTGACCATAGACCTCTTTTAAAATACCGACAGTGAGGGCAGTTGTCAGGGTTTTCCCGTTGGTTCCAGTGACCACGACAATCTCGTAGTTCTTAGCTAAATTTTGTAAAATATCTTTATCAAATTGAAGGGCAAGTTTTCCAGGGAGCGTACTTCCACGGCCAAGACGGCTCAAAACGAAGTGAGAAGAACGCCCAGCTAGGAGGCCCAAAGTAGTTTTTAATTTCATGTTTCTATTATATCATACTGCGCCCAGCAGTCCAATAACTAAAGTAACCTCTAAGATCAACTAAAGAAGTAACCTTAGAAGTGCTTTTTAGGTTCTGATTAAACCAAACCAATCAAATACAATATCTTTGGATTTGATAACTTTGGCAACTTTAAGAAATAAATCTTTCTTACTCTGAACATAAGAAAGGAGAGGACATCGATTATCCTCTACAGGTTTTAAAATTTCATTAATCCATTATAACTGACAAAGATACCTAACTTTTGGGATTTAGATCATTTTTTGGAGAGTCTCTTTTATAATAAATTACGAATTTTTTCTTTTATAAATGCGTTAAGAGGATAGTGTTTATCAAGATATTCTAGGAGTGCCTGAGCAGATTCAGAAATTCGTTCGTAACCTTGCAAGAAGTGAGGCAATTGTTTGGCCTCATTTGGATAACCTTTTTCAAATCTTCTGTTGCTGTTAAAAATATCTATAAAATCAGATTTAGAAGTTTTTTCCAAATTGATTAGTTCGGTCCAAAGCTTGACGGATCTGTTTTGAATGAAATCATAAGCAGCCAATTTTTCGCCTCGTTGATAGCGACCTAGTCCTATATATAGATTGCATAAAATTTCTCCCAACAGCCATTCACGGTCTCTATTTTCTTTTGATGGCAATCTTTGTGGCTGGCAGATTGTTTCATCAAAACCGACCTCCTTCCAGACAATCTTGCCTTCAGCGAAGGAAATGTTTACTAGTTCATGAGCTTCAAAGACAGCAAATTCACAAAAAACATCATCTTCAAATAGAACTTTATGTCCGTCCACTGTATTTTGGTAGTGAAATGCAATTGGTTCTAGATTACTTAACCAAGTTAGATCCTGTATATAGGCCTGCTTGTAGCCATCTTTTACAATAACAAAAAAATCCAAATCTGAGTATTGATCCAATCGGTCTCTTTCTACTCCGCAAGAACCAAGTGCCAGCAAAGCTAGTGCTTGTCTAGAATCTTTTAGAGACTGACCAATATCATCTAGTCTTTGTAACAGTAATTCTGTTTTATTCATAATCGTTACCTCATTATTTCTTGTTTACAGACATTATATAGTTAATGTTTTCGAAAGTCAATTTCATCCCATACCAAATATATACTAATGTAATATGGGATTTCTTTCGATATTTTTTACAATGATAAAGTTTAAACATTTTGCAGAGTATTGCTCATATTATCAAGAATGAAGAAATTTGAAGTATCCTTTGATTGATTAGAAAGTGATTCTTATCTTTAAAAAGATTAAATAATTTGGAAAATATTTGAGAAGAAAAAATATATCGACTTAGCCATCAATTTGCAAACGGTAAAACCTTTCCACAAACGATGAAAATACACATACGACCCGCGCAAAGAGTGGATAATTTACTAATTAGGCATGAAACAATCATTGCAAAATATACTTTTTAAATTACCCATAAAACGATGAGCTGAAGCGAGTTATTCAAAGTCATATGTATTGCTGATATTTGAAAGAGTGACCTGAGACTCAATCTATATCATTAGGACTGCTAAGTGAAGTTTGTATATTAAAGTTTGTATATTATATCATAAAAGAGTGAAAAGGCAGATTTGAGATTTCTCAGAAACAAAAACAGCCCGATGAGGGCTGTGAGTGATTAGTTCTGAAACCAAGTTGCGATTGGGAAGTCGTTTTGTTTCAGTTCTAGTTTTGTTTTAGTTAGAAGTTGGCCATTTTCTAAAGAATACAATAACAAATGTTGATTGGTTACGACCAATACCTTGTTTGTCAAACTTGTATCGATGTGTATTATCTCTTCTGTAGAGTCAGGCAAATCTTTTCTGACATTAATCAGATAGCTAGATTCATCAGAGAGATTGACAATAGATAAGGCGCAGCGATCATTTCCATCCGCCTCATGTTTTACAATCAATCGGTCTTCTTTCGGTGTTTTATAAAGAAGATTGGGATTGTCCTCTGGTAGCGTGATGAAGTGCTTTTCCTTACTAGACAAGTTCATGACAAGTATGCGATTGTCTGGATCCTTGGAGAAAGTTTCTGTATTTCGGGTATAAGCAACGCTACTGTAATAATTGTCACCGATTAATTCAGAAGAAGTCAACATTTCAACGATCTTTCCTTCGCTTGTCAGAGGTGTGCGAGACAATTCCTTTAGTTGGTCATTTTCGTCTAATTCAACTAAATAACCATCGAAGACTAAAGCGGGTCGTTGGCGAGACTCATCATGAAACCCCAGACCGAGGTAGAGGCGATTCCCTCTTCCATGAAACTGGATTGGAAAGGAAGTCGATTCGGAGAATGTTTTCTGAGTAATCAGCTTTCCTGAGATGTCAAACATACTGAGCACCCCATCCTCAGTTGTAGTTTGGCCGGTGTAGAAGAACTTGTCTGATACTCCAGCTCCCGAATAAGCATAGAAGGGAGTTGAAGTTTTCCGGATGTCCCCTGTCTGAAAGTCAAGAGATACGATGTTCTGAGTGGATGCTTTCCCTCTGGTATTTCCAGATGAAAAGACGAGATAGCGATTGTCAAACCGTCCCTGAGGAAACCAGAAATTGACATCTTCTGCAATGGAGGCGTCCTCAGTCTTCATGAGCTGAAACTGATCGTTTTGCAACTGATAACTTTGAATGGATTTCGAATTAACAAGGTAAAAATCAGCAGTCTGATTGACTGTGAATCGCTGTTTTTGAGGTGAAATCAAGCGAAAAAGTACCCAGCAAAGTAGGAGAAAAATGAAGACTATACTGACACAGAAAACCAGTGTTTTCATAGCCGTACTTTTTCCTTTGTATAGGAAGGAAAAAGGAGAGTGTTTTGGTGATTTAACTTGCTTTCCCATGTGACTAGCCTCCTTTTTGAACAGAAAATGAAGACAACATCCTACACTTATATTATAAGCTTTTACAGCTAAAAGCACAAATAATCTTGCAAGGAAACTATGGACTGGATAGAAAAAGACAAACACCAAAATGGATGCTTGTCTTGTGGAGAATATCTGAAAACTTAAATCGCAAACAAGTCATTCAAATTCTCAGCCAAGGTTGGGTGAGTGAAGATTTGTTTTGTAAAGTAAGTGTAAGGGATTTTGTTGTCCATAGCAACAGTGATGATGTTGATGATCTCTTGTGAACCTTCTGAGAAGATAGTTGCACCGAGAATTTCTTTTGTTTCAGTATTGACAACCGCTTTGAAAGCTCCGCGAAGGTCGCCATTTACGTGACCACGAGGCATTGCAGCAACAGGGATTTCCTTCACGGCGTATGGAAGTTTCAAATCAGCTGCTTGGCTTTCAGTCAAGCCAACTTGTGAAAGTGCAGGTGTGATGAACATAGTGTTTGGCACATTGAGACGGTCTTCAAGTGTGTAGCTGCCATCTCCAGCAAGGTAGCTGTAGACAACACGGAAGTCATCAAGTGAAATGTAGGTAAATTGAGGTCCACCGTTGACATCTCCAACTGCAAAGACACCAGGAACGTTTGTTTGACAGTGTTTGTCGACCTTGATAGCACCACGCTCAGTTAGTTCAATATCCGTATTTTCAAGTTGAAGTGGTTCTACGTTTGGCTTACGTCCAGTTGCGTAGAGAAGGGCATCGAAGCGGTAAGTTTCGTTTTCAGTTACGACAAGGACTTGGTCACCGTCGTTTTTGATTTCAGTAGTACGGATGTTTTGAAGCAACTCAATACCGTCTTCTTCCATGTATTGTTTAGCAAGAGCTGCGATGGAAGGTTCTGCTCGAGGTAGGAAAGTATCCAAGGCATCTAGGACGGTAACCTTGCTTCCAAGTTTGTTGTAAAGACCAGCAAATTCAAGACCGATGTTTCCGCCACCAAGGACTCCAAGTTTTTCAGGTAGTTTGTCCAAGTTTTGGATACCTGTTGAGTCAAAGACATTCTTACTTGTAGCAAGTCCAGGGATTGGCAAGACGTTTGAAACAGCACCAGTGTTGATGACGATTGTTTCAGCAGTCAGTTCTTGTTTTTCGTCACCAGCTTGTATTTCGATGACTTTGTTTGAAAGGAAGTGAGCTTCCGCATCAAAGATATCCACACCTGTACCTGCAACAGTAGCATAGTTTTTACCGTTGAGGCGACTAGTGATAGTATTTTTGGTAGCAATGACTTCTTCAAAAGACAAATCTTTCTCAGCAGCAACTAGCAAGGTTTTAGTTGGGATACATCCGATGTTGATACAAGTTCCACCGTACATAGCTTTGCTACGTTCAACGAGGGCAACTTTTTTGCCAGCTGAAGCTAATTTACCAGCTAGTGTTTTCCCAGCTTTACCAAATCCAATAACGATTAAATCATATGTTAACATTTATAGTCCTCCTATTCGATTTTCATTCTAGCATAAGAAAACACTTTTTGCACAAATCTGCTACGGGAAATGGAGTGAGTTTGAAATGCTCCCTTCAAATCCTTTGAAAAACCAGTTTCGGACTACTTTACTGCTAGAAAATCGTTTACATGATTTTCCCAAAGGATTCTACTATCTTTTGCTTCTCTCTTGTGTTATACTAGATAGGTTGCAAAGAAACTAGTACTTTTCTTTCGTGGAAAAGAAGCAACACGGTATCTCTTTTTTGTAGAAGATACGTCATGAAAAGAAAAGTATAAACTACGCGCTATAGGGTGGCTTCGCACCATCTTTAGAAAGAAGAAAAACGTGAAATTTAATGAATTTAACTTGTCTGCTGAATTGCTAGCAGAGATTGAAAAAGCTGGATTTGTAGAAGCCAGTCCTATCCAAGAACAGACCATTCCCTTGGCCCTCGAAGGAAAAGATGTTATCGGTCAAGCTCAGACTGGTACAGGGAAGACTGCAGCCTTTGGCTTGCCAACCCTTGAAAAAATCCGTACAGAAGAAGCGACCATCCAAGCCTTGGTTATCGCTCCAACTCGTGAGCTCGCCGTCCAAAGTCAAGAGGAACTCTTCCGCTTTGGCCGTAGCAAGGGAGTGAAAGTTCGCTCAGTTTACGGTGGTTCCAGCATTGAAAAACAAATCAAGGCCCTTAAATCTGGTGCTCACATCGTGGTAGGAACACCAGGCCGTCTCTTGGACTTGATTAAACGCAAGGCCTTGAAATTACAAGATATTGAAACTCTGATCCTTGACGAAGCGGATGAAATGCTCAACATGGGCTTCCTTGAAGACATCGAAGCCATCATTTCCCGTGTCCCTGAAAATCGTCAAACCTTGCTCTTTTCAGCAACCATGCCAGATGCCATCAAACGTATTGGTGTTCAGTTTATGAAAGACCCTGAGCATGTCAAGATTGCTGCCAAGGAATTGACAACAGAATTGGTTGACCAGTACTATATCCGTGTCAAGGAACAAGAGAAATTTGACACCATGACCCGTCTCATGGATGTGGAACAACCAGAGCTTGCTATCGTATTTGGTCGTACCAAACGCCGTGTAGATGAATTAACTCGTGGACTTAAAATTCGTGGCTTCCGTGCAGAAGGAATTCATGGTGATTTGGACCAAAACAAACGTCTTCGTGTCCTTCGTGATTTTAAAAATGGCAATCTTGATGTTTTGGTTGCGACAGACGTGGCAGCGCGTGGTTTGGATATTTCAGGTGTGACCCATGTCTATAACTACGATATTCCACAAGATCCTGAAAGTTATGTTCACCGTATCGGTCGTACAGGTCGTGCTGGTAAGTCAGGTCAATCTATTACTTTCGTAGCACCAAATGAAATGGGCTACCTTCAAATCATCGAAAACTTGACTAAGAAACGCATGAAAGGCTTGAAACCAGCGACAGCTGAAGAAGCCTTCCAATCTAAGAAACAAGTAGCTCTCAAGAAAATCGAACGTGATTTTGCGGATGAAACTATTCGTGGGAACTTTGAGAAATTTGCTAAAGATGCTCGTAAGTTAGCTGCCGAATTTGGTCCAGAAGAATTGGCTATGTATATCTTGAGTCTGACAGTCCAAGATCCAGACAGCCTTCCTGAAGTGGAGATTGCGCGTGAAAAACCACTGCCATTTAAACCATCAGGAAATGGACGTTCTGGGAACAATCGTGGACGCGACAATCGTCGAGGAGATAACCGTCGTGGTGGTCGCCGTGATGACTTCAAGAAAGGTAGTCGTGGAAACGATCGTTTTGATAAAGACAGACGTTACCGTAATAAAGACAATAAAAAACCTCGCAATACTTCAAGCGAAAAGAAAACCGGCTTTGTTATTCGTAACAAGGGCGATAAATAGAAAAAAGCGATTCACACTGTGAATCGCTTTTATATATAAGGAGACCGATAGTAAAAGAAGATGTATAAAAGTAAAGGAAAGGTGAGATGGGAAGGGGAACTTTAATCCATCTTCTTATAATATTATTATATAAAAATCCAAACAGAATGTCAATAAAAAATTGCTATTTTTATAAAATATTTTTGCTTTTAAAAATTGCAATTCAATAAGCAATTTTCAGATAATTATTGAAATAAAGACTTTTCTATGTTATAATAGAAGCGATTATATGCGAGGTAAAAAATGGCACATTTATTAGAAAAAACAAGAAAAATTACATCAATTTTAAAACGCTCAGAAGAGCAAATGCAGGATGAACTTCCATACAATGCCATTACACGCCAGTTGGCAGATATTATTGATTGTAACGCTTGTATTGTGAATAGCAAGGGGCGCCTTTTAGGCTACTTCATGCGTTATAAAACGAATACAGATCGTGTAGAGCAGTTTTTTCAAACTAAGATTTTTCCAGATGATTATATTCAAGGTGCAAACATGATCTATGATACGGAAGCCAATCTTCCTGTTGAACATGATTTGACCATTTTCCCTGTAGAGAGTCGTGCGGACTTTCCAGATGGTTTGACGACCATTGCTCCGATTCATGTATCAGGGATTCGCCTAGGTTCGTTGATTATTTGGCGCAATGATAAAAAATTTGAAGATGAAGATTTGATTCTTGTTGAGATTGCGAGCACGGTGGTAGGGATTCAACTCTTGAACTTCCAACGTGAAGAGGATGAGAAAAATATTCGCCGTCGTACGGCTGTTACCATGGCGGTTAATACCCTTTCCTATTCAGAACTTCGTGCCGTATCAGCTATTTTAGCTGAATTGGATGGAAATGAAGGACAGTTGACTGCATCTGTTATTGCAGACCGTATTGGAATTACGCGTTCTGTGATTGTCAATGCGCTTCGTAAACTGGAGTCAGCAGGAATTATTGAGAGCCGTTCACTCGGAATGAAGGGGACTTATCTCAAAGTTCTAATTGGTGATATTTTTGAGGAAGTGAAAAAGAGGGACTACTAATGGCAAAGGCTTTAATCTCAATTGACTATACAGAGGATTTCGTAGCAGACCATGGAAAGCTGACTGCAGGGGCGCCTGCTCAAGCCATATCAGAGGCAATTAATCGAGTAACCAGATTGGCTTTTGATCGTGGGGACTATATCTTTTTCACCATTGATGCCCATGAAGAGAAGGATACATTCCACCCAGAAAGCAAGCTCTTTCCACCGCATAACATCATCGGAACTAGTGGTCGTAACCTCTATGGTCCCCTAGCTGACTTTTATGCTGAACATGAGGGGGATAGCCGTGTCTTTTGGATGGACAAGCGTCACTATTCAGCATTTTCAGGAACGGACCTAGATATCCGTTTGCGGGAACGTCGTGTAGATACAGTCATCCTAACTGGAGTCCTGACTGATATTTGTGTTCTTCATACGGCTATTGATGCCTATAATTTAGGTTATCAAATCGAGATTGTCAAGCCTGCGGTTGCCTCTATTTGGCCAGAAAATCATCAGTTTGCTCTTGGACATTTTAAGAACACTTTGGGAGCCAAATTGCTGGATGAAAATCTGGATGAAATCCAAGAATAACTCCCTTGGAAAAATGAAAAAAATCTGAAAAAAGTGTTGACAAAGATTTTGAAAGTTGATATACTAGTAAAGTAATCGACGCGGGGATGGCGGAATTGGCAGACGCGCAGGACTAAGGATCCTGTGACCGCTTTAGGTCGTGAGGGTTCAAGTCCCTCTCTCCGCATAGGATAAGAGTTAGCTTTGGCTAGCTCTTTTTGTTTTTACAAAGAAGACTAGAGGCTACGTTTCGTATCTCGAAAAATATTGGCATCAAGAACAGTCATTGTATCAGAACATTTAAACTGAGTTTTCCATTTCATCCTATCAAGAATTTCCTCAGGCACAAGTCAGAGAATGAAGAACTTAGGGAATGGAAAAATACTAATCAGAAAGATGTGACTATCATTTGTAAAATGAAGTAGATTTTTGATTGGTACTATTTCTCCTTATATAAGAAGGAAAGTTAGCGTTTGCTAGCTTTTTTGTTTTTTCAAAAAATAAATCAAAAAAATTTTCGATTTCATAAACATTTCATATTTGGATTTTATAATAGTCTTACAAATATGGAGGTGACAAATGAATCCAATCCAAAGAGCTTGGGCTTATGTCAGCAGGAAACGACTGAGAAGTTTTATTTTATTTCTGATTTTATTTGTCCTTTTGGCAGGAATTTCAGCCTGTTTGACTCTGATGAAGTCCAACAAAACAGTAGAAAGCAATCTTTACAAATCACTCAACACATCTTTTTCTATCAAAAAGATAGAAAATGGACAGACCTTCAAGTTGTCTGACCTAGCATCCGTGAGCAAGATTAAGGGACTGGAAAATGTCTCTCCTGAACTTGAGACGGTCGCAAAACTGAAAGACAAGGAAGCAGTGAGTGGCGAGCAGAGCGTAGAACGTGATGATTTGTCAGCTGCAGACAAGAACTTGGTTAGCTTAACGGCTCTTGAGGATTCATCCAAGGATGTCACCTTTACCAGTTCGGCTTTCAATCTAAAAGAAGGGCGACACCTTCAAAAAGGGGACTCCAAGAAAATCCTCATCCACGAAGAGTTGGCCAAGAAGAATGGTCTTTCGCTTCACGACAAGATTGGCTTGGATGCTGGTCAGTCCGAAGCTGGAAAGGGGCAAACAGTTGATTTTGAAATTGTCGGCATCTTTTCTGGTAAAAAACAAGAGAAATTCACAGGCTTGTCTTCTGACTTCAGTGAAAACCAGGTCTTTACAGACTATGAAAGCAGCCAAAGCCTTCTGGGAAATAGTGAACCGCAAGTCAGTGCAGCGCGCTTCTATGTAGAAAATCCTAAGGAAATGGACGGACTCATGAAGCAGGTGGAAAACTTGGCTTTGGAAAGTCAAGGCTACCAAGTCGAGAAGGAAAACAAGGCCTTTGAACAAATCAAAGACTCAGTGGCAACCTTCCAAACCTTCCTCACGATCTTCCTTTATGGGATGTTGATAGCAGGAGCAGGAGCCTTAATTTTGGTCTTGTCCCTCTGGTTGAGAGAAAGGGTCTACGAAGTGGGGATTCTACTCGCACTTGGAAAAAGCAAGATCTCAATCTTCCTACAATTCTGTTTAGAAGTAGTGTTGGTATCTCTTGGAGCTTTGCTTCCAGCATTTGTTGCAGGAAATGCCATCACATCCTATCTACTCCAAACTGTACTAGCCAGTGGAGATCAGGCAACCTTACAGGACACGCTGGCCAAAGCAAGTGGTCTATCAACCAGTCTCCTATCCTTTGCAGAATCCTATGTCTTTCTGCTCCTGATTGGTTGCTTATCAGTAGCCCTTTGTTTCGTATTTCTATTTAGAAAATCGCCTAAGGAAATTTTATCATCTATTAGTTAATACTCTTCGAAAATCTCTTTAAACCGTGTCAGCTTCGCCTTGCCGTACTCAAGTACAGCCTGCGGCTAGCTTCCTAGTTTAATCTTTGATTTTCATTGAGTATAAGAAGGAGAAATCATGACTTTATTACAATTACAAGATGTTACCTACCGTTATAAGAACACTGCTGAAGCAGTTTTATATCAGATCAAGTATAATTTTGAACCCGGAAAATTTTATAGTATCATTGGTGAGTCAGGAGCAGGAAAATCCACTCTCTTGTCCCTGCTTGCTGGTCTAGATAGTCCTGTCGAAGGTTCTATCCTTTTCCAAGGAGAGGACATTCGGAATAAGGGGTATTCTTACCATCGCATGCACCATATTTCCCTGGTCTTTCAAAATTATAACTTGATAGATTATCTTTCTCCGCTGGAAAATATCCGCTTGGTCAACAAAAAAGCAAGCAAGGATACACTTCTTGAGCTTGGTTTGGATGAAAGTCAGATCAAGCGGAACGTTCTCCAGTTATCAGGTGGTCAACAGCAACGTGTAGCCATCGCTCGCAGTTTAGTATCAGAAGCTCCAGTTATTCTAGCTGATGAGCCAACAGGAAATCTGGACCCTAAAACTGCTGGAGATATTATCGAACTGCTCAAATCACTTGCCGAGAAAACAGGTAAATGTGTGATCGTCGTTACGCACAGTAAAGAAGTGGCACAAGCGTCAGATATTACACTTGAATTGAAGAATAAGAAACTGACTGAAACTCGCAATACTACAAAATAAGATGAGCTTGTTTTGATAGAATGATAAAAACGAATCAAATCTAGAAAGGGAACCTATGTTACACAACGCATTTGCCTATGTTACAAGGAAGTTTTTCAAATCGATTGTTATCTTCCTGATTATTCTCCTCATGGCGAGCTTGAGTTTGGTCGGCTTGTCGATCAAGGGAGCTACTGCCAAGGCTTCTCAGGAGACTTTTAAAAATATCACCAATAGCTTCTCCATGCAAATCAATCGTCGCGTCAATCAAGGAACGCCACGTGGTTCTGGGAATATCAAGGGTGAGGATATCAAAAAAATCACCGAAAATAAGGCCATCGAGTCTTATGTTAAACGCATCAACGCTATCGGAGATTTGACTGGATATGATCTTATCGAAACGCCAGAAACCAAGAAAAATCTCACTGCAGACCGTGCCAAGCGTTTTGGAAGTAGTTTGATGATTACAGGTGTCAATGACTCCTCGAAAGAAGATAAGTTTGTCTCTGGTTCTTACAAACTAGTCGAAGGTGAGCACTTAACCAACGACGACAAGGACAAGATCCTCATGCACAAGGACTTGGCAGCCAAACACGGTTGGAAAGTCGGAGATAAGGTCAAATTGGACTCTAATGTCTATGATGCAGACAATGAAAAAGGGGCTAAGGAAACAGTAGAAGTGACAATCAAGGGACTCTTTGATGGTCACAATAAGTCAGCAGTAACCTACTCACAAGAGCTCTATGAAAACACAGCTATCACAGACATTCACACTGCTGCAAAACTTTATGGATACACAGAAGACACAGCTATTTATGGGGACGCAACCTTCTTTGTAACAGCGGACAAGAACTTGGATGACGTCATGAAAGAGTTGAATGGTATCAGTGGTATCAACTGGAAGAGCTATACACTTGTGAAGAGCTCCTCTAACTACCCAGCTCTAGAGCAATCCATCTCTGGTATGTACAAGATGGCCAACCTCCTCTTCTGGGGTAGCTTGAGCTTCTCAGTTCTTCTCCTTGCACTCTTGCTCAGCCTTTGGATCAATGCTCGTCGCAAGGAAGTGGGAATCCTCCTCTCTATCGGTCTCAAGCAGGCAAGTATCTTGGGGCAATTCATCACCGAATCTATCTTGATCGCTATCCCTGCTCTTGTTTCTGCTTACTTCCTAGCCAACTACACAGCCCGTGCCATCGGAAATACTGTTCTTGCCAATGTGACTTCAGGTGTTGCCAAGCAAGCCAGCAAGGCTGCTCAAGCTTCTAATCTTGGTGGTGGTGCAGAAGTAGATGGCTTTAGCAAGACCTTGTCGAGCCTAGATATCTCTATTCAGACATCAGACTTTATCATCGTCTTTGTCCTTGCCTTGGTTCTAGTGGTTCTCGTTATGGCGCTTGCTTCAAGCAATCTCCTCAGAAAACAACCAAAAGAGCTCTTGCTCGATAGTGAATAAAAAACTTGCTACCTATTCTCCCCTAAATGGGGTATAATATAGGTAGCATTTTTATCTATTTCATCTTGATAATACTCTTCGAAAATCAAATTCAAACCACGTCAGCTTCACCTTGCCGTACTCAAGTACAGCCTGCGGCTAGCTTCCTAGTTTGCTCTTTGATTTTCATTGAGTATAAGGCCTCTTCCTTTCAGGGTGAAACCGAGATGATTTACAAGAAATTTAAAGGAATGTGAAACGTTTTTTCTATGAAAATTTTAATTGTAGAAGATGAAGAGATGATCCGTGAGGGAATCAGTGACTATTTGACAGAGTGTGGCTATGAGATCATTGAGGCTGCGGACGGTCAAGAAGCTCTGGAACAATTTTCTAGCTATGAAGTTGCTCTAGTACTGCTGGATATCCAGATGCCCAAGCTTAATGGTCTAGAGGTTCTGACAGAGATTCGTAAGACCAGTCAGGTTCCTGTCTTGATGCTGACCGCCTTTCAGGATGAAGAATACAAGATGAGTGCTTTTGCTTCTCTAGCAGACGGTTATCTGGAAAAACCCTTCTCTCTCTCCCTCTTAAAAGTAAGGGTGGACGCGATTTTCAAGCGCTACTACGATACGGGACGAGTCTTCTCTTATAAGGATACTAAGGTGGATTTTGAAAGCTACAGTGCAAGCCTAGCAGGTCAAGAAGTGGCTATCAATGCCAAAGAGTTGGAAATTCTGGACTATCTGGTGAAAAATGAAGGACGGGCCTTGACTCGTTCTCAGATAATTGATGCGGTCTGGAAGGCGACAGATGAGGTCCCCTTTGACCGTGTTATTGATGTCTATATCAAGGAACTGCGGAAAAAGCTAGACCTGGATTGTATCCTCACTGTGCGCAATGTTGGTTATAAATTGGAGAGAAAATGAAACGAACAGGTTTATTTAGAAAGATCTTTATCTATACCTTCTCGATTTTTAGTGTTCTGGTCATCTGTCTTCATTTAGCCATTTATTTTCTCTTTCCCTCAACTTATCTGAGCCATCGTCAGGAAACCATTGGCCAGAAAGCGACAGCTATTGCCCAGTCTCTAGAAGGAAAGGATAGGCAAAGTATCGAGCAAGTGTTAGACTTGTATTCCCAGACTAGTGATATTAAAGGGGCTGTCAAGGGAGAAATGACCGAGGACAAGTTAGAGGTTAAGGATAATTTTCCACTAGATACAGCTCGCCAGACAACTTCACTCTTCATTGAGGAACGCGAGGTAAAAACGCAAGACGGTGCTACCATGACTCTTCAGTTTCTAGCTTCTATGGATTTGCAAAAGGAAGCAGAGCAGATTAGTCTTCAGTTTCTCCCCTATACCTTGCTGGCATCCTTTCTGATTTCCCTCTTGGTGGCCTACATCTATGCTCGGACCATTGTTGCACCGATTTTGGAAATCAAGCGGGTGACCCGTCGGATGATGGACCTGGATGCTCAAGTGCGATTGCGTGTGGATTCTAAGGATGAGATAGGTGATCTCAAGGAACAAATCAATAGCCTATATCAGCACCTTTTGACAGTTATTGCGGACTTGCATGACAAGAATGAAGCCATTCTCCAGCTGGAGAAGATGAAGGTTGAGTTCCTACGAGGGGCTTCTCATGAACTGAAAACACCTCTGGCTAGTTTGAAAATCCTAATCGAAAATATGAAAGAAAATATCGGTCGTTATAAGGATAGAGACCACTATCTTGGAGTTGCCTTGGGGATTGTGGATGACCTCAGTCACCATGTTCTCCAGATATTGTCTCTTTCCTCTGTTCAGGAATTGCGAGACGAGAAAGAAGAGGTTGACCTCCTTCAGATGACGCAAAGTCTAGTTAAGGATTATGCTTTGCTAGCCAAGGAGAGAGAACTTCAGGTAGACATTAGCCTAACCCATCAGCAGGCTTACATAAACCCATCTGTCATGAAACTGATTCTATCGAATCTCATCAGCAATGCTATCAAGCACTCCACTCCAGGTGGCTTGGTTCGCATAGGGGAGAGAGAAGGGGAACTCTTTATTGAGAATAGCTGTAGTCCTGAAGAACAAGAAAAGCTGGTCCAGTCTTTTTCTGAAAATGCTAGTCGCAAGGCCAAGGGTTCAGGGATGGGACTCTTTGTGGTCAAAAGTTTATTAGAACATGAGAAATTACCTTATCATTTTGAGATGCAGGGCGATCGCTTGACCTTCTTTATACGTTATCCCAAAGTCACTCAGAGCTAAGGAGAAGAAAGGGTTTACATTGATTAGATTGGAAGAAATTCAATCTAAAGTATGGGAAAAACTAGCTTTTTTTGTCAAAAAGTGATAAAATGAACAATGTAAATGGGATGTCCCAAAAAATATATAGGAGGCCTGACAAATGGCAATCGTTTCAGCAGAAAAATTTGTCCAAGCAGCTCGTGACAACGGTTATGCAGTTGGTGGATTTAACACAAACAACCTTGAGTGGACTCAAGCTATCTTGCGTGCAGCAGAAGCTAAAAAAGCTCCAGTTTTGATTCAAACTTCAATGGGTGCTGCTAAATACATGGGTGGTTACAAAGTTGCTCGCAACTTGATCGCTAACCTTGTTGAGTCAATGGGTATCACTGTACCAGTAGCTATCCACCTTGACCACGGTCACTACGAAGATGCACTTGAGTGTATTCAAGTTGGTTATACTTCAGTTATGTTTGACGGTTCACACCTTCCAGTTGAAGAAAACCTTGAAAAAGCTCGTAAAGTTGTAGAATTTGCTCACGCAAATGGTGTATCAGTAGAAGCTGAAGTTGGAACTATCGGTGGTGAAGAAGACGGAATCATCGGTGATGGTGAATTGGCTCCAATCGAAGATGCTAAAGCAATGGTTGCAACTGGTATCGACTTCTTGGCAGCTGGTATCGGTAACATCCACGGTCCATACCCTGCAAACTGGAAAGGTCTTCACCTTGACCACTTGCAAAAATTGACTGAAGCTGTACCAGGATTCCCAATCGTATTGCACGGTGGATCAGGTATTCCTGATGACCAAATCCAAGCAGCTATCAAACTTGGTGTTGCGAAAGTTAACGTTAACACTGAATGCCAAATCGCATTCGCTAACGCAACTCGTAAATTTGCTCGTGACTACGAAGCAAACGAAGCAGAATACGACAAGAAGAAACTCTTCGACCCACGTAAATTCTTGGCTGACGGTGTAAAAGCTATCCAAGCATCAGTTGAAGAACGTATCGACGTATTCGGTTCAGAAGGTAAAGCATAATCTAGCTGAATAATACAGAAAGAACCTGCCCTTAAGGGCAGGTTTTTTGGTGTAAAGTGCAGATTGATATCTGTAACACGACTTCCTCGTGTATCTTCAACACAATCTTGAATTGCTTCGAGAGGAATTCCTCGCTCATCTAAAAAGTTGATATGTGTGTGACGAAAAATGTGAGTTGAAATATGCTTATTGAAATTTATTTTAATATCAATCTTAAAAAGCAGAGATTTAAAATGGGTATTATATAATTAAAAAGTTGTGTTATAATTAAAGAAGGAGGGAAGTATGTATTTTTTAGTTTTTATGATTGCTACATTTGTTACGGCTTATATAGTTGGAAATAAGAAGGAAGTTAAAAAAATTTGGAATTATATTCTACTTATTTTGTTGATTATTGATGCTATTTTTATAGGAAAGAAGTTGGTAGAAGAGTTACCAAAATTTTTAAATTGGATAATTCAATATTTACAGAATATGGTATCGAGATTAGATGCAGTAATTTTAGTTGCACTGATAACTGGTTCAATTTCTATATTGAATTCATTCTATTCAAAACATTCCGATAACAAAAATAAACGAAGAGAGTATTTAGCAGGTAAGCGAGAAGAACCATATGCTGAATTTATCGGTTTAGTGTATAAGATAACTCAAACTAATAATGCTTCCAACTATACTGAACAGGAATTGATAAAAGATATACAAAGTTTTAATAGTAAGATTACACTCTGGGGCTCTCCTAAAGTAGTGGCTAAGTGGATTAAATTTAGGAAAAGCTCTCTGGCTACAGGGGAAGAAATGAAAGAGGATAAAAATTTAATTTTGATTGAGGAAGTTATGAATGAAATGCGTAAAGATTTAGGAGTAGAACAAGTTAATAAAGGCAATTTATTATCAATATTTATAAACGATGTTGAACAAATTTTTAAGAAATAAAATTAAGTATAACTATTTTTTAGAATTAATGATATAAATATTGTATGTTTTAAGTAAATACTATAAAATAGTAATGAAGGAGGTAATTGTTATGCAAAACTTTTTGCTCTTTCGGGGGACATCCTCATCCCTTACAATTGTCTAAAAGGTATTTAAAAATGCAAGAGTAAGACTTAATCGTGTAGAAGTACTATAAAGTGGAGCACACCACAGTGCATGAGGAACAATTTCGAAAGACTATGGAGCTCGATAGTTTATATGTGTTGTTGTAATATAATACGTAATACCTGAGAAATAGGCTAATTAGTGCCTTAAATCTGAATAGGATTTTAAATGAAATAGGTTAATGTGCTAGACCTATTTTTTATTTAATTGTTATCAAATATATTTTCTTAGTTTTAGAAATTGTAAATTCTCTCTTTAAACTTTAAAATAGTAGGCACAATGTTATAAGTAGTTTGATTACTTATATAATTATATGACTGGTACTCTATTATTTTTTCATATTCCTACAGTTTATTTTTTTTAATATACTAAGTTTATGTACAGTGATCTAATGACTTACTTTCTTTATACTAATTTGAATCAGTTCGTTATCAATTGATATCAGATAATTTTTAAAAAATATTTACACTATAAGTTTATGATATCTTTAGTGAAAAAAGCATTTAATTTTATTAAATAAGGATGTGATTAAATATAGAGTTAGGGGAAGTATCAATAATTTCGAAAAAATGATTGATATAATAAACCAACGATGCAAGTTTCAACATAAAGGTTACACAATTTGTACTGTTTGTGAATTTTGGCATTATTTTGGATGCATACCTTACTCTGAAAAAATTGGAGATGTTATTAAAGAATTAATTGATGAAATTTACTATTGGCGGAATTACCCCACATTGTCTGCAAGAGAAGAGGAAGAGCTATCAAAGAAATATATCTTTATAGAGCCGTCAAGACTTTGGTAAATTCTACAGAGAAAATTCCCAATTGGCTATTTTGAAACCTTCAAACAGGAATTAAAAAATGACGAGCTACTAAGAAAAAATTATAATGATTTTTAAGGTTTAGTAGATGATGATTAAGTTTGGTTAGCGTTTATACTTTCATTAACAGTGTATAATCAAACATCTAAAACTGAAATATGGAAACATTTAGCTTTACCAAGAGATTGGTGGAATGAAATTGTTAGATTGGATGAATTTATAAAAGAATTAGATAGCTCTAATCGAAAAAGTTTGCATCAAGAGGATGTCTTGGTGTTTAAAATATTAATCTCAAAAAAATAAAATAGAAAGACTAGTAAATTTATGAGGAAGGAATTTCATACTAAACTGAGGAATTGATTCTGATAAAATATTATTCCCACATTAATTTTTTCTGAAAATCCATTTAAATTTTTTGTTCAACCTCATTATCTTAAAATTTAGCAACTATGCCATAGCATCTACTATAAATAATCTAGATTAATAAGTTGTATTCTTAATAGAATTCAGTGCAAATTATTGTGTGGCAAACAGATGAGTTTCGTATTTAAAAAGCAAAATATAGCTGAACAATACAGATGAAACCTGCCCAATGGACAGGTTTTTTTGGTGTTTTAAGGAAACTATCAAACCAGAATTTTTGATTAAAAGTATTATTTTAAGAGAGAAATCTCTAATTTCATAATCCATAGGCAAACGCTTGCATTCTAGTTTTTATTGGACTATAATAGGTTGGTATAAAGCCTTCTGTAATAATATTGAGAAGGTGTAGAAAGTAAGGATTTAGAATATTTGTAGTCAAAAATACAATGTTGCAATTCCTTGCTATAGGGAGAGATTTATGTCAATGATAGAAGTGGAACATCTTCAGAAAAATTTTGTGAAGACAGTCAAGGAACCGGGCTTGAAGGGGGCATTACGTTCCTTTATTCATCCTGAAAAGCAGACCTTTGAAGCGGTCAAGGATTTGACTTTTGAAGTTCCCAAGGGGCAGATTTTAGGATTTATCGGGGCCAATGGTGCTGGGAAGTCTACAACCATCAAAATGTTGACAGGGATTTTAAAACCGACATCGGGCTATTGTCGGATCAACGGCAAGATTCCGCAGGAAAATCGCCAAGACTATGTCAAGGATATTGGAGTTGTTTTTGGACAACGCACCCAGCTATGGTGGGATTTGGCTCTGCAAGAGACTTACACGGTCTTGAAAGAGATTTACGATGTGCCAGACTCGCTCTTTCATAAACGCATGGATTTTTTAAATGAAGTCTTGGATTTGAAGGAATTTATCAAGGACCCCGTGCGGACTCTTTCACTGGGGCAACGGATGCGGGCGGATATTGCGGCTTCCTTGCTTCACAATCCTAAAGTTCTCTTTTTAGATGAGCCAACCATTGGTTTGGACGTTTCGGTCAAGGATAACATTCGTCGGGCCATTACCCAGATCAATCAGGAGGAAGAAACAACCATCCTCTTGACCACTCATGACTTGAGTGATATTGAGCAACTCTGTGATCGGATTTTCATGATTGATAGGGGACAAGAGATTTTTGATGGAACGGTTAGCCAGCTCAAGGAAACTTTTGGTAAGATGAAGACTCTTTCTTTTGAACTGCTACCAGGTCAAAGTCATCTCCTTTCTCACTATGAAGGCTCTTCGGATATGACCATTGATAGACAAGGAAACAGCCTCAACATTGAATTTGATAGTTCCCGCTACCAGTCAGCTGAGATTATCAAGCAAACCCTGTCTGATTTTGAAATTCGCGATTTGAAGATGCTGGATACGGATATTGAGGATATTATCCGTCGCTTCTATCGAAAGGAGCTCTAAGATGGTCAAATTGTGGAGACGTTATAAACCCTTTATCAATGCAGGGATTCAGGAGTTGATTACCTATCGAGTCAATTTTCTTCTTTATCGGATTGGGGATGTAATGGGAGCTTTTGTCGCTTTCTATCTCTGGAAGGCGGTCTTTGATTCCTCGCAGGAGTCTTTGATTCAGGGCTTTAGTATGGCAGATATCACCCTCTACATCATCATGAGTTTTGTGACTAATCTTTTGACCAGGTCAGATAGCTCCTTTATGATCGGGGAGGAGGTCAAGGATGGTTCCATTATCATGCGCTTGTTGAGACCGGTGCATTTTGCGGCTTCTTACCTCTTTACAGAGCTTGGATCCAAGTGGTTGATTTTTATCTCTGTTGGACTGCCATTTTTAAGTGTCATTGTCTTGATGAAAATCTTATCTGGACAAGGTATTGTAGAGGTGCTGGGCTTAACTGTCCTTTATCTCTTTAGCTTAACGCTGGCCTATCTGATTAACTTTTTCTTTAATATCTGCTTTGGATTTTCAGCCTTTGTGTTTAAAAATCTATGGGGTTCCAATCTACTCAAGACTTCTATAGTGGCCTTTATGTCTGGAAGTCTGATTCCCTTGGCTTTCTTTCCAAAGCTTGTTTCAGATATTCTGTCCTTCTTGCCTTTCTCATCTTTGATTTATACTCCGGTCATGATCATTGTTGGGAAATACGATGCTAGTCAGATTCTTCAGGCATTCGCTTTGCAGTTTTTCTGGCTCTTAGTGATGGTGGGCTTGTCTCAGTTGATTTGGAAACGAGTCCAGTCATTTATCACCATTCAGGGAGGATAGTATGAAAAAATATCAACGTATGCATCTGATTTTTATCAGACAATACATCAAACAAATCATGGAATACAAGGTGGATTTTGTGGTTGGTGTGCTAGGAGTTTTTCTGACCCAAGGCTTGAATCTCTTGTTTCTCAATGTCATCTTTCAACACATCCCCTCGCTAGAAGGCTGGACCTTTCAAGAGATTGCCTTTATCTATGGTTTTTCCTTGATTCCCAAGGGACTGGACCACCTCTTTTTTGACAATCTCTGGGCATTGGGACAACGCTTGGTGCGAAAAGGAGAGTTTGATAAGTATCTGACTCGTCCTATCAATCCTCTTTTTCACATTCTGGTTGAGACCTTTCAGATTGATGCCTTGGGTGAACTTTTGGTCGGAGGTATTTTGCTAGCGACAACGGTATCTAGTATTGCTTGGACTCTTCCAAAATTCCTGCTTTTCCTAGTTTGTATTCCTTTTGCGACCTTGATCTATACTTCCTTGAAAATAGCGACTGCCAGTATCGCTTTTTGGACCAAGCAGTCAGGCGCCATGATTTACATTTTTTATATGTTTAATGACTTTGCCAAGTATCCGATTTCCATTTACAATTCCCTTCTTCGTTGGTTGATTAGCTTTATCGTGCCTTTCGCCTTTACAGCCTACTATCCTGCTAGCTATTTCTTACAGGACAAGGATGGGCTCTTTAACATCGGAGGTTTGATTCTGATTTCCCTTGTTTTCTTTTTCATTTCGCTCAAACTCTGGGATAGGGGATTGGATGCCTACGAAAGTGCGGGTTCGTAAGAGGAAGAAACTCAAAGCCTTGTCTCAGGACAGGCTTTTTTAATCGTGATGAAAATTCCTTGACATCTATTCTCAGAGTGCTATACTAAAAGGGTAATCGCCGATTTAGCTCAGTTGGTAGAGCAACGCACTCGTAACGCGTAGGTCACAGGTTCGATCCCTGCAATCGGCATTTTGGGAAGTGTAAAGAAAATCAAAGAATATTCAAAGTGTTAGTTTAAAGGCAATCATCACAAGTTAGCTTTTTAAAATAGGTTAGTATTTTTGGAATCTTTGACCAAAGTGTGACCAAAATTTGACCAAAAAGTCAATGAATATAGAATAAAGTGGATCAGGGAATTGGTCTGTTTTAGCTTGACAAATATACGCATAATGTGTATAATAATAAGTGTAAGGAGGTAACGATAATATATGCCACTTACAGGTAAAGAAATGGTGAAACTAGCTCTTGAGAATGGATGGGTTGAAGTTCGTCAAAGGGGAAGTCATCATCATTTTAAGAAAGAGGGTTTTTCTTATCTTGTCACGATTCCAGTTCATGGAAATGAAGATTTAGGAAGAGGATTGGAAAGAAAGATTCTCAAAGATTTAGGATTGTAAGTCTTACATTCCTAAGTCTTTTCACATTGGAGGTAGTAGAATGTTAAAAACGTATCCAGCTATTTTTCATAAAGAAGGAACAGGATATTGGGTAGAATTTCCAGAATTTGGTGGAGGCACAGAAGGAAAAAATATTGAGGAAGCAATGAAAAATGCTCGTGAAATGCTTGAAAATGTTTTAGCTTCTTATATCGATGAAGGGATGGCGCTGCCTACTCCAAGTGATATTTTAAAGATTGAGGTTTCAGATGGTTTTGTATCAATGATTCAAGTCGATCCTGCGCCTTTTGTGAGAAGTAACAAGGCGATTAGGAAGAATGTGACCGTTCCTGAATGGTTAGTTCGTCTTGCTGATCGAGAAAAAATTAACTATTCAGAAGTTTTGGCGCAAGCGCTAGAGAAGAAGTTGCAAGTTTAAATTTAAAGTCTGTGTTTATTAGGGAATAAATTTGCTATGTATTGGTAAAAGTAATACAATAGATATACAAAATAAATTAAGGGGAAATGCCATGTCATAAATTGCTGTTAGAGTAGATGATGAATTAAAAAAGAAGCAACTGCCCTTTTTAATGAGTTAGGCTTGGATATGACAACTGCTGTGAAGTTGTTTTTGAAGCAAAGTGTGTTGACGAGAAGTATTCCGTTTGAGTTAAAACTTGATTCAGATTATGAAATTGAGTTAGAAGATGGTGATTATATTCGTACAAGAAATATAGATGAATATAATGAAGTTACTCAGAAGGCTTTTAAAGAGAGTATTAGTAAATATAAAAATGAGGGGATAACAAAAAGTACTGCAATCGGCAGAATGAAGAAGTCCATTAGGGCTTCTTTTCTTTTGTTACGAATTTTCAACCACTTAGACCGAGATACAGACCAGATAGGCAAAAGGGCTTGTTCTTGAAAAATTCCTCTGCTATAATGATTCATGTAAGGGACGTGAGGGGTCAGTATCAGACAACTCAAGAACCAAAAAAAGAAAATGGAGACAAAAAAATGAAAAAATTATTGGGACTTGTATTTTTAGTAGCAGCAGCGCTAGTATTGTATTTCGGTTCTGTTGGATGGCCAAGTTTGGATGTCAACCTCTGGTCACTCATTCCGGTAGGATTGTTCCTTTATTTCACGCTAGAAAACTTTTTGAAAAAAGACTACAAGGCTAGCTTGATGTGCTTGATCATTGCCTTTATCATTGCAAATGCTATTTTTGATCTCTTACCCATTTCAAGTGGTTTGGTGATTGGTGCTGGTGTGCTAGCTTGTGTAGGACTTGGCTACCTCTTTCCTGATAAAGATAAAAAAGAAGGCAAATAAAAAGTCTCGAGATTTCTCGAGACTTTTTTTACTGACCAGCATAATATTTTTGAATCCCTTTTACGATGCCTGCGACCAATTTATCTTGGTAGTGGCTATCTCTGATTTGTTGGTTTTCGGAGAAATTATCCATATAACCAAGCTCTAGGAGAACGGCTGGTTTGGCTGTTTCGCGTAGTACTGCATAGCTGCTTTCCAATAAGCCAGCATCCTTGGCCCCTGTTTCTGCTAGGAGAGAGGAGTGGATGGCAGCGGCGAGGCGTTTGCTTTCACTCATACGATCAGGGTGATTGTGCCAGAATTTATTAATCTTACTTGGGTAATCAGGTTCATCGCTATAGGAGTAGGTTTGAATACCGCTTGCTTTTGAGTAGGTATTACCAGTAGCGTTGAAGTGAATACTGATAAAAATATCAGAGTTGGTCTTATTAACCATACGAGAACGTTCGGTAACAAAATCAACGTCAATATCGCTATCACGAGAAGTGAGGACCTTGTAGCCTAGTTCTTCTAACTTAGTACGAAGCTTACGGTAAATCTGCATGTTGAGATCTTTTTCAGCTACATTGTAGTAAAAAGCTCCTGAATCTCGACCACCGTGTCCAGGATCTAGGAAAATGGTATTACTGTATAGGCCTTTTGTAAATCCGCCTTCAGTTGAAACTTCAGAAATCCATTGGCCGTATTTTTGGAACAAATGTTCCTTTCCATCTATCTTGTAGGTCCCTGATACATAATGTCCGCTATCGTCCAAATAATAACGAGCCTTGTAATAGTCATCGTAAATCCACTCATTCTTGGCCATATAACCGCCAGACTTGAGGTAGTATGCCCCAATCCACTCCTGATTTGCATAACGGCCATCCGCTTTTAGATAGAACCAGCTATTGTAGGCCTTATCAAAAATCCACTCTTTTTCAGCCATGGCTCCACTAGATTTGAGGTAGTAGCTTCCTTTCCATTTATTGGAAAGCATGACTCCATTTTGTTCAAAAGCATACCAAGTTCCCTTGATTTTCTCCCATTTGTTTTGGCTATATTTCCCATATTCATTAGCGTAATACCAATTTTGGTCAATCTTCACCCAGGAGTTCTCAGCCATAGCCCCGCTACTGCCGAGCAGGTAAGCACCAACGGTCGTTTTGCTGAGCATCACGCCGTTTTTGTCAAAATAATACCAAGAACCGTTTACTTTTTCCCATTTGTCTTGCGAGATTCTGCCAGATGGTGTGACATAATACCAATTTTGGTCAACCTTCACCCAGCCATTCTCAGCCATAGCCCCGCTTTTAGTAAGGAGATAACCATCAATGATTGTCTGACTGAGCATGACACCATCTTTGTCAAAGTAGTACCAAACTCCTCCGATTTTTTCCCATTTTTGCTGGAAGATTTTGCCTGATTCGCTAGCATAGTAGCGTTTATCATTAAGAGTTATCCAGCTATCTTCTGCCATGATGCCGTCTTGGTCAAAGGCATAGCCTTTATAGATAGTGGACTGGAGACGGTCACCATTTTGGTCGAAGTAGTACCATTTGCCTTGAATTTGTTTCCAGTTCACTGCTGGTTGATCATCTTGGTAAAAGCGCCAGTGGTAGTTTTCTTGATGCCAGCCTTCCTTTTTGGGTTTGGCTTCTCGCGCATCTATTTTTGGAAGAACTTCGGGTTCTGTATTCTCCTTAACAATAGCATCTTTTTGATCATCTTTGGCTTGCTTTTCTTTAACAGCAGATGTGGATTGAGTTGTGTTTTCTGCTCCTAAGACGGATGCGGGTGCTAATCCTGCTATTGACAGAATAAGAGCACTGGTAAGTAGTATCTTTTTCACTTTCTATTCCTAACTTTTTCTTTTTCTCTTTTTATCTTTATCAATTATCAAACTGAACTTCTTCTAGTAGATACTCGATAAAGCGTTCGCCCATCTTAGAGAGGCTGGTTTTTTCATGCTGGATATAGACCAGCTCAATGGGATCATCTATGTCCAGTGGAATGGAAACGATATTGTCTCCGTTAAGGTTGCTGTTCAAAATCCCTGTTGCAATCGTGTATCCGTCCAAACCAATCAAGAGGTTAAAGAGGGTGGCACGGTCACTGACTACGATGGATTTCTTGTGGTGCTCTTGTGAAAGAATCTCCTCTGAAAAGTAGAAGGAGTTGTGCGTCCCCTGGTCATAGCTGAGGTATGGAAAGTCTTCCAAATCAGCCAGTTTGACCTTGTCTTTTTTAGCTAGAGGGTTGGTCTTGCTAACGAAGATATGGGGTTGAGCGGTAAAGAGGTGGTGCGCTAGCAGGTGATTGTCATCTAGCATTTTCGTTAAAACATCGCGGTTGTAGCTGTTTAGGAAGAGGACACCGACCTCGCTACGGAAGTTCTTGACGTCATCGATAATCTCCCAAGTCCGAGTTTCACGAAGGAAAAGCTCGTATTTTTCCATATCACTTTTCTTAAGTAGCGATACAAAGGCATTGACCACAAAGGCATAGTGTTGAGAGGAAACGCTAAAGAGTTCGCGGTGGGCGATAGGGTTTTTATAGCGTTCCTCCAGAAGCTGGGTTTGCTCGACAACTTGACGGGCATAGGAGAGAAACTCCATCCCATCACGGGTCAAGGTAATGCCCTTGGGATTGCGAATAAAGATTTCAATGCCCATTTCATTTTCCAAATCTCGAACGGCATTGGAGAGACTGGGTTGGGTGATAAAGAGTTGCTTGGCTGCTTCATTCATAGAGCCAGTTTCGACGATTTTGATAATATAGTGTAATTGTTGAATTCTCATGCTTTTATTGTACCATACTTGCGGAAGAATGGGCAATGAAGACGAAGAAAATAGGGGGAAAGAGCCGGTCCAGTATTGAAAAAAAGTCTGAAATCTGTTAGAATGAAAGCTATGAAAACATTCTATGATGTGCAGCAATTTCTCAAACAGTTTGGCGTTATTGTTTACATGGGGAAGCGCTTGTATGATATTGAACTGATGAAGCTCGAACTCTCTCGGATCTATGATGCAGGTCTGATGGACAAGCTAGACTATCTAGAGGCGGAAGCTGTTCTTCGTAGAGAGCACAAGATAGAATTAGACTACATAGAGAAAAATGGAGATAAGAACTTATGACAATTTGGGTTTTGTGGGGAATCGTATTGGCGATGGTGGCATGGATGGGGTATAACTACCTTCGTATTCGTCGTGCGGCTAAGATTGTGGATAATGCAGAATTTGAAGCCTTGATTCGAAAAGGGCAATTGATTGATGTCCGTGAACCAGCAGAATTTCACAGAAAACATATCCTCGGAGCTCGCAATATTCCTTCAAATCAGTTGAAGTCAAGCCTTGCAGCCCTTCGCAAGGATAAACCTGTCCTTCTCTACGAAAACCAACGTGGACAACGAGTGACCAATGCAGCCCTCTATCTGAAAAAGCAAGGTTTCTCTGAGATTTATATCCTCTCTTATGGATTGGATTCTTGGATTGGTAAGGTCAAGACTAGCTAATATTTTATTAAAAACTGTTGAATGGTAGATAAAGCTAGTATCTTAAGGTATCATCATTTATATTAAATTTAAGGAGATTTTGGAATATGAATTCACAACAAAAGAAAAAACCTTCACTTATTTTAGGTATCTTATCTATTGTGCTCGGTTTGCTATTTCCAATAGTAGGTCTGATTTTGGGGATCATAGGATTGGTCTTGGCTTTTTCATACCAAAAAGAATCTGGACTAGACTATAAAACAGAAAAAATTCTCAACATCGTAGGACTTGTGGTTTCTGTACTTAACTGGATTGTAGCTGTCGCAGTATTTTTTAGAATTGTAGCTGTCGCAGTATTTTTTAGATAAGCAAAAAATAAAAAAGCTTTAAATTTAAAGCTTTTTTATTTTATCGACTCATCTCTAAGTAGTTTTTTATGATTTCCAATTCCTCTGGATTCAAGGGACGGTATTGCCCTTCTGCAAGTTCTGAATCTAACGTAAAATCACCGAACTGAACTCGTTTGAGAGAGGTCACCTTGACACCAACTGAGAGGAACATTTTTTTAACTTGATGAAATTTTCCTTCTGAGATGGTAATAGAGGCATGGCTCTCTGTTGGACTTGAGGACAGAATTTCGAGCTGAGCAGGTTTACAAGTGGTCCCATCTAAAAAGACAATCCCATCTTTGAATTTTTGGATATGGTCTGACGTGAGCGGTCCGTTGACTTCCACTTGATAAGATTTATCAACATGGTACTGGGGATGAAGGAGTTGAAAACCAAGAGGTCCATTGTCTGTCAAAAGGAGCAGTCCCGTCGTATCGCGGTCTAGTCTGCCGATAGCATAGAGCTGGTCAGACTGGATGTCAGGTGGAAGGAGGTCCATGACGGTTGGAAGTTTCTTATCCTTGCTAGCTGTAACGACTCCGTTTGGCTTATGAAGCATGAGGTAGGTGTGCTCGTAGCCTTGGATTTGTCGTCCTTGAAAGACTAATTTCTGCAACCCAGTGTCGACATTTTGAGCGAGTGAGCGAGCTGGACAATCATCTACTAGGATTTCTTTTTTTAATAAAGCCTGTTTCATAGCCTTGCGACTGACCATTTCTTGGGCTAATAATCTATCTAAACGCATACCAGCCTATCTTATCATAAGTCTCTGACTTTGAAAAGAGATGACATGATCAGAAAAGCAAAGTGAAAACATTTACACTTGCTTGAGTTATGTCATTTGACTGAAAATGTGGTATAATTGCTCAGTTAGAAAATAAATTTTAAATATTATAGAGGAAATCATGACAAAATTAAGAGAAGATATCCGTAACATTGCGATTATCGCCCACGTTGACCACGGTAAAACAACCCTCGTTGACGAATTATTGAAACAATCAGAAACGCTTGATGCACGTACTGAATTGGCAGAGCGCGCTATGGACTCAAACGATATCGAAAAAGAGCGTGGAATTACCATCCTTGCGAAAAACACTGCCGTTGCCTACAACGGGACTCGTATCAACATCATGGACACACCAGGACACGCGGACTTCGGTGGAGAAGTTGAGCGTATCATGAAAATGGTTGACGGTGTTGTCTTGGTCGTAGATGCTTACGAAGGAACCATGCCACAAACTCGTTTCGTATTGAAAAAAGCCTTGGAACAAGACCTTGTTCCAATCGTGGTTGTCAACAAAATCGATAAACCATCAGCTCGTCCAGCAGAAGTAGTGGACGAAGTCTTGGAACTTTTCATTGAGCTTGGTGCAGATGATGACCAGCTTGACTTCCCAGTGGTGTATGCTTCAGCTATCAACGGAACATCTTCATTGTCAGATGATCCAGCTGACCAAGAAGCTACGATGGCACCAATCTTTGACACCATTATCGACCATATCCCAGCTCCAGTAGATAACTCAGATGAGCCTTTGCAGTTCCAAGTGTCACTTTTGGACTACAATGACTTCGTTGGTCGTATCGGTATCGGTCGTGTCTTCCGTGGTAGTGTGAAAGTTGGAGACCAAGTTACCCTTTCTAAACTAGATGGTACAACGAAGAACTTCCGTGTTACAAAACTCTTTGGTTTCTTTGGTTTGGAGCGTCGTGAAATCCAAGAAGCCAAAGCGGGTGACTTGATTGCCGTTTCAGGTATGGAAGATATCTTTGTTGGTGAGACGATTACACCGACAGATGCAGTTGAGCCTCTTCCAATCCTTCACATCGATGAGCCAACTCTTCAAATGACTTTCTTGGTCAACAACTCACCATTTGCTGGTAAGGAAGGTAAATGGGTGACTTCTCGTAAGGTGGAAGAACGCTTGCAGGCAGAATTGCAAACAGACGTTTCCCTTCGTGTTGAACCAACGGACTCCCCAGATAAATGGACTGTTTCAGGACGTGGAGAATTGCACTTGTCAATCCTGATTGAAACCATGCGTCGTGAAGGATATGAACTTCAAGTATCTCGTCCAGAAGTTATCGTAAAAGAGATTGATGGTGTCAAATGTGAGCCATTTGAACGTGTTCAAATCGATACTCCAGAAGAATACCAAGGATCTGTTATCCAAAGCCTTTCTGAACGTAAGGGTGAAATGTTGGATATGATTTCAACTGGTAATGGTCAAACTCGTTTGGTCTTCCTAGTTCCAGCGCGTGGATTGATTGGTTACTCAACTGAGTTCTTATCTATGACTCGTGGTTACGGCATCATGAACCATACCTTTGACCAATACTTGCCACTCATCCCAGGTGAAATTGGTGGACGTCACCGTGGTGCCCTTGTTTCTATCGATGCTGGTAAGGCTACAACTTACTCAATCATGTCTATCGAAGAACGTGGAACCATCTTTGTCAACCCAGGTACTGAGGTTTATGAAGGAATGATCATCGGTGAAAACTCTCGTGAAAACGACTTGACAGTTAACATCACTAAGGCCAAACAAATGACCAACGTTCGTTCAGCTACCAAGGACCAAACAGCGGTTATCAAGACACCTCGTATCTTGACACTTGAAGAGTCTCTTGAGTTCTTGAATGACGATGAGTACATGGAAGTAACACCTGAGTCAATCCGTTTGCGTAAGCAAATCCTCAACAAGGCAGAGCGCGAGAAAGCCAACAAAAAGAAAAAAACAGCTGAATAAGAGCTAGAAAGAGATAAAGATGGTCTATTTAATCATAGGGATACTCTTATTACTACTCTATGTATTTGCGACACCCCAAAGTATCAAAGGAACAGTCAACATCGTTATCTTGGTCTTTGTAGTTGTTGCACTCTTGATTTTGCTGATGTTGTCCATCTTGCAAATCTTCCAATTACCGACAGAATTCTTTGTCACAATCGCCATGCTGGCTCTAGCCTACTTTAGCTTGAGAGACATTACGCTCATGTCTGTAAAAAAGAGCAAAAGAAGATAAATAGAAAGAGAGCTATGGCTCTCTTTTTCTATGCTAGAATGAAGGCTAGAGCATTTTCGTTTAGTATTATTTCCATAAAAATGGTAAAATAGTAGGAGTAGAAATGGAGTTTGAGACATGAAAGTAATCGATCAATTTAAAAATAAGAAAGTACTTGTTTTAGGTTTGGCTAAGTCTGGTGAGTCTGCGGCCCGTTTGCTAGACAAGCTGGGTGCTATTGTGACAGTAAATGACGGCAAGCCTTTTGAGGAAAATCCTGCTGCGCAAAGTTTACTAGAAGATGGGATCAAGGTTGTCACTGGTGGGCATCCTTTGGAGCTCTTGGATGAAGATTTCGCTCTGATGGTGAAAAATCCAGGTATCCCGTATAGCAATCCCATGATTGAAAAGGCATTGGCAAAGGGGATTCCAGTCTTGACTGAGGTGGAATTGGCTTATTTGATTTCGGAAGCGCCGATTATCGGTATCACTGGTTCAAATGGGAAAACAACCACAACGACGATGATTGGGGAAGTTTTAACTGCTGCTGGTCAACGCGGTCTCTTGTCAGGGAACATCGGCTATCCTGCTAGTCAAGTGGCTCAAACTGCGACAGCCAAGGACACACTTGTCATGGAACTTTCTTCTTTCCAGCTGATGGGTGTCCAAGAATTCCATCCTGAGATTGCGGTTATTACCAACCTCATGCCAACTCATATCGACTATCATGGTTCTTTTGAAGAGTATGTGGCAGCTAAGTGGAATATCCAGAACAAGATGACAGCGGATGATTTCCTTGTATTGAACTTTAACCAAGATTTGGCAAAAGAATTGGCTACCAAAACACAAGCTACTGTTGTACCATTTTCAACACAGGAAAAGGTTGATGGGGCTTATCTGGAAGATGGTCAACTCTGCTTCCGTGGGGAAGTGGTCATGGCAGCTAGTGAAATCGGTGTACCAGGTAGCCACAATGTAGAAAATGCCCTTGCGACCATTGCAGTAGCTAAGCTCCGTGGTGTGGATAACCAAACCATCAAGGAAACTCTTTCAGCCTTTGGTGGTGTCAAACACCGTCTCCAATTTGTGGATGAAATTCAGGGTATCAAATTCTATAACGATAGCAAATCAACAAATATCTTGGCTACTCAAAAAGCCTTGTCAGGATTTGACAACAGTAAGGTTATCTTAATTGCAGGTGGTTTGGACCGCGGCAATGAGTTTGACGAATTGGTGCCAGATATTACAGGGCTCAAGAAGATGGTTATCCTCGGTCAATCTGCAGAACGTGTCAAACGGGCAGCAGAGAAGGCTGGTGTGGCTTATGTAGATGCGACAGATATTGCTGATGCGACCCGCAAGGCTTATGAGCTCGCGACTCAAGGAGATGTGGTTCTCCTCAGTCCTGCCAATGCTAGCTGGGATATGTATGCTAACTTTGAAGTACGTGGCGACATATTTATCGACACAGTAGCGGAGTTAAAGGAATAATATGAAAAAAATTGTCTTTACAGGTGGGGGGACGGTTGGACATGTCACCCTCAACCTTTTGTTAATGCCTAAGTTCATCGAAGACGGCTGGGAAGTTCACTATATTGGTGATAAACACGGAATCGAACACCAAGAAATCCTCAAGTCAGGCTTGAATGTGACCTTCCATTCCATTGCGACTGGGAAGTTGCGTCGCTATTTCTCTTGGCAAAATATGCTAGATGTCTTCAAAGTTGGTTGGGGAATTGTCCAATCCCTCTTTATCATGTTACGACTGCGTCCACAGGCTCTTTTTTCTAAGGGAGGATTTGTCTCTGTACCGCCGGTTATCGCTGCGCGTGTGTCAGGAGTGCCTGTCTTTATTCACGAATCGGACCTGTCCATGGGCTTGGCCAATAAAATTGCCTATAAATTTGCGACCAAGATGTATTCAACATTTGAGCAGGCTGCTGGTCTCGCAAAAGTCGAGCATGTGGGAGCTGTCACAAAGGTTTCAGACAAAAAAACTTCAGAACCAGATGAATTGGTGGATATCCAAACCCACTTTAATCCTAAATTACCTACAGTATTGTTTGTCGGTGGTTCTGCAGGAGCTCGTGTATTTAACCAATTGGTGACAGATCATAAAAAAGAACTGACCGAGCGCTACAATATTATCAATCTCACTGGAGATTCTAGCCTCAATGAGTTGAGTCAAAATCTCTTTCGTGTTGACTATGTGACGGATCTCTATCAACCCTTGATGGAGATGGCAGATGTGGTGGTGACGCGTGGCGGTGCCAATACGATTTTCGAGCTCTTGGCCATGGCGAAACTCCATCTCATCGTACCATTGGGTCGTGAAGCAAGTCGAGGAGACCAGATTGAAAATGCTGCCTACTTTGTTAAGAAAGGCTATGCAGAAGAACTTCAAGAAAGTGACTTGACCTTGGAAAGTTTGGAGGCGAAACTCAGTCACTTGCTTAGTCACAAGGACCAATACCAAGCTAGCATGAAAGCTTCGACTGAATTGAAATCTCTTGCAGATTTTTACGATCTACTAAGAAAAGACCTAGCATAAGGAATATCAATGTCAAAGGATAAGAAAAAAGAATCAAACCAGAAGCAAGAATTGTCTGAATGGCAGAAACGAAACCAGGAATACCTGAAGAAGAAGGCTGAGGAAGAAGCTGCCCTAGCTGAAGAGAAGGAAAAGGAAAAACAAGCTCGTAAGGAAGCCAACTCGAAACTATTGGAGGAATCCAAGAAATCATCGAGTGAGTCAGACGAGGAAGTCTCAAGTATAAGCAAGGAACCATCCGAAAAAGAAGAAAAATCTCAAAAGGATAACCGGAAAGTCAAAGAAGAAAAAGAGAAGAAGAAAAAAGAAAAAACAGAGAAACCAGAGAAACCAGCCAAGCCTAACATTGCACCTGTTCATATTTGGCGAGCTGTGAGTATCTTGGTACCCAGTGTCCTGGTCCTCCTTCTTTCAGTCTATCTATTGACTCCACTTTCGACTATCAAAAATATCGAGGTTAAGGGAAATAGTAACACGCAGGCGGATGACATCAAACAGGCTTCTGGAATTCAAGATAGCGACTATACTTTAGCTCTATTGTTGGATAAGGAAACATACGCTGAGCGAATCAAGTCCAATCATTGGATAGAATCAGCGAAGATTGACTATCAATTTCCGACTAACTTTACGATTGAGGTCAAGGAATTCGATATTGTCGGTTATTATGTGTCTGGTGAAGAACATTATCCTATTCTGTCTAGTGGTACAGTAGAGTCAACTCCTGTTGATCGCTTAAACTTACCTGAGACTTATCTGACAGTTACCTTTAACGATGAGCAGCAGGTGAAAGAGCTGATAACAGGATTGTCTACCATCAGTGAGGATATCAAGAGTCAAATCCAGAAAATCGAATTAGCGCCAAGCAAGGCAACAGCAGATCTTTTAAAAATTACTATGCTGGATACAGATGAGGTTTTGGTTCCCTTGTCAGAATTGAGCAAGAAATTGCCTTATTACAGCAAAATCAAGCCACAATTGTCAGAACCGAGTGTAGTCGATATGGAAGCTGGAGTATACAGCTATACGATAGCGGATAAATTGATAGAAGAGGCTGAGGAAAAAGCCAAGCAAGAGGCCAAGGAAGCTGAGAAGAAAAAACAGGAAGAAGAAAAGAAAAAACAAGAAGGACAAGGAAATCAAAGCCAAACGAGCCAGCAATCACAGAGTCGTTAGACTAACTTTTCCTCTTGATTTTGAATGCTATAGAAGTCTAGTTTCGAGTTTTTGCTTGACAAGTCCTACTATAAATAATAGAATAGAAAAAAACCTTTAAAGCAGTCCAGAGAGGCAGCTAAGGTTAGACGGTGAAAGGGTGAAGACTACCCATTTTTCGTGGAACCTTGCTGTTGGCAGGTTCCTTTTTTTATAGTCATTTTAAGGAGTTTGGTGGACTGCAAGAAGAATCAGAAGGAGAAATATATGCGTGAGAGTCGCCCAGTCATTGCCCTAGATTTTCCAAGTTTTGAAGAAGCAAAGGAATTTTTAGCCCTTTTTCCAGCAGAGGAAAAACTCTATGTCAAGGTTGGAATGGAAATCTATTATGCGGTAGGCCCTGAAGTCGTACGTTATTTGAAATCATTAGGACACAGCGTTTTTTTGGATCTCAAGTTGCATGATATTCCAAACACAGTCAAATCGACCATGAAAATCTTGTCTAGTTTGGGTGTCGATATGACCAATGTTCAGGCTGCAGGTGGGGTTGAAATGATGCAGGCTGCGCGTGAAGGGTTGGGAGATAAGGGAATTCTCATCGCGGTGACCCAGCTGACCTCAACATCCGAAGAACAGATGCAAGACTGCCAAAATATTCAAACGAGTCTGCAAGAATCAGTGATTCACTATGCTAAGAAAACAGCAGAAGCTGGATTGGATGGTGTGGTTTGTTCAGCCCAAGAAGCCCAACTCATCAAGGAAGCTACAAACGAAGATTTTATTTGCTTAACGCCAGGTATTCGACCAGCAGGTGCTGAAGCAGCGGATCAAAAACGCGTAGTAACCCCTGGTCAGGCCTATCAAATCGGCAGTGACTACATTGTAGTAGGTCGTCCAATCACGCAGGCAGAAGACCCTGTAGCAGCCTATCATGCTATCAAGGAAGAATGGACACGAGACTGGGCCTAAAGCGTATTCGCTAAGAGATGTAAGGATAAGAAGGAGAAAACCATGACACTTGCTAAAGACATTGCTAGCCACCTATTGAAAATTCAGGCAGTTTACCTTAAACCAGAAGAGCCTTTTACTTGGGCATCTGGTATCAAGTCACCTATCTATACAGATAACCGCGTGACTCTGGCTTACCCAGAAACTAGAAGTTTGATTGAAAACGGTTTTGTAGATGCTATCAAGACAGCCTTTCCAGAGGTAGAAGTGATTGCAGGAACAGCGACAGCAGGGATTCCGCACGGAGCCATCATTGCTGACAAAATGAATCTGCCCTTTGCCTATATCCGTAGCAAACCAAAAGACCACGGAGCAGGCAACCAAATCGAAGGCCGTGTAGCCCAAGATCAAAAGATGGTCGTTGTCGAAGATTTGATTTCAACTGGTGGTTCTGTTCTTGAAGCCGTAGCAGCTGCTAAACGCGAAGGGGCAGATGTTCTTGGTGTCGTAGCGATTTTTAGTTATCAACTACCAAAAGCAGATAAGAACTTTGCGGATGCTGGTGTCAAATTGGTGACACTATCTAACTATAGCGAGCTTATTCACCTAGCCCAAGAAGAAGGTTACATCACGCCAGAAGGACTCGACCTCCTAAAACGCTTTAAAGAAGACCAAGAAAATTGGCAAGGATAATTTATAAAAAAGCTCAGACAAGTTTGAACGAGCTTATATGGCAACTTTTAAAAAGAAGGTCGGACTAAAGAAAAGGTCTCGATTAGTGAATTGATTTCCTCTTTTCTTGATAGTCAATTACAGTAAAACTCCTAGAACGATTGGAATATCCATCTTCTGACCTGCACCCCAAAAGTTAGACAGAAAAAATCTAACTTTTGGGGTGTTTTATTATGAAATTGAGTTTTGGAGATAAAGTTCAAATCTATGAACTAAGAAAGCAAGGACAAAGCTTCAAACAGCTTTCAAAAAGATTTGGAGTGGATGCTTCTGGTCTAAAGTACATGGTGAAATTAATTGACCGTCATGGCATAGAAATCGTTAAAAAAGGGGAAGAATCGTTGCTATTCTTCTAAATTGAAACAAGAAATGATGGATAAAGTCTTGCTGGAAGGTCGTTCACAAAGAAGTGTTAGTCTTGATTATTCCCTCCCAAACCAAGGAATGCTTCCAAATTGGCTGGCGCAATACAGGAAAAACGGGTATACTATTGTTGAGAAAACAAGAGGGAAACCAGCTAAAATGGGACATAAAGGGAAGAAATGACCGAACTAGAGCGACTTCAGGAGGAGAATGAACGCTTACGGACTGAGGTGGCCTACCTAAAAAAGTTAAAAGAGTTAGAGGAAAGGGACGAAAGCTGGCAATACCAACACGATTCTTATCATCGGTTCCTAAAGGGTAAAGGAATTCAAGCATCCAAGTCACGTAAGGGAAATAGTCCAGATAATGGTATGATGGAGTCCTTCTTCGGTATTTTGAAATCGGAAATGTTTTATGGTTATGAGAAAACATTTAAGTCACTTAAGCAATTGGAACAAGCCATTGTAGACTATATTGATTACTACAACAATAAACGAATTAAAGTCAAACTAAAAGGACTTAGTCCTGTGCAGTACAGAACTCAATCCTTTCAATAATTATTTGTCTAACTTTTTGGTGTCAGTACATAATAGGCGTTTTTTCAAAACACCATAATACTTGAAGGAAGAGGTGAGGGACATGTAAAGTAAAGCTTAACAAGTGACAAACACAAAGATACAAATACACTTGTTAAAGGAGAAATTATGTTTAAACGAAATTATCGGAAGAATATCGGTCTCATGGCTGGTGTGGAATTTTTTGCCTTTTTGGGCATTACCAGCTTTTGGATTTTATTTCTCAGTCAAAATGGGATGTCACTTTGGCAGATTGGCTTATTGGAAAGTATGTTTCATGCCCCCAGTGTCATTTGTGAAATTCCCTCTGGAATGTTAGCTGACCGTTATTCCTATAAAACCAATCTGTATTTAAGTCGAATAGCTGGAATTGCGTCGTCTATTCTCATGTTACTAGGACAAGGTAATTTTTGGATTTACGCACTCGCTATGGTGGTGAGTGCCTTATCTTATAATTTTGATTCGGGGACAAGTGCAGCTATGGTTTATGATTCGGCCGTGGAGGCTGGATTAAAAGAGCGCTACTTATCTATCTCAAGTTTTATGTCAGGAGTCGCAGAAGGAACTCGGTCTTTAGGGACGGTTTTAGCAGGATTTTTTGTCCATGGTCAATTGCACTTGACCTACTATATCATGATTGTTACTTCTATAATCGTTCTTTTCTTAACTTGGATGCTAAAAGAGCCTAGTGTTAAAGCGCAAAAATCTGAGCGCTTGACGATGAAAAAAATAATCTTGACTGTCAAAGAAGAGTTGCAGAGAAATCCCAGTCTTTTTGGTTGGATGATTCTGTCCCAAATCATTGGGACACTGATGTGCATGTTTTATTTTTACTATCAAAATCAGTTGCCTGACTTAGAAGGATGGCAGATTTCGATGGTCATGTTAATCGGCAGTGTTTTGAATATCTGGGCAGTTTATCTAGCAAGTAAGATTGGAAAGAGGTATTCAGCCTTAAAGCTCTTTCCCATTCTTGTACTCTTGACGGGAGTGACCTACTTACTTTCCTACTTTGGAACGCCACTGATTTATATTTTGATTTATTTGATTAGTAACGCTTTATATGCTCTCTTTCAACCGATTTTTGACAACGATTTACAAAAGCGACTCCCAAGTGAGGTACGGGCAACCATGCTAAGTGTCTACTCTATGATGTTCAGCCTGAGTATGATCGTCATTTTTCCTCTGACGGGCTGGTTGATTGACTATCTAGGATTTGTAGTAGCCTTTCTTTACTTAGGGTTCATTTTAGTACTAGCCAGCTTTTTGCTATTTTTCATTTTGAAAGAGATGGCCGGATTTTTGGAACTAAAAGAGAATGTTATTTCTAAGAAATAGAGTTATTTTTCACTTTTATCTTTTTTCTCTTGCCATCTACTAGCTTTTCTAGTATAATAGTTAATTGTGAGCAAACCTCACTTACCCCTTGCAAAGACTAGGGGTCATTAGACCAAAAGGAGGAACATATCAATGGCTAAATACGAAATTCTTTATATCATTCGTCCAAACATTGAAGAAGAAGCGAAAAACGCTTTGGTAGCACGTTTTGACTCTATCTTGACTGACAACGGTGCAACTGTTGTTGAATCAAAATCATGGGAAAAACGTCGTCTTGCATACGAAATCCAAGATTTCCGTGAAGGACTTTACCACATCGTTAATGTTGAAGCAAACGACGACGCAGCTCTTAAAGAGTTTGACCGTCTTTCAAAAATCAACGCTGACATTCTTCGTCACATGATCGTCAAACTTGACGCGTAAGAAGGTATATTATGATTAACAATGTTGTACTTGTAGGGCGTATGACACGTGACGCTGAGTTGCGTTATACCCCATCAAATGTAGCAGTTGCGACTTTTACTCTTGCAGTAAACCGTACATTCAAGAGTCAAAATGGCGAACGTGAGGCTGATTTCATCAATGTCGTTATGTGGCGCCAACAGGCTGAAAATCTTGCTAACTGGGCTAAAAAAGGCTCTCTTATCGGGATCACAGGTCGTATCCAGACTCGTAGTTACGATAACCAGCAAGGACAACGTGTCTACGTAACAGAAGTCGTGGCTGACAATTTCCAAATGCTGGAAAGCCGTAGCGTGCGTGAAGGACATACAGGTGGGGCTTATTCTGCACCAACTGCTAGTTATACAGCACCTACACAATCAGTACCTGACTTTTCACGTGATGAAAATCCATTTGGAGCAACCAATCCTTTGGATATTTCAGATGATGATTTACCATTCTAATGGACAATTAAAACTATAAAGGAGAAAAAACATGGCTCAACAACGTCGTGGCGGATTCAAACGCCGTAAAAAAGTTGATTACATCGCAGCAAACAAAATTGAATATGTTGATTACAAAGATACTGAGCTTCTTAGCCGTTTCGTTTCAGAACGTGGAAAAATCCTTCCACGTCGTGTAACTGGAACTTCAGCTAAAAACCAACGTAAAGTAACAACAGCTATCAAACGCGCTCGCGTAATGGCTTTGATGCCTTTCGTAAACGAAGATTAAAAAAAGGGGTCCGGGTGGACCTCTTTTTCATGAGCTTGAAAACTAGAAAGCGAATTAAGACCCGGGTGGGTCTTTTTTTCACGAGCATGGAAATGAGAGAGCGAGTTGGGTCCAGTGGACCTCTTTTTCATGAGCTGGAAAATAAAAAAGCGAATTAAGACCCGGGTGGGTCTTTTTTTCAGATTCGGTTGGCCCTCTTTTTCATGTTCGGGCGTGTCTTTTATCAGACTTTTACAGGATTCTCTGTTGACCTAGTAAGATTCTTTTGCCTTACTAGGTCTTTTTCTTTTAATTATCGTGCTATAATGGTAGGAGAAAGCTTTAAAGGAGCACCTTATGAAGACGAAATGTTCAATTAGAAAAATGCAAGAATATGATATTAAAAATCTATCCCAAGGTTTTATCAATCAAGGTTGGCCGGGTAGAGAAGAAATTTTGGCTAGATATTTTCTTGAACAAGAATGTGGGGAGAGAGAAGTCTTAGTTGCAGGGATTGATGGTGCTGTAGCGGGCTACATTACCATTTTGCCCTCTGCTAAACATGGTCCTTTTGCAGAAGTCTATCCAGAATTATCAGATTTTAATGTGTTTGAGCCTTTTCGAAATCAAGGGGTTGGAAATCAACTGCTAGAAGAAGCAGAAAAACGAGTCAAGTTTGTTTCGAGCAAGGTCACTCTTGGTGTAGGTTTGCACTCAGGCTATGGCCCTGCCCAGAGATTGTATATCAGACGGGGCTACATTCCGGATGGGACAGGTGTCTGGTATCGAAATCAACCCTTGGAAATGAATGCCACTATTCAAAATAATGATGATTTGGTTTTGTACTTATCCAAGGAATTCGAATAAGAGATAGCGAATTTTTTTGAGATATGGGATTTCTCTACTTTATGGTATAATGGAAAGAGTGATGGAAAAGAGGTAGAGAGATGGATGCAAAATTAAAATACAAGGCAAAGAAGATTAAAATCGTCTTTTTTGATATTGATGATACCTTGCGTACGTCAAAGACAGGTTTTATTCCAGCTACAATTCCCACTGTCTTTAAACAGTTGCGTGAAAAAGGAATTTTAACAGGAATCGCCTCTGGACGTGGTATTTTTGGTGTTGTTCCAGAGATTCGTGAGCTCAAATCTGACTTTTTTGTAACCCTAAATGGGGCCTATATAGAAGATAAAAAAGGCCAGGTCATTTATCAGCATCAGATTGACAAGTCAGATGTTGAGGAGTATATCTCTTGGACGAAGGAAGAGGGAATTGAGTACGGCCTGGTTGGTAGTCATGACGCCAAACTCTCCACGCGAACAGAACTGATCAGTGAAGCTATTGACCCGATTTATCCGAACTTGGATGTGGATCCTGACTTTCATGAAAAAGCAGACATTTACCAGATGTGGACCTTTGAGGAAAAAGGGGATGACTTGCGGTTACCAGATAGTCTCTCTGGTAAGCTTCGCATGGTGCGTTGGCATGAACATTCATCTGATATCGTGCCGATTTCAGGATCCAAAGCAACTGGTGTAGCCAAGGTGGTGGAACATCTAGGCTTGAAACCAGAGAATGTTATGGTCTTTGGGGATGGTCTCAATGACTTGGAACTCTTTGATTATGCAGGCATTAGTGTTGCTATGGGAGTTTCCCATGAAAAAATCAAAGAAAAAGCAGATTATATTACAAAAACAGTAGAAGAAGATGGCATTTTTGATGCCTTAGAAGGATTTGGTATGGTAGAAAAAGAATTGCATTTCCCACAAGTAGAAATTGAAACAGTAGAAGGCCCGCTTGCGACCATTAAGACAAATCATGGAGACTTGCGTATCAAGCTCTTCCCTGAACATGCTCCTAAAACAGTGGCTAACTTTGTTGCTCTGTCAAAAGACGGTTACTATGATGGTGTGATTTTCCATCGTATTATCAAGGACTTTATGATCCAAGGCGGGGACCCAACCGGTACTGGTATGGGTGGTGAGTCTATTTATGGACAAGCTTTTGAAGATGAATTTTCTGAGGAGCTCTATAATATCCGTGGTGCCCTTTCTATGGCCAATGCGGGTCCAAATACCAATGGTAGCCAGTTCTTTATCGTGCAAAACCAACATTTGCCATATTCTAAGAAAGAGATTGCGCGTGGTGGCTGGCCTGAACCAATAGCTGAGATCTATGCAGAACAAGGTGGAACTCCTCACCTTGACCGCCGCCATACTGTTTTCGGGCAGTTGGTAGATGCTGAATCTTTTGAGGTCTTGGATGCCATTGCAGCTGTTGAGACTGGTGCAATGGACAAACCAGTTGAAGATGTAGTAATTGAAACGATTGAAATTGAGGACTAATATGAAAATTGGTGATAAGCTAAAGGGGCGTATTACAGGAATCCAGCCCTATGGCGCCTTTGTCGAATTAGAGACAGGGGTGATTGGGCTGATTCATATTTCAGAAATTCGGACAGGATTTATCGAAAATATCTATGAAGTTTTGAAAATTGGTGAAGAAGTGCAAGTTCAGGTTGTTGATTTAGACGAATTTTCAGGTAAAGCCAGTCTCTCCATTCGCACTCTGGAGGAAGAAAAACACCAACTGCCAAGACGGAGACGTTTTTCAAATGACCGTATCAAGCATGGTTTTGCACCTCTTGGCCGAATGATGCCAATCTGGACAAGGGAAGCCCTCAACAATCTGAAAGAGAAAAACTAGTCTATTAGATTTCGTATTTTAAAATCAATATATGGAAGAACAATTATTAAAACCAGGAGAGCGAATCAACCAGCTCTTTTCGACAGATATCAAGATTATTCAAAATAGAGAGGTGTTTAGCTATTCGGTGGATAGTGTTCTCTTGTCGCGCTTTCCTCGCTTTCCTAAAAATGGCTTAATTGTGGACTTTTGTGCTGGAAATGGTGCAGTTGGACTTTTTGCAAGTAGTCGTACCAAGGCAAAAATTCTCTCTGTAGAGATTCAGGAGCGCTTGGCGGATATGGCAGAGCGTTCGGTTCAGTTGAATGGCTTGGAAGAGCAGATGCAGGTTATCTGCGATGATTTGAAAAATATGCCTGCACACATTAAGGGAAGTAAGGTGGATATGATCTTGTGCAATCCGCCTTATTTCAAGGTGGACCCGCATTCCAATCTGAACGAGAGTGAACACTACCTCTTAGCTAGACATGAAATTACAACTAATCTAGAGGAAATCTGTCGAAGTGCTCAGAGTATTCTCAAGTCTAATGGCCGTTTGGCTATGGTTCATCGTCCAGATCGACTTTTGGATATTCTAGACATGCTTCAACGTCACAATTTGGCACCTAAGCGCCTGCAATTTGTCTATCCTAAACGAGAGAAGGAGGCAAATATGCTCTTAATCGAAGCTATCAAGGATGGATCGACGAGTGGCTTCAAGGTCTTGCCACCACTCATTGTTCACAATGACGATGGCTCCTATACGCCAGAAATTCAAGAGATTTACTATGGATCATAAGGCATATATGTATGTGGTGGAGTGTCGTGACGGTTCTTACTATACTGGTTATACGACAGATGTTAAGAAACGCCTTGCCGTTCATAATAGTGGTAAGGGAGCCAAGTATACCCGAGCTCGCTTGCCAGTCAAACTCATCTATGTAGAGGGCTTTGCTAGTAAGGAAGAAGCCATGTCTGCAGAGGCTCTCCTCAAACGTAAGAAACGTCCACAGAAAGAACGGTTTTTATCTGAAAATCATTCAAAAAATCTAGTTAGCGATATTGATGTCTAATGAGGAGTCCTTTGACTCCTCTTACTTTTGTCAAAAGAGAAAAAAAGTGCTAAAATAAGATGAATAAATTTAAAGAGGTATTATCATGTCTAAGATTCTAGTATTTGGTCACCAAAATCCAGATTCAGATGCCATCGGGTCATCTGTAGCCTTTGCTTATCTTGCAAAAGAGGCTTATGGATTGGACACAGAAGCAGTAGCACTTGGAACACCAAACGAAGAAACAGCCTTTGTTTTGAACTATTTTGGTGTAGAAGCACCGCGCGTCATCACATCTGCTAAAGCAGAAGGTGCAGAGCAAGTTATCTTGACTGACCACAATGAATTCCAACAATCTGTTTCAGATATCGCTGAAGTAGAAGTTTATGGTGTTGTGGACCACCACCGTGTGGCTAACTTTGAAACTGCAAGCCCACTTTACATGCGTTTGGAACCAGTTGGATCTGCGTCTTCAATCGTTTATCGCATGTTCAAAGAACATGGTGTGGCAGTTCCTAAAGAAATCGCAGGATTGATGCTTTCAGGTTTGATTTCAGATACTCTTCTTTTGAAATCACCAACAACTCACCCATCTGATAAAGTCATTGCTCCTGAATTGGCAGAATTAGCAGGCGTGAACTTGGAAGAGTACGGTCTCGCTATGCTCAAGGCTGGTACAAACTTGGCTAGCAAATCTGCTGAAGAATTGATTGACATCGATGCTAAGACCTTTGAACTCAACGGAAATAAGGTTCGTGTTGCCCAAGTAAACACAGTTGATATTGCTGAAGTCTTGGAACGTCAAGCAGAAATTGAAGCTGCAATGCAAGCTGCCAATACAGCAAACGGTTATTCTGACTTTGTCTTGATGATTACAGATATCGTCAACTCAAACTCAGAAATCCTAGCACTTGGTGCTAATATGGACAAGGTGGAAGCAGCCTTTAACTTCAAACTTGAAAACAACCACGCTTTCCTTCCAGGTGCAGTTTCACGTAAGAAACAAGTAGTGCCTCAGTTGACAGAAAGCTTTAATGCCTAATAGTCTGAGTGATAATTGAAATGAGGAGACGTTAGTTTCCTTATAGCTAAAGGGGTTTCGGCTCCTTTTTTTCTAGGAGAGAAAGATGTTAGAAAATGGCGATTTGATTTTTGTGAAGGATCTTTCAGATATGGGGCAGGCTATCCAAGCTTCGACTGGGAACTATAGTCATGTTGCTATCTTTTTGGACGGTTTGATCTATCATGCTAGTGGGCAAGCAGGTGTCGTTTGTCAAGACCCAGCAGAATTTTTTGAACCGACTCATCTCTATGACCTTTATGTCTATCCAGAGCTGGAAGCTGACTCGGTAAAGGAAAGAGCTAGCAAACATTTAGGTGCACCCTATAATACCTCTTTTTATCCAGATGGATCTGGCTTTTACTGCTCCCAGTATATCGCTGAAATCCTACCTATTTTTGAAAGCGTTCCGATGAAATTTGGAGATGAGGAACAGGAGATTAGTGATTTTTGGAGAGAATATTATAGGAAACTCGAACTTCCTGTGCCTCTAAACCAGCCGGGGACCAATCCTAGTCAGTTGGCGGCATCTCCTCTTTTAGAATGTAAAGAAAGGAATCTTCATGATTCAGATTTTTAATCCCTCTCGTTTAACTCGACAACCATTTTTTATAAATTTAGTAGACTATCTGGACCAGCATGATGATGTAATCCTCCGGGAAATCAAGGCTCAGTTTCCAGATGTGGCAGTTGATAAACTCATGGAAGAGTATATAAAGGCAGGCTTGATCCTAAGGGAAAACAAACGCTATTTTCTCAATCTCCCTTTTCTAGAATCGATAGACAATCTATCCCTTGACCAAGAGATTTTTGTCAGAGAGGATAGTCCAGTCTATCAAGCATTGTTAGAGAAGACTTTTGAGACGGAATTGCGCAATCAAACCAATGCAGCCATTTTAGTCGAATCTACGGATTTTGCCAGAGAAAAAATGACCCTGTCTAATTATTTCTACAAGGTAAAGAATCAATATCCTTTGACAGAAAAACAGCAGGAACTCTATGCCATTTTGGGAGATGTCAATCCAGAGTATGCCCTCAAGTACATGACGACTTTTTTACTCAAGTTCCTCAAAAAGGACCAGCTCATGCAGAAACGGCGTGATATCTTTTTGGACAGTTTAGTCGTCTTGGGCTATATTGTGCAAAATGAAGCTGGAAAGTATGAGTTGGCTGTTGATTTTGACAAGGAATGCTTGTCTTTCTATTTGCCTTAATTGTTTGCTTTTGAGCAGATTGTTTGACTTTACTAAAGAATAAGCATAAACTGAATGTAAGCGATACCCATTATCGTATTAAAACAAAAAGGAGACAGAGCTATGTCACTTGAAAATAAATTGGAACAAGCAACTGGTGCTATCAAAGAAGGATTTGGTAAAGTTACTGGGGATAGCAAGACTGAAGCAGAAGGTGCTGTAGAAAAAACAGTTGCCAAAGCAAAAGAAGTTGTTGAAGATGCTAAGGGTGCTGTAGAAGGTGCCGTTGAAGGTCTTAAAAACTCATTTAAGAAAGAAGACTAAAAAAATCAAGGGAGGACTTCCCTTGATTTTTTGATTTTATAGGTAACGTTCTGCAACGGCTGCATCTCCAGGGTAGGATTCTTTCACTCCATTGACGATCTGGTAGCAATCAGCTCCCTTACCTGCAATAATCACGGCATCGAGTTCTTGGTCTGTAATGGCCATTGCCGCCTTGATGGCTTGTTCACGATCGGTAATCTTTTCAACAGGATAGCTGATATAGCTACTGATTTCCTCTGCAATCTCCATTGGATCTTCATAGTTGGGGTCGTCGGCTGTGAGAAAGACTTGAATTTCAGGGTGTTGATTGAGGAGGAGACCAAAGTCTTTGCGACGACTTTCCCCCTTGTTTCCAGTAGAACCGAGAACCAGAGCGATTTTTCCAGTTTGATGAGTTTCAACCACATTGATGAGTTTTTTCAGACTGTCCCCGTTGTGGGCATAGTCAATGAAAACCTTAGCTCCATTTTTCTGTGTGAGGACTTCCATGCGTCCAGGAACTCGGGTTGTAGCAATTCCTTTTTTGATGTCCTCTAGACTAGCACCTAGACGAAGGCAGGCAAGTCCTGCAGCAACGGCGTTTTCTTGGTTAAAGTGGCCAATTAGCTGAATATCATAATCGCCAGCGAGTTTTCCTGTAGCTGAAAAGCTAAAGGCTTTGGAATTCTCGATTTGGTTGTCAGACTTACTACCATAGAAGTCATGCTCTTGTTGTTCCACTTGTTCTTTCAGTACAGAGAAGTGGTCCATGTCGCTGTTAATGACAACTGCTCGGCTATTTTTCATCAAGAGACGTTTGTGGTAGAAGTAATCTTCAAAAGTTGGATGTTCAATCGGACCGATGTGGTCAGGAGTGATGTTAAGAAAGACTCCTACATCAAAGGTCAGACCATAGACTCGATGGACTAGATAGGCTTGACTAGAGACTTCCATTACGAGATGGGTTCTACCATTTTTAACAGCCTGAGCCATCATGTCGAAAAGATCGATATTTTCAGGTGTTGAAAAGGAAGATTTAAAGAAGGTCTTGCCATCTAGAGTTGTGTTCATAGTTGACAAAAGGGCTGTTGGGTGGCGTTGAGATAGGATGTTGTATGCAAAGTAAGCTGCTGTTGTCTTACCCTTGGTCCCTGTGAAGGCGAGAATTTTGAGTTTCTCTTGGGGATTACCATAGAACTCCATGGCAATCAAACTCATGACTTTCTTGATATCGTTCACAATGATAACAGGGATACCGACTTCGTAGTCCTTTTCAGCTACATACCAGGCTAATCCCTGAGTTATAGCAGAAAGAAGGTATTCTTTTTTAAAGGCAGCACCTTTTGCAAAAAAAAGAGTGCCCTCTTTTACTTTCCGGCTGTCGTAACTGATACTGTCAAAAACAACTTTACTGTAGTTGTAGTGGTAGTGTCCTTGGTCGATAATCTCGCGAAAAAGGCCATCTTTCTTTAAAACATCTAATACATTTTCAATCTTAATCATACTTTCTATTATAAACTTCAAGCCCGAATTTTACAAGTAACAAGGAAAAGTTTATAATGGAAGATAAGGAACTTTGTCCTAGTTATCAAAATTGAATGAGGAAGCTATGTCTAACGAAAACAATCACCAGCAAGCCCAGATGTTGCGAGGGACTGCTTGGCTAACAGCTAGTAACTTTATTAGTCGCCTCCTTGGCGCTATCTATATTATTCCCTGGTATATCTGGATGGGGACCTATGCAGCCAAAGCCAATGGTCTCTTTACCATGGGCTACAATATCTATGCTTGGTTCTTGCTGATTTCAACAGCGGGTATCCCAGTTGCGGTCGCTAAACAAGTAGCCAAGTACAATACCATGCGAGAAGAAGAGCACAGCTTTGCCTTGATTCGGAGTTTCCTAGGCTTTATGACAGGCTTGGGCCTAGTCTTTGCCTTGGTCTTGTATCTCTTTTCTCCTTGGTTGGCAGATTTGTCCGGTGTGGGGAAAGATTTGATACCCATCATGCAGAGCTTGGCTTGGGCGGTCTTGATATTCCCGTCTATGAGTGTCATCAGAGGCTTCTTCCAAGGGATGAACAACCTTAAGCCCTATGCTATGAGTCAAATCGCGGAGCAGGTGATCCGTGTTATCTGGATGTTGCTGGCGACCTTCTTCATTATGAAGATGGGGTCTGGTGACTACCTATCAGCGGTTACCCAGTCGACCTTTGCAGCTTTTGTGGGGATGGTGGCTAGTTTTGCAGTCTTGATTTATTTTCTTTCCAAGGAGGGACTGCTTCAAAAGGTATTTGAAACACGGGACAAGATCAATAGCAAGCGACTTTTAGTTGATACCATCAAGGAAGCCATTCCCTTTATCCTTACAGGATCAGCCATCCAGCTCTTCCAAATCTTGGACCAGATGACCTTCATTAACAGCATGACCTGGTTGACCAACTACAGCAAGGAAGACTTGGTTGTTATGTTTACCTATTTCTCAGCCAATCCCAACAAAATCACCATGATTTTGATCTCTGTAGGAGTTTCCATCGGAAGTGTTGGCTTGCCACTTTTGACGGAAAATTATGTCAAGGGCGATTTGAGAGCCGCTGCTCGTCTAGTTCAAGATAGTATGACCATGCTCTTTATGTTTCTCTTGCCAGCAACAGTTGGAGTCGTCATGGTAGGTGAACCTCTCTACACAGTCTTTTATGGTAAGCCAGATAGTCTGGCCATGGGCTTGTTTGTCTTTGCAGTTTTACAGTCTACTATTTTAGGCTTGTATATGGTCTTGTCTCCCATGCTTCAGGCTATGTTCCGCAATCGCAAGGCAGTACTTTACTTTGTCTATGGTTCCCTTGCTAAATTAGTCTTGCAGTTACCAGCTATTGCCATTTTCCATAGTTATGGTCCCTTGATTTCAACGACTATCGGACTTATCATTCCAAATGTTCTGATGTACCGAGAGATTTGCAAGGTAACGGGTGCACGCCGTAAGATTATCTTAAAACGGACAATTTTAATTACGATTTTGACAATAGTCATGTTTATCTTAGTTGGTTTCCTACAGTGGCTAATCGGTTTTGTCTTCCAGCCAAGTGGACGCTTCTGGAGTTTCTTTTATGTAGCCCTCATCGGAGGTCTCGGGGGAGGACTCTATGGTTTAATGAGTCTTGGCACTCATCTATTGGATAAGATTATTGGGAAACCTCAAGCAGATCGACTACGTACACGATTGAAAATATCGTAAATGATTTATAAATAAAAGTGATAATTACAACCTTTCTATTAAAGAAAGGTTATTTTATTGTTCAAAATATTAAAAAAGTAGAACTTTTTCTAAATTTAGTAGCGAAAAATATGTTTTTTGACTTTTTCTTCAAAAAAAACTTGACTAAAAAAAACCAAAAATGTATAATATAACAAATGTTTAAAACAGGAGGTTCTGGAAATGAAAAAGTCTAAGGCCAAGTATCTGACACTGGCAGGTGTCGTGTTAAGCGCAGGTATTCTACTAAGCGCATGTGGGAATACTACAAGCTCATCTAAAACATACAACTATGTTTACTCTAGTGATCCATCTAGTTTGAACTATCTGGCTGAAAACCGTGCAACAACCAGTGATATCGTTACCAATCTTGTAGATGGTTTGATGGAAAATGACCAATATGGTAACTATGTTCCATCTTTGGCAGAGGATTGGACCGTTTCCAAGGACGGTTTGACTTATACCTACAAACTTCGTAAAGATGCCAAGTGGTATACATACGAAGGTGAAGAATACGCACCTGTAACTGCTCAAGACTTTGTGACAGGTTTGAAATATGCGGCAGATAAAAAATCTGAAGCCTTGTACTTGGTTCAAGAGTCTGTAGCAGGTTTGGATGACTATATCAACGGTAAAACAACAGACTTTTCAACTGTCGGTGTTAAGGCGATTGATGACCAAACAGTTCAGTACACTTTGACACGACCAGAACCTTACTGGAACTCAAAAACTACGTCCACTATTCTCTTCCCTGTCAATGGCGATTTCTTGAAATCAAAAGGGGACGATTTTGGTAAGGTGGATCCTTCTAACATTTTGTACAATGGTCCTTTCTTGATGAAGTCCTTTGTTTCAAAATCCGTCATTGAATATAAGAAAAATCCGAACTACTGGGATGCTAAAAATGTCTTTGTGGACGATGTGAAATTGACCTACTATGATGGAAGTGACCAAGATGCCCTAGCACGTAACTTTACAGAAGGAGTATACAGCTACGCACGTCTCTATCCAAATAGCTCAAGTTTTGAAGGGATTAAAGAGAAGAACAAGGATAACATCATCTACAGCATGCAAGATGCCACTTCTTTCTACTTGAACTTTAACTTGGATCGAAAATCTTATAATTTCACTTCTAAAACGACTGACATCGAAAAGAAATCTACCCAAGAAGCAGTTCTGAACAAAAACTTCCGCCAAGCCATCAATTTTGCCTACAATCGTACGGCTTATGGGGCTCAATCTCAAGGGGAAGAGGGGGCAACGAAGATTATTCGTAACCTCGTTGTACCTCCTACATTTGTGACTATTAACGGAAAAGAGTTCGGAGATATTGTCTCATCTAAGATGGTCAACTACGGTCAAGAATGGCAAGGCATCAACTTTGCTGATGCGCAAGATCCATACTACAACCCAGAAAAAGCTAAGGCTAAATTTGCAGAAGCTAAGAAAGAATTAGAAGCCAAGGGTGTTCAGTTCCCAATTCACTTGGATAAGACTGTAGAAATGACCAATAAGACAGAAATTCAAGCGATTAGTTCAATGAAACAATCAATCGAATCTGTTCTTGGAGCTGAGAACGTGGTTATCGATATCCAACAATTGTCAACAGATGACTTTAGTAACTCTGGCTATCTCGCTCAAACTGCAGCTCAGAAGGACTATGACCTCTATAATGGTGGGTGGAGCCCAGATTATCAAGACCCATCAACTTATCTCGATATCTTTAGTGTGAAAAGCGGTGGTATGTTGCAAAACCTCGGTTTAGAGCCAGGTGAAGTCAATGACAAGGCCAAGGCAGTTGGACTTGATACCTATACTCAAATGTTGGAAGAGGCCAATAAAGAGCAAGATCCTGCAAAACGTTATGAAAAGTATGCTGAAATTCAAGCTTGGCTCGTTGATAGTGCTCTTGCTATTCCAAACGTTTCCCTTGGTGGAACACCTAGCTTGAGAAAGACAGTTCCATTCTCCGCACCATTCTCACAAGCTGGAAATAAGGGGGTAGAGTCATACAAGTATCTCAAGTTGCAAGATAAGACTGTAACGACTGCTGAGTATGAAAAAGCTAAAGAAAAATGGCTGAAAGAAAAAGAAGAATCAAATAAGAAAGCCCAAGAAGACTTGGCAAAACACGTTAAATAACCAGTCTATTCAACAGGAAAAACGATAGTTTCTCAAGGAACTATCGTTTTTGTATAGTTTGAAACTATAACTAGCTCTTGAAAAGAAGAAAATGAGTTAGTGAAAATAAATGATACAATAGTTACTATAGATTTGGAGGTATTGTATGAGCAAAGAACTACACATCAACACAATTTTAGCCCAGGCAGGGATCAAGTCAGATGAGGCAACAGGTGCCTTGGTAACACCGCTTCATTTTTCAACAACTTATCAGCATCCGGAGTTCGGTCAATCTACGGGATTTGACTATACCCGTACTAAAAATCCAACTCGCAGTAAGGCGGAGGAGGTCTTGGCGGCAATCGAATCAGCAGACTATGCCCTAGCGACGAGTTCAGGTATGGCTGCGATTGTACTGGCCTTTAGTGTCTTTCCTGTAGGAAGTAAAGTCTTGGCAGTGCGAGACCTTTATGGTGGTTCTTTCCGTTGGTTCAACCAAGTCGAGCAGGAAGGCCGGTTCCATTTTACCTATGCCAATACAGAAGAAGAGTTGATTGCTGAGTTAGAAAAGGATGTGGATGTTCTCTATATCGAAACGCCAACCAATCCCTTGATGTTAGAATTTGATATTGCAAAACTAGCCAAACTAGCTCATGCCAAGGGTGCCAAGGTAGTGGTGGACAATACCTTCTACAGTCCGATTTACCAACGTCCGATTGAAGACGGTGCGGACATTGTTCTTCATTCTGCCACCAAGTACTTAGCAGGGCACAATGATGTCTTAGCTGGGGTGGTTGTGACTAATAGTTTAGAACTATATGAACAACTGTTCTACAATCTCAATACAACAGGTGCGGTCTTGTCGCCATTTGATAGTTATCAGTTGATTCGTGGTCTCAAAACCTTGTCTCTTCGTATGGAACGCTCGACAGCTAATGCCCAAGAAGTGGTTGCCTTTTTAAAGGATTCTCCAGCAGTCAAGGAAGTGCTCTATACAGGCCGTGGAGGCATGATTTCCTTTAAAGTAGTGGATGAAAAAGTTATTCCTCATATCTTGAATAGCCTCAAGGTCTTCTCTTTTGCGGAAAGTTTGGGTGGGGTAGAGAGTCTGATTACCTATCCGACGACTCAAACTCATGCGGATATTCCAGCAGAAGTGCGCCATTCTTATGGTTTGACAGATGATCTCTTGCGTTTGTCTATTGGGATTGAGGATGCTAGAGATTTGATTGCGGACTTGCGCCAAGCCTTGGAAGGATAAGACAGATATGGGAAAATATGATTTTACAAGCCTGCCCAATCGTTTTGGGCATCATACCTATAAATGGAAAGAAGCGGAAGCTGATCGAGAAGTTCTACCAGCCTGGATAGCAGATATGGACTTTGTGGTTTTACCTGAAGTTCGACAAGCTATACAAACCTACGCAGATCAGTTGGTCTATGGCTATACCTATGCTAGCGATGCTTTGATTCAGTCGGTTCAGGACTGGGAAGCCAGTCAACACGGGTATCACTTTGACAAGGATGCCCTCGTCTTTATCGAGGGAGTGGTACCAGCTATTTCAACAGCTATTCAAGCCTTTACAAAAGAAGGAGAGTCTGTTCTGATTAACACACCGGTCTATCCACCTTTTGCCCGCAGTGTCAAACTGAACAATCGCAGATTGATTACCAATTCTTTGGTGAAAAAGGATGGTCTGTTTGAGATTGACTTTGACCAGTTGGAGAAGGAATTGGTGGGAGAGGATGTCAAACTCTATATCCTTTGCAATCCCCACAATCCTGGTGGACGTGTTTGGGAAAAGGAAGTGTTAGAAAAGATTGGCCATCTCTGCCAAAAACACGGTGTTTTGTTGGTTTCAGATGAGATTCACCAAGATTTGGCCCTCTTTGGTCACAAACACCAGTCATTCAACACCATTGATCCCACCTTTAAAGACTTTGCCCTTATCTTGAGCAGTGCCACTAAGACCTTTAATATTGCTGGGACGAAAAATTCCTATGCAGTTATTGAAAATCCAAAGCTTCGTGTGGCTTTCCAAAAACGCCAGTTGGCCAATAACCAGCATGAAATTTCAGGCTTGGGGTATTTGGCGACAGAAGCTGCCTACCGTTATGGCAAGGACTGGTTAGGAGAGTTAAAAGAAGTCATCGAGGAGCACATTAACTATGTAGTGGATGTTTTGAGCAAAGAAACCAAGATTAAGGTCATGAAACCGCAAGGTACCTACTTGATTTGGCTTGATTTTTCAGCCTATGACCTAACGGATGACCGCTTGCAAGAGCTTTTGAAGAATGAAGCCAAGATTATCTTGAACCGAGGTTTGGACTTTGGGGAGGAAGGAACCCTTCATGCTCGCCTCAATGTAGCTATGCCGAAGTCAGTACTGGAAGAGGTTTGCCAACGCATCGTGACCACTTTTGCTACACTTTAAAAATCCAGCCTTCTAGGAGAAAAGTCTTCCTAGAAGGCTATTTTCGTAGGGGAAAATGTGGTATAATGAAAAGATAAGATAAAGGGGTAACTATGGCTAAATTGATTCCAGGAAAGTTGCGCATGGAGGGGATTGCACTCTATGAAACAGGCAACATTGAGATTATCAAGGAAAAAGGGAATCGCCTCTATACTCGTGTGGCGGGAGAAGACTTGCGCTACAGTTTAGAGGATGATCTGGTTTTTTGTGCTTGCGATTTTTTCCAAAAAAGAGGTTACTGTGTTCACCTAGCGGCGCTCGAGCATTATCTGAAAAATGATGAAGAAGGCCAAGTGATTTTACAAGCCTTAGAAAAAGGACATGAAGAGCAAGAAGAGGTCGAAACCAAGGTTAGTTTTGGCGGTAGTTTTTTGGAGCGGATCCAACCTCAGAAGCGAGAGAAAATCTACACTTTGTCGGCTCAAGGTCAGGTGGAAGCTGGGACCAATCGCCTCCTTTGGACACTCCGAATCGGTTTAGTTGATAGTCAAAAATATTATGTCATTCGTGACATTCCTCTCTTTTTGAAGGTCTTGGTCCATCGAAAGCCATATATGATTGGGAAGCACTATGAAAATGACTTGTCTTGGGATGCTTTTGATACAGCTAGTCAAGATGTTCTTACTTTTTTACGGGGCTTGATTGAGGAGGGACTGAGTCAAGACCTCTTTTTCCCCAATCAAGGTCGTCACCTCTTTTTCCCTCTGACCTTTTTTGAGCAGGGAGTGGAGTTGCTGATGAACTTGGAGGATTTTCATTTTGAACATCAGATAGATAGTTATGAAAATCTTCTCTTTCACGATTTAGATCCTGATGCAGAACTCTTCTCTTTTTCTGTGAAGGAGTATCCCGATTATTTTGAAATGAAGATCTCTGAAAGTGAGCGAGTTAACGTATTCTATGGGGGAGCGGTTCTCTTTCGTAAGGGGAATTTTTATCTCTTAAATCCTAAACAAATCAGCTTACTAAAGGAAATCAAGGAGCTTCCTCAGGAAGAAAGAGGGAGAAAATGCCTCCAGTTTGACAACAGTGATCGTGATCGCCTAGCCGCCTGTCTGCCTTTGTTTGGACAGCTAGGAACAGTTTCTGCTCCTGAGCGCTTGCAAATCAGACCCTTTTCACCAATCTTTTACTTTGATAGGGAGGATGACGGCCGCATCCGCTTGGATATCCAATTTGACTATGGAGATGTTAAGGTGACTAGTCGTCAACAGCTGGAACAATTACCATTTTCAAGCGATACCGTCTTGGAAAATCAGCTATTTCAAGTCTGTTTAGGGGCTGGTTTTGAGGCTGATTTTCAGTCTTGGAGACAGGCTTTAAAGCCAGAGGCAGTTTATTCTTTCTTTCACCATACGATTCCCACTTTTGAGAAGTTGGGTCAAGTTTTCTTGTCTGATGAGATAAATCAGCTCTACAGCGTCCAAGCTCCTCAGGTTCAGATTGAGTCCAAGGGAGGACTGTTGGAAATCCAATTTGATTTCCAAGGGATTGCCCAAGAAGAGATTGATCAAGCTCTTAAAGCCCTGACCAGCAATCAGGATTTCTATATCAGTTCTTCTGATCAAGTGTACTTTTTTGATGAGGAAACCAGGCAGATTCGTCAAAATTTACAGGAACTGGGGGTTGAGCTAAAAGATGGTTCTTTCCAGGCTCGAAAATCCCTAGCTTATAGTCTTTCTCAGCTTTTTGAAGGCCACGATCGGATAGCATTTTCGAAGGAATTTCAACATTTGGCTCATGATTTGATCCATCCTGAGGACTTTCCTTTAGGAGACGTAGAGGTTCAAGCGAGTTTGAGAGACTATCAGGAAAAGGGTGTGCGTTGGCTCCAGATGCTCCATCATTACGGTTTTGGAGGCATCTTGGCAGACGATATGGGACTGGGAAAAACACTGCAGACCATTGCTTTTTTGACAAGTCAGGTTACAGAAGATAGTCGTGTTTTGATTTTGGCGCCGTCAGGTTTGATCTACAATTGGGCAGATGAATTCAAAAGATTTGCGCCGCAGTTAGATTTGGCAGTTGTTCATGGTTTGAAAGCGAATCGAGAAGAGATTCTTTCTCAAAATCATCAAATCTATGTGACCAGCTATGCGAGCTTTCGTCAAGACAGTGACCTCTATCAAGAGATGTCCTTTGATTTTCTCTTTTTAGATGAGGCTCAGGTCATGAAAAATGCTCACACCAAGATTGCCCAGAGTTTGCGCCAGTTTGTGGTGCCAGCAGTCTTTGCTTTGTCAGGTACGCCCATAGAAAACCATCTAGGAGAGTTGTGGTCTATCTTTCAAATTGTACTACCAGGGCTCTTGCCGAACAAGAAAGAGTTTATGAAATTACCAGCTGAGCAGGTGGCGCAGTTTATCAAGCCCTTTGTCATGAGACGTAAGAAAGAAGAAGTTCTAACAGAACTGCCTGATTTGATTGAAGTCGTCTATAAAAACGAACTGGAAGACCAGCAGAAGGCCATCTATTTGGCCCAGTTGCAACAGATGAGAGAGCGTCTAGCGCAAGTCACAGATCAAGAATTCCAGAGAAGTCGCGTAGAAATCTTATCTGGTCTCATGCGTTTGCGTCAAATCTGCGATACGCCAGCTCTCTTTATGGACGATTACCATGGCGCCAGCGGTAAACTCGATAGTCTCCGAGATTTATTGCTACAAGTGGCAGATGGCGGGCATCGGGTCTTGATTTTCTCACAATTCAAAGGAATGTTGGAAAAAATCGAGCAAGAACTTCCAGACTTGGGTTTGACTTCTTTCAAAATCACAGGCTCAACTCCTGCTCAAGACAGACAAGAGATGACCAAGGCCTTTAATCAGGGAGAAAGAGACGCCTTTCTCATCTCTCTGAAGGCAGGAGGTGTCGGTCTTAATCTAACGGGTGCTGATACCGTCATCCTAGTGGACCTCTGGTGGAATCCTGCGGTTGAAGCCCAAGCTATCGGACGTGCCCATCGTATGGGACAGGAGCAGAAGGTAGAGGTTTATCGCTTAATTACAAAAGGAACCATTGAAGAAAAAATTCAGGAACTTCAAGAACAGAAAAAGCATTTGGTTTCCCAAGTTTTAGATGGTACAGAGTCGCGTGCGAGCCTCAGTCTGGCAGAAATTCGAGAAATTTTAGGGATTTCTGAAGCCAGCACTTGAAAAATCAAGACAATACGCTATAATGAAGTGTTGAAAGGAAATACAAAATGAAACAAGATCGATTTCCATTGGTGTCAGATGACGAGATCATGCTGACCGAAATGCCAGTCATGGACTTGTATGATGAGTCTGACTTTATCAGCAATATCAAAGGCGATTACCGAGATAAAAACTATTTAGAATGGTCTCCTATTGTTGAGGAAGCTAGTGTAGTTGCTCCTGTGGTTAGCAAAAAGCCAGAACCAGCTCCAGAACCGAAAAAAGTTGAAAAAACGTATGCTGAATTGGCTCGAGAAGAGGCGCGTGCGGATTTGAAGAAGAAACGTTCAGCCAAGTATTTGACTCAGGATGTTAGTCATACCAGACGACACAATGGTTCAACACTTGTTCGTCAAGGAAACCAGCCAACAGCACCATTTCAAAAGGAAAATCCTGGTGAGTTTGCCAAATTTAGCAAAAACTTGAGCCAGTCCCACTATATTTTAGCTGAAGAAGCTGGACAAGTAGCGACTCCGACTCTAGAAAATCAAGCTGGAAAAGCTAAAAAGAACAACTATGATTTTCTGAAGAAGAGCCAAATTTATAATAAAAAGAATAAGCAATCAGAACAGGAACGTCAGGTTGCCCAAGAGTTGAATCTGACAAGAATTACTGAGTAAGGGAGAAAAGCATGTCAAAAACATATCATTTTATTGGAATCAAGGGATCAGGGATGAGTGCCCTAGCTTTGATGTTGCACCAAATGGGACACAAGGTTCAAGGTTCAGACGTTGAAAAATACTACTTTACTCAACGTGGACTAGAGCAGGCAGGGATTGCCATTCTTCCTTTTGATGAAAAGAACCTACAAGGTGATGTGGAGATTATCGCGGGGAATGCCTTCCGTCCAGATAACAACGTTGAAATCGCCTATGCAGATCAAAATGGTATCAGCTACAAACGTTACCATGAATTCCTAGGTAGCTTTATGCGCGACTTTGTCAGCATGGGAGTGGCAGGAGCTCATGGAAAAACCTCAACAACTGGTATGTTGTCACACGTCTTGTCTCATATCACAGATACCAGTTTCTTGATTGGGGACGGGACAGGTCGCGGTTCGGCCAATGCCAAATATTTTGTCTTTGAATCAGACGAATACGAGCGTCACTTCATGCCTTACCACCCAGAATACTCTATCATCACCAACATTGACTTTGACCATCCAGACTACTTTACAAGTCTAGAGGATGTTTTCAATGCCTTTAACGACTATGCCAAACAAATTACCAAAGGTTTGTTTGTATACGGTGAGGATGCTGAGTTGCGTAAGATCACAGCCAATGCGCCAATCTATTACTATGGGTTTGAAGCTGAGGGCAATGACTTTGTAGCTAGCGATCTTCTTCGTTCTACGACTGGTTCGACATTCACCGTTCACTTCCGTGGACAAGAATTAGGTCAATTCCACATTCCAACCTTTGGTCGTCACAATATCATGAATGCAACAGCTGTAATTGGTTTGCTTTACACAGCAGGATTTGATTTGAACTTGGTTCGCGAACACTTGAAAACTTTTGCTGGTGTTAAGCGTCGTTTTACTGAGAAAATCGTTAATGACACGGTAATCATCGATGACTTTGCCCATCATCCAACAGAAATCATTGCGACCTTGGATGCGGCTCGCCAGAAATACCCAAGCAAGGAAATCGTGGCAATCTTCCAACCGCACACCTTCACTCGAACTATTGCCTTGTTAGATGATTTTGCCCAAGCCTTGAATCAGGCAGATGCCGTTTACCTAGCTCAAATCTATGGGTCTGCTCGTGAAGTGGACAATGGCGATGTCAAGGTAGAAGACCTAGCAAGCAAGATCACGAAGAAAAATCAAGTTATCACTGTTGAAAATGTTTCTCCACTCCTAGACCATGACAATGCTGTTTACGTCTTTATGGGTGCTGGAGACATCCAAACCTATGAATATTCATTTGAACGTCTCTTGTCTAACTTGACAAGCAACGTCCAATAAGGAAAACAGATGGAAATTCCAATCACTATAAGGCAAGCTACCCTATCAGATTTAGAAGAAATGTTGGCGATTGAAGAGTCCAATTTTTCAGCAGACGAGGCAGTGAGTCGACAATCCTTAGAAGAGTGTATCCGCAAGTCTGCGGGTACCTTTCTTGTAGCTAGGGATGAAAATCAGCTGGTGGGCTATGTTCTTGGGGCTGAAGTGTCAGAAACACACACTCAAGCACTCCTAAATCTTGAAATCAAGCGTTTAGCCATTCATCCAGACCATCGTAGACAAGGTTTGGGAACTCTTCTCCTGGCCAGCTTGAAACAAGCGGCTGTAGAAGAAGGAGTCAAGTGTCTTCGTCTGACTTGCCCTGACGAATTCCTCTCTTACTTTGAGATGAATGGGTTTGTCGAGGAAGAAGTGCCAGAAGCCCTGTATCCAAGCTCTTCGGAATGGAATCTGATTTGGGTCAATCCTTTTTATCAGGAGGAAATATGAAAATCAGACAAGCAAGATTTTCGGATTTGGACCGAATTTTAGAGATAGAGCTAGAGAATTTCTCCCTTGAAGAAGCCATTCCTCATTCGGTCTTTGAGGCGCATTTACGTGAAATTCAGACCAGCTTTCTTGTCGCTGAAAAAGAAGGACGTGTCCTTGGCTACATTGAAGGTCCAGTCGTCCCACACCGCCATCTCCAAGATCAGTCCTTTACAGAAGAAATAGCGGACCACAGTCACAAATCTGGAGGTTATATCTCTATTACCTGTCTATCTATTGCTAAAGAAGCACAAGCCTTAGGTGTCGGTAAGAGATTGCTGACCGCCCTAAAAGAAGTGGCTTTAGAGCATGAAAGAGAAGGTATCAACCTGACCTGCCATGACTACTTGATTCCTTATTATGAAAAACACGGCTTTGTTAATGAAGGGATATCTCAGTCAAATTTTGCAGGTGAGAGCTGGTATGATATGGTTTGGCAACCTAAAAAATGAGAATCGCCGTCATTGGAAGGCATGTTTTGTTGCTTTTCTGCGACTTTTGAGATATAATATTATGGATTGTCAACAAGGAGGTAAAGCTTTTGACTGAAAAACAAAGAGATACAGAAAAATTAAGTTTTAAAGAGCAGATTCTACGTGACTTAGAGAGAGCACGGGAAAGAGAACGGTTAGCTGGAGAAGGAGATGCTACGACTTTCATTCCCCCTATCGAGAATGATACTCCTTCTACTTTTTCTGATTTGGAAATAGAGGATTCGGCTGAGAATGCGATTGACGATTCTTTAGCTTCTATAGAGGATGTTCTAAAAAAAGCTCCAACTGTATTGCCACGTAAAGATTCTGAACCAAGTGAAATAGTGGAACTGAAACAGGAAGATTCAGAGACGGAAGAAGTTACTCCGACTAGGGTTGAAGCTGTAGAGCCTAAAAAAGACGAAAAAGCTTTTAATGAAGTAACGACAAGGATAGCCGTTTCGTATAAGACTGCGGATAAGGTAGAAGAAGCTGTTTCTTCTCTTATGGGAAATGAAGAAACAGCCTCATCTGAAGCTACTGATGTTCAAACTGATCTTCCAAGTCGTAGTCGTCGTGAAGGAGTAAAACCTGCTAAGAAAAAGAAGAAATCAAAAGCCAAAGGTTGCTTGCTAACTTTCCTAGTATTCCTAGTTCTTGTGGCAGTTGGTGGTTACTTTGGTTATGATTACGTTCAAGATTCCTTGAAACCTGTGGATGCGAGCTCTAAGGACTACGTAACGGTTCAAATCCAAGACGGTGCAAATATTCAAGAAATTGGGAGCACTTTGGAAAAATCTGGTTTGGTAAAACATGGACTTATCTTTAGCCTTTATGCTAAATACTATAGCCATGCTAACTTGAAGTCAGGTTATTACAACTTGAAGAAGAGTATGAGTACGGATGAGTTGATTCAAGAATTGGAAAAAGGTGGGACTCCTGAAGCTCAGGAACCTGTTCTTGCAAACTTGACAATTCCAGAAGGCTATACATTAGAGCAAATCGCTCAAACAGTAGGACAACTTCAAGGTGAATTTAAAGAACCTCTTACTGCGGATGCTTTCTTGGCAAAAGCTCAAGATGAGACCTTTATCTCACAATTAGTAGCCAAGTATCCAAACCTACTTGGAAGTCTTCCAACAAAAGACAGTGGCGTTCGTTATCGTCTTGAAGGTTACCTTTTCCCAGCTACCTATACCATTAAAAACAGCACAACCGTTGAAAGTTTGATTGATGAGATGGTAGCTGCCATGGATAAGGCTATGTCACCATATTACGCTACGATCAAAGAAAAGAATCTTACAGTTAATGAATTGCTCAGCATTGCTTCTCTTGTCGAAAAAGAAGGAGCTAAGACCGAAGACCGCAAGAAAATCGCAGGTGTCTTCTATAACCGCTTGAATGCCGGTATGCCACTTCAAAGTAATATCGCTATCCTATATGCTCAAGGAAAACTTGGTCAAAAGATTAGTTTAGCAGATGACGCTGGAATTGATACAACGATTGATTCACCATACAATGTTTACACACACCTTGGCCTCATGCCTGGACCGGTTGATAGCCCAAGTTCGGATGCGATTGAAGCAAGTGTAAACCAGACAAAGAGTGAGTACTTGTACTTTGTAGCCAATGTTGAAGACGGTAAAGTATACTTTGCAACAACAAAAGAAGAACATGATCAAAACGTTGCAGAGCATATCAATAGCAAGTTACCTCAAGCAAGTAGTTCAAACTAAAATTATGTGGTTTTCCACATAATTTTGTTTTAAAAAAGTAAATAGAAAAGAAAGTTAAAAAAATGGCAGAAAAAACTTACCCAATGACCCTTGAAGAAAAGGAAAAACTAGAAAAAGAATTAGAGGAGTTGAAACTCGTTCGACGTCCTGAAGTCGTAGAGCGTATCAAGATTGCTCGTTCCTATGGAGACCTTTCAGAAAATAGTGAGTATGAAGCAGCGAAAGATGAACAAGCTTTTGTTGAAGGACAAATTTCAAGTCTAGAAACAAAAATTCGCTATGCTGAAATTGTTAATAGCGATGCAGTTGCCCAAGATGAGGTAGCAATCGGTAAAACAGTAACAATCCAAGAAGTCGGTGAAGACGAAGAAGAGGTCTACATCATCGTCGGTTCTGCAGGTGCAGATGCTTTTGCTGGTAAAGTATCAAATGAAAGTCCGATTGGCCGTGCTCTAATTGGCAAGAAGACTGGTGATACTGCAACGATTGAAACACCAGTTGGTAGCTATGATGTCAAAATCTTAAAGGTTGAAAAAACAGCCTAAATAGAATGAAAAAGGAGTAGTAGAGGCTTTGCCTTGCTCAACTCCTTTTTGGTTTTTTGAATAAAATAGGAGACTATATGAGTGAAAATGAGAAAAAAAATAAGATGGAACGTGGTCTAACCAATCGTCATGTTCAGGTGATGGCTATTGCGGGAACAATCGGAACAGGTCTTTTCCTAGGTGCCGGTCGCTCTATCAGCCTGACAGGCCCTTCTATCATCCTGATTTACATGATTACAGGAGCCTTTATGTTTTTGATGATGAGAGCTGTTGGAGAGATGCTCTACCAGGATCCAGAACAACATACCTTTATCAACTTTATCACCCGTCATTTGGGGAAAGGCTGGGGTTATTTCTCAGTTTGGTCTTATTGGTTGTCTGTCGTCTTTATCGGTATGGCAGAAATCACTGCGATCTCGCATTATGTTCAGTTTTGGTTTCCTAGCTGGCCTAGTTGGTTGATTCAGATTGTCTTTTTAACGATTTTGGCCTTGGTCAATCTGATTGCAGTTAAGCTCTTTGGAGAAGTCGAGTTTTGGTTTGCTATGGTTAAGATTGTGGCTATTTTAGCTATGATTGCAACAGGGGTCTTTATGATCTTGACAGGATTTGAAACACCATATGGTGCTGCGAGTTTGGCAAACATCAGCGACCAGTTCTCTCTTTTCCCAAACGGAGTCATGAACTTTGTCATGGCCTTTCAAATGGTATTTTTTGCCTATCTGATGATTGAATTTATCGGAGTGACAACTTCTGAAACCAAGAATCCTCGTCAGGTTTTGCCAAAAGCAGTTAAAGAAATTCCTCTCCGAATCGTCTTCTTCTATGGTGGAGCCCTATTGGCCATTATGTCTATCATTCCCTGGAGAGAACTTGCTTCTTCGGATTCACCATTTGTAACGGTTTTTGAACTGGCAGGTATCAAGTGGGCAGCGGCTTTGATTAACTTTGTTGTCTTGACCTCAGCAGCGTCTGCACTTAACTCAACCCTCTATTCAACAGGGCGACACCTCTACCAGATTGCCCATGATTCGCCCAATCGATTCTTAAAAGCAATCAAGGCAGATACTCTTTCTCGCCATAATGTTCCGCAAAATGCCATTATTGCCTCAGCAATCTTGATTGCTCTGGCTGCCTTTATCAATGTTTTGCCAGGCGTTTCAGATGCTTTTGCTTTGATTACGGCGTCCTCATCAGGTGTTTACATCGCGATTTATATCTTGATCATGGTGGCTCATCTCAAATACCGCAAGTCACAAGACTTCATGGCTGACGGCTACCTCATGCCTCAGTATCGCTTGCTCAATCCCCTAACCATCCTCTTTTTCATCTTTGTTTTTATTACTCTCTTTTTGCAAGAATCTACTTTCATGGGGGCAGTTGGTTCGGCCATCTGGATTCTTGTTTTTGGGATTTATAGCCAGTGGAAATTTAGAAAATAAAGGCTTTTTATCAACTGAAGTCAGTTAACGAAAAGTCAGATTTAGGAGAGAATCATGGTGATTCTCTCCTTTTTATATTCAAGGAAATAAGGATTCTAGTAGTTTGTAAGGTTGAAGGTGTAGGTTTGTATTTCTTAATAATGTTACAGGGATTTTCCTAGCAGGATAAAGACCAACGACTTATTATTTGAAGTTACCAGTATGATGATAATATGATTTTCTAGGGACAGCATTCTCCTCTTGCTTTACTATAACCTATCATAGATATAAGCTTCTTTTAGCATAGTCTGCACAGATGTTGGCTTTTTTGAGGATATGAAAACTCCCCTATCGTTTCTAGTGAGTCGTAGCCTCTTCACTGTCCGCCATAAGGGGAGTATATCACTTGGTTTTTCTACGGAAGACATGGGATTCGAACCCACGCACGCTGTTACACGCCTACCGCGTTTCCAACACGGCCTCTTAAGCCTCTTGAGTAATCTTCCAATGCTTACTAAAATAGTCTACCATAAAGCGCTTCATCTTGCAATAAAAATTCCAGAATTGGCAAAAATGATAGTTTTTGAAAGAAAATGATAAAAAATGCTTGACTTTGCCGGAAATTGTGCTAGAATAATTAGTGTAAACGATAACAGGAGGTGATTTGGTGTTAAAAACTGAGCGGAAGCAACTGATTTTAGAGGAGTTAAATCAACATCATGTAGTTTCCCTAGAAAAATTGGTCAGTCTATTAGAAACATCAGAATCAACGGTACGAAGAGATTTGGATGAGTTGGAGGCGGAAAACAAGCTTCGCCGTGTACATGGTGGTGCAGAATTGCCCCACTCCTTGCGGGAAGAAGAAACCATCCAAGAAAAATCTGTCAAAAACCTTCAAGAGAAGAAGTTGCTAGCTCAGAAGGCGGCCTCTCTTATCAAGGAAAAAGATGTCATCTTTATCGATGCTGGAACGACAACTGCTTTTTTGATCAAGGAATTGGTTAATAAGAATATCACAGTTGTGACCAACTCCATTCACCATGCGGTTCAGTTGGTTGAAAAACAGATTCCAACTGTCATGGTTGGAGGAAGTGTCAAGATGGCAACAGATGCATGTATCGGTGGTGTTGCTCTTAATCAAATCAATCAATTGCACTTTGACCGTGCCTTTATCGGGATGAACGGTGTCGACGATGGTTATTATACGACTCCAGATATGGAGGAGGGAGCTGTGAAACGTGCTATTTTGGAGAATGCCAAACAAACCTATGTCTTGGTCGATTCGTCTAAGATTGGTCAAACTTGCTTTGCCAAGGTAGCACCACTTAAACGCGCTATTGTCATCACAAGTCAAGGGCATGAGCTCTTGCAGGCTATTAAGAAGAAAACGGAGGTAATCGAAGTATGATTTATACAGTCACACTCAATCCATCCATTGACTATATCGTTCGCTTGGACCAAGTCCAAGTCGGTAGTGTCAATCGTATGGACAGTGATGATAAGTTTGCTGGTGGAAAAGGAATCAATGTCAGTCGTGTTTTGAAACGCTTGGGTATTCCAAATACAGCGACTGGATTTATCGGAGGCTTTACTGGTAAATTTATCACAGATACTCTGCTAGAGGAAGAAATCGAAACTCGATTTGTTCAAGTGGCAGAAGATACTCGCATCAATGTCAAGATTAAAGCAGACCAAGAAACAGAAATTAACGGAACGGGTCCAAATGTGGAACCGGCTCAGCTAGAAGAATTGAAAGCTATTTTATCTAGTTTGACAGCAGAAGATACGGTTGTGTTTGCGGGTTCAAGTGCTAAGAACCTGGGCAATGTTATCTATAAGGATTTGATTGCATTGACACGCCAGACTGGTGCGCAAGTGGTTTGTGACTTTGAAGGACAAACCTTGATTGATAGTTTAGACTACCAGCCACTTTTGGTTAAACCAAACAATCACGAACTTGGAGCTATCTTTGGAGTGAAACTCGAAAGTTTAGATGAAATCGAGAAATATGCTCGAGAATTGTTAGCTAAAGGTGCCCAAAACGTTATCATCTCCATGGCTGGGGACGGTGCCCTCCTTGTCACATCTGAAGGAGCTTACTTCGCAAAACCTATCAAGGGAACGGTCAAAAATTCAGTTGGTGCTGGTGACTCTATGGTTGCTGGATTTACCGGTGAATTTGTCAAATCAAAAGACGCAGTAGAGGCCTTCAAATGGGGAGTGGCTTGTGGGACAGCAACTACTTTCTCTGATGACTTGGCAACTGCAGCATTTATAAAAGAAACTTATGAAAAAGTTGAGGTAGAAAAACGATGAAAATTCAAGACCTATTGAGAAAAGATGTCATGTTGCTGGATTTGCAGGCAACTGAAAAAACAGCAGCTATTGAAGAGATGATTCATAGCTTGGTAGATCATGGTTATGTGACGGATTTTGAAACCTTTAAAGAAGGAATCTTAGCGCGTGAAGCTCTAACTTCCACTGGTTTGGGTGACGGAATCGCTATGCCACACAGCAAAAACTCTGCTGTCAAAGAAGCAACAGTTCTCTTTGCAAAGTCAAACAAGGGTGTTGACTATGAGAGCTTGGATGGGCAACCAACAGACCTCTTCTTCATGATTGCAGCTCCGGAAGGTGCCAATGATACTCACTTAGCAGCCTTGGCAGAATTGTCTCAATACTTGATGAAAGATGGTTTCGCTGACAAACTTCGCCAAGTAACATCTGCAGATCAAGTTATCGAACTTTTTGACCAAGCTTCAGAAAAAGCTGAGGAGCCTGTTCAAGCACCTGCCAATGAATCTGGCGACTTTATCGTAGCTGTTACAGCTTGTACGACAGGTATCGCTCACACTTACATGGCTCAAGAAGCCCTTCAAAAAGTGGCTGCTGAAATGGGTGTTGGGATCAAGGTTGAAACCAATGGTGCTAGCGGTGTTGGAAATCAACTAACTGCAGAGGACATCCGCAAGGCTAAAGCTGTTATCATCGCTGCTGACAAGGCTGTTGAGATGGATCGTTTCGATGGCAAACCATTGGTTAATCGTCCAGTTGCAGACGGTATCCGTAAGACAGAAGAATTGATCAACTTGGCTCTTTCTGGGGATGCTGAAGTTTACCATGCTGCTAACGGAGCAAAAACTGCAACAGCATCTAATGAAAAACAAGGCCTTGGTGCTGCTTTCTACAAACATTTGATGAGTGGTGTATCTCAAATGTTGCCATTTGTTATCGGTGGTGGTATCATGATTGCCCTTGCTTTCTTGATTGATGGTGCTTTGGGTGTGCCACAAGATAGTCTTGGCAATCTCGGATCTTACCATGAGCTCGCTTCTATGTTCATGAAAATTGGTGGTGCTGCCTTTGGCTTGATGCTTCCAGTCTTTGCAGGATATGTTGCCTACTCTATCGCTGAAAAACCAGGTTTGGTAGCAGGTTTTGTGGCTGGTGCTATTGCAAAAGAAGGTTTTGCCTTTGGTAAAATCCCTTATGCCTCAGGTGGTGAAGCAACTTCAACTCTTGCAGGTGTTTCATCTGGTTTCCTAGGTGCCCTTGTTGGTGGATTTATCGCAGGTGCCTTGGTTCTTGCTATCAAGAAATACGTTAAAGTTCCTCGTTCACTTGAAGGTGCTAAATCAATCCTTCTCTTGCCACTTCTTGGAACAATCTTAACAGGATTTGTCATGCTAGCTGTTAACATCCCGATGGCAGCAATCAACACTGCGATGAATGACTTCCTAGGCGGTCTTGGAGGCGGTTCAGCTGTCCTTCTTGGTATCGTTCTTGGTGGAATGATGGCTGTTGATATGGGTGGTCCAGTTAATAAAGCGGCCTATGTCTTTGGTACAGGTACGCTTGCAGCAACTGTTTCTTCAGGTGGTTCTGTAGCCATGGCAGCAGTTATGGCTGGAGGAATGGTGCCACCACTTGCTATCTTTGTCGCAACTCTTCTCTTTAAAGATAAATTTACCAAAGAAGAACGCAACTCTGGTTTGACAAACATCATCATGGGCTTGTCATTTATCACTGAGGGAGCGATTCCATTTGGTGCCGCTGACCCAGCTCGTGCTATCCCAAGCTTCATCCTTGGTTCTGCAGTAGCAGGCGGACTCGTTGGTCTTGCTGGAATTAAACTCATGGCGCCACACGGAGGAATCTTCGTTATCGCCCTCACTTCAAATGCTCTTCTTTACCTTGCTTCAGTCTTGGTAGGAGCAATCGTAAGTGGTGTGGTTTATGGTTACTTACGTAAACCATTAGCATAAAAAAGTATCAAAATAGAAAGATTGTACCCTGTGGTGCAATCTTTTTCTCTGTTCGAAATGGCTGTGAAATATGTTATAATAGAAGAATGGCAAACAAGAATACTACAAAAACAAGACGGAGACCGTCTAAAGCAGAACTTGAAAGAAAACAGGCTATCCAGAGGATGTTGATTTCCTTAGGGATTGCCTTATTGTTGATTATTGCAGCCCTCAAGCTTGGTGCAGCTGGTATCACCCTTTATAATCTCATTCGACTGTTGGTCGGAAGTTTGGCCTATGTGGCCATTGGTGCCCTTCTTATTTATCTTTTTCTATTTAAATGGATCCGTAAGCAAGAAGGACTTCTGTCAGGTTTTCTCTGTATCTTCGCTGGCTTACTCTTAATTTTTGAGGCTTATCTTGTCTGGAAATTTGGCTTGGAGCAGTCAGTTCTAAAAGGGACCTTGTCTCAAGTTATGACGGACCTTACTGGTATGCGGGTGACTAGTTTTGCTGGTGGAGGCCTACTTGGTGTCGGACTTTATATCCCCATATCTTTTCTTTTCTCCAATATCGGATCGTATTTTATTGGAGTTCTCTTGATTCTAGTTGGGGCACTCTTGGTTAGTCCTTGGTCTATTTATGATGTCGCAGCCTTTATTGGAGCGCAGTTTAGATCTTTCATGGAAAAACAGGAACAGAGAAAACAGGAACGCTTCATCAAGAGAGAAGAAGAGAAGGCTCGTCAAGAAGCTGAAGAAGCAGCCAGAATTCAGAGAGAACAAGAAGAACAGGATGCACTACCGCTTCCCCCTGTAGATCCTGAAACTGGAGAAATCTTATCAGAAGTACCAGTCTACGATCTCCCACCAATTCCTGAGGAAGAATGGATTGAACCAGAGATTATCCTCCCTCAAGCTGATTTTGACGTTCCAGATGTGGAAGAAGACTTTGAGGATGAAGAGGTGCAGGTTGATTTTTCTGCCAAGGAAGCCCTCGAATACAAACTGCCAAGCTTGCAACTCTTTGCACCAGATAAACCCAAAGATCAGTCCAAGGAAAAGAAGATTGTTCGAGAAAATATCAAAATCCTAGAAGAAACCTTTGCTAGTTTTGGTATCAAGGTAACAGTTGAACGGGCTGAAATCGGTCCATCTGTTACAAAATATGAAGTCAAGCCAGCCGTTGGGGTACGGGTTAACCGCATTTCCAATCTGGCAGACGACTTAGCGCTGGCTCTGGCAGCCAAGGATGTTCGGATTGAGGCTCCAATACCTGGAAAATCCCTAGTCGGAATTGAGGTTCCAAACTCTGAGATTGCGACCGTTTCTTTCCGTGAGCTCTGGGAACAGTCTCAGACTAAACCAGAAAATCTCCTCGAAATTCCTCTGGGTAAGGCTGTCAATGGAACTGCTCGCACCTTTGACCTTTCCAAGATGCCCCACCTACTGGTTGCAGGTTCGACGGGATCAGGGAAATCAGTCGCAGTTAATGGTATTATCGCTAGTATTCTGATGAAAGCAAGACCCGACCAGGTCAAGTTTATGATGGTCGATCCTAAGATGGTTGAGTTATCGGTTTACAATGACATTCCTCACCTCTTGATTCCAGTTGTGACCAATCCACGCAAGGCCAGCAAGGCTCTGCAAAAGGTGGTGGATGAGATGGAAAACCGTTATGAACTCTTTGCTAAGGTTGGTGTGCGAAATATCGCTGGTTACAATGCAAAGGTCGAAGAATTCAATGCCCAGTCTGAGTATAAACAAGTACCCCTGCCTTTGATTGTTGTCATTGTGGACGAGTTGGCTGACCTTATGATGGTGGCCAGCAAGGAAGTGGAAGATGCTATCATCCGTCTCGGACAGAAGGCACGTGCTGCAGGGATTCACATGATTCTAGCAACGCAGCGGCCATCGGTTGATGTTATCTCTGGTCTTATCAAGGCCAATGTCCCGTCTCGTGTGGCTTTTGCAGTTTCTTCAGGTACAGATTCACGAACCATCTTGGATGAAAATGGAGCTGAAAAACTGCTTGGTCGAGGAGATATGCTCTTTAAACCAATCGATGAAAATCACCCAGTCCGTCTGCAAGGGTCCTTTATCTCGGATGATGATGTTGAACGTATCGTAAACTTCATCAAGGCTCAGGCAGATGCGGACTACGATGATAGCTTTGACCCAGGAGAAGTCTCTGAAAATGAAGGAGAATTTTCTGACGGCGAAACTGATGGCGATCCGCTCTTTGAAGAAGCCAAGGCTCTGGTTATCGAGACGCAGAAAGCCAGTGCTTCTATGATTCAGCGTCGTTTGTCAGTTGGATTTAACCGTGCGACCCGCCTTATGGAAGAACTTGAAATGGCAGGTGTCATAGGCCCAGCTGAAGGAACCAAACCACGAAAAGTATTGCAACAATAGAATAAACATGTATGAAACTTTCTCTTAAAAAGGAACTATTCTAGCTCCATTTTTGAGAGCTAGTTTCATTTTTATTGCTTTCCCAAACTTTTATTCAGCAGGGGTTGAAACTGTATTTAGATTTGCCTAATATTTTGATTATACTTTTACTAATTTTACCTGTTAAGCTATTGATTTTTTAAGCTGTTTTTGATATATTGAATTGGAATAGAAAATATTTGTTTAGGAAGTAGTGTTTAAAAATGGAGGAGGTTATTTTTTTAGAGAAATATGCAAACGCTTACTTTCCAAACTAGGAGGAACAAAAATTTATGAATAAAGGATTATTTGAAAAACGTTGTAAATATAGCATTCGGAAATTTTCATTAGGTGTTGCTTCTGTTATGATTGGGGCTGCATTCTTTGGGACAAGTACAGTTCTTGCAGATAGCGTGCAGTCTGGCTCCACAGCGAATTTACCAGCGGATCTAGCTACTGCTCTTGCAACAGCAAAAGAGAATGATGGGCGTGATTTTGAAGCACCAAAGGCGGGAGAAGACCAAGGGTCTCCAGAAGTTACGGATGGACCTAAGACAGAGGAAGAACTATTAGCACTTGAAAAAGAAAAATCAGCTAGTTCAGATAAGTTACCAGAAGGCTTAGAGGGCAAATTAGATAAGGCTGAAGATAAAGGGAAAGAAGTTGACAAGGATCAATTAGCTAAAGATACTGAGAATCTCGTTCCAGAAGATGTAGCTAAAACCAAGAATGGTGAATTAAATTACGGAGCAACTGTCAAAATCAAGACACCATCAGGAGAAGGTAGCGGTATTGTCGTTGCTAAAGACCTTGTCTTGACAGTTTCTCATAACTTTATCAAGGACAGTCAAGACGGCAATATCCGTAAAGTTGTGGATAATGACCAAGGGGATGGAGATATCTATAGTATCTCTTATCCAGGATTGCCAGATGTCAAGTTTAGCAAGAAAGATATTATTCATTGGGATCGTGAAGGCTATCTGAAAGGATTCAAAAATGATTTGGCCCTTGTGAGATTGCGTACAGTTCTAGAAAATACGCCTGTTGAAGTAACTAAAAAGCCAGTAGTTAAGAAAATTGGAGATAAGCTCCATGTCTTTGGTTATCCAGAAGGAAAATTGAATCCGATTGTCAATACTACAGTTGATTTTGCGGAACCATACGGAGAAGGTGTCCAAGGGATTGGTTACCAAGGAGGAAAACCGGGTGCTAGTGGCGGCGGTATCTTTGATACAGAAGGAAAACTGGTCGGTGTACACCAAAATGGTGTAGTTGGAAAACGGAGCGGCGGTATTCTCTTCTCACCTGCCCAATTGAAATGGATTCAAGATCACATGAAGGGAATTTCAAGTGTCAAACCTGCAGACTTGGAAGAAAAAGAAAAACCAGCTGAAGAAAAACCAAAAGAGGACAAACCAGCTGCTAAACCTGAAACACCTAAGACAGTAACTCCTGAATGGCAAACAGTAGCGAATAAAGAGCAACAAGGAACAGTCACTATCCGAGAAGAAAAAGGTGTCCGCTACAACCAACTATCCTCAACTGCTCAAAATGATAACGCAGGCAAACCAGCCCTGTTTGAAAAGAAGGGATTGACCGTTGATGCCAATGGAAATGCGACTGTCGATTTAACCTTCAAAGAAGATTCTGAAAAGGGCAAATCACGCTTTGGTGTCTTCCTGAAATTTAAAGATACCAATAATAATATTTTTGTCGGTTATGACAAGGATGGTTGGTTCTGGGAGTATAAATCTCCAACAACTAGCACTTGGTATAGAGGTAGTCGTGTCGCTGCCCCTGAAACAGGATCAACAAACCGTCTCTCTATCACTCTCAAGTCAGATGGTCAGCTAAATGCCAGCAATAACGATGTCAATCTCTTTGACACAGTTACTCTACCAGCTGCGGTCAATGACCATCTTAAAAATGAGAAGAAGATCCTTCTCAAGGCGGGTTCTTATGGCGATGAGCGAACAGTTGTTAGCGTTAAGACTGATAACCAAGAGGGTGTGAAAACAGAGGATACTCCTGCTGAAAAAGAAACAGGTCCTGAAGTTGATGATAGCAAGGTGACTTATGACACCATTCAGTCTAAGGTCCTCAAAGCAGTGATTGACCAAGCCTTCCCACGTATTAAAGAATACAGCTTGAACGGGCATACCTTGCCAGGACAAGTCCAACAATTCAATAAAGTCTTTATCAACAAACACGAAGTCACACCAGAAGTTACTTACAAAAAAATCAATGAGACAACTGCAGAGTACTTGATGAAACTCCGTGATGAGAAAAATCTAATCAATGCAGAAATGACAGTTCGTTTGCAAGTTGTGGACAATCAATTGCACTTTGATGTGACCAAGATTGTCAACCACAATCAAGTTACTCCAGGTCAAAAGATTGATGATGAAAGAAAACTGCTTTCTTCTATTAGTTTCCTTGGTAATGCTTTAGTCTCTGTTTCAAGTGATCAAGCTGGGGCTAAGTTTGATGGGGCAACTATGTCAAACAATACTCATGTCAGCGGAGATGATCATATCGATGTAACCAATCCAATGAAAGACTTGGCCAAGGGTTACATGTATGGATTTGTTTCTACAGATAAGCTTGCTGCAGGTGTCTGGAGCAACTCTCAAAATAGCTACGGTGGAGGTTCTTATGACTGGACCCGTTTGACAGCCTACAAGGAAACAGTTGGAAATGCCAACTATGTTGGAATTCATAGTTCTGAATGGCAATGGGAAAAAGCTTATAAGGGCATTGTCTTCCCAGAATACACCAAGGAACTTCCAAGTGCTAAGGTTGTTATCACTGAAGATGCCAATGCGGATAAGAAAGTCGATTGGCAGGATGGAGCCATTGCTTATCGTAGCATCATGAACAACCCTCAAGGTTGGGAAAAAGTCAAGGATATCACAGCTTATCGTATCGCGATGAACTTTGGTTCACAAGCACAAAACCCATTCCTTATGACCTTGGATGGTATCAAGAAGATCAATCTCCATACAGATGGTCTTGGACAGGGGGTTCTCCTTAAAGGTTATGGTAGTGAAGGTCATGACTCTGGACACTTGAACTATGCTGATATTGGTAAACGTATTGGTGGTGTCGAAGACTTCAAGACCTTGATCGAAAAAGCGAAGAAATATGGAGCTCATCTAGGTATCCATGTTAACGCTTCTGAGACTTATCCTGAGTCTAAGTACTTCAATGAAAAAATTCTCCGTAAGAATCCAGATGGAAGCTATAGCTATGGCTGGAACTGGCTAGATCAAGGTATCAACATTGATGCTGCCTATGACCTAGCTCATGGTCGTTTGGCACGTTGGGAAGATTTGAAGAAAAAACTTGGTGACGGTCTCGACTTTATATATGTGGACGTTTGGGGTAATGGTCAATCAGGTGATAACGGTGCCTGGGCTACCCACGTTCTTGCCAAAGAAATCAACAAGCAAGGCTGGCGCTTTGCGATCGAGTGGGGACATGGTGGTGAGTACGACTCTACCTTCCATCACTGGGCTGCTGACTTGACCTACGGTGGCTACACGAATAAAGGTATCAACAGTGCCATCACGCGCTTTATCCGTAACCACCAAAAAGATGCTTGGGTAGGAGATTACAGAAGTTACGGTGGTGCAGCAGATTACCCACTTCTAGGTGGCTACAGCATGAAAGACTTTGAAGGCTGGCAAGGACGAAGTGATTACAATGGCTATGTAACCAACTTGTTTGCCCATGACGTCATGACTAAGTACTTCCAACACTTCACTGTAAGTAAATGGGAAAATGGTACACCAGTTACCATGTCTGATAACGGTAGCACCTATAAATGGACTCCAGAAATGAAGGTTGAGCTAGTCGATGCAGCAGGTAATAAGGTTGTTGTGACTCGTAAGTCAAACGATGTCAATAGCCCGCAATATCGCGAACGTACAGTAACGCTCAACGGACGTGTCATCCAAGATGGTTCAGCTTACTTGACTCCTTGGAACTGGGATGCGAATGGTAAGAAACTTCCTACTGATAAGGAAAAAATGTACTACTTCAATACGCAGACCGGTGCGACAACTTGGACACTTCCGAGCGATTGGGCAAATAGCAAGGTTTACCTTTACAAGCTAACTGACCAAGGTAAGACAGAAGAGCAAGAACTAACTGTAAAAGATGGTAAGATTACCCTAGACCTTCTAGCAAATCAACCATACGTTCTCTACCGTTCAAAACAAACCAATCCTGAAATGTCATGGAGCGAAGGCATGCATATCTATGACCAAGGATTTAACAGTGGAACCTTGAAACACTGGACCATTTCTGGTGATGCTTCTAAGGCAGAAATTGTCAAATCACAAGGTGCAAATGAAATGCTTCGTATCCAAGGCAATAAGAGCAAGGTCAGCCTTACTCAGAAACTGACAGGCTTGAAACCAAATACCAAGTATGCTGTTTATGTCGGTGTTGATAACCGTAGTAATGCTAAGGCAAGTATCACAGTGAATACTGGCGAGAAAGAAGTGACTACTTATACCAATAAGTCTCTCGCTCTCAACTATGTTAAGGCCTACGCCCACAATACACGTCGTGACAATGCTACAGTTGACAATACAAGTTACTTCCAAAACATGTACGCCTTCTTTACAACTGGATCGGACGTCTCAAATGTTACTCTTACTTTGAGTCGTGAAGCTGGTGATGAAGCAACTTACTTTGATGAAATTCGTACCTTTGAAAACAATTCAAGCATGTACGGAGAAAACCATGATACAGGTAAAGGCACCTTCAAACAAGACTTTGAAAATGTTGCTCAAGGTATCTTCCCATTCGTAGTGGGCGGTGTCGAAGGTGTTGAAGATAACCGCACTCACTTGTCTGAAAAACACGATCCATATACACAACGTGGTTGGAACGGTAAGAAAGTCGATGATGTTATCGAAGGAAATTGGTCATTGAAGACCAATGGACTGGTGAGCCGTCGTAACTTGGTTTACCAAACCATTCCACAAAACTTCCGATTTGAAGCTGGTAAGACCTACCGTGTAACCTTTGAATACGAAGCAGGTTCTGACAATACCTATGCCTTTGTAGTTGGTAAGGGAGAATTCCAATCTGGTAACCGTGGTACGAAAGCAAGCAACTTGGAAATGCATGAATTGCCAAATACCTGGACAGATTCTAAGAAAGCCAAGAAGGCAACCTTCCTCGTGACTGGTGCAGAAACAGGTGATACTTGGGTAGGTATCTACTCAACTGGAAATGCAAGCAATACTCGTGGTGATTCTGGTGGAAATGCCAACTTCCGTGGTTACAACGACTTCATGATGGACAATCTTCACATTGAAGAAATTACCCTAACAGGTAAGATGTTGACAGAAAATGCTCTGAAGAATTACTTGCCAACGGTTGCCATGACCAACTACACCAAAGAGTCTATGGATGCTTTGAAAGAAGCGGTCTTTAATCTCAGTCAGGCCGATGATGATATCAGTGTCGAAGAAGCACGTGCAGAGATTGCCAAGATTGAATCTTTGAAGAATGCTTTGGTTCAAAAGAAAACAGCCTTGGTAGCAGAAGACTTTGCAAGTTTGGATGCGCCAGCTCAACCAGGTGAAGGTCTAGAGAATGCCTTTGATGGAAATCTATCAAGCTTATGGCATACATCTTGGAATGGTGGAGATGTAGGCAAGCCTGCCACCATGGTATTGAAAGAACCTACTGAAATCACAGGACTTCGCTATGTACCACGTGGTTCAGGTTCAAACGGTAACCTGAGAGATGTGAAACTGGTTGTCACAGATGAGTCTGGCAAGGAGCACACTTTCACTGCGACGGACTGGCCTGATAATAATAAGCCGAAAGATATTAACTTTGGTAGGACAATCAAGGCTAAGAAGATTGTCCTTACTGGTACCAAGACATACGGAGATGGTGGAGATAAATACCAATCTGCAGCAGAACTTATCTTTAATCGTCCACAGGTAACAGAAAAACCTCTTGACTTGTCAGGCTATGAAGCAGCTTTAGCTAAGGCGCAGAAATTGACAGACAAAGAAAATCAAGAGGAAGTGGCTGGAGTTCAGGCGAGCATGAAATATGCGACGGATAATCATCTCTTGACTGAAAGAATGGTCGAGTACTTCGCAGACTATCTCAACCAATTACAAGATAAGGTTGCTAAACCAGACGCTCCTACAAGCAGCAAGGGTGAAGAGCAACCTCCAGTTCTTGAAGTTCCTGAATTTAAGGGCGGTGTCAATGCGGCAGAAGCGGCTATACATGAAGTACCAGAGTTCAAAGGCGGTGTTAATGCGGTTGAAGCGGCTATACATGAAGTACCAGAGTTCAAAGGCGGTGTTAATGCGGTTGAAGCGGTTGTTCATGACCTACCTGAGTTCAAGGGTGGAGTCAATGCGGCAGAAGCAGCTGTTCATGACCTACCAGAGTTTAAGGGCGGTGTTAATGCAGTTGAAGCAGCTGTCAATGAAGTCCCAGAGTTTAAGGGCGGCGTCAATGCGGTTCAAGCCTTGGTAAACGAGAAACCAGCCTACACAGGTGTATTGGCTACTGCTGGAGATCAAGCAGCTCCAACGGTTGAAAAACCTGAGTACCCGCTCACTCCAAGTCCAGTAGCTGCTACCAAAACTCCGGGAGCTAAAGATGAAGAGGAACTTCCTGCTACAGGGGAACAAAACTCAACTGCTCTAGCTTTGTTAGGTGGTTTAGGTTTAATTTTCTCGGTTGCTTTCATCAGAAACCGAAAGAGAAACTAAACGATAAAATTCCTTTGGACAGATGATTTTTGTAAAATCATTTATCCTAAATGACTACAAAAAAATCAGGAACATTTGTTCCTGATTTTTTCTATGATACGAAAAAACCAGCTCTAGGCGCTGGTAAATGTTGAATTTAGGAGCCACCATTACTTGCAGTCGTCCCAGTCTCACTTCTTGGGCTATTTGATGAGGAAGTATCTTTTTGTTCAATTTTGCTTGTACCGTCCTCTTTTGTTTTTTCCTCTTTACTATTAGAAGGTTGGGTCTCTTCTTTTTTTTGAGGTGCATCTTGGTTTGGAGTTTGTTTTTGCGTAGGGCTATTTGTATCCGTAGGAGCCTCTTTTTGAATTTCTCTAATGACTGTCGTTTGTTGAGGAGTGGTTGGCTCCTCTTTTTTATTTTTATCCAAAGCGTTCATAATAGTGATAGTAGCGGTGATCAGACCAAGGATACTACCGATGGTAGCAATCGTTTTTTGAAAGACAGTGAATCCTTTTTTAATGTGTTCAGTTTTTGATTTATTAGAAGTTCTACGATAGTTCGACATGATACTCTCCTTTGATTATGATTTATTATACCTCATTTCTTTAAAAAAATCTTAAAAAAAGAGAAACTTCCCTTTCTTGTCGTAAGCTTCGTTTCATGATAAAATAGAAGGAGTGATTTTAGAAAGCGTGAGAAAACATGATCTACTTTGATAATTCGGCAACGACCAAGCCTTATCCTGAAGCTCTTGAGACCTATATGCAGGTCGCTTCGAAAATTGTAGGAAATCCATCCAGTCTCCATCGTTTGGGAGACCAAGCAACACGAATTTTAGATGCTTCCCGGCAGCAGATTGCGGATTTGATTGGGAAGAAGAGTGATGAAATCCTCTTTACCTCTGGTGGAACAGAAGGAGATAACTGGGTCATCAAGGGTGTGGCCTTTGAAAAAGCCCAGTTTGGCAAGCACATCATCGTATCAGCTATTGAACATCCAGCAGTCAAGGAGTCAGCCCTCTGGCTGAAAAGTCAAGGTTTTGAGGTGGATTTTGCTCCAGTTGATAGCAGAGGATTTGTAGATGTTGAGGCTCTAGGAACTTTGATACGACCTGATACGACTCTCGTCTCCATCATGGCAGTTAACAACGAAATTGGCTCTATCCAGCCTATTGAGACCATCTCAGAACTGTTGGCAGACAAGCCAACCATTTCCTTCCACGTTGATGCAGTTCAGGCACTCGCTAAGATTCCGACTGAAAAATATCTGACAGATCGAGTGGATTTCGCGACCTTCTCAAGTCATAAGTTTCATGGTGTCAGAGGTGTTGGCTTTGTCTATATCAAGTCTGGTAAGAAAATTACGCCTCTGTTAACTGGTGGTGGTCAAGAGGGAGACTATCGTTCGACAACTGAAAATCTGGCAGGGATTGCAGCGACAGCCAAGGCCCTCCGTTTGTCTATAGAAAAGCTGGATATCTTTACTAGTAAGACAGGGCAGATGAAGGAAGTTATTCGCCAAGCTCTTTTAGATTATCCAGACATTTTAGTCTTTTCAGACGAGGAAGACTTTGCCCCTCATATCCTGACTTTTGGAATCAAGGGTGTTCGTGGTGAGGTCATTGTTCACGCCTTTGAAGACTATGATATTTTCATTTCCACAACCTCTGCTTGTTCGTCCAAGGCTGGAAAACCTGCAGGCACCTTGATTGCAATGGGAGTGGACAAGGATAAGGCCCAGTCGGCTGTGCGCCTAAGTCTAGATCTGGAAAATGATATGAGTCAGGTCGAGCAATTTTTGACCAAGCTAAAATTAATCTACAATCAAACTAGAAAAGTAAGATAGGAGCATTCATGCAGTATTCAGAAATTATGATTCGCTACGGAGAGTTGTCAACCAAGGGCAAAAACCGTATGCGGTTCATCAATAAACTTCGCAATAACATTTCGGACGTTTTGTCCATCTATCCCCAAGTTAAGGTAACCGCTGATCGCGACCGTGCCCACGTTTACCTGAATGGAGCCGATTACACAGCAGTTGCAGAATCACTCAAACAAGTCTTCGGGATTCAAAACTTTTCTCCAGTATATAAGGTTGAAAAGTCAGTTGTAAGGCTTAAGGCTACTGTCCAAGAGATTATGCAGGACATCTACAAGGAGGGCATGACCTTTAAGATTTCTAGTAAACGTAGTGACCACAACTTTGAGTTGGACAGTCGAGAACTCAACCAAACCCTTGGTGGAGCTGTTTTTGAAGCTATTCCAACTATTCAAGCCCAAATGAAAAATCCTGATATCACACTTCAAGTGGAGATTCGTGAGGAAGCGGCTTATCTTTCCTATGAAACCATTCGTGGAGCAGGTGGTTTGCCAGTGGGAACTTCTGGTAAGGGGATGCTTATGTTGTCAGGTGGTATTGACTCACCTGTAGCGGGTTATCTTGCCCTTAAACGTGGGGTAGATATCGAAGCCGTTCACTTTGCTAGTCCACCATATACTAGTCCCGGTGCCCTCAAGAAAGCGCAGAACTTGACTCGTAAATTGACCAAGTTTGGGGGTAATATCCAGTTTATTGAGGTGCCTTTCACTGAAATTCAAGAGGAAATCAAGGCCAAGGCGCCAGAAGCCTATCTCATGACCTTGACGCGTCGTTTTATGATGCGGATTACCGACCGTATCCGTGAAGTGAGAAAGGGTCTGGTCATTATCAATGGGGAAAGTCTTGGTCAGGTGGCAAGCCAGACTTTGGAAAGCATGCAGGCTATCAACGCTGTGACCAACACTCCTATTATTCGCCCTGTGGTTACTATGGACAAGTTGGAAATCATTGACATTGCTCAGGAAATTGATACCTTTGAAATTTCTATCCAGCCTTTTGAGGACTGCTGTACTATTTTTGCGCCTGACCGTCCTAAGACCAATCCTAAGATAGAAAATGCTGAGCAGTATGAAAAACGGATGGATGTTGAAGGTTTGGTTGAGCGGGCAGTGGCAGGGATTATGATTACTAAGATCACACCTCAAGCTGAAAAAGATGAAGTCGATAACTTGATTGATAATCTCCTCTAATCAGAAAAACCAGAAGAATTTAGAATATTAAATGAGAAAAGTTAGTTATTTATCCTTAAAATGGACAATTACTGACTTTTTTTCTACTTTTATGGTATAATAAGATAAAATTTTGAATATAGAGAGTTTTCTGACAATGAATCATTCCTACTTTTATTTAAAAATGAAAGAACACAAACTCAAGGTTCCTTATACAGGAAAGGAGCGTCGTGTGCGTGTTCTTCTGCCTAAGGATTACGAGAAAGATACAGACCGTTTTTACCCTGTTGTTTATTTTCATGACGGGCAAAATGTCTTTTACAGCAAGGAATCCTATATTGGACACTCTTGGAAGATAATCCCAGCTATTAAGCGAAACCCAGACATCAGTCGCATGATTGTTGTTGCTATTGACAATGATGGAATGGGACGGATGAATGAGTATGCGGCTTGGAAGTTCCAAGAATCTCCTATCCCAGGCCAGCAGTTTGGCGGTAAGGGCGTGGAGTATGCCGAGTTTGTTATGGAAGTGGTCAAGCCTTTTATCGATGAGACCTACCGTACCAAAGCTGATCGCCAGCATACGGCTATGATTGGCTCGTCACTAGGAGGCAATATTACCCAGTTTATTGGATTAGAGTACCAAGACCGAATTGGTTGTCTAGGTGTCTTCTCATCTGCTAACTGGCTCCACCAAGAAGCCTTTAATCGCTTTATCGAGCGCAAGAAACTGTCGCCTGATCAGCGTATTTTCATCTATGTTGGAACGGAAGAAGCAGATGATACAGACAAGACCTTGATGGCTGGCAATATCAAGCAAGCCTATATCGACTCATCACTTCGCTATTATCATGATTTGATTGCAGGAGGAGTACACTTGGATAATCTTGTTTTGAAAGTTCAGTCTGGTGCTATCCATAGTGAGATCCCTTGGTCGGAAAATTTACCAGACTGTCTCCGTTTTTTTGCAGAGAAATGGTAAGTTAGGAAAGGAGAAAGCCAATGCATATTGAACATCTTAGCCACTGGAGTGGCCACCTCAACCGTGAAATGTATCTCAACCGTTATGGACACGCTGGGATTCCAGTCGTGGTTTTTGCTTCATCTGGTGGCAGTCACAATGAATACTATGATTTTGGCATGATTGATGCCTGTGCTTCCTTTATCGAAGAAGGTCGTGTTCAGTTCTTTACCCTATCCAGTGTTGACAGTGAGAGCTGGTTGGCCACTTGGAAAAATGGTCATGACCAAGCAGATATGCACCGTGCCTACGAACGCTATGTGATTGAGGAGGCCATTCCTTTTATCAAGCATAAGACAGGTTGGTTTGACGGTATGATGACGACAGGTTGCTCGATGGGAGCCTACCATGCACTCAATTTCTTCCTCCAGCATCCGGATGTCTTTACCAAGGTGATTGCTCTCAGTGGTGTTTACGACGCACGTTTCTTTGTCGGTGATTACTACAATGATGATGCTATTTACCAGAACTCGCCAGTAGATTATATTTGGAATCAGAATGACGGCTGGTTTATCGATCGTTACCGTCAGGCGGAGATTGTCGTCTGTACGGGTCTTGGTGCTTGGGAACAAGATGGTCTGCCATCCTTCTACAAGCTCAAAGAAGCCTTTGACCAGAAACAAATTCCAGCCTGGTTTGCGGAATGGGGACACGATGTCGCCCATGACTGGGAATGGTGGCGTAAACAAATGCCCTATTTTCTTGGACACCTGTATCTATAAAAGGAGTTGCCTATGAATTACCTTGTTATTTCTCCCTACTATCCACAAAATTTTCAACAGTTTACTATTGAACTAGCCAATAAAGGTATCACAGTTTTGGGGATTGGTCAAGAACCTTACGAGCAACTGGATGAGCCTTTGCGTAATAGCCTGACCGAGTATTTCCGTGTAGACAATCTTGAGAATATAGATGAAGTCAAGCGTGCAGTAGCTTTTCTTTTCTACAAGCATGGTCCTATCGACCGCATTGAGTCCCACAATGAATACTGGCTTGAGTTGGACGCAACACTTAGAGAACAATTCAATGTCTTTGGTGCCAAACCAGAGGATCTCAAAAAGACCAAGTTTAAGTCTGAGATGAAGAAACTCTTCCAGAAAGCAGGCGTACCTGTTGTACCTGGCGCTGTTATCCAGACAGAAGCAGATGTAGATCAAGCAGTCGAGACGATTGGCTTACCAATGATAGCCAAACCTGATAATGGAGTGGGAGCGGCAGCCACCTTTAAGTTGGAAAGTCAGGAAGATGTAGATCGGTTCAAGCAAGAATGGGACCAATCGACCGTTTATTTCTTTGAGAAATTTGTCACTTCTAGCGAAATCTGTACCTTTGATGGACTAGTGGATAAGGACGGCAAGATTGTCTTTTCAACGACTTTTGACTACGCCCATACACCACTTAATCTCATGATTTATAAGATGGACAATTCCTACTATGTGCTTAAGGATATGGATCCCAAACTGCGCAAGTATGGTGAGGCCATAGTCAAGGAATTTGGAATGAGAGAACGCTTTTTCCATATCGAGTTCTTCCGTGACGGGGACGACTACATTGCCATTGAGTACAATAACCGTCCTGCGGGTGGCTTTACGATTGATGTTTACAATTATGCCCACTCTTTTGACCTCTACCGAGGTTATGCGGCTATTGTCGCGGGTGAAGAATTCCCTACATCAGAGTTTGAGCCCCAGTATTGCTTGGCTACATCGCGTCGTGCAAATGCCAATTATGTTTATTCAGAAGAGGACCTTCTTGCCAAATACAGCCAGCAATTCAAGGTCAAAAAAATCATGCCAGCTGCCTTTGCAGAGCTACAAGGGGACTACCTTTATATGCTGACCACTCCGAGTCGCCAAGAGATGGAGCAGATGATTGCAGATTTTGGTCAGCGTCAAGAATAACGATTAGGACAAAAGGAGTTTGACTTCTTTTGTCCTTTTCTTAAAGATAGGTTAAATAAAGCGTTTTCCAGAGATTCTTTTAGAAAATCGGTTGCGAAAAGGCCTAAAAATTGATAGAATAAGGATTGTCTAAAAAAAATTAAGGAGAATCTATCAAATGGATTTTACATGGGCTATTAAATATGCCACAGAATTCTTGGGAACTGCTATTTTGATCATTCTTGGTAATGGTGCAGTTGCTAACGTTGAACTTAAAGGTACGAAAGGTCACCAAAGTGGCTGGCTCGTTATCGCAGTTGGTTATGGTATGGGGGTTATGATCCCAGCCTTGATGTTCGGTAACGTATCAGGAAACCACATCAACCCAGCTTTTACTCTTGGACTTGCTGTTAGTGGTCTTTTCTCTTGGGATCAAGTACCATTTTACATCCTTGCGCAAGTTTTGGGGGCAATTTTTGGTCAAGCTTTGGTTGTAGCGACTCACCGTCCTTATTACTTGAAAACAGAAAACCCAAACAATATCTTAGGTACCTTCTCAACGATTTCAAGCATCGACCACGGTACAAAAGAATCACGTTTCGCAGCAACGGTTAATGGTTTCCTAAATGAGTTTGTAGGTTCATTTGTTCTTTTCTTTGCAGCGCTTGGTTTGACTAAAAACTTCTTCGGTGCTGAGGTTCTTCAATACATGAAACAAATGGCTACTCAAGCTGGTCAAACTGTTGACTTAAGTGAATTGGCAGTAAAAGCTCAAGTAGCACCACACACAGCTGCTGGACTTTCAGTTGCTCACTTGGCACTTGGTTTCCTAGTGATGGCCTTGGTAACTTCACTTGGTGGACCTACTGGACCTGGTTTGAATCCGGCTCGTGACTTCGGACCACGTCTTCTTCACGAACTCCTTCCAAAATCAGTTCTTGGTCAACACAAGGGTGATTCAAAATGGTGGTATGCATGGGTTCCAGTTGTAGCACCAATCGCAGCTGGTATTGCAGCAGTAGCAGTCTTTAAACTACTTTACCTATAATAAAATGAAACTGGGGAACCCCAGTTTTTTTATCGGAAATTTTTGTAAAAAATTCTAGAATTTAAGTGGAATAGCTTGTAAAAAATCCTAAAATCCTTTAAAATAAAAGAGTTGGAGGAAGCTATGAATGCAAATCAAATGATACAAATTATTCCGACTTTGAAGGTCAATAACCGAAAATTAAATGAAAAATTTTACATTGAAACTCTTGGGATGAAGCCCTTATTAGAAGAATCTGCTTTCCTTTCACTTGGTGACCAAACAGGTGTTGAAAAGTTGATTCTTGAAGAGGCTCCCAGTATGCGTACTCGGAAAGTTGAAGGGCTTAAGAAGTTAGCTAGACTTTTGGTAAAAGTTAAGAATCCTTCTGAAATTGAAGATCTTCTTTCACAGATGGGGTCTCTTCCTCGCCTATTTAAAGGAAGCCGTGGTTATGCTTTTGAGATTGTTTCTCCTGAACAGGATGTGATTCTTGTTCATGCGGAAAATGATATTAAAGATTTGGTTCCACTGGAAACTGTTCCTGAATTTTCTTCAAATAAAAGTATAAAATACTTGAGTCAATTTGAGGTTTCCGTTGAGCTCCGTCTTCCTGTGGACAGGGAGAGTTTATTTGATTCAGAATTGGCGACTAATGCCATTACCTTTACTCAAGGGCAAGGCCCAGATTTGGCTGTTGAAAACAATGTTACCTGGGACTTGTCTATGCTGAAATTTTTGGTAAAGAATCTAGAGTTGACTAGTCTTCGTCAGAAATTTGAGGGCACAGACTATTTTATTCCAAAGTCGGAAAAATTCTTCCTTGGTAAAGACACCAATAATATCGAATTGTGGTTTGAAGAAGCATGAAGTGGACAAAAATTCAAAGAAAAATAGAAGATCAAATCGAGGCAGGGATTTATCCCGGGGCCTCTTTTGCGTATTATAAGGATGGTGAATGGAAAGAGTCTTATCTAGGATTGAGTGATCCTGAGAAAGGTTTGAAAACAGAGTCAGGGCTAGTCTATGACCTAGCCAGCGTGAGTAAGGTTGTGGGAGTAGGGACAGTTCTTACCTTCTTGTGGCAGCAGGGCAAATTAGATATTGACCGACCAGTGACGGATTTTTTAGCTGAGTGTGATTACCCAGATATTACTATACGGCAACTTCTGACCCATGCTACAGACTTAGATCCCTTTATTCCCAATCGGGATCTCTTGACAGCTACTGAATTAAAAGAAGCCATGTTTCACCTCAACAGACGAAGTCAGGCAGCCTTCCTCTATTCGGATGTTCACTTTTTACTCTTAGGCTTTCTTTTGGAAAAAATCTTTGACCAAGATTTGGATCAGATCATACAGAAGCAAGTTTTGGAACCATGGGAGATGAAGGAAACCATGTTTGGCCCCGTTGAGCGTGCTGTACCAACAGTGAGAGGGGTGGAGGCCGGAAATATTCACGATCCCAAAGCTCGTCTTTTAGGAAAACATGCTGGAAGTGCTGGTTTATTTTCAACTGTTAAGGATTTGCAAATCTTTCTGGAACATTACTTGAAAGATGATTTTGCTGAAAACTTGAGCCGAAATTACTCTCCCTTAGATGATAAGGAGCGGTCCCTAGCCTGGAATCTGGAGGGAACCTGGCTCGACCATACGGGCTATACAGGTACCTTCATCATGTGGAATAGAGAGAAACAGGAAGCCGCTATCTTTTTATCCAATCGAACGTATGAGAAGGATGAGCGTTCCCAGTGGATAATCGATCGAAACCAAGTCATGGATATGATTCGTAGGGAAGAGTAGGGGGAAAGCATGTCAAAAAACGTAAAAGGAACGCTATTCACAGTAGTTGCAGGCATTGCTTGGGGCTTGTCTGGAACCAGTGGTCAATACCTGATGGCACACGGGATTTCCGCTCTAGTCTTGACCAATTTGCGACTTATCATTGCAGGCTTGACACTAGTGTTCTTATCCTACGTGACCGCAAAGAATAAACTCCTATCTTTTTTAAAAGACAGAAAAAGTCTCTTATCTCTGCTGTTATTTGCCTTGTTTGGACTTTTCTTAAACCAGTTTGCCTATCTTTCTGCCATTCAGGAAACCAATGCTGGAACGGCTACGGTTCTCCAGTATGTATGTCCTGTTGGGATCTTGGTTTATACCTGCATGAAAGATAAGGTAGCTCCGACTCTAGCTGAGATTATTTCGATTGGATTAGCCATAGGAGGAACTTTTCTGATCGCGACGCATGGGGAACTTGACCAGTTGTCTGTCACACCTGCTGGTCTTTTCTGGGGTCTCTTTTCTGCCTTGACCTATGCCCTTTATATCATTCTTCCTATTACTTTGATTAAGAAATGGGGAAGCATGTTGGTGATTGGTGTGGGCATGGTTATTTCTGGTGTTGTGGCTCTTCCCTTCACAGGAGTCTTGCAGGCCAGTATACCGACCAGCTTGGATTTTCTTTTTGCATTTGCTGGCATTATCATCATCGGAACAGTCTTCGCCTACACCGCTTTTCTAAAGGGAGCTAGTTTGATAGGCCCTGTTAAGTCTAGTTTACTGGCTTCGATTGAGCCCATCTCAGCTGTTTTCTTTGCCTTTCTGATTATGAAGGAGCAATTCTATGCGATTGATTTTGTCGGTATGGCTATGATTTTACTTGCGGTGACTATCATTTCTTTGAAAGATTTGTTGATAGCAAACAAACGAAGGTTGAATGAGAAACTAGTTACTCGTAAAAAGTGGTTCGTTTGAATATCCTATCGAAATATTGATTACGGTTAAGGAATGGGAGTGGAATTTTATAAAATTTTAAGTTTCTTTTCTTACAATAAACCAATCTTTAACTGCTAGAATGAGGAGATATGAAGATTTTACAAAGTATTCACCCAACTAAGCCCCTGCGCTACTTGAGATGGTTTGACATTCTGATTATTACAGTTCTAATGTTTGGCCTGTTTATCATTCGGTCAACGGAGCTCTTTTTAGCAAGTATGTTTCCGACAGACTTGTCAAGTGCCGTGGATACGGCAAGTAATACTGTCGGCGAAGGAGCAGCCTATTCCAGCAACTTCACCTTGCAAGTGATACTTCTGACCTTGGCTTTGCTTTACCTTTTGATTCGGAATTATGATTTCAAACAGCTTCCTATTCGTTGGACCTAGTCCCTTCTCTTTTGGGTTCCTTTTATATTTGCCATTGTGGGTTTGTTTGGAGACTTGGTGACGACACTAATTGGTGAATACAATTACTTAAATCCAGCTCTTTTTGCCCACATAGATCCCATGGAAGTTATACGGAAATTCCTAGCGCTTAGTCCGATGGCAATTGCCTATGCCTTGTTAAATGGCTTCTATGAAGAGTTTTTCTTTCTAGGGTTGTTGACCTCAGTGAAAGAAAAGCACAAGTGGCGGGTTTTGTTTTATTCTACCCTCATTCGGATTTCTTTTCACACTTATCAAGGATTGGTGTGGGCACTGGTTATTGGTGTAGTTTATGGTTTATTCTATTATTTTCTATACAAGTATAAGGTTAAAAATCTTTTGCCATTTTTCCTTATGCATGCTCTGGCAGATATGTTTGGTTCTAGCCTCATGTATCTCTTGATTTCGTGGGGAACATAAGAAAAAACTCCGCTCAATGTACCGCATCCCAAAAGTAAGATTTTTTCTGTCGAACTTTTGGGATGCGATACATTGCAACGGGATTTTCTTTATTCCAGAATCAGTAAACCATCTTTTACAGCAAATGGGTCTTTCTCATTGATACGATCGTAAAACATGATTCCATTTAGGTGATCAATTTCATGTTGGACAACGATAGAGTTGTAACCTTTGAGTTTGATACGGTGTTTTTCGCCGTCCTTGTCAAAGTAATCAACAGTGACACGGGCATGACGGACAACATAGCCTGGCACGTTACGGTCGACAGAAAGGCAACCTTCGCCTTCACCGAGGGCGGCATCTTGAACAGAGTGAGAGACGATTTTTGGATTGTACATAATAGCTTGCAAGTCGTAGGCTTCCTGAGGAGTTTCACCTTCTTCTACAATATTTGGGACCAAAACGGCAATAATGCGTTTTGAGATATCGAGTTGGGGAGCAGCCAATCCAACACCACCGCGGAGCCCCATTTTCTCAGCTATAACAGGATCTTGGGAATGTTTGAGGAATTGCATCATCTTTTCACCAAGGATGATTTCCTGGTCAGACAGTGGGAAAGTGACCTCCTCAGCAACTGCGCGTAGAGTTGGATTCCCCTCGCGGATAATATCGTTCATATCAATTAAGTGAGCAGCTTTTGTAATACGTTCTATTGCAGACATTTTCTCTCCTTTCATTACCTCTACATGATAACACAAAATAGGCGAGAAAGAAAGTCGCAGAAGTTCCTAAAAAATAATATAATAAACGGTATTCCTCTTTTGTCTGTGGTATAATAAAAGAAAAGACTTGCAGTAAAAGCAAGGGGGGAATAAAGATGGAAAAGCGACAAGATAGACGGTCTCATGGTCCTATTTTTGGATTGTTGAAGAGTAGTATTGGTTTCTTTAGGAATTATAAATCCTGGACCAATGCCCAGTTTATTACGGTCTTGCTACTTGCAGTTGCCTTGTCCATGGGACTGAACTTGTTAGTTCGAGCAGTACAAGGAAACAAGGGAACGAGCCCTAGTAGTCAAACTCTTGATTCTACAAGTACTTCTAGTCAATCCAAGGAAAATCAGTCTGATGAAACGACAGCCCGTATCATGGCAAATGGTGACCTTCTCTACCATATCCCCATCTACCGAACAGCTCTTAAAGAAGATGGGACCTATGATTTCCATGAAAATTTTGAGTATGTAAAACCCTGGCTCAAACAAGCGGATTTGGTAATTGGTGACTTTGAAGGAACAGTGAACAAGGACCACTACTTAGCAGGATATCCTCTTTTTAATGCACCTGGTGAGGTGATGGATGCGATCAAGGATGCAGGCTATCAAGTTCTAGACTTGGCCCACAATCACATCCTAGATTCTCAGATAGAGGGAGTGGTTTCAACGGCTCAAGCTATTGAAAAGGCTGGAATGACACCCATAGGAGTTTATACAAAAGAACCACGGGACAAGTCTCCCCTTGTTATTAAGGAAGTCAATGGTATCAAGGTAGCTCTCTTAGCCTATTCCTATGACTTTAATGGCATTGAGCAGTATATCTCTCAAGAGGACTATAATCGCTATCTTTCTGACTTAGACGAAGAAAAGATGAAGGCGGAAATCGAGCGTGCCGAGAAAGAAGCGGATATTACTGTTGTTATGCCTCAGATGGGAATTGAGTACAAGTTGGAACCAACGGAAGAACAAAAGACACTGTACCACAAGATGGTGGACTGGGGAGCCGATATTATCTTTGGAGGGCATCCTCATGTCGTTGAACCTGCCGAAACGGTTGAAAAAGATGGTGACAAAAAACTGATTATCTATTCCATGGGAAATTTCCTCTCAAATCAGCGCATTGAAACCATGCAAGACGAGGAAAATGCCAAGTGGACAGAACGCGGTGTTCTCATGGATGTGGCCATTAAGAAAAAAGATGGAAAGACAAGGATTGAAACCGCCAAAGCGCATCCTACTTGGGTTAATCGAACACCCAAAGGGACTTACTCCCCAGAAGGATATCCTCTCTTCCTCTATCAGACCTATATCTTGGAGGACTTCATTGAAGGGGGACGTTACCGTGAGCAGTTGGATGAGGCGACCAAGGAACGAATTGACACAGCCTATAAAGAAATGAATGAACATGTGGGGTTGAAGTGGTAGGTACTCGCCCTAAAGGAGCCGAGATGACGATTAAATTAATTGCAACAGATATGGATGGAACCTTGCTGGATCCAAGAGGGCAACTGGACTTGCCACGTTTAGAAAAGATTTTAGACCAATTAGATGAACGAGGTATCCGTTTTGTCATTGCGACGGGGAATGAAGTCCATCGGATGAGGCAATTATTAGAACACTTGGCGAGTCGAGTAGTCCTAGTTGTTGCCAACGGTGCGCGGATATTTGAGTATGATACATTACTTCAGGCTCAGATTTGGGATGATGCTATGGTTGACAAGGCTTTAGCTCATTTTAAAGGGAGAGAGTGTCGAGATCAGTTTGTCGTCACCAGTATGAATGGAAGTTTTGTCAAGGAAGGAACTGTTTTTACAGAGCTTGATAAATTTATGACTCCAGAGATGATCGAAAAACTCTATCAGCATACAAATTTTGTTGAAGAACTCAGTTCGGATCTCTTCGGTGGAGTGTTAAAGATGAGCATGGTTGTTGGAGAGGAACGCTCTAGTTCTGTTTTGCGGGAAATCAATGACCTCTTTAATGGGCGCGTAAGAGCTGTTTCCAGCGGTTATGGCTGTATCGATATCCTGCAGGCTGGTGTGCACAAGGCTTGGGGATTGGAAGAATTACTCAAGCGCTGGGATTTGAAATCTGAACAAATCATGGCTTTTGGTGATAGCGAAAATGATGTTGAGATGTTGGAGATGGCTGGTATTGCCTATGCGATGGAAAATGCAGCTGATAATGTCAAGGCAGTCGCGACTGCCCTAGCACCAGCTAACAGCCAAGGAGGCGTTTATCAGGTCCTAGAAAATTGGTTAGAGAAAGAGGGATAAGGTGGCAGTACAGTTATTAGAAAATTGGCTCCTAAAGGAGCAGGCAAAGATTCAAACCAAGTATCGCGAACTCAATCAGACTTCTCTTTTAGAACCAGATGTGATTTTTATCGGCGATTCGATTGTAGAATATTACCCTTTGCAAGAGTTACTTGGGACTACCAAGACGATTGTTAATCGAGGCATCCGAGGTTACCAGACGGGGCTTCTACTAGACAATCTTGATGCCCATCTTTATGGTGATGCTGTCGATCAAATTGTTCTCTTAATTGGGACAAACGATATCGGAAAAGATGTTTCCATGAATGAAGCCTTGGATAATCTTGAGCGTGTGATTCAATCGCTTAACCGAGATTATCCGCTGTCACAAATAAAGCTTGTTTCTATTCTGCCAGTCAATGAAGCAGAAGAATACAAGCAGACAGTATATATTCGTACCAATGAAAAGATCAGAGAATGGAATCAAGCCTATGAGGCTCTAGCCTCCGCCTATATGCAAGTAGATTTTCTACCAATTTATGATAGTTTGACAGATTCAGAAGGACAACTTAAATCAGCCTATACAACGGATGGGCTCCATCTGAGTGTAGCTGGTTATCAAGCTTTATCAGATACTTTAAAAACGTATCTTTTCTAAAGAATTGGCTTGATTTTGCATTTTTTATGAAGATAGGTTATAATAGTTCTATAATCTTGGGGTCGTTACGGATTCGACAGGCATTATGAGGCATATTTTGCAACCCGTGTGGCGACGTAAACGCTCAGTTAAATATAACTGCAAAAAATAACACTTCTTACGCTCTAGCTGCCTAAAAACCAGCAGGCGTGACCTGATTTGGATTGCTCGTGTTCAATGACAGGTCTTATGATTAGCGAGATACGATCAAGCCTTGTCTAGTGGTTTGATAAGAGATTGATAGACTCGCAGTTCCTAGGCTTGAGTTATGTGTCGAGGAGCTGTTAAAACAATACATAACCTATGGTTGTAGACAAATATGTTGGCAGGTGTTTGGACGTGGGTTCGACTCCCACCGGCTCCATCATCAATAGGATTTTTGGGATTATTTCGTCAAATTGTATCCTTTATTGTATCCTATTTGTTTTAGTTTGCTAGTGGAGAATTACTCAAGAGGCTGAAGAGGACGGTTTGCTAAATCGTTAGGTTGGGTAACTGGCGCGGGGGTTCGAATCCCCCATTCTCCGTTAGATGAACCCAGTGTTTTTCTAAACAAATCTACTTGGAGGTGGTCTCCAAGAGTAAATTTTCATAAAGAGGTGAAACATGAAAAAGATTAAGTTACTAAGTATCTTAGCACTCTCAACAGTTGTCTTGGGTGCATGTTCTGCATTTTCTAATCAGTCATCTGAAGCTTCTTCTGATGACAAGGAGAAAACGGAACAAGTTGAGAAGAAGGATGAAGCAGCGGAAGTTAAAGAGAAAGTTACAAAAGACGCTGAGATTCTCTTAGACTCAGTTCTGACTAGCGACTCTGCACGATTCAAGAAAATTTATGGCGAAACTTATGAAAAATGGACTGAGGCTATATTTGCAGTGCAAACAAGTGAAAAAATTAAAGAAGAAGGTCTTTCACCTGCGTCTACATACTCAGTACAATGGCACAAAGATTTTCCTGTAGAAACACCAGAAGAAACGATTTCAGGTTTCTTGAAAATGAAACGCAAGTTATTCCAAGATATCGGTTCTTACACTGTGAAAGATGTAAAGGTTGATGAATCAGGTAACACTGCGACTGTGACTTTTAACTCTAAAAAGTTACACTCTAAAGGTTTGACTTCTTCAATCAGAGAAGTGTTAACGATTCTTATTGGAGGTATTGATAACTTAGGTAAGTACAACCAAGCTGGTTCAGATGTTGACATCAAGCGTTACCAAACATTGGTGACTTACTGGATTTACGAACACCTCTTTAGAAAAGATTTTGCTATCTATAGTGATGTAGATGCTGAAGCTGCTCTAACACCTCTTACTACTGGAGATTTTGATACAGAAATCAAATTAACCAAGGACAAGGATGGAAACTGGCTCATTTCTCAAGAAGATTATCGTACCTTATCAACTGAGTTAATGGATACTACAGAGGGATATGATAAGATTGATCGTAAGAACTCTACAAAGTCTAAGAAAAAATCTACAGATGAGTCTTCAGACAAGTCAACAGACAAATCTTCAGATAAGAAAGAAAAAAGCAATATCTAATCATCTGATTTAAAAGTACAGCAAGTAGTTCTATAGGGGCTACTTGTTTTTAGATTTCAATGACAGTGGAAGTGAGTGATTCATAACTAAACTCGAGGGAGAATCACCTTGCTTCTCTTTTTCTTGACATTGAAAACGGTGACCATATTAGATTTAAATTTTTGAAGTTTTAACATCTTTAATATACAATATAAGTGCACAATAAAAACTCATAAGATTTTCTAGTAAAATAGAATTGAACGAACTAGTTACGAAAGGAAATCTTATGAGCTCCCATCATTTTACCGTAGACGAGCGTAAAAGTATTCTCATTTACCATATGCAAGGCCTAAATTTTTCTCAAATTGCTAAGTTACTTCATCGTCATCCGTCTAGTATTAGTCGGGAATGGAAACGGCATCCGAAAGATTATGTCGAAAATAGAGGGAAAATCCCTATTTCTCATACTATTCACAAAAGACCCGAAGAAGCAGACACTGTAGCAGGTAAAACTGGAAAAGCTTACTTAGTTACTCTAACGGATCGTTATTCTCGTTTTCTTAAAATCAAGAAGGTAGCGGTCAAGAAAAGCAAACTTGTCATAGAAGCTATGGTAAAAATGTTAGAACCCTTGACAAAGCATACACTAACTCCCGATAGAGGGAAAGAGTTCACCTATCATCAGAAATTGAGTGATCAATTGAAAATTGAAGTCTATTTTCCCGACCCTCATGCTCCGTGGCAACGAGGAACTAATGAGAATACCAATGGACTACTAAGAGAATATTTTCCACAAGGAAGGGATCTCACAGTGGTTGATGATCAAATCATTCAGCTGTGGGAGAACAAACTTAATAATAGGACACGAAAATGTCTTAACTGGAAAACACCTTATGAAGTTTTCTATGAAGAAAATGTGCACTTAATTTGACAATTAAAGAGATAAAAACTTACTTCTTTCATATTTGCAATGTTTGCTGATTGCTTTTAATGTAACTCAGGACAGGGGATTCAAGAGCATTAGTGATGTAAGCTTTATTTTAAAAACAATTTTAAAGCTTTGATTTACAGCAAGCAAATTCTCTTCTATACAAACCAAAGAAATCTGTCTTCTCTCTTTCCTTGGAAGTAGAAAAATGCATGGTCATTGATTTGAAATCATTAGGTGAATAAAATATTGATGTTTGTCTCTTCTCAACTGATTAAATATGTGGTATTCTTAAGATATCTCATAGGAAGGAGCCTTACGAATGAGTTGATTGAATAACTATTATCAGGTGGAATTTGTTTGATAGACAGAAAAAGTCTATAATATTTTTAGTACTTTTACTCATTAGAGATATTATTGAGGCATTTTAGTCTAAAATCAAAGGAGATAGGGATGTACGTTAAATTGGAGAATATGGAGTCCCAGAAAGCGCAAGAAATCGCGAATCAAATTCGTGCTTATAATCGTTCTAAACGAGAAGAGGCTGAAAGCGAACCACTGAACCTTTATGTTGAAGACGAAAAGGGCAATCTCATGGCAGGCTTAGTAGCTGAGACTTTCGGAAATTGGCTGGAAATCGAATATTTGTTTGTGAAAGAGGAGCTACGAAAACAAGGAATCGGTTCGAAACTACTTCAGCAAGCAGAAAATGAAGCCAAGAATCGAAATTGTCGTTTTGCTTTTGTCAATACTTACCAGTTTCAAGCGCCAGATTTTTATCTGAGCCATGGTTACAAGGAAGTTTTTTCCTTGCAAGACTATCCCTACACAGGACAAAGATACTATTACCAAAAGGATTTGTGACCTAGATTTCTTTCCTTTGAAGAGGAGCTTAGCTAAGTATCAAAAAAGAACGAATACTCTTTATCATGTAAGATGATAGAGAGTTTTTTGTTAATAAAATATTACAAAATGGCATTTATATATTGCATTAAGTTAGATATATGGTATAATATGTTTAAAAAGAAGCGCAACTTTTTAAAAATTAAAAGGAGGAAACAAGTGGCTAAAAATTTAAAGTTAAAACTAGCTCGTGTGGAACTTGATATGACACAGGGTGATTTGGCAGAGGCTGTTGGTGTTACTAGGCAGACTATAGGCTTGATAGAAGCTGGGAAATACAATCCTAGTCTCTCCCTCTGCCAGTCCATTTGCAGATGCTTAGGAAAAACTTTGGATCAATTATTTTGGGAGGAAGAAGATGAAAAATAGATTTTTTTATTATCAATTATTAGACGAAAGAGAAGAACAACTGATTAACAAAGCTGGGACAGAGTCTTTTTATATGTTTATCGGGCTCATTCTGCTAAGTTATTTGGTGGCGGTATTAGCACCTGCTCTTTTTAATCCTAATATTCTTCTGGTTACCCTTCTTTTAGGCATTTTCTTCTTTTTCAATCGTGCACGACATCTTGGAGTGACCTACTATAGTCGTTTTCATTTTACGATTGTAGGGTGTTTGCTGGTAACTCTCGCTATTACGACTCTCTTGATGTTACAGAATTATCAATTCAATATCGAAATTTATCAGCACAATCCTCTGAACGTTAAATATTTGTCTGCTTGGGCCATCACTTATCTGATCTACCTTCCTTGGGTTTTTATCGGCAATCTCGGCCTTAAAAGCTATGGCGAATGGGCTCAAAAAAAGTTTGAGCAAGATATGGATGAACTGGAGAACGGAGAATAGCTTGTTATCTTTTTATCAATCTCGGTAAAATGTGTTATAATAGTACTAATTTATCGGATGGTGTGAAAGTGGTAGAATACGTTCATACCTTTGTAAAAAAGGAAGAAGGAAAACAGATGTATCCAGATGATAGTTTGACATTGCACACGGACTTGTACCAGATCAATATGATGCAAGTTTACTTTGACCAAGGGATTCACAATAAAAAGGCGGTCTTTGAAGTTTATTTCCGCCAGCAACCTTTTCAGAACGGTTATGCAGTTTTCGCTGGTTTAGAAAGAATTGTACATTATCTTAAAGACTTGCGCTTTTCAGATAGCGATATTGCCTACTTGGAGTCGCTTGGCTATCATGGGGCGTTCTTAGATTACCTCCGCAATTTCAAGTTGGAGTTGACGGTTCGTTCCGCTCAGGAAGGGGATTTGGTTTTTGCCAATGAACCGATTGTGCAGGTGGAAGGGCCTCTAGCCCAATGTCAATTGGTTGAAACGGCTCTCTTAAACATCGTTAACTTTCAAACCTTGATAGCGACCAAGGCAGCACGTATTCGTTCGGTCATTGAGGATGAACCCTTGATGGAGTTCGGAACACGTCGTGCGCAAGAAATGGATGCAGCTATCTGGGGAACACGCGCAGCTGTGATTGGTGGAGCCAACGGAACTAGCAACGTGCGAGCAGGGAAGCTCTTTGGTATCCCTGTCTTGGGGACTCATGCCCATGCCTTGGTACAAGTTTATGGGAACGACTATGAAGCCTTCAAGGCTTATGCGTCAACCCATCGTGACTGTGTCTTTCTAGTAGATACTTATGATACGTTGCGAATTGGTGTGCCAGCTGCCATTCAGGTGGCGCGTGAGTTGGGTGATCAGATTAACTTTATGGGTGTGCGGATTGACTCTGGGGATATTGCCTACATTTCCAAGAAAGTTCGTCAGCAACTAGACGAGGCTGGCTTTACAGAGGCTAAGATTTATGCTTCAAATGACCTAGATGAAAATACTATCCTCAACCTCAAGATGCAAAAGGCTAAGATTGATGTCTGGGGTGTGGGAACCAAGCTGATTACTGCCTATGACCAGCCTGCTCTTGGTGCAGTTTATAAGATTGTTGCGATCGAAGATGAGAATGGCCAGATGCGCAATACTATCAAACTGTCTAATAATGCGGAGAAAGTGTCTACGCCAGGTAAGAAGCAGGTATGGCGCATTACCAGTCGTGAAAAAGGCAAGTCAGAAGGTGACTACATTACTTATGATGGTGTGGATGTAAGCGGCATGACAGAAATCAAGATGTTCCATCCAACTTATACCTACATCAAAAAGACCGTTCGTAATTTTGATGCCGTTCCTCTCTTGGTGGATATTTTCAAAGAAGGAACATTAGTTTATAGCTTGCCTAGTTTGACTGAGATTCAGGCCTATGCACGTAAGGAATTTGACAAGCTTTGGGATGAGTATAAACGGGTTCTCAATCCGCAACATTACCCGGTAGACTTGGCGCGTGATATTTGGCAGGACAAAATGGACTTGATTGACAAGATGCGCAAAGAAGCCCTTGGTGAAGGAGAAGAAGAATGAGTTTGCAAGAGACCATTATCCAGCAACTAGGTGTCAAGCCAGTGATTGACGCCCAGGAAGAAATCCGTCGTTCCATTGACTTCTTAAAAAGATACTTGAAAAAACATCCCTTCCTTAAAACCTTTGTACTAGGGATTTCTGGGGGTCAGGATTCAACCTTGGCGGGGCGCTTGGCGCAATTAGCTATGGAAGAAATGCGAGCAGAAACTGGAGATGACAGCTACAAATTTATCGCAGTGCGTCTGCCGTATGGAGTCCAAGCTGATGAAGCAGATGCTCAAAAAGCTCTAGCCTTTATCCAGCCAGATGTCAGCTTGGTGGTTAATATTAAGGAATCAGCTGACGCGATGACAGTTGCTGTTGAAGCGACAGGAAGTCCTGTTTCAGACTTTAACAAGGGCAATATTAAAGCGCGTAGCCGTATGATTGCTCAATATGCCCTTGCGGGTGCCCATAGCGGAGCGGTCATTGGAACAGACCATGCTGCGGAAAATATCACAGGCTTTTTTACCAAGTTTGGTGACGGTGGTGCAGACATTCTCCCACTTTATCGCCTCAATAAACGTCAAGGAAAACAACTCTTGAAGGAACTTGGTGCAGACCCAGCCCTTTATGAAAAAATCCCAACAGCAGATTTGGAAGAAGAAAAACCAGGTATTGCAGACGAAGTAGCCTTGGGAGTCACATACAATGAAATTGATGACTACCTTGAAGGCAAAACCATCAGTCCAGAAGCCCAAGCGACTATTGAAAACTGGTGGCACAAAGGCCAACACAAACGCCACCTACCAATCACCGTATTTGATGACTTTTGGGAGTAAAAAGGTCCGGGGGACCTTTTTACCCTGAGCCTAGAAATGAGAAAGCGAGGAAGGTCCGGGGGACCTTTTTAGCTTGAGCCTTGAAATTGGAAAGTAAGAATAAACTCCAGTGAAGATTATATACCGACCCCTAAAATAGAAAGCGAGGAAGGTCCGGGGGACCTTTTTAGCTTCTTGCCTTGAAACTAGAGAGCAAAAATAACCTCCTGTGGACCTTTTTAGCTTGAGCCTTAAGCTTAGAAAGCGAGGTAACATTATGAAAGCAATCGGTACGCAAACCTTACAGACAGAACGTTTAATATTGAGAAGATTTGTGGAGAGTGATGCGGAAGCCATGTTTCAAAATTGGGCTTCGTCTCCTGAGAATCTGACCTATGTCACCTGGGATCCTCATCCTGATGTTGAAGTGACTCGGAACTCGATTCGAAATTGGGTTGCATCCTATACTAATCCCAACTATTACAAATGGGCCATTTGTCTCAAAGAAAACCCTGAGCAAGTGATAGGAGATATCAGCATCGTTGAAATGGATGAGATTGACTCTAGCTGTGAAATTGGCTATGTGCTAGGCAAGGAATACTGGGGTCGTGGTATGATGACGGAGGCCTTGAAAGCTGTGTTAGACTTTTGTTTTACTCAAGCAGGCTTTCAAAAGGTCAGAGCTCGTTATGCTAGTCTCAACCCAGTTTCAGGCCGTGTCATGGAAAAAGCGGGAATGTCTTATCTAAAAACCATTGCCAATGGTGTGGAGAGAAAAGACTACGTTGCGGACCTTATTTATTACCAGATAAGCAGGGAAGACAGGTGATTCTCTTTTCTGTTTCTATCAAAGTCAGACCTTGTCTGGCTTTTTTTGTGCCAGATTTCTGAATAAACTGATTAAATTCCTATTTTTCCCTATCATTGTCCCTGTTTTTTCTTAGAGTTGGGAATTATAATAGACTTATCAAAAGAAAGAAGGGTGAAAAGATATGGACAATGTGATTTTTTTTATCAGTGTTTTTCTTGCTGGAATTCTTTCCTTCTTTTCTCCTTGTATTTTACCCTTGTTACCTGTCTATGCAGGGGTCTTGTTGGATGATAAAGATGGTGCTCAGGCTTCTAGCGAAAAATTTTCAATCTCACTTGTTAGTTTATTGCGAACTCTGGCCTTTATAGCGGGGATATCTTTTATCTTTATCTTACTGGGCTATGGAGCTGGTTTTTTAGGCAATTTGCTCTATGCTTCTTGGTTTCAGTATGTGACAGGTGCAGTTATCATTCTCTTGGGCTTACACCAGATGGAAGTTTTACATTTGCAGGGGCTCTACAAGGAAAGAAGGCTACAATTAAAGAGACAAGGGCAAAACGCTAACGGCTATAGTCAGGCATTTTTACTGGGGTTGACCTTTAGTTTTGCTTGGACACCATGTGTAGGGCCGGTTCTGGGGTCTGTTTTGGCCTTAGCGGCTTCAGGTGGCTTAGGTGCTTGGCAGGGAGCTGGTCTCATGTTGGTCTATACGCTAGGTTTGGCGCTACCATTTTTGGTTCTAGCTCTCGCCTCCAGCTATGTTTTGAAACATTTCCGAAAACTCCATCCTTACCTCGGAACCCTCAAAAAAGTGGGTGGTTTCCTCATTATCCTGATGGGAATCTTGGTACTTTTGGGAAATGCTTCTATTTTGACAAGATTATTTGAATAGGGAGGAAGAAGAAATGAAGAAATGGCAAACATGTCTACTTGGAGTAGGCTCAATCTGTTGCTTGGCAGCTTGTTCGGCTAAAAACATGTCAGACGAATCAACTATGAAGGAGCAAACCAAAACAGAACAAGTCGGTGCGCAAACTGCGACTAAAGGTCAGGCAGTCGCTGATTTTGAACTAACAGGAGTAGATGGTAAGACCTATCGTTTATCTGACTACAAAGGCAAGAAAGTCTATCTTAAATTCTGGGCTTCTTGGTGTTCCATCTGTCTAGCCAGCCTTCCAGATACGGACGAAATCGCTAAAGATGCTGGAGACGACTATGTGGTCTTGACAGTGGTCTCTCCTGGACACAAGGGAGAACAAGCAGAAGCAGACTTTAAGAACTGGTACAAGGGCTTAGATTATAAAAATTTTCCAGTTTTAATTGATCCATCAGGTAAACTCTTGGAAAGTTATGGTGTCCGTTCTTATCCGACTCAAGCCTTTATAGACAAGGAAGGCAAGCTGGTCAAAACGCAACCAGGTTTTATGGATAAGGATATGATTTTAAAAGAATTGAAAGAAATGGGGTAGAGAAAGATCATGAATGATAAAGTAAAACTTTTTGTCTTGGCAGGGGTCATTCTCCTAGCCATAACCGGTTTCTATTTTCTATTGATGCGAAATGCAGGGCAGACAGACAGCTCGCAAATTGAGAAAGCGTCAGTTAGCCAAGGAGGAAAAACAGTGAAAAAAACAGAAGTGAGTAAAGACGCAGACTTGCACGAAATTTATCTAGCTGGGGGATGTTTCTGGGGAGTGGAGGAATACTTCTCACGCGTGTCTGGAGTAACCGATGCCGTTTCAGGCTATGCAAACGGAAGAGGGGAAACAACCAAGTACGAATTGATTAACCAAACAGGACATGCGGAAACCGTCCATGTCACTTACGACGCCAAGCAAATTTCCCTCAAGGAAATCCTGCTTCATTACTTCCGCATCATTAATCCAACCAGCAAAAATAAACAAGGAAATGATGTGGGGACCCAGTATCGTACCGGCGTTTATTACACAGATGAAAAGGATTTAGAGGTAATCAACCAAGTCTTTGATGAGGTGGCTAAGAAATACGACCAACCTCTGGCAGTTGAAAAGGAAAACTTGAAGAATTTTGTGGTGGCTGAGGACTATCACCAAGACTACCTCAAGAAAAATCCAAATGGCTACTGTCATATCAATGTCAATCAGGCTGCCTACCCCGTCATCGATGCCAGCAAATATCCTAAACCAAGTGATGAGGAATTGAAGAAGACCTTGTCACCTGAGGAGTATGCCGTTACCCAGAAAAATCAAACAGAACGAGCTTTTTCAAACCGCTACTGGGATAAATTTGAATCCGGTATCTATGTGGATGTGGCCACTGGTGAACCCCTCTTTTCATCAAAGGACAAGTTTGAGTCTGGTTGTGGCTGGCCTAGTTTCACCCAACCAATCAGTCCAGATGTTGCTACCTACAAGGAAGATAAGTCTTACAATATGACGCGCATGGAAGTGAGAAGCCGAGTTGGAGATTCTCACCTTGGCCATGTCTTTACAGATGGGCCTCAGGACAAGGGTGGCTTACGCTACTGTATCAATAGCCTTTCTATCCGCTTTATTCCTAAAGACCAAATGGCAGAAAAAGGTTATGCCTATTTACTAGATTATGTTGATTAAGAAGTCTTTCCTAAGCAGTTAGAGGAGAATTTTGCTATACTGATACTAGTAAGTGACAAAGGAGCAGAGCATGACCTACACAATCTTAATCGTAGAAGATGAGTATCTGGTAAGACAAGGATTGACCAAGCTGGTCAATGTAGCAGCCTACGATATGGAAATCATCGGTCAGGCTGAAAATGGAAGACAGGCTTGGGACTTAATTCAAAAGCAGGTGCCAGATATCATTTTAACCGATATCAACATGCCTCAGCTAAATGGCATCCAGTTGGCCAGTCTGGTCCGAGAAACCTATCCTCAGGTTCACCTAGTTTTTTTGACAGGTTACGATGATTTTGATTATGCCTTGTCTGCTGTCAAACTCGGTGTAGATGACTACTTGCTCAAACCCTTTTCGCTTCAGGATATTGAGGAAATGTTGGGGAAAATCAAGCAAAAACTAGACAAGGAAGAAAAGGAAGAGCAGTTACAAGATTTATTAACTGATAAGTTTGAGGGAAATCTGGCCCAGAAAATCCAGTCTCATCTGGCTGACAGTCAGTTTAGTTTAAAGTCTTTGGCCAGTGACTTGGGCTTTAGCTCAACTTATTTGAGTTCCTTGATTAAGAAAGAATTGGGCCTGCCTTTTCAGGATTATCTGGTGAGAGAGCGTGTCAAACAAGCCAAGCTCTTGCTTCTGACCACAGATTTAAAGATTTATGAGATAGCCGAAAAGGTTGGTTTTGAAGATATGAACTATTTTACTCAACGTTTTAAACAGATTGCAGGTGTGACGCCTCGTCAGTTTAAGAAGGGAGAAGGCCGATGAAGCGTTCTTCTCTTTTAGTCAGAATGGTTATTTCCATCTTTCTGGTCTTTCTCATTCTACTAGCTGTGGTTGGGACTTTCTATTATCAATCTAGTTCATCAGCCATTGAGGCTACTATCGAGGGTAATAGCCAAACGACCATTAGCCAAACTAGCCACTTTATTCAGTCTTATATCAAAAAATTAGAAACCACCTCTACCAGTTTGACCCAGCAGAAGGATGTCTTAGCCTATGCTGAGAATCCTAACCAAGACCAGGTCAAGGGAATCCGAGATTTGTTTTTGACCATCTTAAAGGCAGATCAGGACTTGAAAACGGTGGTACTGGTCACCAAATCCGGTCAGGTTATTTCTACAGATGATAGTGTGCAAATGAAAACTTCCTCAGATATGATGGCTGAGGATTGGTACCAAAAGGCTATTCATCAGGGAGCTAAGCCAGTTTTAACCCCAGCTCGTAAATCAGATAGTCAATGGGTCATTTCTGTTACTCAGGAACTGGTTGATGCAGAGGGGGTCAATCTTGGTGTGCTTCGTTTGGATATTTCTTATGAAACTCTGGAATCCTATCTCAACCAACTTCAGTTGGGCCAGCAGGGCTTTGCCTTTATCATCAATGAAAAGCATGAATTTGTCTACCATCCTAAACGTACTGTCTATAGCTCAGCGAGTGAAATGGAGGCCATGAAACCCTACATCGAGACGGGGCAGGGCTATACGCTGGATCATCAATCCTACGTCAGTCAGGAACAGATTGCAGGGACTGATTGGACGGTGATAGGCGTGTCTTCGTTGGAGAAGTTAGACCAGGTTCGGAGTCAACTCATGTGGACCTTGCTTGCTGCTAGTGCCTTATCTCTTCTTGCCTGTCTCTGCTTGGTGTGGTTCAGTCTCAAACGCTGGATTGCCCCTTTGAAGGATCTGAGAGAAACCATGCTGGAAATTGCTTCTGGGGCTCAAAATCTTCGTGCCAAGGAGGCTGGTGCCTATGAACTGAGAGTAGTAACTCGCCAGTTTAATGCCATGTTGGATCAGATTGATCAGCTGATGGCAGCTATTCGCAGGCAGGAAGAAGCGACCCGTCAGTATGAACTTCAAGCCCTGTCGAGCCAGATTAACCCCCATTTTCTCTATAACACCTTGGACACTATCATCTGGATGGCTGAATTTCAGGATAGTCAGCGAGTGGTTCAGGTGACCAAGTCCTTGGCAACCTATTTCCGCTTGGCGCTCAATCAAGGAAAGGATTTGATTTCTCTTTCTGATGAAATCAATCATGTCCGCCAGTACCTCTTTATCCAGAAACAACGCTATGGTGATAAGCTGGAGTATGAGATTGATGAAGAACCTGACTTTGATAACCTAGTCTTACCCAAGTTGGTATTGCAACCTCTTGTAGAAAATGCCCTTTACCATGGCATCAAGGAGAAGGACGGTCAGGGACATATTAAAGTTTCTGTTCAGAAAAAGGATTCAGGGCTTGTTATCCGCATTGAGGATGATGGCGTTGGCTTCCGAAATCCTGGTGATAGTAGTCAAAGTCAGCTCAAACGTGGGGGAGTTGGCCTTCAAAATGTCGACCAACGACTAAAACTTCATTTTGGAGACAATTACCAGATGAAGATCAATTCTGCACCCAAAAAAGGGACGACGGTCGAAATATACCTCAATAAAATAGCTACCAGCTAGCTCCCAGTCAATTCTGGGAGTTTTGCTTTTAAAAATCAGAATGATTAGTTGGCCTTGATAAAATCAGTAAAAAAAGATATGATAGATAGTGACAAAAGAGGTATCAAGTATGAAGGAAAAAGACATTCAAAGAGCAACAAGCCAGATTGTAGAAGATGTATTAGAAAAGGCCAATTTGAAGCAAGGGGCTATCTTTGTTTTGGGCCTTTCTTCTAGTGAGGTGATAGGTGGTCAGATTGGCAAGGAATCCAGCCAAGAAATTGGGGAAATCATTGTGAAAACCATTCTAGATATCCTAGAGGTAAAAGGAATTCATCTAGCCGTTCAAGGTTGTGAACATGTCAATCGAGCCCTCGTTGTTGAACGTCAGGTGGCAGAGCAGTTTGGTCTGGAAATCGTCAGCGTCCTTCCGACTCTTCATGCAGGAGGTTCGGGTCAGCTAGCAGCCTTTAAGTTTATGAAAGACCCTGTCGAAGTGGAGTTCATCACGGCTCATGCGGGAATTGATATAGGAGATACCGCAATTGGTATGCATGTCAAGCATGTGCAGGTTCCGATTCGACCGGTACTACGTGAGATTGGGCATGCCCATGTAACGGCTTTAGCTAGCCGTCCAAAACTCATCGGTGGTGCGCGTGCACAGTATCCTGAAGACTTCATAAGAAAGTCATAAGTGGGCTGAAAGTTATCGTAAGTTAGAGATATTTCAAGTATGTAGAGGTATAAGGTTGGAAAATTGTGTTTATATCGTTTCAGGGCCCCCAGGTGTTGGAAAGAGCACTGTCAGCAAAGAACTGGCCTATTCTTTTGACAAAAGTGCAGTTATAGAGGGGGATATGATTTACTTAATGATTAAAGGAGGTCTCGTAGCCCCTTGGGAAGATGATGGATTTTACGTGGATTTGTTCTGGGATAATATCATCAGTCTGACCAATAATTTCATCGACCGAGGCATTACCGTCGTGATAGAGTATGTCATATTTGATGATCAACTGAAGAAAATTGCCATCTTTTTAAAAGAAAAACAAATCAAGCTAAAATATTGTGTCCTAATGGCTCAAGAAGAAACCTTGAAAGATAGGGATTCTTCTCGAAAAGAAATTGAGAGAACAGGCGATTTATCAATCCAAGCAAGAAATGAATTCTTGGCTAAAAATAGTGAGAAACAGCATTTTCTGTACACGGATGACTTAGATGTCAAAGAAACGGTAGGCATCATTAAAACTTCAAATCAATTTTTAGTTTCTGAACAGTAAAAGACAGAGAGAGTAAGGGTATAGCAACTAAGACTCTCTCTGTTTTTGTTGTTTAATTCTTGATAAAATTACTCCAATCAAGGGCATCTTTTACTAGAAGAACTAGTGCTATCTGATGGAGAATTGCCAAAAGTAGGAAAAAGGAACTTAGAGAAGATTTTTCGTCATAGAAATCAGTAAACAAAGCTGGATTTAACTGTTCTAGGTCGGCTTTTTTGTGCTATACTTAAGATATGCATAGAAAAACAGTGATTGATTTTAGAGCTTTGGGGGAGAGATACACCTTTACCCAACCGACTAAAGAGTTAAAAACGAGAGACTTATCAGAAGTGGCAGACTTGCTGGCACAAGTGGAAAGCTACCAAGAGCAAGGCTATTATGTGGTGGGCTACGTCAGTTACGAGGCTGCACCTGCATTTGAGGAGAAATTAGCAGTTCATAAAGCTCCTTTACTGGCAGAGTATCTGCTATATTTTACAGTTCATGATAGGGTAGAAACATCGCCTATTCCTCTGACTTATGAGGAAGTAGATCTGCCTTCAAATTGGCAGGAAGTAACGTCAGCAGAGGACTATGAAAAGGCTATTGCCCAGATTCACCATCATTTGCGTCAGGGGGACACCTATCAGGTCAATTACACTGTCCAACTCAAGCAAGATTTAAGTGCCAATCCTTTTTCTATCTACAATCGTATGGTGGTAGAGCAGGAGGCGGGCTACAATGCCTATGTTGAACACGATGAGATGGCAGTGATTTCCATGAGCCCAGAGCTCTTTTTTGAGCAAAATGACCGTGAATTGACAACGCGACCAATGAAGGGAACAACCCAGCGTGGGGTGACTGACCAAGAAGACCTTGCCCAAGCTAGTTGGCTAGAACAGGATCCCAAAAATCGCTCTGAAAATATGATGATTGTGGACCTCTTGCGCAATGATATGAACCGTATTTCTGAAGTGGGCAGTGAATATGTGGAGTGTCTGTGCCAAGTGGAGCAGTATTCAACTGTTTGGCAAATGACTTCGACCATCAAGAGTCAGTTGCGAGAGGATGTGGACTTGGTTGTAATTTTTCAGTCACTCTTTCCTTGTGGATCCATAACGGGAGCTCCGAAAATTGCGACCATGGAAATCATCAAGAACTTGGAGCCACAACCCAGAGGAGTCTACTGCGGAACGATTGGTCTCTTACTTCCAAATGGGCGACGGATTTTCAATGTCGCCATTCGGACCATTCAACTTCACAAGGGTCAAGCCATTTATGGAGTTGGCGGAGGGATTACTTGGGATAGCACCTGGGAGTCTGAATACCGTGAAGTGCATCAAAAGGCGGCTGTTCTCTATCGTAAACAAGCTCGCTTCCAATTGATTACGACTGGGAAAATCAGTCAGAAGAACTTACTGTTTGAAGAACAACATCTGGAAAGACTGACAAAGGCGAGTCGTTATTTTGCCTATCCTTTTGATCCAGAAGACCTGAGACAAAAGATAGAGGAAGAGTGCCAAGTTTGTGATGTTAATCAAGACTATCGCTTACGAATTAGTCTCAGCAAATCTGGAGAGATGGAAGTCAGTCGCCAAATATTGAAACCTCTCAGTCCGACCTTCTGCCAGTCCAAACTTTGCCTTCAGGAAGCTGATTTGCAACAAGCATTTACCTACTTTAAAACAACTCATAGACCACATTTAAGCCTAGGAGAGCAAGAGAAGATTTACCACAATAAGTCAGGAGAACTACTTGAGACCTCTATTGGAAATCTGGTCTTAAAAATTAATGGTAAACTCTACACACCACCCATCAGTCTAGGAATTTTGCCAGGAATTTATCGTCAGTATTTGCTAGGAAAAGGACAGGTAGAAGAGAAAATTCTGACTTTGGCAGACTTGAACCAAGCAGAAGCTGTATTCGGCTGTAATGCGGTCAGAGGCTTGTATGAGTTGGAAGTGATATAACTATAGATTTTCAATTAAGTTTTAGATTTATTTCTGAATATTTAATATTTGATTTGAAAGAAAAATAAAGCATATGGTATACTATAGGTATAAATCATTAAAAACAATGGAGATTTTTATGAAAAAATCAAAAAAAATTTTAGTCACCAGCTTAGCAACTGCAACACTGGGACTCATTTCACTTACAGATACAACTGGAGCCTTTCCTTTTTCGGCTCAGCATGTTTCTGCTCAAGAAAAGGATGTTTCTAAAAACGGTAAGGTTGTAAAAGAGAATACAACTTCGGCGTCAAATCAAGCTGAGAAATCAAAAACACCAGCGCCGAAATCAGCTCCGAAACCAGAACCAAAACCAGCGCCGAAACCAGCGCCAAAGCCAGCACCAAAACCAGCACCAAAACCCGCGCAGAAGCCGACACCAAAACCCGCGCCGAAGCCGGCACCAAAACCCGCACCAAAACCCGCGCCAAAGCCAGCTGAGAAACCGAAAACGCCAGCTCAAAAACCTGCTGAGAAACCAAAAACACCAGCACAAAAACCTGCTGAGAAACCGAAAACACCAGCACCAAAACCTGCTGAGAAATCAAAAACACCAGCACCAAAACCTGCGCCGAAGCCGGCACCAAAACCGGCTGAAAAAGCTAAAGAAACAACTCCTAAACAGGATAAATCACAATCTAAAGTTCAGTCTGGCTGGGTAGGAAATTACTACCTTAAATCAGATGGAAAGAGAGCTAAAAATGAATGGGTAGATGGTGGTCGTTATTATGTTGATTCTGATGGAAAAAAGGTTAAAAGTGACTGGATTTATGATAAAAACTATGGTTCATATTATTATCTAACAGCAGAAGGAAGCTCTGCTCGTAATAAATGGGTAGGTAGATATTATCTCAAATCAGATGGAAAGGTGGCCAAGAATGAATGGGTAGATGGTGGCCGTTACTATGTTGAATCAGATGGTAAAATGGCTAGGGACAAATGGGTAGATGGTGGCCGTTACTATGTAGGATACGATGGTGTGCGGCAACCAAAACCAGCAGACGGGAATCCATACTCAGCAGCTTTAAAGAGAGCACAATCTTATAATAGGATTCATTTGTCAAAAAAAAGAATTTATGAGATGTTAATTTTTGAAGGTTTTAATAGTGACACTGCACAATATGCTATCAATCATTTGCAAGCAGACTATAAGGCGAATGCCTTAGCTCAAGCAAGAGAATACCGAAAGAATACCAATTTATCAAAGACAAAAATTTATGAGAGGCTAACTTCTCCTTGGATTGGACAATTTACAAAAGAAGAAGCAAACTATGCCATTCAAAAACTAGGGGATAAATAGTTATTAATTATTAGATGTAACTTTTTCATGCAAAGCTTTGCACAAATCTAATGATTTTGTTATACTATATCTGTAAGCATTTTCAATTAAAAAGGAGAAGACGATGAGTCAAAAGATTATTGGGATTGACCTTGGTGGGACATCTGTTAAGTTCGCAATTTTAACTCAAGAGGGAGAAATCCAAGAAAAATGGTCTATCAAGACCAATATTTTGGACGAGGGAAGCCATATCGTAGATGATATGATTGAGTCTATTCAACATCGTTTGGACTTGCTTGGATTGTCTGCTACAGATTTCCGAGGCATTGGAATGGGATCACCTGGTGTGGTTGACCGTGAGAAAGGAACTGTTATCGGTGCCTACAACCTGAACTGGAAAACTCTTCAACCGATTAAAGAAAAAATCGAAAAAGCCTTGGGTATCCCATTCTTCATCGACAATGATGCCAACGTAGCTGCTCTCGGTGAGCGTTGGATGGGTGCAGGTGACAACCAACCAGACGTTGTCTTTATGACACTTGGTACAGGTGTTGGTGGCGGTATCGTGGCAGAAGGAAAATTGCTCCACGGTGTTGCTGGTGCTGCTGGTGAACTTGGTCACATCACTGTTGACTTTGACCAACCAATCGCATGTACCTGTGGTAAAAAAGGCTGTTTGGAGACAGTTGCTTCAGCAACAGGGATTGTCAACCTGACTCGTCGTTATGCAGATGAATACGAAGGTGATGCAGCCTTGAAACGCTTGATTGACGATGGGGAAGAAGTAACTGCTAAAACTGTCTTTGACCTCGCAAAAGAAGGGGACGACCTTGCCTTGATCGTTTACCGTAACTTCTCACGTTACTTGGGAATTGCCTGTGCTAATATCGGTTCAATCCTAAACCCATCAACAATCGTTATCGGTGGTGGAGTATCAGCTGCGGGAGAATTCCTTCTACAAGGCGTGCAAAAGGTCTATGACGAAAATACCTTCCCACAAGTACGTACATCTACTAAATTGGCTCTTGCAACTCTAGGAAATGACGCTGGAGTTATCGGAGCAGCATCACTTGTATTGCAATAAGATAGATTGATAATAGAGCTTGGTTATCCATCAAGCTCTTTTTTAAAAGTCGAATAAAACGAAATAGGTTTTAATTTTGGGAAGGAATCGCTAGATGAACACATCAAAACAACCCATGCTTGAATTAGCGTTGTCTATCGCGACGAAAGCTCATAGAGGACAATTTGATAAGGTAGGGATAGATTATATAGAACATCCAATTTTTGTTGCGAGCCAAGTTGATACTGAAGAAGAAAAAGCAGTGGCTCTGCTACATGATGTTATCGAGGACAGTTCTTTTACAGCTGAAGAACTATTACTAGCTGGTTTATCAGAAACAGTAGTTACTGCCGTTCAGATTTTGTCAAAGAAAAAGGGGCAAGACTATCAAACATATCTAGAAAATGTGAAATCTAATCCCCTAGCACGCGTTGTCAAATTAGCAGATTTAAAACATAATTCAGATTTATCGAGACTTGAGACTATTACTGACAAGGATTTGAAACGATTAGAAAAATATAAAAAGGCCATTAATTATCTGAGTATGTAGAAAAGCTCTTTTTATGCTATACTAGTTAAGACTATAAATGAGGTGAGAGAGAATGACAAAAGCAGATACGATTTTTAAAGAGAATATTGAACGAATCCTCAAAGACGGTGTCTTTTCTGAACAAGCACGTCCCAAATACAAGGATGGAACTGTTGCTAACTCCAAGTACGTAACGGGTGCCTTTGCAGAGTATGATTTGTCAAAGGGTGAATTTCCCATTACAACCCTACGTCCAATTGCCATCAAATCAGCTATCAAAGAAGTTCTCTGGATTTACCAAGACCAGTCAAATAGCCTAGAAGTGCTAAATAGCAAGTACAATGTTCACTACTGGAATGACTGGGAAGTGGGAGATACGGGAACTATTGGTGAGCGCTATGGGGCGGTCGTTAAGAAACACGACATCATTAATAAGATTCTCAAGCAGTTGGAGGCTAACCCTTGGAATCGCCGTAATATCATCTCTCTTTGGGATTATGAGGCTTTTGAGGAGACAGATGGCCTTCTTCCATGCGCCTTTCAGACCATGTTTGATGTCCGTCGAGTAGATGGGGCCATCTATCTGGATGCGACCTTGACCCAGCGTTCTAATGACATGCTGGTTGCTCACCACATCAATGCTATGCAGTATGTGGCTCTACAGATGATGATTGCCAAGCATTTCAGTTGGAAGGTTGGGAAGTTCTTCTACTTTATCAACAACCTTCATATCTATGATAATCAGTTTGAACAAGCTCAGGAATTGCTTGGTCGTGAGCCGTCAAACTGCCAACCACGTTTGGTCTTGAATGTGCCAGATGGGACTAATTTCTTTGATATCAAAGCAGAAGACTTTGAGTTGGTGGATTATGAACCTGTCAAGCCGCAATTGAAGTTTGATTTGGCTATTTAAGAAAATAAAAAGAAGTTGAGAAATCTCAACTTCTTTTGTTGCTTAATGTGATACGCGGCGGCGAGCTGCTTTTTTGCGGTTTTCTTCGATGAAAGCTGCTTTTTGCTCTTCTGGCTCAATCACTTTCTTTTTAATTGCGTATACTGCACCTGCAACGGCAGCGACAGTTCCTGCGACACCTGTTACAAGACCTTTAGCGAATCCTTTAGCCATGAGTCTTCCTCCTTTATCTTCCCGATCAGCCAGGCTCCTCAAGTGGTAGCATTTTTCTGACTGACCTTTTTGTGATATAATAATAGTAACGAAAAAATGGAAATTTTTCAAGGAAAAAAGATGAAAACAAAAATAATTGTGATTGTTGGACCGACTGCTGTTGGGAAGACAGCCCTTGCTATTGAAGTGGCCAAGCGCTTTGGTGGAGAGGTGGTCAGTGGTGACAGTCAGCAAGTATACAGAGGGTTGGATATTGGGACGGCCAAGGCTAGCCCAGAGGAGCAAGCAGCTGTTCCTCATCATTTGATTGATGTCAGAGAGGTGACCGAGTCTTACTCGGCTTTTGATTTTGTTTCAGAAGCTAAGAAGGCTATTGAGGATATTCAAAGCCGTGGCAAGCTAGCCATTATCGCTGGTGGGACTGGGCTTTATATCCAGAGCTTGTTAGAAGGCTACCATCTAGGTGGGGAAACACCTCATGAGGAGATTTTAGCCTATCGGGCTAGTTTGGAGCCTTATTCAGATGAGGAATTAGCCCATCTTGTGGAGCAAGCAGGTCTTGAAATTCCCCAGTTTAACCGTCGTCGTGCCATGCGTGCCTTGGAGATTGCCCATTTTGGTCAGGATTTGGAAAATCAGGAAAGTCCTTATGAACCACTGATTATTTGCTTGGATGATGAACGCAGTCAGCTTTATGAACGTATCAATCGTCGAGTAGATTTGATGTTTGAGGCCGGGCTTTTGGATGAGGTCAAGTGGCTTTTTGACCATTACCCTGATGTGCAGGCTGCTAAAGGCATTGGCTACAAGGAACTCTTTCCATATTTCCGTGGGGAGCAAACTCTTGAGGAAGCCAGCGAGAGTCTCAAACAGGCAACGCGCCGTTTTGCTAAGCGCCAGCTGACCTGGTTCCGTAATCGCATGCAGGTGACCTTTTATCAGATAGGAGAGTCTGGTGTGAAGGACCGCATTTTAAGCCAGATAGAGGAGTTTTTAGATGATTGAAACGGAGAAAAAAGAGGAACGAGTCCTGCTTATTGGTGTTGAACTGCAGGGCATGGATAATTTTGACCTCTCCATGGAAGAGTTGGCCAGTCTGGCTAAGACAGCTGGGGCAGTCGTAGTCGATAGCTACAGACAAAAACGCGAAAAGTATGACTCCAAGACTTTCGTCGGATCAGGTAAGTTGGAAGAAATTGCGCTGATGGTAGATGCGGAAGAAATTAGCACTGTCATCGTCAACAATCGTCTGACACCAAGGCAGAATGTCAATTTGGAGGAAATTCTCGGAGTAAAAGTCATTGACCGTATGCAGTTGATTTTGGATATTTTTGCTATGCGGGCTCGAAGCCATGAAGGGAAACTCCAAGTGCATTTGGCCCAGCTTAAGTATCTCTTGCCCCGCTTGGTTGGTCAGGGGATTATGCTTAGTCGTCAGGCTGGAGGAATTGGTTCTCGTGGACCTGGTGAAAGCCAGCTAGAACTGAATCGTCGTAGTGTTCGCAACCAAATCACAGACATCGAGCGTCAGCTCAAGGTGGTTGAGAAAAATCGAGCAACGGTCAGAGAAAAACGTCTGGAGTCGAGCACCTTTAAGATTGGCTTGATTGGCTACACCAATGCTGGGAAGTCAACCATCATGAACACCTTGACCAGTAAGACCCAATATGAGGCTGACGAGCTCTTTGCGACTCTGGATGCGACAACTAAAAGTATCCATCTGGGGTGCAATCTACAGGTAACCTTGACTGATACAGTCGGCTTTATCCAAGATTTACCGACTGAATTGGTGTCCAGTTTCAAGTCGACTTTGGAAGAAAGCAAGCATGTTGACCTTCTGGTTCATGTCATTGATGCCAGCAATCCTTATCACGAGGAGCATGAAAAAACGGTTCTGTCTATTATGAAAGACTTGGATATGGAGGATATTCCTCGCCTGACCCTTTATAATAAAGCGGATTTGGTGGAGGATTTCACGCCTACCCAAACGCCGTATGCCCTCATTTCTGCCAAGTCTGAGGATAGTCGTGAGCAGTTGCAAGCATTGTTTTTGGAAAAGATCAAGGAGATTTTTGAAGTCTTTACCCTGCGCGTGCCTTTTTCAAAGTCTTACAAGATTCATGATTTAGAAAATGTAGCTATTCTGGAAGAGCGCGATTATCAAGATGACGGGGAAGTGATTACAGGCTATATTTCTGAGAAAAACAAATGGAGGTTAGAGGAATTTTATGACTGATATTAAAACTTTGGCTCTAAAGTATGGAGGTTATACAAGTCTGGATAAGGTCTATCTAGATCAACTTCTAGCTGGCAAAACAGAGCAAGAGCAGTTGGCTCTCATCACACCTCCGCCAAGTGTAGTTAACGCCTACTTTGCTGAACTTTACCAGAAAAAGAGTCCTCAGGCTGCGACGGATTATTTTGCAGAACTCAGTCATGAACTGAATCTCTACAATGCTGAGCCAAGTTTCACCTTTGAAAATAAGCCTTTTATTCGTCTTAATCTGTCTGGTAAATCCTTTGGGTTTTGCTATGAGAGTGAGGGCTTGGGGCGAATTTTCTCTGAAAATGAAGAGGAAATCTCGGATGACTTACTTTTTGAGATTGCGCAAATTTTCCCCCATCAACTCGTCTTTGAAGAGTCTGGAAAGATTTACATGAAGCCTGTCGGAGATGAGGAAATTGTTAGCGTGGAGAGTCTCACAGCTTTGACTGATTTGGAAAGCTTGGCGGATGGTCGTAAACGTCTCAAAGGCTACAGTCAAGAGGATTTACTGCAAGAAGCTGTTGCTTTTTCTGGCAAGCGCTATTTCCGATCGGAAAATCGCACAGCCATGTTATATATTGATTAATTAGAAAGTATCGAATGGATATTCAATTTTTAGGAACAGGGGCTGGTCAGCCCTCTAAAGCCCGCAACGTTTCAAGTCTCGCCCTGAAACTCTTGGACGAGATTAACGAGGTTTGGCTCTTTGACTGTGGAGAAGGGACGCAAAATCGCATTCTGGAAACCACGATTCGACCACGTAAGGTCAGCAAAATCTTTATCACCCACCTGCATGGGGACCATATCTTTGGCTTGCCAGGATTTCTCTCTAGCCGTGCCTTTCAGGCCAATGAAGAGCAGACAGATTTGGACATCTATGGACCGCAAGGAATCAAGTCCTTTGTCTTAACCAGCCTTCGTGTGTCAGGTTCTCGTCTGCCTTACCGCATTCATTTTCATGAGTTTGACCAAGATTCTCTAGGGAAAATCCTTGAGACCGATAAATTCACGGTGTATGCAGAGGAGCTGGACCACACTATTTTCTGTGTTGGCTATCGTGTCATGCAAAAGGACTTAGAAGGTACCTTGGATGCTGAAAAACTTAAGGCTGCTGGTGTTCCATTTGGCCCGCTTTTTGGAAAAATCAAAAACGGTCAGGACGTTGTTCTAGAAGACGGAACTGAAATCAAAGCTGCTGACTATATCTCAGCACCACGACCTGGTAAGATTATTACTATTCTGGGTGACACCCGAAAAACCAATGCCAGTGTGCGTCTAGCTGTCAATGCCGATGTCCTTGTCCACGAGTCGACTTATGGCAAGGGAGATGAAAAAATTGCCCGCAATCACGGTCACTCAACCAATATGCAGGCAGCACAAGTAGCAGCAGAAGCCGGTGCTAAGCGCCTCTTGCTCAATCATATCAGCGCTCGTTTCCTTTCAAAAGATATCAGCCAGCTCAAGAAAGATGCGGCAACTGTTTTTGAAAATGTCCATGTGGTTAAAGACTTGGAAGAAGTGGAAATCTAAAAGATTGAAAAAGGATAAGTATGCGAACAATTCTCATTACAGGTGCTAGCGGTGGCTTAGCCCAAGAAATGGTCAAACTCTTGCCAGATGACCAACTCATTTTGCTAGGTAGAAATAAGGAAAAACTGTTAGAGCTATATGGAAACCATGTCCATGTGGAATTGATTGAAATAGACATTACCGATGACTCGGCCCTAGAAACTCTGGTAGCTGACCTCTATCTCCGTTATGGTAAGATTGATATCTTGATTAACAATGCTGGCTATGGAATTTTTGAAGAATTTGACAAGATTTCTGACAAAGACATTCACCAGATGTTTAAGATCAATACCTTTGCCCTGATGAACCTATCACGTTTGATTGCTTCTCGTATGAAGGAAAGTCGAAAGGGGCATATCATCAATATTGTCAGCATGGCTGGATTGATAGCGACTAGTAAGTCCAGTCTCTACTCGGCAACCAAGTATGCTGCTATTGGATTTTCAAATGCTTTGCGTCTCGAACTGATGCCCTATGGTGTCTATGTAACGACGGTCAATCCAGGTCCAATCCGCACAGGATTTTTTGACCAGGCTGATCCAGATGGTAGTTACCTCAAGTCGGTTGACCGCTTTCTCTTAGAACCAGATGCAGTCGCTAGAAAGATTGTCAAAACCATAGGAAAAAATAAACGGGAACTCAATCTCCCAGTTTTGTTGAACCTAGCCCATAAGTTTTATACCCTCTTTCCCAAGCTAGCTGATAAGTTGGCAGGGGGGATCTTTAACTATAAGTGAGAAGACGATGGATACTTCTGATACTTTTTAAGGTTTATGACCCTTGCTTATTTATGTCAAGTAACAACACCTTCGCAATAAAGCAGTTCTTTATGAGCTGCTTTTTATGTTTTCAGATTTTAGGTGAGCTCATCAGACTTCTTGTGATATTCAAATTGATTGACAATTTTGGGGCTTATTGTTAGAATAAAAGCATAGACCGACTGTCAGTCTAAAAAAGGAGTAATCAATGAAAAATAAAAAAGAACAGATTTTAGATGTGTCATTTTCACTATTTTTAGAAAAGGGGTATGATTATACGTCAATCAGTGATATTTTAAAGAAATTGGATATCGCAAGGGGAACCTTGTATTATCATTTCGAGTCAAAAGAGGCGATTATGGATGCCATTATTGAGCGCTCGGCACATGATATAGTGGCGGAAGCTGAACAGATTGTATTGCAGCAAGAACTTTCTGTTCATGAAAAGATTTTCTCACTTTTTTCTGTTATGAATATGGAACACCTATCCGGGGGTGATCTGATGGTGGACTACCTGAATCGACCTCAGAATGCTCTTTTCCATGAAAAGAGTAATCGACTGTTGCTCCAAAAAATAACTCCTATATTTGAAAAAATCATTCAGGAAGGAGTTGAAAAAGGTATATTTGAGAATGCCTACCCATATGAAACCGCTGAACTTATCTTGGCTATGATTGTCGGAGTTTTAGATCTTCGTGATGAGAAGATGAGCCAAGAGATTATTGAGCGAAAAACTGAAAGTCTTTTGTACAATATCGAAAGGATCTTAGGAGCAGACCAAGGAAGTTTTGCTTCATTTAAGACCTTGTCCTTACAAAAAAATGAGGTGGATTAGATGACAAAGGGTTATAAAAAATTCCTACTCTTATGGGGAGCGAGTCTCATTTCGTCAAGTGGATCCGGTATGAGTTCCTTTGCTTTAGGAATTTATATCTATCAAATGACGGGTATGAGTAGTATGACTGGTTTGATGATTTTGGCAGGTTTCCTACCAGGTCTCCTCTTTTCCCCCTTAGCAGGTGCCTTAGCGGACCGGCATGATCGTAGACTCTTGATGATGTTAGGTGATGGCTTGTCCATTAGCGGTCTTCTCTGCATCCTATTTTCTTTACAATTTTTACATGAATCATCTCTGTTTGCTGGTATCTTGCTTGGAGCTGCCATTAGTTCCAGTTTTTCTTCTCTCGTTGAGCCAGCCTTTCGAGCGACAATCTCTGATTTATTGGAAAAGGAGGAATACTCAAAGGCAAGTGGTATGGTTCAGTTGATTCCTGCTTCTCGCTATCTCCTCTCTCCTATTCTATCTGGTTTGGTTTTGAGTTTTGCAGGCATTCGAACAATTCTGTTTCTCGATATGCTAACGATTCTAATCACCCTCCCCATAACTTATATTGTAAGGAAGGAAATGAAGGGAATACAAAAGGACGATATTGGTGAGCTAGGCGATGATTTAAAATTAGGTTTTCGTATCATCCATGAGAAAAAAGGTATCTGGTTTCTTGTTCTCCTTGGTGTTTTAGTCTCCTTTTGTTTGGGAACTGTTCAGACTCTCATGATTCCCATGCTACTTTCTTTTGGAGGCGAGTCTTTTGTTGGCTTTGCGACAACTATTTCAGCCTTTGGAATGTTGGTGGGAGGTTTGCTAATCAGCAAGTTGAGTGTCAAAAAGGGGTTCGCCAGTCTTCTACAGGTAGCTCTTTTAGGAATGGGATTGTTTATGGCAGCATTTGCTTGGAGTAAGGATACCATCCTTATCCTAGTTTTTGGTTTCTGTCTCTTTCTAAGTTTACCATTTGCAAATACAGCTATGGATTATTTAGTAAGGATTACAATTCCTGTAGAACACCAGGGGAAGGCTTGGGGAACGATTGGTTTGATTTCTCAAGTTGGTTATGTTGTTGCATATGCCTCTGTTGGGATAATGGTCGATTTTCTAATCAAACCTGTTCTCCAAAATGGTGGAAGTCTGAGTCTGCTAGTTGAGACTATAATTGGCCGAGGTGAGGGGAGAAGTGCAGCCGTCATGATTATCTTGTCAGGTATTTTCCTCATGGTGATTGCCCTCATTATATCTAGTAGAAATGAAATTAAAGAGTTGGAAAATGAGAGCTTATCAAAAAGTGATGATTTAGAAATTTAATAAGTTGGTAAAAAGGATTTAGAACTATAAATAAAAAAGTTCCTTTTGTAAGGAACTTTTTTATGATATTTTACTGAGTGATAGGAAATGGTTGTTTTTTGTTCTAAATCTACATTCACATTTTTTGAATCTTCTCCAAATTTTAGAAAAAACAATCAAAATTATGATTTTTTAGTTTTAAGGATTGAAGTTATCTATATTATTTTATAGAATAGATATAAAAGACAAATGGAGAGTTATCCGCTATCACATAAAAATGGAAGCGGTTACTAAAGGAGGTTTTTATGGATAAAAGCTATTGGAATCGTAAAAGTGTCTACAGTATTCGGAAGTTTTCTGTTGGGACATGCTCAGTACTGATCGGGACTTGCGCTGTTCTATTTGGTGCAAATCTTGCTGGAACAAGCTCTGTTTTTGCGGACGAAACACCTATTGCGCACACTGTAGAACAACCAAAAGAGGATAGTCCAGCAGTGGAGGAAAAACAGGATAAAGCAGTAGTAGAGAATAACGAGGCTGTAAGTGTAGATCAAAGCCAAACAGCTCCCATTGAAGGAAGTAAACCAGAGGTGAAAGAAGATGAACCTGTAGTTCCAAAAGAGGAGAAAGCGTCTCTAAAACCTGAAGAAACAGCTCCAAAGGTAGAATCTCAAGCTTCAAGTCAGGAAAAGCCTGTCAAGGAAGAGTTGAAAGCTGCGACAAATGAAGAAGTGAATCAAATGATTGAAGATAGAAAAGTGAATTTTAATCAAAATTGGCACTTTAAACTTAATGCGAATCCTAAAGAAGCTGTGAAATCAGATGCAGATGTATCAACATGGCAAAAATTGGATCTCCCACACGACTGGAGTATCTTTAACGATTTTGACCATCAGTCACCTGCCCAAAACGAGGGTGGACAGCTCAATGGTGGAGAAGCTTGGTATCGTAAGACCTTTAAACTTGATGAAAAAGATCTCAAGAAAAATGTTCGTGTGACCTTTGATGGGGTCTACATGGATTCTCAAGTCTATGTCAATGGCCAGTTAGTGGGACATTATCCAAATGGTTATAACCAGTTCTCATACGATATCACCAAATACCTTCACAAAGATGGTCGTGAGAATGTGATTGCTGTCCATGCTGTCAACAAACAACCAAGTAGCCGTTGGTACTCTGGTAGCGGTATTTACCGTGATGTGACCTTGCAAGTGACTGATAAGGTTCATGTTGAGAAAAATGGGACAACCATCTTAACGCCAAAACTTGAAGAACAGCAACATGACAAGGTTGAAACGCATGTAGCCAGCAAAATCGTCAATACAGACGATAAAGACCATGAACTTGTGGCAGAGTATCAAATCGTTGAACGTGGTGGTCAGGCCGTAACAGGCGTGGTTCGTACAGCAAGTCGTACCTTGAAAGCACATGAGTCAACAAGCCTAGATGCGATTTTAGAAGTTGAAAAACCAAAACTCTGGACCGTTTTAAATGATAAACCTGCCTTGTACGAATTGATTACGCGTGTTTACCGTGACGGTCAATTGGTTGATGCTAAGAAAGATTTGTTTGGTTACCGTTACTATCATTGGACTCCAAATGAAGGTTTCTCTTTGAATGGTGAACGCATTAAATTCCATGGTGTTTCCTTGCACCATGACCACGGATCGCTTGGAGCAGAAGAAAACTATAAGGCAGAATACCGTCGTCTCAAACAAATGAAGGAGATGGGCGTTAACGCCATCCGTACAACTCATAACCCTGCAAGTCCACAGACCTTGCAAATCGCAGCAGAACTTGGTTTGCTTGTTCAGGAAGAGGCCTTTGATACTTGGTATGGTGGTAAGAAACCTTATGACTACGGACGTTTCTTTGAAAAAGATGCCACTCACCCAGAAGCTAGAAAAGGTGAAAAATGGTCTGACTATGATCTCCGTACCATGGTTGAAAGAGATAAAAATAACCCAGCTGTCTTCATGTGGTCTATTGGGAATGAAATCGGTGAAGCCAACGGTGATGCTCACTCTCTTGCAACGGTTAAACGCTTAGTAAAAGTGATCAAAGATGTTGATACTACACGTTATGTTACCATGGGAGCAGATAAGTTCCGCTTTGGAGATGGTAGTGGTGGTCATGAGAAGATTGCCGAAGAACTGGATGCAGTTGGTTTCAACTACTCAGAAGACAACTACAAGAAACTTCGTGCGAAACATCCAAAATGGTTGATTTACGGTTCAGAAACATCTTCAGCAACCCGTACACGTGGTAGCTATTATCGTCCTGAAAGTGAATTGAAACATAGTAACGGACCTGAACGTAACTACGAACAGTCTGACTATGGTAATGACCGAGTTGGATGGGGTAAAACGGCAACAGATTCATGGACTTTTGACCGTGATAATGCTGGCTATGCTGGACAGTTTATCTGGACAGGTACGGACTATATCGGTGAACCTACACCATGGCATAACCAAAACCAAACTCCCGTTAAGAGCTCTTACTTTGGTATCGTAGATACAGCTGGTATTCCAAAGCATGACTTCTATCTCTACCAAAGCCAATGGGTTTCTGCTAAGAAGAAACCAATGGTTCACCTCCTTCCTCACTGGAACTGGGAAAATAGAGAATTGGCATCGAAAGTCGAAGATGCAGACGGAAAAATCCCAGTCCGTGCTTACTCAAACGCTGCAAGTGTTGAATTGTTCCTGAACGGTCAATCTCTCGGAGTTAAGACATTCAACAAAAAACAAACCAGCGATGGCCGTACCTACCAAGAAGGTGCCAATGCTAAGGAACTCTACCTTGAGTGGAAGGTTGCTTACCAACCAGGTACTCTGGAAGCTGTAGCTCGCGATGAAGCTGGAAAAGAAATTGCACGTGACAAGATTACCACTGCAGGCCAACCTGCAGGTGTTCGCCTCGTCAAGGAAGAACACGCAATCGCAGCAGATGGAAAAGACTTGACTTACATCTACTACGAAATTGTAGACAGCCAAGGAAATGTGGTACCTACTGCTAATAATCTCGTTCGCTTCCAATTGCATGGCCAAGGTCAACTGGTCGGTGTCGATAATGGGGAACAAGCCAGCCGTGAACGCTATAAGGCGCAAGCAGATGGTTCTTGGATTCGCAGAGCCTTTAACGGTAAAGGTGTTGCCATTGTCAAATCAACTGAACAAGCAGGCAAATTCACGCTGACAGCTCATTCAGATCTCTTGAAATCTGGTCAAGTAACTGTCTTTACTGGTAAAAAAGAAGACCAAGAAAAGACCGTTCTCGGTACAGAGGTACCAAAAGTACGTACTGTTATCGAGAAAGAACCAAAAATGCCGAAGACCGTCGCTTTTGTCTACAGTGATGGCAGTCGTGAAAAACGTCCAGTAACATGGTCTTCAGTTGATGTGAGTCAAGCTGGAGTTGTGACAGTTAAAGGCATGGCAGACGGACGTGAGGTAGAGGCTCGTGTCGAGGTTCTAGCAATTGCCAAAGAACTACCAACTGTTAAACGTGTTGCCCCAGGAACAGACTTGAGTACTGTTGACAAATATGTTTCTATTGCCGTTACGGATGGAAGCGTTCAAGAATACGAAGTGGATAAGTGGGAGATTGCGGAAGCAGATAAAGCCAAACTTTCAGTCGCAGGATCACGTATTCAAATGACTGGTCAATTAGGAGGCGAAACCGTACATGCTACTCTTGTAGTAGAAGAAGGCAATCCTGCAGCACCTGTAGTGCCAACTGTAACTGTTGGTGGTGAAGCCGTTACAGGCCTCACTAGTCAACATCCAATGCAATACCGCACTCTTGCTTATGGTGCCCAATTGCCAGAAGTCACAGCAAGTGCTGAAAATGCAACTGTTACAGTCCTTCAAGCAAGTGCAGCAAACGGTATGCGTGCAAGCATCTTTGTTCAACCAAATGATGGTGGCCCTCTTCAAACTTATGCAATTCAATTCCTAGAAGAAGCACCAAAAATTGACCACTTGAGCTTACAAGTAGAGCAAGCTGACGGTCTTAAAGAAGACCAAACAGTGAAATTGTCTGTACACGCTCACTATCAAGACGGAACACAAGCAGTTTTACCAGCTGATAAAGTAACCTTCTCTACAAGTGGTGAAGGGGAAGTCGCAGTTCGTAAAGGAATGCTTGAGTTGCATAAGCCAGGAACAGTCACTCTCAAAGCAGAATATGATGGGGCTAGAGGTCAAATCGCTCTTATGATCCAGGCCAATACTGAGAAAAAAGTAGCCCAATCTATACGCCCAGTAAACGTAGTAACAGACTTGCATCAAGAACCTACTCTTCCAGGAACAGTAACGGTTGAGTATGACAAAGGTTTCCCTAAAACGCACAAAGTCATTTGGCAAGCCATTCCAAAAGAAAAACTCGATCACTATCAAACCTTTGAAGTTCTAGGTAAAGTTGAAGGACTTGACCTTGAGGCGCGTGCAAAAGTCTCTGTAGAAGGCATCGTTTCAGTTGAAGAAGTTAGTGCGACGACCCCAATCGCAGAAGCGCCACAATTACCAGAAAGCGTTCGTACCTACGATTCAAATGGTCACGTTTCATCAGCTAAGGTTACTTGGGATGCGATTGATCCAGAGCAATACGCCAAGGAAGGTGTCTTTACAGTTAATGGTCGCCTAGAAGGTACGCAATTAACAACTAAACTCCATGTTCGCGTATCTGCTCAAACTGAGCAGGGGGCAAATATTTCTGACCAATGGACCGGTTCAGAATTGCCACTGGCCTTTGCTTCAGACTCAAATCCAACTGATCCTGTTTCAAACGTCAACGATAAATTGATTTCCTTTAATGACCGCCCAGCTAACCGTTGGACAAACTGGAACCGTACTAATCCAGAAGCTTCAGTTGGTGTCCTATTCGGAGATTCAGGTATTTTGAGCAAACGTTCAGTTGATAATCTAAGTGTCGGATTCCACGAAGACCACGGAGTTGGTGTACCGAAGTCTTATGTGATTGAATATTATGTCGGTAAGACCGTTCCAACAGCCCCTAAAAACCCTAGCTTTGTAGGTGAGGAAAACCATGCCTTTAACGATCCTGCAAACTGGAAAGAGGTAAGCAATCTCAAAGCACCAGCTCAATTAAAAGCTGGAGAAATGAATCATTTCAGCTTTGATAAAGTTGAGACCTATGCGGTTCGCATTCGTATGGTTCGACTTGATAGCAAGAAAGGAACGTCTATCACAGAAGTACAAATTTTTGCGAAACAAGTCGCAGCAGCCAAACAAGGACAAACGAGAATCCAAGTTGACGGTAAAGACTTAGCAAACTTTAACCCTGATTTGACTGACTACTATATTGAATCAGTAGATGGAAAAGTTCCTGCAGTAACAGCAAGTGTTAGCAACAATGGTCTCGCCACTGTCGTTCCAAGTGTTCGTGAAGGTGAGCCAGTTCGTGTTATCGCGAAGGCTGAAAATGGTGACATCCTAGGAGAATACCGTCTACACTTTACAAGCAATAAAGACTTGCTCTCTCGTAAACCAGTTGCTGCGGTCAAACAAGCTCGCTTGCTACAAGTAGGGCAACCGCTTGAATTGCCAACTAAGGTTCCTGTTTACTTCACAGGTAAAGACGGTTACGAAACAAAAGACTTGGCAGTTGAATGGGAAGAAGTTCCAGCAGAAAATCTGACAAAAGCAGGTCAATTTACCGTTCGAGGTCGTGTCCTTGGTAGCGACCTCGTTGCGGAATTCTCTGTACGAGTGACAGACAAACTTGGTGAGGTCCTGTCAGATAACCCTGACTATGATGAAAACAGTAACCAAGCCTTTGCCTCAGCAACTAATGATATTGACGACAGTTCTCATGACCGTGTTGACTATATCAATGATAGAGATCATTCTGAAAATCGTCGTTGGACAAACTGGTCTCCAACACCATCTTCTAATCCAGAAGTATCAGCGGGTGTGATCTTCCGTGAAAATGGTAAGATTGTAGAACGGACTGTTGCGCAAGCCAAACTTCACTTCTTTGCAGATAGTGGTACGGATGCACCGTCTAAACTTGTTTTAGAACGCTATGTCGGTCCAGAGTTTGAAGTGCCAACCTACTATTCAAACTACCAAGCCTACGACGCAGACCATCCATTCAACAATCCAGAAAATTGGGAAGCTGTTCCTTATCGTGCGGATAAAGACATTGAAGCCGGTGATGAAATTAACGTTACCTTTAAAGCTGTGAAAGCTAAAGCTATGAGATGGCGTATGGAGCGCAAAGCGGATAAGAAGGGTGTTGCGATAATTGAGATGACCTTCCTTGCTCCAAGCGAATTGTCTCAAGAAAGCACTGCATCGAAGATTCTTGTAGATGGGAAAGAACTTCCTGATTTCGCTGAAAATCGTCAAGACTATCAAATTACCTACAAAGGTCAACGTCCAAAAGTTTCAGTTGAAGAAACAGACCAAGCAGCTTCAACAGTTGTAGATAGTGGCGATGATAGCCTTCCAGTACTTGTTCGCCTCGTTTCAGAAAGTGGAAAACAAGTCAAGGAATACCGTATCCAACTAGTCAAAGAAAAACCAGTTTCTGAGAAAACAGCCCCTGCTATTCAAGAAGAAAATCCAAGTCTTGAGCTTGTCGAAAAAGAACTTGCCTTCCAGACTGTTGAAAAAGAAGATTCAAGTCTATATGTAGGTGAAAGCCGTGTAGAACAAGAAGGACAAGTTGGTAAGGAACGTATTCTTACATCTGTTAGCCCAGACGGAACTCGTGAAGAGAAACTCCGTGAAGTGATCCAGGCTCCTGTTAACCGGGTTCTTCTCGTTGGAACTAAACGTGGTACGGCTCGACCACTTGATGGTGTCAGAGATTTGGTTCATCACAAACCAGAACTCCTAGTGGAAGAAGAGGCAATTGATTTCAAAGTTCAAGAACGTAAGACTGACAAACTTTATGTTGGTGAAAGTCGTGTTCTTAAAGAAGGTCAAAAAGGTGTTCGTGTCCACCTAGTAGAAGTCGAAAACGGTAAGCGTACATCGAAAGAAACCTTTGATAAGATAGTTGCGCAAGATCGTATCGTGGAAGTTGGAACTAAGCGAGGTACAGCCCAACCACTTGATGGAGATGCAGGTTTAGTTCATGAAAAACCAGCACTTCTAGTGGAAGAAGAGAACATTGACTTCCAAGTGCAAGAACGTAAAAACGATAAACTCCCACTAGGTCAAACCCGTGTCCTTCAAGAAGGTCAAAAGGGTGTTCGTGTCCATCTAGTAGAAGTCGAAAATGGTAAGCGTACACTGAAAGAAACCTTTGATAAGATAGCAGCACAAGATCGTATCGTTGAAGTCGGAACTGCAGTAGCACAAGAGAAACCAGAAGTGCAAGCACCTGTTAAGCCAGATGAGCGTGAACAGGAACAGACAGAACCAAACCAGCAAAAAGAAAAAGCTAGTCAGACTGGAAAAGACCATCTTCCAAATACAGGAAGTGAGTCCTCTATGTCAATATTAGCAGCAGGATTGGCTCTCTTGGGCTTAGGTGCAGGACTTGCAGCCACTACTCGCAAAAAAGAAGACTAAGTTTAGTTAGAAACTAAACGGGACAGTAGAAGACCAGAGTGATGCTCTGGTCTTTCTATCTGTTGTTCTAATAAAGTTGTCCAGATTTCTTGTGATTCTGTTTGCTGGCTTAAAATAAGAAGATGAACTGCGAATGATTCTGCTAACTCTGCAATCGGCGTAGCTTTAAAGAGCTAAGTGATGTTTGAAGAAAGTCGCTAAATATGCTATACTAAAGGGAATTAGTGGATTTTTATAGAACAATTCACTCAGGGAAAAGAAGAAATAGATCTAACAAAAATAGGTCGTCTTTCAGAGACTTTTATATCATTTCTTAGATGAAAATACTTGACAATCAAGGGATTTATTTTGAGAATTGGAACTGTCTACAATGAAAATTTGAATGCTAAGGAGATAGAGGGAAATGTTTTACTTTGTACCATCTTGGTATTGTCAAGGTAGGAAATGGTATTCCACTGCTTTGCCTTTTTATTGTTCATCAAAACAGATGATGTTTGATGATACCATGAATTTATTACAGATGTTTCAACCTGCTGGAAAAGATAGTAGGCTTCTAGTGTTGAACTATTCGCCCCATATTCGAACCCTCTGTTATCAGGAGAAAATCGAACCAGCTGGGATATGGAATCTATTTGATAATCTACAAGGTTTGACAGATGTTTTGCCTCGAAAGCTCGGTTTGGATGATTTGAAATGGCCACAGGGAGCGGAATTCTTTTATACTCCCTTTCTTGTAGATGTTTATTTAAATCAGAACCACTATGCCCAGATTAATTTTTCTCAGACTGGCAATATTTTCGATATTATCTATTTTAAAAATAATCAGATGGATCACCGTTTGGTCTTTGATGATCGAGGCATAGTTTCTAGTGTGATTTATTTTGAAAATAATCAGCCAGACCATCAAGATTATCTGAATCCACAAGGTCAGTGGCAGTTTAGGGAATTCTTGACAAGAGATAATCATCAAGTGCTTGTTAATCCTGAAGTCCAAGAAGCATTCGCAAAGGATGTTTATAGTGATATTGAGGAGCTAATCAAGGAAAAACTGGACCAGTATTTATCTTCTGCCCTAACAAGAGATGATATGCTCATTGTTTCAGCAAATCCTCAACATAACCATCTCTTCCACAAGGCTAAGAGGCATTACAATCTTGCCTTCTCTTTCTTTGGTGAACGCTACCCAATTGAGGATGAAGAAGAAATCCTAGAGGATTTACAGGGTACACCATTCTTTATTGTTGATAGTTTCAGCAAGATTCAAAAGATGTATGAACTGATCGGAAAAGCCCAGCTTCCCCCTTATTATGAAGTGGCTCCTTATGACATTCGTCTGCAGGCAGAAGAAAGCCAGCAGGAAAAGCCAGCAACTGTCTATGTCAATGTTGATACTTTACCTGAAGAACATCTCCAAACTGTCTTTAGGACCATACTTGATATGATGCTAGAGAAGGAATGGATGCAGGTACTGATTGGAACTCAAAGTTTGGAGTCTGAAAGAGCAGTATTTATCAGACAATTTCTCAAAGAATATTTATCGAATCAGCTAGATTCAGAAGAAAAAGCAGAGATCCATGAAGATATAAATCCTAAGGAGAGTAAGGCTCTTTTGGAACAAGGAAAAACCCTCAGAGAGAGAATGGAGATTAAGACACATCGCAGTTCTACTGAATTAGCAAAAATTTTGAAAGATGTTCGCGTCATTCTTGATTTGGGAAATCCAGCAGATATGCTTGTGCAAATTGCAGGGCTAAGTGGGGGCATTCCCCAGATTAATTTATATAGTTCCTCTTATGTCAAGCATGCAGAAAATGGTTCGATTATAACTGACATTTCTAATCTTAAAAATGTAATATTGTATTATTTGACGGATATAGAGTCAGCATATAAATGCAAGGCTCATTCTTTGAGTAGGATGGAGCAGTACAAAAGGGGAGAAATTGTCGAAATGTGGAAAAACTCAATAAAGGAATTAAGGGAAAATGAGAGAGATTAGTGTTCTACAAATTGCTGATGAGAACTGGCAGGAGCAATATGATATTCCTAGTAATATAAGGTGGACATTTGTTAAGCCAGAGAATATGGTGTCGCTTGTACCTACTGATATTGAGATGTTGAGTGGAGGCAGAGAAGATAGGGCAAGGCTTGCAAAGATTTATGACCTTATATTGGTGGATACGCTAGAACATTTCGAATACATCACTGTTCTGGATAGCGTGATTCAGCCTTATCGTTTGTTTTACCATGAGCGTTGCCAGATTACTACGAAAGATTTGGAAACATTCTTGTTTCGTAAGAAAGCAGTCAAATCTCAATTTGAAAATCCTGAGCAGATTTTGTACCGTTTTTCTCATGCTTTTTTTCCTCAGCAAAGTGGTTCCAAGCTCAAAGTAAATCATTTAGCAGTTCATCCTCTCTTTAGAGGACAGATTAACTATGAAGGAAGTAATTATCTCAGTTTGGCTGGGGAATTTGGAGAGGATTATCAAATCCTAGCGAACTATCAGTATAATATCTATCTGGATGCAGATACTCCTTTGGATTTGTGGCCAGAGTTTAGGATTTCTGGAGACTGCTCAGTCCGCTATGTCATCAAAGGGTATCCTGTCGCGCTTTTGCCAATGCAAGAATGGATTTATGATGAAACAGTCTATGACAATCCTCTAGTTTTAGACACCCATGAATCCTATTATCTAAGTATCAGCATTCAAGCCAAAGGCCAAGGTGTCGTGAAGATTGGTGCCCTTCACTATCGACACTCTCACCTAGGCTATGGTGATTTGTTAATTGGTGGAAATCGTATTATCGATAAACATAGGGAAGAACTGATTTATTTCTTTCATCCAGGTGATTTGAAACCACCTCTCAATGTATATTTTTCAGGTTATCGTCAAGCAGAAGGCTTTGAAGGATTCGATATGATGGCTGGTATGGGAGCTCCCTTTTTATTGATTGGAGATCCGCGCTCAGAGGGCGGTGGCTTTTATCTTGGATCGGATGAGTTAGAACAAAAGCTCATTCAAGTGATTCGCCACTGTTTGGATGAATTAGAATTTACAGCCGATCAGCTAGTTTTGTCTGGCTTATCAATGGGAACATTTGGTGCCCTGTACTATGCTTCTAAACTAGAACCTCACGCCGTTATTGTCGGTAAACCCTTGGTAAATTTAGGTGATATTGCTGTAAATGAGTCTTCCCTTCGTCCTGGCGGATTCCCAACGTCTTTGGACCTCCTTTATCGTACGATGGGCAAGCTATCTGATGAAACAGCAACAAAACTAAATGAGTATTTTTGGAAAGCCTTTAGAGCTGCTGATTTTTCAAGGACAAAATTTATTATGGCTTATATGTGTCAAGATGATTATGATGGCCGTGCTTATTCTACCTTGGAGGAAGAGCTCGAAAATCGTAATGATAAGGTTAGCTTGATCAGCAAGGGCTTTGAGGGACGACATAATGATGATACACAGGGTGTTGTGGGATGGTTTTTTAATCAATACATAGCACTACTAATGAATAGTTTTGAAAGGAAGTTTAATTCGTGAGATATAAGGAGGAAGTCTATTTTGCTTATTGGGATATGCAAAGTGTATCTCAGTATTTATATGGTTCATCTGTCAGGGTCTTAGAGGATGGTCGAGTTTTATATGAGAATCAATTTATGCCGTCTGGAACAGTTATTCACGAATGGTACTCGAAAGCCAATTATCAGGATCTGAGAAATACAAGTCAACTTCCTGATTTGAAGCGGGGAGAGAAATATGTCATTGGAAGCTATCTAGAAACTCTTCCTGAGAATTCAACTTACTTAAAAGTTATCTTTATGGATTCGGCTAATGAGGAAATTTTTTCTCATAGTCTGAAACCAGAGGAGACAGCTAGTGTTTATGTACCAACTGACACTCATCACTATAAAATTCAATTGGTCAGTGGAGGCTGTCAGCGCTTCTTGTTTGAGGGGATTTATATTGCCCAAGAAGGTGTGGCAGACTATACAGTTAATCGCTATTGGATCTCAGATTTGCTTCATAGGGACAATGAGAGGAATACCATTTACGTTTGCTTTACAGAGCCTGAGTTCAATCGGACAGGTTTTGTTCCAGAAAGAGTGCAGAAACATTTTCCAAATTTGGTAATGGTGAACTCTTCCTACAAAAGTTCACTTTTATACATGGAAAAAGAGTTTTTTGGAATCTTACTCGATAAAATTGAAAGCCTATCAAGACAGTATTCTTTTGAAAAAGTAGCTTTTATTGGCTATGGACCCATTTCAAATATTGCGGCCCTGTTTTACTCAAAACAATTTTCAACTTCCTATGCTTTAGTGACAGATAGTTTTCTAGCTGAATTAGACTATCATCGCTTACTGGAACGTCATCGAAAACGAGTGAATTATCCGATTTTTAGGGATTTATTGCTATATCGCTTTGATTCAACAAGAGTTAAAGAATATGGAAGTTTGAAGATGGAATCTCAGGGATTATCCAATTTTGTCTATCTACTAGATCAGTCAGCTTTGTTGAAAAATATAAATCTAGAGACAACTGAAGAGTGGATGAGGAAAAATGTAACTTAAGAATGTCTTTCTATGAATCACTTGTCCTGAAAACCCGTAGGAAAGTCTAATCTGTGTATGACAGATCTTAGCAAAATGTAGTCAATATAAAAATTAGAGTTCAGATTGTCACGACAATTTTCACCTTTTGATGTTGAAAGGATTTGATGAATTTTGTGAGTGAAAAAACAGAAACAGAATGCTATTCATTGTATAAAATGAGAGTTAATTCTATATTGATATGGACGACAAAAGAAAATTAGCGGTCTTTTCTGAGTAATGCTTTGACAGATTGAACTTCAACCCTTATAATAGTAGTGATAAATAGTTTTTGGGAGAAAAAATAATATAATGAGTAAAAAAGAAGAGTTATCAGGATTTCAACGCCTGTTATCGAAGATTAAGCGATTGGTCAATGAGGAAGATAATGATTATGATGATCATCATTCTGATGCAGTCGAACTGAAACCTGTTAGCAAAAAGATGAAGGAACAGAAAGAAATGGTGAGGAAGGCTAGTGAGGACTTTGAATTACCACTAGAGTCTGTTTCGGTTATGGAAGTTTTAGAAGCTTTTCAGGAGAAAAATAGTTTAAACATGGCTGAATTGATAAAAAATGTTAGCCAGAGTTTATCAACTAGTGCGCTCGCTTCTCTTAGCGACTTCATCGCGGTTTCCTACAGTGAATCTTATAGTCAAAGTATTTCTGAAAAAGGCTATTCTCTGCGTAATTCAATGTCTGAGGCTAATTCACTCAGTGAGTTTGTTTCGGTGTCAGAATCGCTTACGGCTACTTCTACTCAAGAATCTGTGAGCCATAGCTTATATGTTTCTGATTCGGTGAGTATGAGCATGCTATCAAGTAGTGAAAGTATTGCTAGTCATACTGATTCTAGTGAAGTTTTGAATCAAAGTGAACCTGATTCAGAGAATCTTTCGTCTAGCCAAAGCTCTAGTGTATCTGAGTCAAAATCGCTTAGCATTTCGCAGTCCTTGTCAGTCATTGACTCTGTTTCAGAAAGTGAAGTCCCAAGCAGTTTAGACTCAGAATCAATTTCTGAAATTTCTTCAGACTTTATCTCAGCAAGCGAGAGTCACAGTGAATCAGAATTGGAACAAGTTATCGACTCTGATTCAATCAGGACATCAGACTTCATCTCAGAAAGTGAAGCCCCAAGCAGTTTAGACTCAGAATCAATTTCTGAAATTTCTTCAGACTTTATCTCAGCAAGCGAGAGTCACAGTGAATCAGAATTGGAACAAGTTATCGACTCTGATTCAATCAGGACATCAGACTTCATCTCAGAAAGTGAAGCCTCAAGCAGTTTAGACTCAGAATCAATTTCTGAAATTTCTTCAGACTTTATCTCAGCAAGCGAGAGTCACAGTGAATCAGAATTGGAACAAGTTATCGACTCTGATTCAATCAGGACATCAGACTTCATCTCAGAAAGTGAAGCCTCAAGCAGTTTAGACTCAGAATCAATTTCTGAAAGTGTTTCAGACTT
>CAJNCP010000002.1 GCA_905221295.1 bacterium | reverse complement strand
TGAATATCAAAAAATTGGTAAAAATGATGGCGGGGAAGCCTTTTTATTTTTCGCTGAAAACTATTTTGATAAAGATTTCAGCCTATTTTGAGAATAGTAGCGCTGAAGATATAAAAAGACAAACACTCAAACGATGTTTGTCTTCAATCTGAAGCTGGGATTTACCAGCTTTTTTGTTTTATTCTTTTATGTAGGTAAATCCTTCCCCAAGGATTTCATGAGCTTCAGTGATGGTAATAAAGGCTTGAGGGTCTATATGGTGAATCATATCCTTCATTTTAACGATTTCGTTTCGACCGACGATACAATAAATGATTTTCAAATCTTTCTTGCTGTAATAGCCTTGACCAGAGATATAGGTCACGCCACGTCCTAGTTCTTCATTAATTTTATCAGCCAATTGCTCAGGATATTGAGTGATAATCATAAATCCTTTACCAGCATAGCCCCCTTCACCGATCAAGTCGATAACACGAGCGATGATAAAGTCAAATAAGAGAGTATAGGTAACGAGACGAAGATCTTGGAAGATAATTAAAATCAACATTAGGATAAAAAAGTCAATCCCAAAGAGCAATTTACCAATTGAGATATTGGTGTATTTATTGAGGATACGGGCAACAATATCTGAACCACCAGTAGTCCCACCAGCATTAAAAATAACTCCTAAACCGACTCCCAGTAAAACACCAGAAACTAGCGAAACGATAATGAGATCCCCTTGTAGGTCAAACTGTAAAGGAATTTTTTCAAAGACAGCAAGCCAGACAGAAAGGGAGATAGTTCCCAAGAGACTGGTGTAGAGAGTTTTAGGACCAAATATTTTCCAGGCTAGGATAAATAAAGGAATATTGATCAAGAGGTTCATCAGTGAGACTGGAATTTTAAAGAGGTAGAAGGTAATGAGTGTAATACCTGTCGCACCACCCTCAAATAGATGATAGGGAACTACAAAGTAGGTAAGACCAAAGGCATAAATAGCTGCCCCTAGTATGATAGTGATAATAGGCTGAACTTTTCGGATCATAATTCTCCCTCGCTTTTTCTATAGATAGATTATACCAAATTTTCAAGCGTTTTAATTGGATCTCTTATGATTTTTTAACAAAATTTTGATATAATAAAAGTGATAAATCCCTATCTTATTGAAAAGAATAGAAAGATTGAAATTATGACACAAGTAAAAATTGTAACAGATTCTTCTGTTACCCTCGAACCAGAAGTAGTAAAAGAGTTAAATATTACGGTTGTGCCGCTATCCGTTATGATCGATAGTGTGCTTTATTCAGACGCAGATTTGAAAGAAGGTGAGTTCCTTCATCTTATGCAACAAAGTAAGAATCTGCCGAAAACCAGTCAGCCTCCAGTGGGAGTGTTTGCTGAGGTTTTTGAAGAACTAGGTAAAGACGGTAGTCAGATTCTAGCGATTCACATGTCCCATGCCTTGTCAGGAACTGTTGAAGCTGCTCGCCAAGGAGCGAGTCTCTCAACTGCTGATGTGACGGTTATTGATAGTTCTTTTACTGACCAAGCTATGAAATTTCAAGTTGTTGAAGCAGCTAAACTTGCCCAAGAAGGGAAAAATTTAGAAACTATCCTAGCTCATGTAGAAGACGTTAAGAATCATACTGAACTCTATATCGGTGTTTCAACATTAGAAAATCTAGTTAAGGGCGGACGTATCGGACGTGTGACAGGATTATTAAGCTCTCTTTTGAACATCCGAGTTGTGATGCAGATGAAGAATCATGAACTCCAGCCTATCGTTAAGGGACGAGGTGCTAAGACATTCAAAAAATGGCTTGATGAATTGACTGAAACGCTCTCGCATCAATCAGTGGCAGAGATTGGAATTTCATATGCAGGTACAAATGAATGGGCAAATGAGATGAAGAACTTGTTGCAAACTTATGTAGAAAAACCAATCTCTGTATTGGAAACAGGGTCTATTATTCAAACACATACGGGAGAAAATGCCTGGGCTATTCTAATTCGTTACAATTCCTAAAAAAATAGAGAAAAATCGTTAGAAATAGTGTTTTTGACTTGACCTATAGCCAATTTTAGGATATGATTATATTTGTTAATTAGAAATTATTTGGAGGATTTATTAACATGGCAAACAAACAAGATTTGATCGCTAAAGTAGCAGAAGCTACAGAATTAACTAAGAAAGATTCAGCAGCAGCAGTTGACGCTGTATTCGCAGCAGTAACTGAATACCTTGCAGCTGGTGAAAAAGTTCAATTGATCGGTTTTGGTAACTTTGAAGTTCGTGAGCGTGCTGCACGTAAAGGTCGCAACCCACAAACTGGTAAAGAAATCAAAATCGCAGCTTCTAAAGTTCCAGCATTCAAAGCTGGTAAAGCACTTAAAGACGCTGTTAAATAATGACACTTTAAAAAGCCCGTCATATCAAGCATTTGAGCTTGTGTGACAGGCTTTTTTAATGCTCTTTGTCAACTGTAGTGGGTTACCAAAAAGTCATTTTTATTAAAACACACGATAGACATAAGGATTTTCTGGTTTGTCTACTTTTGTGAAACTCTCAACCTCTAGTGTTGGGAGTTTTTGTTTGAGTTCTTTATGGTAATGGAGGATCAGGGTTCCTCTAGCGGTGATCCAGGTATTGTCAGGATACTGGCGTGAGTTTCCCTTGGTCAAGAGTCCGTATACACCAGAGTCTGCGATACAGTGGATGATCCCAAAGCGAAAGAGGAACTGGCTATCTGGATGACTAGGATCGTTATAGACAAAGCCTGTAAACTCGATTTGCTTTCCTTCAAACTCTTGTGGATAGTCATAGAGAACTTCCATAACTTCCATATAGTTTTCATCAGTGATTTGAATGGTTGGCTGGGAGAAGTATTTATCAGCTGTAGCCCTCATTTCCTTTTCATAAGCAGATTTGGAAAAATAGGTACTGGTATCGGGTTTGAGGTATTGACTGGATGTTCCTTCGCTTGCCTGAATAGCAGTATCGATTCCCTCAGCAAGTGGGAAATGATAACCCTTAGCAGATACGGTTCTCGAGTCCAAACTTACTGTCGGAAAGGCAACTCCAATCAACAGAGGTAGTGACAGTAACAGGATGCTGATTCGTCTAGCTCGACGACTTTCCAAATGGCTGTGAGAGTTGATTTTCTTGATCCAGATGTAGAATTGGACCAGAGCCAACAGAAGAGAAAGGACCATGGAGATATAGACTAGATAGGAATAGTGAAGGTTGATGTAGTGGCTAAGCTTGCCAGATAGCTTGAGGTAAAGGGTCAGAGCAAAATAACCCAGTAGAATGATAAAACGGATCATAACATCACCCCCATCATGTAAGAATAAAGCAAGACAAGAACTGTCACGATGCCCATGAATTGCCAGATGAAGTTGGTCTTGAGGTAGTGTTTCATCATGAGGAGATTTTTGATATCAAGCATGGGGCCGATGACCAGAAAGGCAAGGACTGGCGCTAGGCCGAAGCTCGAGAGGAGAGAAGCACCGATAAAGGCGTCCGCCTCGCTACAAAGAGAGAGGAGAAAGGCTAGAAACATGAGCAAGAGAATCGCAAGGATTGGACTTGCGCTGATAGAGGTCAGAATCCGAGTCGGGACATAGACCTGCACGATAGCAGCAAAGAGACAACCAAATACCAAGTAACGCCCCATATCGAAAAACTCATCAATAGCTTGTATAAAGACCTGAAATACTTTTCTAGCGGGACCCAAGTGTGAAAAGTCATGTTCGTGACAAGTAATAGAATTCTCTTTTTGAATAGGTTCCTTCCAGAAAAATCCTAGGAAAATTCCAAGCACCAAAGCAATCACAATAGCTCCCAGCGCTCGCAAGAAGGCAAGTTTTATTGAATTGCCAAAGGCAGAATATGTGGCGAAAAGAACGATAGGATTGATGATGGGAGCAGTCACCAGAAAGGGAACGGCCGTGTAGCTGGGCACCTTTTTTTCCAGAAAACGATTGATGATGGGAACGATTCCACACTCGCAGGATGGAAAGAGAAAGCCAATGAAGGTACCAAAAAAGATTCTCCCCCAACGATTGCGAGGGAGAAACTCAGTGACTTTATCTGGTGTGATGTAGACTTCAATCCAGCCGGAAATAATACTCCCAATCAAAACAAAAGGAAGGGCTTCGATGATGATGGAGAGAAAAATAGCTCCCGCTTGTAATACACTAGGAGGAAGAGATTGGAAAATCGTCATCTATTTTTTCTTCTCAACTTTTTCTTTTTTATCTTTGTCATCTGGAAAAGTGACTTGTGTTAAGTCAGGAAGTTTTGCGAATTCTTCAAACATCTTGTCCAAGTCGTCGGTTTTTGTAAATTTAACAGCCATAGGCCTACCTCTTTTCTACATTCTACCTCTATTATACTATTATTTTGTGGAAATGGGATTATTTTGATAATCAAAGATGCAAAAACAGGTAAGGCAAAACAAGAGCAGTTCCTTATGGTATAATAGGTATATGGATAAAAAATATGAAAAAATTTCCCAAGATTTGGGTGTAACCTTAAAGCAAATCGATACTGTTCTAAGTTTAACGGCTGAAGGGGCGACAATTCCCTTCATCGCGCGTTATCGAAAGGACATGACTGGTAGTTTGGATGAGGTGGCGATTAAGGCCATTATCGACCTGGATAAAAGTCTGACAAATCTCAACGACCGTAAAGAAGCTGTCTTAGCTAAGATTCAAGAACAAGGCAAGCTGACCAAGGAATTGGAAGAAGCTATCTTAGCTGCCGAAAAATTAGCAGACGTAGAAGAACTTTATCTTCCTTACAAGGAAAAGCGTCGGACCAAGGCAACTATTGCCCGTGAAGCTGGACTCTTTCCTCTTGCTCGCTTGATCTTGCAGAATGTAGATGGCTTAGAGAAAGAGGCTGAGAAGTTTGTCTGTGAAGGATTTACGACTGGTCAAGAAACCTTGGCTGGGGCAGTTGATATTTTGGTAGAAGCCCTATCTGAAGATGTGACTTTGCGTTCACTGACCTATCAGGAAGTGTTGAGACACTCTAAAATCACTTCGCAAGTCAAAGATGAAAGTCTTGATGAAAAACAAGTTTTTCAGATATATTACGATTTTTCAGAGACAGTTGGCAACATGCAGGGTTATCGTACCTTAGCACTCAATCGTGGGGAGAAACTAGGGATTTTGAAGGTCGGATTTGAACATGCGACAGACCGTATCCTAGCATTCTTCGCTGCTCGTTTCAAGGTGAAAAATGCCTATATAGAAGAGGTTATCCAGCAATCTGTTAAGAAAAAAGTTTTGCCAGCTATCGAACGACGCATTCGGACAGAGTTGACTGAGAAAGCAGAAGAAGGGGCTATCCAACTCTTTTCAGACAATCTGCGCAATCTCCTCTTGGTTGCTCCGCTGAAAGGGCGCGTGGTTCTAGGATTCGACCCTGCCTTTCGTACAGGGGCCAAGTTAGCTGTCGTAGATGCAACAGGGAAAATGCTGACGACTCAGCTCATTTATCCTGTCAAACCAGCCTCAGCTCGTCAAATCGAAGAAGCCAAGAAAGATTTGGCAGACTTGATTGGTCAATACAGCGTAGAAATTATTGCTATCGGAAATGGAACAGCCAGCCGTGAAAGCGAAGCCTTTGTGGCGGAAGTTCTAAAAGATTTTCCAGAAGTCAGCTATGTTATCGTCAATGAAAGTGGCGCTTCTGTCTATTCTGCCAGCGAACTTGCCCGTCAGGAATTTCCAGAATTAACCGTTGAAAAACGATCGGCTATCTCTATCGCCCGTCGTTTGCAAGATCCCCTTGCTGAATTGGTTAAAATTGATCCTAAGTCAATCGGTGTCGGGCAATACCAGCACGATGTTAGTCAGAAGAAACTGTCTGAAAGTCTGGACTTTGTCGTTGATACGGTGGTTAACCAGGTTGGTGTCAATGTCAATACAGCCAGCCCAGCAATTCTCTCCCATGTAGCTGGACTCAATAAAACCATCTCTGAAAATATCGTCAAATACCGTGAAGAAGAAGGAAAAATCACTTCACGCGCTCAAATCAAGAAGGTTCCGCGTCTAGGTGCCAAGGCTTTTGAACAGGCAGCTGGTTTCCTCCGTATCCCTGAAAGTAGCAATATCCTTGATAATACAGGAGTTCACCCAGAAAATTACGCTGCTGTTAAGGAGCTCTTCAAACGCTTGGATATCAAGGACTTGAATGAAGAAGCTCAAAGCAAACTCAAGTCCCTTTCAGTCAAAGAAATGGCGCAAGAACTAGAACTTGGACCAGAAACCCTTAAAGATATCATTGCAGACCTTCTCAAACCAGGTCGAGATTTCCGTGATTCCTTTGATGCACCTGTGCTTCGCCAAGATGTCCTGGATATCAAGGATTTAGTAGTTGGACAGAAGCTGGAAGGAGTGGTGCGTAACGTCGTTGACTTCGGTGCCTTCGTTGATATTGGCATTCACGAGGACGGTCTCATTCATATTTCCCACATGAGTCGCAAATTTATCAAACACCCCAGCCAAGTTGTATCCGTCGGAGATTTGGTAACGGTTTGGGTTAAAAAAATCGATACTGAACGTGAAAAAGTTAATCTGTCGCTCCTAGCTCCAGATGAATCTAACTGAGTACGTTCAGTCTGTTTCACTCGAAGACTTTGGTAGACCTTTCACACACCAAGCCCAGTGGAATCCTCGTCTGCGAACGACAGGTGGGCGATTTTTCCCAAAGGATGGGCATTTGGATTTTAATCCCAAGGTTTATGATGAACTTGGTTTGGAGGTTTTTCGGAAAATCGTGCGCCATGAACTCTGTCACTATCACCTTTATTTTCAGAAAAAAGGATATCGACATAAGGACCGAGATTTTAAAGAACTTTTGAAAGAAGTGGATGGACTGCGCTATGTACCACCCTTGAAAACACAATCTCAAAGTGCCTACCTAGTCTATCAGTGCCAATCTTGCCAGCAAAGTTATCAGCGTAAGAGAAGAATTGATACCAAACGCTATCGCTGTGGAGTTTGTCGAGGTAAACTCGTCATCATAAATCGGCCTAAGGACTGATGTTGATAGTTCTGATTCATGCTATACTACTTGTAAGAATACCGAAAGAGGAAACAATCATGAATACAAAATTTTATAAAATGAGACGAAATCGTATGGTGTCAGGAGTTTTAGCTGGGCTATCAGACAAGTGGAATTTTGATGTAACCCTAGTCCGCTTTCTCTTCGCCATTTTTACCGTGGCAAATTTTGGAATCGGAGTGATTATTTACATCATCCTTGCCTCTATCCTGCCAACTAAGGAAGAAATCGAAGCCGAAATGTACGGAACAGGACCACGCAAACGCAAGGAAGCCCAAGCTATTGAAGACAATGATGGCTGGTTTTGGTGAGATTTAACAGGAAGTATTTATTATTTGCACTATGTTACTTAAAAGAAGCAGCATAAATGACTGAAAATCCCTTGTGGTTATTTAGCCACAAGGGATTTTGGTATTTAAGTATATTCTTTTCCATCTTGAGAGAGATGAATTACCTGATCAGCCATTTTCCAGATACTAGGATTGTGAGTTGCGATGATAATTGTTCTATTAGCATTACGAAGTTCAAGGAGAATTTCCATAATTTCCTTGGAATTTTTTGGATCTAGCGAGGCGGTAGGCTCATCGGCTAAAATTAAAGGAGGATCTTTCAGGATAATCTTAGCAAGCGCTACGCGTTGAGCTTCACCACCAGATAATTCATAGATTTTTTGGTTGAGACTTAGATAATCTAGTCTGACAGCTTGTAGTGCTTGAAGAAGAAGTCTCTCTTTTTCTTGTTTCTTGTTCTGTTTTTTGCCAATAAGTCCCAGCTCAAGGTTTTCTCGAATGGTCTGACTTTCTAATAGTCCGAAGTTCTGGAAGAGATAACCTAGCTCGTTACGATAGAATTCCTCATTTTTTAGTGAAGTCAAAGACTTTCCTTTATAAACGATTTCTCCTTTGTCGAAAGTCTCTAGTTTTGCAAGCATATTGAGCAAAGTGGTTTTTCCACAACCACTGTCTCCTATCAAAGCATACACCATACCACTTTGAAAATTCAGATTCAAGTCTGAAAAAATAATACGAGAACCAAATTGTTTCCAAATATGTTGTAATTCAATCATACTATCCTCCTTTGATGATGCTAGCATAGGTTTTACTTTCCTTCTTATCACAAATCTTCAATAGAAGAACGGCTAAACTTGAAAAGCTGAAAAATAGGCTCAGGGTAATCCAGATATTCTTAGAAATAATGAAAGCTAGACCACTTCCAAGAAAGAGAGCTATTATTTGAGAAGTGATATATCTACTGTGTAATTCAAAGAAATAATAGCCTGCTATTTTTTTCAAGAATATGGTTTTGCGAAAGGCTTCAAAATAGAGCAGATTTAAACTTGTAAACAGCAAAATTGAAGTCAAAATAGCAAACATAGCACTCGCTAAGTTACTAAAAATTTCGATTTTAATTTTTTGATTTAACTGGAGATAGGTTTCCCTAGCAGGCGATAGCCTTGAGACCATATGATCAAGTTGATAGTGTTTCAAAAGTTCTTGTGTTTGGTGGAGGTCTGTAAAATAGAGATATTCTAGATTTGTAAACCAGAAGATGGAGGAAGCCTTGCCAAGTGCTTTAGGAGAAAGCACAAGAAAGATGGGATTTGATAACCATTGATCATAAGCGATATGGCTGGTATTATAGAGAAATACATCATTATTTTGATTGGTATAAGCTATACTAACTTCGACAGTTTGATTAGACTTGCTACTGTATAATCGGTTGGTTAACTCTTGTTGCAAGGTTGATTTTATATCTTTTTCATTTTTTTGTAGTTCTTCTGGGAGTATGGCAAGAATCTGTCCATCTTTGAGGGTGTTGATTTTTTGAAAGGTTTCTGATGTTAACTTTATACCTTCTTTTTTGAAGTAGTTAGGTGTTACATAGAGAATATTTTTTCCTTCCACACCATAAGGGTTATTTTCAGTTTCATTATGATTTGAGGTAGCTTGCTTAAGAGCTTGCTCAACTAGATTATGTTTAATAAGGAAGGCATTCTCATTATCTATAGCATACTGAATAAAGTCAAACCATTTATCAGCATTTGTCTGCAGTTCATCTAAATTTTTCATCTGACTGGAACGCCCTGTTTGAAGAGTAACAACATTAGAGCGTTGTTCCCAAGTAGCTTGTCCAGCCTCATTTTTCTCAAGTATATGATAGTAAGTAGACATACGTCCAAATCCTACAATAACCAGTAGAATGGCCAGTACCTGACCAAAGTAGAGAACGCGTAGAATTGACTTGATTGGTAATTTTCCTTTGATGATAGAGAGGAGATGGACTTTTTTTAAAGAAATGGTAAAAAGAAAGGCAATTAGAAGACTAAGTAAGAAAAGTAGGCTATTGTAAAGAATAAAAAGTATTCCTAAAAAAGTTTGAACCTCATAAGGATATCCTAGGGAAATGAGCAAGACACTTGCTATCAGCAAAGCAGGTAGACCAAAAAGAAGGATATCAAGTCCGTCTCTTGCGAGAGAACGAAAGAAGAGATGGCTCAGTCGTTCTCCAGAAATCAACCTAATCCCTGACTGAGAGAGAGATTGAATTTGGCCAATAACAATCAAAGCTAAGAAAGTCAGCAAAAAGATTAACATACTGGTAAGCTGATTAGGTTGGGTAAAGAGGGCAAGTACAAAGGATACTCTGTCATTTTCAAATGCATTCGCTTTTTCTAGTCCAAGTTCTTTCAGATGAGTGGCCAATTCTTGACTAGTTAGGGATCCGCTGATAATATTGTAGTTGTTGAGAAGATCGCTCTTGTGAATGCTTTCTTGACTTGCTTGAGGCATCCAGTCTGGAAGTTGCCCTTCTCCAAAAACTTCGTAGTAAGTTTGTGATTTTCCATCACTATCTACTTCCCAAATGGTTCTTGCGATAAGACTATTATGTTCTTTAGCAAGACTATTTAATTCCTCCTTAACGGTAGAATAATCTGCTTGCCCGCTTAATACTGCTGCACCCGGGAACAGGATTTGTGGAAGAGAGTCTTTCCAAAAGGACAGAGTGGCAATGAGAAAGAAAGTTAAAAGAAGATTGCTGATGAAGAGAAAAACACGTTTCATAGGAACCTCTTTCTAAAAAGAGGGGCTGAACCTCCCTCCTTATAGCAGTGATACGAATGATAGTTTAGCACTTTTAAAAATAATTAGCAGAAAGCCAATTCTTTTAAAAGATGTTAAAGAAAGCCTTTTCATAATTTAATTTTACTATTATTTTAAGAATAAAACAAGCAATGACAGGACTTCTTTATAGTAGCTATTTTCAAAAAAATTCCTCTATCTTACAAAAATGTAAGATTAAAGTCTCTTTTGTAAGGTTAGGTTATGGCAAGCCGTATTTTTTTGCGATAAACTAGACTCATAAAGAACAAAGGAGCAAAACCATGAAAAGAATTTTACAAAAGAAAAGAAGAAAACCAAGTCAAAAAGATATCGAGCGTGTTCAACTGGGATGCGCTATGATGCAAGCACAGTTTCAAATGATGGGATATTAAGAAGGAGAAAATCATGACACTTTTAGATGTAAAACACGTTCAAAAAATCTATAAAACTCGTTTTCAAGGCAACCAAGTAGAAGCCCTCAAAGATATTCACTTTACCGTAGAGAAGGGTGACTATGTTGCCATCATGGGGGAGTCTGGTTCAGGAAAGTCAACTCTGCTCAACATCCTAGCTATGCTGGATAAACCAACTCGTGGTCAAGTTTACTTGAACGGAGTAGATACAGCAACTATTAAAAACTCACAGGCTTCGAGCTTCCGTCGTGAGAAGTTGGGATTTGTCTTCCAAGACTTCAATCTATTAGATACGCTTTCTATTAAAGACAATATCTTGCTTCCGCTAGTTTTATCTCGAAAACCCATCACGGAGATGATGAAGAAATTGGTAGTGACAGCTGAAAATTTGGGCATCAACCAATTGCAAGAGAAGTATCCTTACGAGATCTCTGGTGGTCAAAAACAGCGGGTAGCAGTAGCACGCGCCATCATTACCGAGCCTGAAATTCTCCTTGCGGATGAGCCGACTGGGGCGCTTGACTCCAAGTCATCTGCAGCTCTTCTAGATGTTTTTGATGAAATCAATGAGCGAGGCCAAACCATTCTCATGGTAACTCACTCAACCGCGGCAGCCAGCAGGGCCAAGCGCGTTCTCTTTATCAAGGACGGAATCCTCTATAACCAAATCTACCGTGGAGATAAGACAGAACGTCAAATGTTCCAGGAAATCTCTGATACCTTGACAGTCATGGCGAGCGAGGTGAATTAGTATGTTTCGATTGACCAATAAGTTAGCGGTTTCGAACTTAATCAAAAACCGCAAACTCTACTATCCCTTTGCTTTAGCTGTTCTCTTAGCTGTGACCATCACTTATCTCTTTTACTCATTGACACTTAACCCTAATATTGGCAAGATTCGAGGGGGAGAAACTATCTCTATGACCCTCGCTCTCGGAATGGTGGTTGTTACCATCGCTTCAGGGATTATTGTCCTTTATGCCAATAGTTTCGTTATGAAGAACCGCTCCAAGGAGTTGGGTGTATATGGTATGCTGGGGCTTGAAAAGCGCCATTTGATCAGTATGGTTTTTAAGGAGCTTCTTATTTTTGGTTCTTTAACGCTGACAGCTGGTCTCGGCCTAGGAGCTCTCTTTGATAAGCTAATCTTTGCCCTTCTTCTGAAGTTGATGAAAATGAAGGTGGAGCTCGTTTCAACCTTCCAACCAATAGTCTTTATCCTAGTTCTTATCGTTTTTGGCGCTATTTTCCTAGGCTTGATTTTTATCAATGCCTTTCGCATCGCCCGCATGAATGCCCTTCAGCTCTCTCGTGAAAAAGCCAGTGGTGAGAAAAAAGGACGTTTCTTAGGCCTTCAAACCATTCTAGGTCTAATCAGTTTGGGAGCTGGTTATTACCTAGCAGTTACAGTTGAAAATCCACTTTCTGCTGTTCTGATTTTCTTTGTAGCAGTCTTGTTGGTAATCCTTGGTACCTATCTCTTGTTTAATGCAGGGATTACAGTATTCCTACAAATCTTGAAGAAAAACAAGCGTTACTATTACCAACCTAACAACATGATTTCTGTATCCAATCTCATTTTTCGTATGAAGAAAAATGCGGTTGGTTTGGCTACGATCGCCATCCTTTCAACCATGGTCTTGGTGACTATGTCTGCTGCAACGAGTATCTTTAAAGGCTCTGAAACTTTCAAGAAAGTCATGAATCCACATGATTTTGGAATTACAGGACAGAATGTTGAAAAAGAAGACATAAATAAACTCCTAGACCAGTATGCTAGCGATAAAGGATTGACTGTCACAAAGAAAGAAGTCCTTACATACAGTAACTTTGGTGTGGCAAACCAAGAAGGTACGAAATTGACAATCTTTGAGAAAGGTCAAAATCGTGTTCAACCGAAAACTATTTTTATGGTCTTTGATCAAAAATACTACGAGAATATGACGGGGCAAAAACTTGCACTTTCAGGTAAGGAAGTCGGATTGTTTACTAGAAACAAAGAACTTCAAGGACAGAAAGAACTCACTCTAAATAATCAGACCTACACCGTTAAAGAAGAGATTAAAAATGATTTCATTCTAGGACATGTGCCAAATCAGTACAATATTCTAACTTCGGACTATAACTATCTGGTTGTTCCTGACTTGAAAGCCTTTCTTGACCAGTATCCTAATTCTTCCATCTTTAATCAATACTACGGTGGTATGAACGTAACGGCTAGCGAGGAAGAGCAGCTTAAGATTGCAGATGACTATTCCAAATTCGTCAACAACTTTAATAGAGAATTAAACAAAGAAGGAAGCTATGTTTACGGAAGTAATCTGGCTGATAGCAGTGCGCAGGTGAGTGCTCTCTTTGGTGGAGTTTTCTTTATCGGTATTTTCCTCTCTATCATCTTTATGGTGGGAACTGTTCTTGTCATCTACTACAAACAAATCTCTGAAGGCTATGAAGACCGTGAACGCTTTATCATTTTGCAAAAAGTCGGTCTCGATCAAAAGCAAATCAAGCAAACCATTAATAAACAGGTCCTAACTGTTTTCTTCCTCCCATTGCTCTTTGCTTTCCTACACCTTGCCTTTGCCTATCATATGCTTAGCCTCATCCTAAAAGTCATTGGGGTACTAGATGCAACCATGATGTTGACTGTCACTTTGTTGATTTGTGCGATCTTCCTCATCGTCTATGTTTTAATCTTTATGATTACCTCAAGAAGCTATCGCAAGATTGTGCAAATGTAAAAAAGATACCTCGATGCTGGTCGAGGTATTTCTTTTATCTTAGATACTAAAGAGTTGTCCCAAGAGGAAGGTTACGCCCATGGTGAGAAGTCCGATACAGAGGTTACGGATCATTGCAGTTTTCGTAGGAGCTTTTCCTAATTTAGCACTGGTATAGCCGGTAATAAGAAGGGAAAGAGCTACGATAAGAACAGTAGCTGGAATACGATAGTCACTTGGAAAGACGGTGATCGAAAGCATAGGAGGAAGACTTCCCAGTACAAAGGCGATAAAGCTAGAGATAGCAGCATGCCAAGGATTGGTAAACTCTTCGTACTCGATACCGTATTTTTCCTCAACTAAGGCTTTGAGTGGATTTTTTAAAAAGGCCTTGTTGGTCAAGAGTTGGGCGGACGTTTCACACTCACCATTTTGTAGGTAAGCAGCATAGAGGGATTGTTTTGCAGATTCGATGTCTTTATCCAAGAGTAATTGCTCTCTAGCGACAGCGGCTTCTTCCGTGTCTTTCTGAGTAGATACAGAGACATATTCGCCACCGGCCATAGAAAAAGCACCAGCAAGGATAGCGGCTAAACCTGATAAAAAGATAATCCAGATATTGCTTGTCGCACTGGCAACACCGATAACGACTCCAGCGATGGAAATAATTCCATCATTGGCACCGAGAACACCCGCGCGCAGGATATTGAGTCGGCCTGCAAAGTTTGCATCAATTTCATGTTTTATTTCTGTCATAGTCATCTCCTTTCTCTCCATTATAGAGAAAAGAGAAGGGGAATACAAACTTTTTAAACTATCTGAAAAAAGTTCTACGATTCTAATTTTTAGGCCTTTTGAAGTTTCTCCGAAAAAGTAGTGCTATCCTACTGTACTGGAACTTTTTAAACTTATCTATGGTATAATAGAAGGTAGATTTATCAATTGGAGTATGAAGGATTTTATGATTAAACTTGTAGCAACCGATATGGATGGAACCTTTCTAGATGGAGAGGGGCGGTTCGATATGGAACGCCTCAAAAATTTGCTTGTTTCCTACAAGGAAAGGGGAATTTATTTTGCTGTGGCTTCAGGTCGTGGTATTCTGTCCCTGAAAAAGTTGTTTGCGGATGTGCGTGATGAAGTGATTTTTATAGCTGAAAATGGGAGCTATGTTGAGTTTCATGGTGAGGATATGTACGAGGCTACTATGTCTCGAGATTTTTACTTGAGTACTTTTGAAGCTTTAAAGAAATCGCCTTATTTTGATGAAAGAAAAATGCTCCTGACTGGGAAAAAAGCTTGTTACGTATTAGACACAGTGGATGAGACCTATCTCATGTTTAGCCGTCACTACAATGAAAACATTCAAAAAGTAGCGAGTTTGGAAGATATCACGGATGAGATTTTTAAATTTACCACGAACTTTACTGAAGAAACGATAGAGGCTGGAGAGTCCTGGGTCAACGAAAATGTTCCTGGTGTGAAAGCCATGACAACTGGTTTTGAATCCATTGATATTGTCTTGGACTACGTTGATAAGGGTGTGGCTATTGTTGAGCTGGCAAAAAAACTGGGACTTAGCATGGATCAGGTTATGGCGTTTGGAGATAATCTCAATGACCTTCATATGATGCAGGTTGTTGGGCACTCAATCGCTCCTGAAAATGCGCGACCAGAGATTTTAGAATTAGCAGAAGCAGTGATTGGCCACCATAAGGACCAGTCAGTGATGGCTTATATGGAGGGCTTATAATGGCAGATATTAAATTGATTGCACTTGATTTGGACGGTACTTTGCTGACAACGGATAAAAAGCTAACAGATCGTACTAAGGCGGTGCTAAAAGCTGCGCGTGATCGTGGCATCAAGGTCGTTCTGACAACAGGTCGTCCTCTGAAGGCTATGGATTTCTTTCTCCATGAGCTAGGGACTGACGGTCAGGAGGATGAGTACACCATCACCTTTAATGGTGGTCTGGTACAGAAAAATACAGGAGAGATTCTCGATAAAACGGTTTTTTCAATCGACGATGTGGCACGCTTGTACGAGGAAACTGAAAAACTCGGATTACCGTTAGATGCCATTTCAGAAGGAACAGTCTATCAAATCCAGTCGGATCAAGAAAGTCTCTATGCCAAGTTCAACCCAGCCCTGACTTTTGTGCCTGTCGCTTTTGAAGATCTATCTAGTCAGATGACGTATAATAAATGTGTGACTGCCTTTGCCCAAGAACCTTTGGATGCAGCTATTCAACAGATTTCTCCAGAATTGTTTGACCAATATGAAATCTTCAAATCGCGTGAACTCTTATTGGAATGGTCACCGAAAAACGTCCATAAGGCAACAGGTTTAGCGAAATTAATTAAACACTTAGGAATCAATCAAAGTCAAGTCATGGCTTGTGGGGACGAGGCCAATGACCTTTCCATGATTGAGTGGGCAGGTTTGGGAGTTGCTATGCAAAATGCAGTTCCAGCAGTTAAGGCAGTTGCAAATGTGATTACCCCGATGACCAACGACGAGGAAGCCGTTGCCTGGGCTATCGAAGAATACGTGTTAAAGGAGGACTAGAATATGGGATTATTTGACCGTCTATTCGGAAAAAAAGAAGAGCCGAAAATCGAAGATATTGTAAAAGAAGCACTGGAAAATCTTGATTTGTCAGAAGAGGTTGAAGAAAACCAAACGGCTATCAAAGAACCAAGTCAGGAAGAGACAGCAAGAGAAAAAGAAGAAGAAACACTTGCTCAAGAAGAACTTCCTCAGGTCACGACAGATGAGGTCATTGAACCAGAACTGGTTGAGGAAACAGACCAAGAGGAGCCTGAGCTAGAAGCTGATGAATTGGAGCAAATCCAAGAGACAGAAGAAGCTCTAGAAGAAGAGAACCAAGAGACAGAAGAAGAGTTAGCTTCTGAAGTTGTAGAAGAAGAAAGTCCCCAGGTTGAAGAAACCGTTCAGGAAAAATATGACCGCAGTCTCAAGAAAACCCGTACAGGATTCGGAGCACGCTTGAATGCCTTCTTTGCCAACTTCCGTTCTGTCGATGAAGAATTCTTCGAGGAATTGGAAGAACTGCTCATCATGAGCGATGTCGGTGTGCAAGTCGCTTCAAACTTAACAGAAGAACTACGTTATGAAGCCAAACTTGAAAACGCTAAGAAACCTGACGCACTTCGTCGTGTCATTATCGAGAAATTGGTTGAGCTCTACGAAAAAGATGGAAACTACAATGAAAGCATCAACTTCCAAGATGGTTTGACAGTCATGCTCTTTGTAGGTGTCAATGGTGTTGGGAAGACAACCTCTATTGGGAAATTAGCTCATCGTTACAAACAAGCTGGCAAGAAAGTCATGCTGGTTGCAGCGGATACTTTCCGTGCTGGCGCGGTTGCTCAGTTAGCAGAATGGGGTCGTCGTGTAGATGTTCCTGTTGTAACTGGTCCTGAGAAAGCCGATCCAGCCAGCGTTGTCTTTGATGGGATGGAGCGTGCAGTAGCGGAAGGAATGGATATTCTCATGATTGATACCGCAGGTCGACTGCAAAACAAGGACAACCTTATGGCTGAGTTGGAAAAAATTGGTCGCATCATCAAACGTGTCGTGCCAGAAGCCCCTCATGAAACCTTCCTAGCACTTGATGCTTCAACTGGACAAAACGCCTTGGTGCAAGCTAAAGAATTTTCGAAAATTACACCTGTTACAGGTATTGTATTGACTAAGATTGATGGAACTGCTCGAGGTGGTGTCGTTCTGGCAATTCGAGAAGAACTCAATATCCCTGTAAAATTGATCGGTTTTGGTGAAAAAATCGATGATATCGGTGAATTTAACTCTGAAAACTTTATGAAGGGTCTCTTAGAAGGCTTGATTTAATAGAAAGTAAATAATCCTGCAAGAGACACTTGCAGGATATTTTTGTTATTCTAAACGACCTTCTTCACGATAGGCGATATCGGGTTGCCAAGTCCATTTAGCTCCAAACTTCTCAAGTAAGTCAAAGCTAGCTTGAGGGCCCATACTTCCAGCTTTATAATCGTAGAGTGGAGCACCATTTTCAGCCCAGAGCTTTTCGATACGGTCAATCAATTTCCAAGAAGCACTTACCTCGTCCCAGTGGCTAAAGTTGGTTGAGTTGTTGTTCAAGACATCGTAGATTAATTTTTCGTATGGATCTGGTGAGGCTCCGGTAGCAGTAGCATCTGTACGATAATCTAAAGAACTTGGTGCCAGATTAAATTCTTCACCAACTTGTTTCCCATTGAGGCTGAGAGAGAATCCTTCAGTTGGTTGAATATAGATGGTCAAGATATTTGGCGTTAATGGTTCTCCGAAGATAGAGTCCATTTGCTTAAAGACGATATTGACATGAGTGCCTTTTTCTGTCAGACGTTTACCAGTACGGAAGAAGAAAGGAACGCCACGGAAGCGATCGCTGTCTACAAAGAAGGCACCAGATGCAAAGGTTTCTGTTGTAGATTCAGGATCGACATTTGGCTCGCTACGATAAGAAATGTATTTCATGCCATCGATTTTACCAGAGCGATATTGACCACGGATAAACTGTTCTTTCAGTTCCTCCTCAGTTGGATGATAGAGTTTTTTAAAGACCTTTATCTTTTCAGCACGAATCTCATCCTTTGTAAAGCTAGCTGGTTTGTCCATGGCTAGAAGAGAGAGGAGTTGGAGAGTATGGTTTTGAACCATGTCACGGAGGGCACCAGATTGATCATAGTAGCCACCGCGTTCTTCTACACCCAAGCGTTCCGCAAAGGTAATTTGAACATTATCAATGTGTTCGCGATTCCAAACATTCTCAAAGATCATGTTAGCAAAACGAATAGCAAAGATACTCTGAATCATCTCTTTACCTAGGTAGTGGTCGATACGGTAGATTTGCTCCTCATCAAAGGCCGCAAGGAGATCTTCATTGAGTTTGCTAGCTGTTTCGTAGTCTGTACCAAATGGTTTCTCAACGATCAAGCGCTCAAAACCTTTGCCATCAACAATGTTTTCAGATTTGAGGTGCTTGGCAATGGTTCCGAAGAACTGAGGTGCCATAGACAAGAAGAAGAGCTTATTGTGTTCAGCTTGGTATTTTTCATTCAGCTCAGCTTGTAATTGGCGCAAAGCAATGTAATGTTCTGTATCATTCACATCATGGCTTTGATAGTAGAAGTGGCTAGCAAATTCTTGGGCTTGCTCGGTACTATCTGCCAAATCAAGGATGGACTCGACAACTACAGATTCAAAATATTCCTTACTCCAAGGTCTACGAGCTGTTCCGATAACAGCAAAATGCTCAGAGAGATTGCCTGATTTATAGAGTCTGAAAAGGGAAGGGTAGAGTTTGCGTTTAGCTAAATCTCCACTCGCACCGAAAATTGTAACAATAACCTTTGATGACATCTAGCTACCTAATTTCTATATTTTTTCCTAGTTGGACTAGGGATGAGATTTTCTCATTGTCATAGTTTTTATTTTATCATAATTTTCAAAAAAATCAAAAATCCAATACGCGATTAAAAAACTGTAAGGTTCTCCTTACAGTTTGGTTTTATACGTTTAAGACCTTGTCCAAAAACTCTTTCAGACGAGGGTGTTGCGGGTTATCAAAGATTTGATCTGGTGTCCCATCTTCTAGAAATTCTCCATCCGCTGTGAAGATAACACGATTGGCTACCTGACGTGCAAATCCCATCTCATGAGTTACGATGATCATGGTCATGCCTTGCTCTGCTAATTCCTTCATAACATTCAGGACATCTCCGACCATCTCAGGGTCAAGAGCGGAAGTTGGCTCATCAAAGAGCATGATATCAGGATTCATGGCAAGTCCACGAGCGATAGCTACACGTTGTTTCTGACCACCTGAAAGGCTATCTGGATTGGCATTAGCTTTATCTGCTAGTCCAACCTTTTCAAGCAACTCCATTCCCAATTTCTCAGCTTCTTCTTTAGTCATTCGTTTGTGTTCAATAGGAGCAAAAGTGATATTCTCTAGAACGGACATGTGAGGGAAGAGATTGAAATGTTGGAAAACCATTCCTACGTTCTCACGAACATGGTCGACATTGGTTGATTTATCAGTCAAATCATAACCATTCACAGTGATGTGACCACTCGTTACCTCCTCGAGAAGGTTAAGGCTACGGAGGAAAGTGGATTTACCAGAACCAGAAGGACCGATGATACAGACAACATCTCCTTCATAGAATTTAGTAGTAATGCCTTTTAAGACTTCATTTTTTCCATAATACTTATGCAAATCATTTACATCAATTTTTAGTTTTGCCATTAACGAATCCTCTTTTCTAAGCATTTCGCTAGTCTAGTCAAAAGCGTGATAATTACAAGATAGAAGATAGCAAGGATTGCATACATCTTGAAACTTTGGTAGTTACGGGCGATGATAATCTTACCAGTTTGGAAAAGTTCCACCAAACCGATAGCAGATACAATGGTTGTATCTTTAAGAGCGATAACGAATTGGTTGACAAAGTTTGGCAACATCAATTTAGTCGCTTGTGGTAAGATAATCTTACGCATGGTTTTTCCATAAGAGATACCAAGACTGCGGCTGGCTTCCATTTGCCCAACTGGAACAGCTTGAATCCCACCACGAACGATTTCAGCGATATAAGCTGCCGCATTAAGTGAGAGGGCAATAGTACCAGCTACAAAGTCATTGATTGGACTTTGATGGCCTGTAATGGACTCGATGAAGTTTGGAATTCCCCAGAAGATGAAGGCTGCAAGAATCATCAAGGGAATACCACGAATGACGTCAACGAAAATCTCAGAGATCAGACGAAGAGATTTGTATGGGCTAACGCTAAACATACCGAAGATAATCCCGATGACAATGGCAATTGCAAATGAGATAAGAGCTAGAGCAAGAGTGATTCCAAGTCCACTAAGAAGTTGTTTGTAGTTGTTTTGAAGCAAGCCCCAGATAGTTGTTTCGTCAACCGTACTTGTAGAGTCAGATGATGTTTCGCTAGCTAGATACTTGTCAAGAATTTTTTGGAATTCTCCGTTAGCTTTGAGGTTAGCAAGTCCGTTATTGAACATCTGGATCAATTCAGGATTTGTGCCTTTTTTAACAGCAAAGGCTGTTTCTCCGATTGGAGTTCCAGCGATTGGAGTTTTCAATTTTTGACCTTGGCTGATAGAATATTTGAGAACTGGCTCATCATCCATCACGGCATCGATAGAGCCAGTATTCAGACTGTCATACATAGATGCGCCATCTGCGAAAGTTTTAATCTTATAGCCGTATTTGCTTTGATTTTCAGTAAGGAACGTTTGAGAAGCAGTTCCGTTTTTAACACCGACAGTTTTATCCTTGAGGTCTTCATAAGAAGCAATTGTGCTTGATTCTTTCACACCGAGAATCGTATTTGCTGTGTAGTATGATTCTGAGAAGTCAAAGGTTTCCTTACGAGCATCTGTTACAGACATACCAGCAATGATACCATCTGCTTGTCCTGCTTGAACGGCACTAATGGCTGCGTCAAATCCTGGGTTGGTAATCTCAATTTCAAAACCTTGATCTTTGGCAATGGCCCTGATGAGGTCCATATCAATACCGGTGTATTGATTGCTTGAATTTTGAAAGACGAATGGGGCAAAAGACGAGTCGCTGGCAATAATGTACTTGCTTTTCACAGGAGTAGCTTTTTGTCCAGCAGCAGTAGTTGTCGTTGGGGTTGCCGTAGTTGTAGAAGCTGTCCATTTTTGGATGATTTGCTCCAAGCTACCATCCTTCTTCATTTGTGCTAGGGCTTCATTAAACTCGGTAACCAAGTGTTCATACTTGCTTCCTTTCTTGACACCAAAGGCAAAGCTTCCAACAGCCTCACCATCCATATTGATGCTGAGATCTTGTCCTTGGTTAATCGCATACTCAATAACAGGTTTATCATCCATGATGGCATTTACAGCACCAGCACTCAAGCTGTTGTTCATCAAATCACCAGTGTCAAATGTTTTAATAGTAAAGCCGTATTTATCTTTGATTGTTTCAAGGAAACGTTGAGCAGCAGTTCCGTTTTTAACACCAACGGTTTTGCCAGTTAATTGGTCATATTTACTAATCTTGTGTGATTTTATAGTAGCAATGACAACTTTTGTATCATAGTAAGTATCAGACATGGTGAAAACTTTTTCACGTTCTTTAGTCTTTGTCATCCCTGCCATGATAGCATCAGCTTGACCAGCTTGAACCGCATTTACCGCTGCGTCAAATCCGGGATAAGACATCTGAATGTTCCACCCTTTAATCTCAGCGACTTTGTTTATAATGTCAACATCAATTCCTTTATAAGTTTGATCTGAATCTTTAAACTCAAAAGGTGCATAAGCCGTGTCAGATACGATTTTGATGGTATCTGCGTGAGTTGTTGTCCCTAGTGCAAGGATAGGGAATAACGCTAGCAGAAAAGCTATGATTTTTTTCTTCATACTTTCTCTCCTTTGTTAGAATATTGTCTGATTATATCAGAAAAATTTAAGAAAGGCAAGAATTATGTAAGAAAATATAACATAGATAATTATTTGTTTTGGAGGATTTCATCTTGTTTTTATGATATAATGGTACAAATATTATCGTGGAGAATAGCTTTATGGGGATGAATATTTTACAATTATCGGATTTACATATTGGAAAAGAACTAGGTGAACAGAGATGCTTGGATATATTAAAAAGAAATTTGGAAACCTTGCTTCACTCTATTATTGACGCCTTAGATAAAGAAAGTTTAAATTCTAAAATAGATAAAATTACTGTTACAGGTGATATTTTTGATTGTAAAGTTTTTGAAGAAAGACAAGGTATCTCTAATTATCTTAATACTTTTAGTATGGCAGTATGTTTTTTTGAGAATCTTATTGAAAATGTCAACAGTAAAGGGAATAATAATCTTTCCATTGAAGATTTGATTGTAATCCCTGGAAATCATGAATTAAATAGACCTAACATAGAGAGTGGAGAAGCTTATTCAAAACCAGATGTTCATTTTCAAAAATATAGAGAATTTTTGAGGATGCTTTATAAAGGAATGTTTGATAGACTATATCCTGAACCTGATAGTAATAAACATATTGTTAGAATTGTTTTGGATGAGAATAAAAATACTATTATTATTGGATTTAACTCTGTTAACTTTTATTGGAGTTTTCAGAAGCCTAGCAAAGAAATAAAGCACGAGTATTTTTCGGAAAATGATTTTGGAGCTATTTCGTTTGAACAAATAACATATGTACGAAATTTTTTAAAGAATGTTAAAAATTTAGAAAAATATTCTATTGTTGCATTAACTCATCATCATTTCTCTCAATACGAAGAACGAACATTGGATTATCATGATAATAGTGCTATTCGAAATGAAGAAACTTTTTTAAAGTTTCTTTCAGATTTTAATGTAAAATTAATTTTACATGGTCATAAACATCAAACTATTGATAGATTAATCAGTACAACTTTTGACTTAAGTAAACCTATACGTGTTATTCCAGCAATAGGCTGTGGTTCGACAACAGCAGCAGGAGCAGATAAAAAACAGTTTAATGTTATTACTATATACGATTATAAGAATAAGCAAGTAGATTTTGAATATAAAGAATTTTCTACAGAAAACCAAGGATTTGAATTGTCTAGATCTTTTTGCTACCCCCCCTTAGCAGATGATAAAAATCAACAAGATTTTGAAAATCTTTTGAGGAATATAGAGAAAACATCAATAAAAGAAACTTTTTTTAATATTAAAAAAAAAATCAAAAAAGATAGTTTCTATTTTTTTGAGGAAATCTTAAAAAATGTAATCATACCATTACCTAGATGTGTGGAATACTTACAATCAAATTCTAATTCTTTTTTGACTCTACTAATAGCTATTTTAGCAAGAAAAAATTTAAAAAATAAGGTAATTGAAGAATTTTTGGAGGATAAACTTAATTCTTTACTAGGTGATAAAGATGAATGTGATAAAATATTAAAATGGCTACTCTCATCAGAGTTAAGAATCATTGAACATTACCAAAATATTGATTTCATCTCAGCTGATAATTCTAAGGAAATAATATTTATTATTTTAGGGGCATTCTTAGCTGATTTGTATATATCTATTAACGATGATTATGTGAATTTTTATAGAAATAATATTCAAAATAAAGTTAATATCTATATTGATATGAATGGGATTAGCTTTAATGGTGGGAATTTAGAGATTGTCACAGATCTTGAACGGCGTTCTTTAGATATAAAAATTATTGTTGAAAATGCTGACTCCCACAAAGTTATGAAATTAATTGCAACTGAGTTTAGTCTTCTGTTATCTCAACTTGAAGAAGTTTTTTCATATATTGGATTCAAAATTTATCACATTACTTCTATAGTTAGAGATGAGGAATCCAATCAGTTAGAAAGTTATAATTTTGAAGCTTACACTCCAACTCTTATCCCACTGTTAGCAGGAAAAAATATTTATCTTGATAATCAGCATGCTTTTCTTCGTGAATTAATTCAAAATTCAATTGATGCAATTGAAGTTAGAAGAAAGATGGATAGAAATATTCCATATGCAAGAATCAATATCCATTTAGATGAGAAGCGATTTTTTGTAAGGGATACAGGAACAGGTATGAGCAGATACCTTCTCGAAAGATTTTTTACAAGTATCGGAAGAAGCTATTATACCAGTAAAGATTTTCGTAGACTATATATAAGAGACTACTCCCCTGTTAGTCAATTTGGTATAGGCTTTCTTTCGGTATTTTTGGTTACAAATCATGTAGAGATATTTACCAAACATTATCAAGAAAGGAAATATTTCCACCTTGATATTCCAAATAATGATGGCTGTTTTTTTATTAATGAACTCTCTCAGCAACCAAACCTTTTAGCAGAATCCAATACAATATATAATACGGCTGTCTGTTTAAATTTTGAAGAGAAGCAAATTCATGATAAACGTCTTAAACTGTGCCAAAAAATGGAAAAAATTTTTTTAAACCCCCCAGTAAAAATCCTTATGCTAATAGGAAGATCTGAGAAAGTAAATCATAAGGAGGAGAAAAAAGACGGCTCATCTCCACAGTTTAGGGAAATTAAGAGTAATAGTCTTTTTAGAGAAATTGATACAGCAACAGATAGAAATGGATTATTTTTCTTTTTTCCATTTAAAAGTAGTGATGAGGGTTACAGCAATGAAGTTATGATTGACGAAAGCGTTGTACAAGATAAAGTTAATTGTGTGGGGAACGCTAGCTTCTTTAATCAGAGTAATTATGGAATTTTACTTTATAAGCCAGATAAAGAGTTATCTACTATATCTAAAGTTCAACAATTATCTGCAGGAATGTTTATAGGGGAAGATGATAACTACGCTTGGAGTAATCGACTAGTTAAAGCATCTAAATTTCAGGAGAGTTCACAATGGACGGATAATTTTTTTGATGTGGTGATTAACTATCCTCCAAGTTTATTAAAACTTAATGTTTCGAGAGATACTGTAAAAAATGCTAATGATTTTATTGATATTTTGGATAATCAAAAAATAAGAAGAATCACAGATATAAAGGTTTCTAATGTGAGAGCTATTATTGAAGTAGTTAAAGCAAAAATCATTTGTTCTGATAAAAGGAATTTTTGCTATTTTGATCTTTGTCGCATTTTCCCTGATAATTATGGCCTTCATGAGCTACACCTTGATGTAACCGAAACAGGTTTATATGTTTGCAGACGATTTGATAATTCGTCTGGTAAGGATGAATCTATTACAAAAATTTGTGATCAATTATCTATGTCTTTGTCGAACTTTTCTAACAATGATTTAATACTAAGTTTAAAAAGTAATTTTGAAAAAATGGATCACGTTAAGTTAGATGAGTCATGTTTAGCTTCGATTTTTGTATTAACATATAGAGTTGCTCAATGGTCAACATTTTTTGCAAATAACAGTTATAATGCAAGAGGATTTCAAAAGATTTTATATGATTTTTTAAATATAGATATACTATCAGATTTGTCAGTATTGAAAGAAGATGCAAATAATGCCTTAAGAGATATTTCAGGATTACAAGAATACTTTGGCCTGAAAAAGAAAGATGGAAAAATAGTATTTGAGAAAGATGAGGAAAGACAATTTTTTGATTTTCCAGATAAATCAAGTAATAAAGATGATAACAATATCGATCAGAGAAAAGGTAAACCCCAAAAGAAACCTTCATTGGTACCAGCACAATCTATCATAACTTATATCACTAATAATATTTTATCCGATATTGAAAAAAACGATTTTTTTGTACAAATATTAGCAGTTATGCTTACAATAATGGAGAAAAAATTACAAAATGAATGTAAAGATGAAATAATTGCCTTATCTATTTATCATTTTTATCCAATATATATTTCAATGTTTATTAATAAAAATGATTTAGAACAGGGAATTAATATCAAATTATTTTAATTATGTAAGAAAGGAGATTTCTATGTTTAAATCATGCATGTTAGATAATGTGAAGCTGTCGCGCTACATTCCGCCAATTTGGTTAGCAGTTTTGATTTCTATTGGCTTTATCCACGTAGGAGAAATCTTTGCAGGCATTCTGATTGGGATCATCATTGGAACTGTGCTTGCCATGGTAAATCCGACAGCTGACCGAGCTATAGTTATGGAAGTGTTCGGGCATTATGGTATCTTTTTTCAGCTGGGTAATTTTTTCTTTATGGCCTTACTTGTTTTTCTGTGGGTCAAGTTTATAGAAAAGAGACCGTTCTCCAGCCTGGGATTTTTTAAGGAAGGATGGCTGAAAGAACTGGGGAGAGGCTTCCTTATTGGAGCCGTTCAGTTTTCACTGGTTGTTGTCTTGCTCTTGGTAACGGGGACAGGCAGTCTGAAATTTGGTCAGGTGAATTTGCAGTCTTTGATTTTTGTCCTAGCTATCATTCCTTTCTGGATTCTCCAAGGTGGGACAGAAGAGCTAGTTACGCGTGGTTGGCTCTTTCCAGCCGTTAGCGCTAAGTCAAATATCTTCATTGGTATCTTGATTTCTAGTGCTCTATTCGGGGCTCTACACCTCTTTAACCCTGGTGTGACCGTTCTTTCTATTGTCAATATCATACTAGACGGTATCTTTGCTTGTTTCCTTATGCTCAAGTATGACAATATGTGGGTACTGGCTGGTATGCACGGCGCTTGGAATTTTGTGCAAGGAAATATCTATGGTATTCAGATCAGTGGCCAAGGAGCATCTACCTCAATCTTGAACTATAGCTCACAATCTTCTGTGGATTTGCTGTCCGGCGGAGCCTTTGGAGCTGAAGGATCTATCTTTGCCACTATCGTTCTGATTGGCTGTATTGCCTATCTTTACTGGTCGCTCAAGAAAGAAAATCGCCTACCTCAGGCATTGATGTTTAAGAAATAAAGACATCGCTCAGCTCAGCTGGGCGATTTTTGATGCGAATGAATGATCAGATTGCAAGACCAGCCATTCTTAGAGATTAGCTACTAAACCAGAGCCAAACCCAGAGAAAATGTGTCAAATATGGTAAAATGATAGAAGCACAAGTTGAGGAATAAAAGATGATTAACAGAATAACAGATAATAAATTTGAATTGGTGTCCAAGTATGAGCCTTCAGGTGACCAGCCTCAAGCTATTGAGCAGTTGGTGGACAATATCGAGGGGGGCGAGAAAGCCCAGATTCTCATGGGGGCGACTGGAACAGGGAAAACCTATACCATGAGTCAGGTGATTTCCAAGGTCAATAAACCAACTCTGGTCATAGCTCACAATAAGACTCTGGCTGGTCAGCTCTATGGAGAATTTAAGGAATTTTTCCCTGAAAATGCTGTTGAGTACTTTGTGTCTTATTATGATTATTATCAACCCGAGGCCTATGTCCCTTCAAGCGATACCTATATAGAGAAGGATAGCTCTGTTAATGATGAGATTGACAAACTCCGCCACTCTGCGACATCAGCTCTTTTAGAGCGTAATGATGTCATTGTCGTGGCCTCTGTCTCTTGCATCTATGGTTTGGGTTCGCCAAAGGAATACGCTGATAGTGTCGTTAGTCTCCGTCCAGGTCTTGAGATTTCTCGTGACAAACTTTTGAATGACTTGGTAGATATACAGTTTGAACGCAATGATATTGATTTCCAACGGGGAAGATTTCGCGTTCGCGGGGATGTGGTGGAGATTTTCCCAGCTTCCCGTGATGAACACGCTTTTCGAGTAGAGTTTTTCGGGGATGAGATTGACCGTATCCGTGAAGTTGAGGCTTTGACAGGTCAGGTATTGGGAGAAGTAGATCATTTGGCGATTTTCCCTGCCACTCACTTTGTGACCAATGATGACCACATGGAGGTTGCTATTGCCAAGATTCAAGCAGAGTTGGAGGAGCAGTTAGCTGTCTTTGAGAAGGAAGGTAAACTGCTAGAAGCCCAGCGTTTGAAGCAGCGGACAGAGTATGATATTGAGATGCTACGTGAGATGGGCTATACAAATGGGGTTGAGAACTACTCTCGTCACATGGATGGTCGTAGTGAAGGAGAGCCTCCTTATACGCTGCTCGACTTTTTCCCAGATGATTTCTTGATTATGATTGATGAAAGTCACATGACCATGGGGCAAATCAAGGGCATGTACAATGGAGACCGTTCACGTAAGGAAATGTTGGTCAATTATGGTTTCCGTTTGCCTTCTGCCTTGGACAATCGCCCTCTCCGTCGTGAAGAGTTTGAGAGTCACGTTCATCAGATTGTTTACGTTTCAGCGACGCCAGGTGACTATGAAAATGAACAGACCGAGACTGTAATTGAGCAAATCATTCGTCCGACAGGGCTTCTAGACCCAGAGGTGGAAGTCCGTCCGACTATGGGACAGATTGATGACCTCCTAGGTGAAATCAATGCCCGTGTTGAGAAGAACGAACGAACTTTTATCACCACTTTGACCAAGAAAATGGCAGAGGACTTAACTGACTACTTCAAAGAAATGGGTATCAAGGTTAAGTACATGCACTCAGATATCAAGACCTTGGAACGGACGGAGATTATTCGTGACCTGCGCTTGGGTGTCTTTGATGTCTTGGTCGGAATCAATCTCCTTCGTGAAGGGATTGACGTTCCTGAAGTAAGCTTGGTTGCCATTCTCGATGCTGATAAGGAAGGTTTCCTACGTAACGAACGTGGCTTAATCCAGACCATTGGACGTGCTGCTCGTAACAGCGAAGGGCATGTGATTATGTATGCGGACACGATGACTCAATCTATGCAACGAGCTATAGATGAAACGGCTCGTCGTCGGAAAATCCAGATGGCTTATAATAAAGAACATGGTATTGTACCACAAACCATCAAGAAGGAAATCCGTGACCTGATTGCTGTAACTAAGGCAGTTGCCAAGGAAGAGGACAAGGAAGTCGATATCAATAGCCTCAACAAACAAGAGCGCAAAGAACTCGTCAAGAAACTGGAGAAACAAATGCAAGAAGCCGTCGAAGTGCTTGATTTTGAATTTGCCGCCCAGATTCGGGATATGATGTTGGAAGTCAAGGCGTTGGGGTAGTGAAGGAGAAAAATAAATGGATCTTACTATCAAACAGATGGAAATTCCTGAAGAGATAGAAGGTAAGTCCCTCGTTCATTGGCAGACGTGGAGAGAGGCTTATGATGACCTTTTACCTGCAGAATTTCAGGAGACGATGACATTAGAAAGATGTCGATTCTTTAGTCAAAAATATCCAGAAAATACATTGATCGCGATGGATGGCATGAAGGTAGTTGGTTTTATCAGTTATGGAAACTTTCGTGATGAGACTATTCAAGCTGGCGAAATTATTGCCTTATATGTTTTAAAAGACTATTATGGAAAAGGTATTGCTCAGAAGTTAATGACGGAAGCTCTGACTACTCTTGAACATTTCTCTGAAATATTCTTATGGGTATTAAAAGAAAATAAGCGAGCCATTGCTTTTTATCAAAAAATGGGTTTTTCTTTTGATGGGCAAGAAAAAATACTTGACCTTGGAAAACCTATCACTGAAATTAGAATGGTATTTAAGAGTTCAACAAAATCAGAGAGTTAAATGCAAGGACAGTTGTGATTTGTTTTCAGATTGCACAATGAACAAATGATTACGTTTTAGAATATATTTTTAAATAGAGAGAAGTTATTGTGAAAGTAAAAGAGACGAAGTATAAGAAGTCATCGGGGCTAGATTCTCATAAATTAGTAGGGTTCTGTCTTATATTTAGTTTGGTATTAGTGATAGGATTTGGTGTTAATCAAATTTTTAATATCTTACCAATTCCATTGCCCTACAAGGAAATTAATTATAGCTTTCCCTTGTATCTGAATCTTTTTTGTCTAGTTTATAGGGTATTTGACTATTTTTTTCTAGACTCGTCTAGAAAAAAGATGACCCTAAAAAGATTTACTGAATTATTTATCTATCTTAATAGTATCGGTTTAATTGTACATCTTTTTATAGGGATTGGTGGGAAAAACAGTAAGGGTATTCTGCCTTCCCTCTTATCCTTAGATCACCGCTACATCTGGTTTCCAATTTCAACTTACCTGTTCTTTTTCTCCCTTGCTGGCTTAACCGTTCTATTGCAGAACCATATCGAAAAAATAAGGAATAAACCATTTTGAAACATTTAATTTTTTTAGAATAGTCTATCTGATTTTACTAGCATTTGTCCTTATCGATTTTGCCTTTCAATATTTGGTTTATCATTCACCCCCATTCTTTGGGACAGTTGGCTTTTCCTTTTAATTTTTACTCTGTTTATTCACTTTTGGAGACCTTTGGTAATTCTTGATCTTCTTTTTGGGATAGTTGGAATACAATTTATTCCTATAGTATTTAATACAGGGCTCTTTTTACCAGTTATTTTGGTTATGGCGCATAATATTTGTGATTATTTTAAGAACCGATATCATCTATTAGAAGGAATCCGTAGCGCTTTTTGTAGTTTCTATATCTGGTTATTTGTAATTGTCGTTTTCGCCTTTACTCCAAATCCTCCTGTTCCAATCACTATTGATTATGAAGTTCAGGAACAAGAAATCGTCATTCAAAAAGGATATTTGCTTCATGATGTATACTATTATCATGAACTGATTAATCCCTTCATCATGAAATCTGACATCAAGTCTGAAAAAATTATATAACAAATTAGAAAGCGAGCGAATTTATGTCCCGTTCCCAATTAACGATTTTAACAAACATTTGTCTGATTGAAGACCTCGAAACTCAGCGCGTGGTTATGCAGTACCGCGCTCCTGAAAACAATCGCTGGTCTGGTTATGCCTTTCCTGGAGGTCATGTAGAAAATGGCGAGGCTTTCGCAGAGTCTGTCATTCGTGAAATCTATGAAGAAACAGGATTGACTATCCAAAATCCTCAACTTGTCGGCATTAAAAATTGGCCATTAGATACAGGTGAGCGCTATATTGTCATTTGTTATAAGGCGACTGAGTTCTCTGGTACCCTTCGCTCTTCAGATGAAGGAGAAGTTTCTTGGGTGAAAAAAGACCAGATTCCAAGCTTGGATCTGGCCTATGATATGCTACCCTTGATGGAGATGATGGAAGCTCCGGACAAGTCTGAATTTTTCTACCCTCGCCGTACAGAAGACGATTGGGAAAAGAAAATTTTCTAATCCTTTACCAAATAACCGAGCTGATCCAAGGCCTCCTCGATATAGTGGAGGTCTTGTTGTGTCTCAGCTTCAACAAGGTGGTAATGGATGCCGTCTGTCAATTCAGAAAGTGGTCTAAAGTCTGAATTCTCGACTTGTTCCAGAAAGTGCTGGACATCTCGGCGACAGGTGAGTTTGAGCAGAGTTTCAATTTCACCATAAACGGGATGATCAATTAAGATATTTTGAACGCGTCCGCCATTATCTACAATAGCTAGAAGTTCCTGCCCGATTTCTTCCATCTCATGTTTGACCTTAAATAGTTTGTGAACGTAGGGACTGGCATCATTTTCTTTGTAGATATAACCACGATTGGTGGATAGAATAGGAGCGCCATCGGCTCGCAAGATGGCAATGTCTTGGACGATGATTTGGCGTGTGACATGAAAGTGTTCAGCCAAGGTTTGACCATTGAGAGCTTTTGGTGACTCTTTTAACAGTTTGAGAAGAGCTTGTTTGCGATCTTTTGTCATAGCTTTTCCTTTTAGCGACGTTTTCGAAGCACTTTATAGACAGCTAGTGCTAATGTATAGTCTATCATACTATGGACAATTGTTCCAAAACCAACTAGGACAAAGAGAACATAAAACATATTTTCAACGTTTGTCCCTGAAGTGGCATAGAAGATGATACAAGCCAGTACTTCAGCGATAGCATGAACAATACCCAAAACAAAGTTAAAAATCCAAGATGCCTTTGGTTTATCCAAGGTTTCAGGGAATTTCTTTAAGTAAACTGCTCCCAAAATACCAAAAACGATGTGAGAAAAGGCGCGCAGTACGATAACCATAGGGTAGCCTGCCATCAGGAAGCCGAGACTAGAAGCGATGATCACAAAAGCAGCCATCAAAGGTGATAGGAACATGGCGATAAAGATGGCGATATGGCTTCCTAAAGTGTAAGAAGCTGGTGGGATGACGATTTTAAAAGGCATAATGATTGGAATCAAAATCGCGATTGCTGTGAGTAGTGCAGTCATGGTCATAAACTGCGTTTTTTTCCGTATATCCATAAGAACCTCCATTTAACTGTATATACACAAGTATAGTACAATAAATAAACAGACATGTCAAGAATTTATTTTGATTTTATTGAAAATTTTCAAAAGTATAGGTGGTGAATTCAAAGGATTTTCATATATTTTCAAAATTTTGAACGAATGACTCCTTGGTAAATAACCATTTATGAATAGAAGATGAGCCTTTACTGGTGAAAACTAAAACTCCACCTTCAGGACGAAAGTGGAATTATGCTTATTTCTTCAAGGTTTCGAGACGTGGGACAATTGCTACAGTTAGGATGGCTGAGATGAGGAGTTCAGCAATGGAGTTTGTAGAGATAACAGTTGCTAGGAGTTTTTGGATATTTCCATCGAAGACACTTCCAAAAAGAAAGAAGATTCCCCCAAGTACAAAAACTGTATTTGTAAGTGAACCGAGAGCACCAGCAATGATGAGACCCGTTCTGTTTTTCAATAATTTATAAACTAGATAAGGTGTCAGACCAATCAAAATACGAGGTAGGATGGCAATCATTGCTGAATAGATGTTTCCGTTTGGTACAAAAGGTGAGAATAGGTAGCTGGTTGGAAGGATTGTAATAGTGTTAACCGTCAAGCTGAGTAGCCCCATCAAAAAACCGAGTGTAACACCAACTCGTGGGCCGTAAATAATACTTGCAATAATAACAGGAATATGCACGATAGTTGGTTTAATTGGGAATGGGAATAGATTAAATAAGAGTGAGCTCAGAAAGTGAATGACCAACATGGTCGCAAAAAAGATAGCAATCGGAGCAATATTAGAGCGTTTTTTCATTGAGAGATTCCTTTATTCTTTCTAAAATAATATCCAGGTCCACCAGGGCACCTTTGCCGTGATCGCCACAGGCTAGTAGAGATTCCTTTGGAGAGATAATCTGATAACCATAGGTCTCTAATGTTTTTAGATTAGCCTGGGTTGCCGGATGGTCATACATTTTTGTGTTCATGGCTGGTGCGATTAGCTTTTTGACGTGTTCTGGCAAGGCAAGTGCTGTGCTTGTCACCATGTTGTCCGCAAATCCGTGGGCTAACTTAGCGATGGTATTAGCAGTAGCAGGGGCAAGGATAAAAAGATCAGTTTTTTTGCCTAGTTCGATATGATTGACTTGATCAGGATAGGGCTCCTTCATGACATCAAGGTGGACAGGGTTCTGTGATAAGACTTGTAGTGTCAAAGGTTGGATAAACTCTGTAGCAGCCTGAGTCATTAAGACAGTGACATCATGGCCTTGTTTCTTCAAGGAACTGACCAGGTCAGCTGATTTATAGGAGGCAATGGAACCTGTCACTGCGATGAGAATATTTTCCATGGCTTTCCTTTCTAAGAATCGTATGCTTGAATTTTTTCAAGGAGGAGATTTGCTATTTCCTCTTTGGTTTGAACGGTTTGGAGTTGCTCTTTTTCAACAAAGATTGCCTTATGCTGATATGCTGAGATTTGAGTCAGGTCATTAGCAATAATCAAGTCTGCTTGGTTCTTGATAAGACTCTTTCGTGCGATCTCAATGAGATAATCCTCAGTAACATCAACCAATAGTTTGAAACCAATCAGATGAATAGAGGGATTCCACTCTTTGACTAGAGAGATAATCTTTGGTGTTTTTTTCAAAAACAAAACCTGTACCTCATCAGTTGAAGAAATCTTAGCCTGATGATTCTGCTTACTTAAAAATTCTTCTAGATTAGAGCTAGTCTGAACTTCCTCAAGCCCCGTCATATAAACAGGCGTGTAGTCAGACACAGCCATTGAGTGAATTAAGACCTGATAATCCTGAACACGTTCTTGCATTTCTAAAAGGAGGTCATTGGTGTTGTTAATTTCTCGAATAGTTAAATGGGGATGAGTTTTTGGTTTCACCGCTCGTTTTGTTGTAATCAAACAAACTTCGTGTCCCGCAGCAAGCAAAGTTTCGGTGATAATTTTCCCCAATCGGCCAGTAGAATGGTTTGTGATAGAGCGGACGCTATCGATTGCTTCACTTGTACCGCCTGACGTAACTAAAATTTTCATAGGACTATTGTACACAAAAATAAACGGTAAGTAAAATGAAAGCGATAAATTTTTTCTAAAACGAAGGAATACTATAGTTTTAAACTATAAAAGCATATAAAATTTTAAAAAGCGCTATTATATCCCCTAAAATATTGATATTTACGAACATTAATAAGCCTAACGGCTGTTAAAAATCTTATTTTGTGTTATAATGAGTTATCATATTAGAGGCTAGAGGAGTTTGCTATGAAAACAGATATTGAAATCGCACAGGGTATTGAGTTGAAACCAATCGTTGATGTTGTAGAGAAACTTGGTATTTCTTACGACGATTTGGAGTTGTACGGAAAGTACAAGGCTAAGCTTAGTTTTGATAAAATTCGTGCGGTTGAGAACAATCCAGTTGGGAAATTAATCTTGGTTACTGCTATTAATCCAACACCAGCTGGTGAAGGGAAGTCAACCATTACCATTGGTCTTGCAGACGCCTTGAACAAGATTGGTAAGAAAACCATGATTGCTATCCGCGAACCATCTCTTGGGCCAGTGATGGGGATTAAGGGTGGTGCCGCTGGTGGTGGTTATGCCCAAGTTCTTCCAATGGAAGACATCAATCTCCATTTTACTGGGGACATGCATGCTATTACAACTGCTAATAATGCCCTTTCTGCCTTGATTGACAATCACTTGCACCAAGGAAATGAGCTGGGAATTGACCAACGTCGTATCCTATGGAAACGTGTCGTGGACCTAAACGACCGTGCTCTTCGCCATGTGACTGTTGGTCTTGGCGGTCCTCTAAATGGTATTCCACGTGAGGATGGTTTTGATATTACAGTTGCTTCTGAAATCATGGCGATTCTTTGCTTGGCGACTGATATTGAAGATTTGAAACGTCGTTTGGCGAATATCGTTATCGGTTATCGTTACGACCGTACACCAGTTTCTGTTGGTGATTTGCAGGTTGAGGGTGCTTTAGCATTGATTTTGAAAGATGCTATCAAACCGAACTTGGTTCAGACAATCTACGGAACACCTGCTTTTGTACACGGTGGTCCATTTGCCAATATCGCTCATGGATGTAACTCTGTTTTGGCAACGACCACAGCCCTTCGCTTGGCTGATTATACTGTTACTGAAGCTGGTTTTGGTGCGGACCTTGGTGCTGAGAAATTCCTTGACATTAAGACACCAAACTTGCCAACATCTCCAGATGCAGTTGTCATCGTTGCAACCCTTCGTGCCCTCAAGATGAACGGTGGCGTCGCTAAAGATGCTTTGACAGAAGAAAACGTTGAAGCGGTTCGTGCAGGATTTGCCAACTTGAAACGTCACGTTGAAAATATCCGTAAGTTTGGTATTCCAGCAGTTGTAGCCATCAATGAATTTGTAACTGATACAGAAGCTGAAATCGTAGCTTTGAAGGAACTTTGTGCCTCAATCGATGTACCAGTTGAGTTGGCTAGTGTCTGGGCTGATGGCGCAGAAGGTGGCGTAGCGCTTGCCGAAACGCTTGTCAAGACTATCTCTGAAAATCCAGCCAACTACACACGTCTTTATGACAATGATCTTTCTGTCCAAGAAAAGATTGAAAAGATTGTTACTGAAATCTACCGTGGTAGCAAAGTAAACTTTGAAAAGAAAGCTCAAACACAAATCGCGCAAATCGTTCAGAATGGTTGGGATAAATTGCCAATCTGTATGGCTAAAACGCAATATAGTTTTTCTGATAATCCAAATGCACTTGGAGCACCAGAAAACTTTGAAATTACCATCCGTGAATTGGTACCAAAATTAGGTGCAGGCTTCATCGTTGCCTTAACAGGTGATGTCATGACCATGCCAGGCCTTCCAAAACGACCAGCCGCTCTTAATATGGATGTTGAAAGTGATGGAACTGTCCTAGGATTATTCTAATATATTGAGAGATATAGAATTATGGAAAAAAATTTGAAAGAAATATTGTCACAATTTGATTCAACTAAAAATAATTACGAGAGACTTTTAGAATATATTGAAGCCACAATTAAAAGTCTTATGGAAAATGAAAAAATACAAATTCATGAAATTAAAGGAAGGATTAAAGATAGAGAAAGTTTAAGCAAAAAAATTGAAACTAAAGACTATAAATATTCCAGTTTGTCAGAAATAACTGATATTTGTGGAATTAGAATTATCACATATTTTTCGGACGATGTAGATAAAATTGCTTCTTTACTTGAAGAGGAATTTGATTTAGATCAGGACAATTCTATTGATAAACGAAAAACTCAAGATCCTACTAAATTTGGCTATGTATCTTTACACTATATTTTAAAATTAGGAGGAAGTAGAGCAGAATTAACTGAAAATATTAATTATAAAGAATTAAAATTTGAAGTTCAGATAAGGACTATTTTGCAGCATGCTTGGGCGGAGATAGAACATGACTTTGGATATAAATCTGATCAGGATGTTCCTGAAAAAATTAGAAGAAGATTTTCAAGATTAGCTGGTTTAATTGAGTTAGCTGACGATGAATTCATGGAAATTAAACGATATGAAAAGGAATATACTAATAGAGTTGAAGAAGGATTCAAAGAGAATTCTAAAAGTATAAAAATTGATTCTATAAGTATTTCAGCCTTATTAGAAAGTGAATCTTATATCAATTTTATTGAAGAAAATTATGATCAACATAATATAGAAATTAGGTATCCTGGTGGAAAATTTAAAGATGATAGAATTTCTAAAATTGTCAATTATTGTGAACAATTAGGTATTGAAACGATTGATGAATTGGAAAGTAAGTTCAAAAGTGAATTTCCAAATTACTTTAGTAGATGGATTGAAGAAAAAAATAACTATTTTTATACTTGGAATATTACACCTTTACTAGAGGTTCTTTATGATTTAAATAATTCAACTAGATAATCACGTTAAGTATTATAAGAAGTCCCATCTATATTCGGATGGGATTTTGCTATTTGTCTAGTCTCTGTAAAGTTTCTATTTTCTCCGATTTCTGATATAATAGAAACATTGACTTCAAGAGTAAGGAAGAGAAAATGAACGCATTATTGAATGGAATGAATGACCGTCAGGCTGAGGCGGTGCAAACGACAGAAGGGCCCTTGTTAATCATGGCTGGTGCTGGTTCTGGAAAGACCCGAGTTTTGACCCATCGTATCGCCTACTTGATTGATGAAAAGATGGTCAATCCTTGGAATATCTTGGCCATTACCTTTACCAATAAGGCGGCGCGTGAGATGAAGGAGCGTGCCTATGGGCTCAATCCAGCTACTCAGGACTGTCTGATTGCGACCTTTCACTCCATGTGTGTTCGTATCCTGCGTCGCGATGCGGATCATATTGGCTACAATCGAAACTTCACCATTGTAGATCCTGGTGAACAGCGAACCCTTATGAAGCGCATTCTCAAGCAATTGAACTTGGATCCGAAAAAATGGAATGAACGAACTATTTTGGGGACTATTTCCAATGCTAAGAATGACCTGATTGATGATGTGGCTTATGCTGCTCAAGCTGGTGATATGTATACGCAAATCGTTGCTCAGTGTTATACAGCTTATCAAAAGGAGCTTCGTCAGTCTGAATCGGTTGACTTTGATGATTTGATTATGTTGACTTTGCGTCTCTTTGATCAGAATCCTGATGTTTTAACCTACTACCAGCAGAAATTCCAGTACATCCATGTTGATGAGTACCAAGATACCAACCATGCCCAGTATCAATTGGTCAAACTCTTGGCTTCACGCTTTAAAAACATCTGCGTAGTCGGTGATGCTGACCAGTCTATTTACGGTTGGCGTGGGGCTGATATGCAGAATATCTTGGATTTCGAGAAAGATTATCCTCAAGCCAAGGTAGTTTTGTTGGAAGAAAATTATCGTTCAACTAAAACCATACTTCAAGCAGCCAATGACGTCATCAAAAACAATCAAAATCGCCGCCCCAAGAATCTCTGGACCCAGAATGCCGATGGGGAGCAAATCGTTTATTATCGCGCAAATGACGAACAAGACGAAGCTGTTTTTGTAGCCAAAACCATCGATGAACTTGGTCGTAGTCAAAACTTCCTCCACAAAGACTTTGCAGTTCTCTATCGAACTAACGCCCAGTCTCGTACCATTGAGGAAGCCCTGCTCAAGTCCAATATTCCTTATACTATGGTTGGCGGAACCAAGTTCTACAGCCGTAAGGAAATCCGTGATATTATCGCCTATCTTAATCTCATTGCCAATCTGAGTGACAATATCAGTTTTGAGCGCATTATTAACGAACCTAAACGCGGAATTGGCCCAGGAACGGTTGAGAAAATCCGGGATTTTGCGAATATTCAAAACATGTCTATGCTGGATGCTTCAGTAAATATCATGTTATCAGGAATCAAAGGTAAGGCAGCCCAGTCTATCTGGGATTTTGCCAATATGATTCTGGATTTGCGGGAGCAACTGGATCAATTAACCATCACCGAGTTGGTTGAGGCTGTTTTAGAAAAAACTGGTTATATCGATATTCTTAATGCTCAAGCAACCTTGGAAAGCAAGGCTCGGGTTGAAAATATCGAGGAATTTCTTTCTGTTACCAAGAATTTTGATGACAATCCTGACAATCAAGAAGAAGAAACAGGTTTGGATAAACTCAGTCGTTTCTTGAATGACCTTGCCTTGATTGCAGATACAGATTCAGGCAGTCAGGAGACATCAGAAGTAACCTTGATGACCTTGCATGCTGCTAAGGGACTTGAGTTCCCAGTTGTCTTTATCATCGGGATGGAGGAAAATGTCTTTCCGCTTAGCCGTGCAGCTGAAGATCCAGATGAGCTAGAAGAAGAACGCCGTTTGGCCTATGTAGGAATCACGCGTGCAGAAAAGATCCTCTATCTGACTAATGCCAACTCACGCTTGCTTTTCGGTCGTACAAACTATAATCGCCCAACTCGTTTTATCAATGAAATCAGTTCAGACTTGCTTGAATATCAAGGATTGGCTCGTCCAGCTAATACCAGCTTCAAGGCATCTTATAGCAGTGGTGGGATTGCTTTCGGTCAAGGAATGAGTTTGGCTCAGGCTCTTCAAGAACGGAAACGCAATGCCGCACCAAGCTCTATCCAGTCAAGTAGTCTCCCATTTGGACAGTTTGCAGCTGGAAATAAAAAAGATTCAAGCGATACTAACTGGTCTATTGGAGATATTGCACTTCACAAGAAATGGGGAGAGGGAACAGTCCTAGAAGTTTCAGGTAGTGGTGATACTCAGGAATTGAAAATAAATTTCCCAGAAGTAGGTCTGAAAAAACTTCTAGCCAGTGTAGCTCCAATTGAGAAAAAAATCTAATTTTTCATCCTTCTCACGAATAATAAAGTGAGGAGGATTTTTATGTACAGTATTTCATTCCAAGAAGATTCACTTTTGCCTAGAGAAAGACTAGTTAAAGAAGGAGTAGAGGCTCTGAGCAATCAAGAATTACTAGCTATTTTGCTCAGAACGGGAACGCGTCAGGCTAATGTATTTGAAATTGCCCAAAAAGTCTTGAATAGTCTTAACAGTCTAACCGATTTGAAAAAAATGACCCTGCAGGAATTGCAGAGTCTGTCTGGTATTGGACGGATTAAGGCCATTGAATTACAAGCGGTGATTGAACTGGGACATCGTATTCACAAACATGAAACCCTTGAGATGGAAAGTATTCTCAGCAGTCAAAAGCTAGCTAAGAAAATGCAACAGGAACTTGGCGACAAAAAACAAGAGCACCTAGTGGCGCTCTATCTCAATACTCAAAATCAAATCATTCATCAGCAAACTATTTTTATCGGATCTGCGACACGCAGCATTGCTGAACCGAGAGAAATCCTTCACTATGCTTTGAAGCATATGGCAACTTCCGTGATTCTCGTTCACAATCATCCATCCGGTGCTGTATCTCCTAGTCGAAATGACGACCATGTCACTAAGCTAGTCAAGGAGGCCTGCGAACTGATGGGAATTGTGTTTCTGGATCATCTGATTGTCTCTCACTCGGATTACTTTAGTTACCGTGAAAAGACGGATTTGATTTAAGATTACACATGATCTTACTCAATCACTTCTAAAACATAGGAATCTACTTCTGTCATATTGATAACAGGAAGAGGTGTTATCGTGGGTACAAGTAAATTTTCTTGAACGATAAAGTTGACAATCGCATTGAAATCTTCGATTTTATAATATCTTTTTTTATGAATGAGAATATCTCTGTAAAAGCAAAGACTTGAATGAAATTTACTTTTTAGTTTGGCATCTGCCTTTTTACAAAATAGTTTTGCCTTTTTAGACATTTCTTTCAGCTGTTTTTCTTTTTCTTTTTGAGATAGTTTATCGAAATTCTCTTTATTCTTAGAAAAAGATTGGTAACTTTCCGCTGTTAAAAGTCTATAGAGATTAGAAAGATGAAAGCAAACCCTTATTTCTTTTTCATTGTTTGATAAGAAAAGATTAGCTTCCTTTTCCTTATAAGATATGAAAACATTAGCTTCTATATCTCTCAAAATCTCATGAGTAGAAGGTATTTTAATTTCATTCATGATTTAATAACCTATCTAAAAGCCTAGAGTTCGTTAACAACATAGTCAAATAGCGTTTTATCTTTGGGACGATTTTCAAATAGAAATTCTGGATGCCATTGGACACCAAGATAAGGAAAGTCGTCCGTAGTTGTCACAGCCTCAATGATTCCATCTTTAGGATCATGTGCTACAACCTTAAGATTTGAAGCTAGATCTTTAATGCTCTGGTGGTGGAAGGAGTTGATATGAGAGATTTCTCCATAGATTTCTCGGAGAATCGTATCAGGTTCCGTTACGAGGCGTTGGGTCGTGTATTCGGCTGAACAGTCCTGCCAATGATCCTCGATATCTTGGTGTAGCGTGCCTCCCATGGCGACATTGAAAAGTTGAGTACCCCGACAAACAGAGAAAATTGGTTTCTTTTGCTTAATCGCTTCCCTGATAAGGGCTAATTCAAACTGGTCTCTTTGAAGATGGTAGTCATCGCTGTCAATAGCTTTTGGTTCACCATAGTATTTTGGATCAACATTTTGCCCACCCGTTAGGATGAGCTTATCAATGATACTGATGTAATAGGCAGCCATTTCTTGATTACCAATCGGTAGGATGATTGGAATTCCGCCAGCGTCCTTGACTCCTTCAATAAAGCCCTTTGCTGCATAGCTCATCATGATGTCATCATCTGGATGAGTTTTTTCATTTCCTGTAATCCCAATAACTGGTTTTTTCATAAATGCTTTCGCTTTCTAATCCTCTTTACGCATAAAATAGAGGAGGGTTTGGAGTTCGCTTGTCAAATCGACATACTGAACAACCACATCTTTTGGAAGGTGAAGGTGAACAGGGGAAAAACTGAGAATACCTTTTATACCTGCATCAACCAAAAGATTGGCAACTTCTTGTGATTTAACACTTGGAACTGTTAGGATAGCAGTTTTGACATCTGCTTCTTTTATTTTTTCTTTAATCTGAGAGATACCATAGATTGGAATTCCATCAGGCGTCTGGCTTCCAACTTCTGGATGGTCATCTAGGTCAAAGGCCATGATAATTTTCATCTTGTTACGCTCATGGAAGCGGTAGTGGAGAAGGGCATGGCCCATATTTCCAATCCCTACCAGCATAACATTTGTAATTGAGTTATCATTAAGGAGATCAGCAAAAAAATTCATCAATTTTTTGACATCATAACCAAATCCACGTCTTCCTAGTTCACCAAAGTAGGAAAAATCACGACGGACAGTCGCCGAATCGATACCGATAGCCTCTGCAATTTGTTTAGAGTTGGCACGTTCAATTTTTTCTGCATGAAATCTCTTGAAAATTCGATAGTAAAGAGAGAGTCTTTTTGCTGTTGCTTTTGGAATAGCAGACTGTTTATCTTTCACAAAATCACAACCTTTCTATTCTTCTATTTTATAGAAACATTGTGAAAAAATCAACAAAAACAAGAAAAAACTAAGAGAATTCTTAGTTTTAATCTGAAAAATTAGTTTGTGATAAAAAACGGTAGAGATCGCCAACTAATCCTTGATAAATCACTTTATCATTCAGTGTTAAGGAGCTGATTAGGAGAGTGTCAGGTAGGGTCACACAGCCCGATAGGGATAACATGAGTTCTTCGTAATCAGCAAACTCAAGTGTACGTTCTACTTGATAGTTATCTTTATAAGTCAAACGAAACATAGCCAATCATCTCTCTTCTTTTGTGAAGATTCCGCGTTCTACAAGACTGTCCATGAGGAAGTAGAATTTTTCTTGGTGGATATGGTGTTCTTCAGATTTAAAGATATTGACCAAACGAAGACCTGATTTGTCAGTGATATTAATTTTAACACCTGTAAGCTCTTTGTTGATGATAATTTTTAGTAGGAAACCTTCACCACTATTAGGAACTTTTTCAAGTAGACGAGTCAGTTCATAGTTTCCTACCTTTGTTTCAAAGAAAGTATTGTCTTTTAGTGTAAACTTTTTTACAGATGGACTAAGTGTATAGTCGTAGCGGCAGTTTTGTAGTTTAATGGTTTTTTCGAATGCCATTAGGTTAATCTCCAATAATATTTTTTAAGGTTTGTGCCAGTTGTTTCAGTTCCTCATCAGTATTAAGAGGGGACAGACTGATACGGACAGACTCTTTTAAACGATGTGAATCAGGCCCATAAAGAGCTTCGAGGACATGGCTAGTCTGCACAACACCAGCAGTACAGGCTGAACCAGTTGAGATTGAGATTCCTTCAAGGTCTAACCGAAGCAAGAGTAAGTCATTTTTTTGACCAGGGAAGCCAATGTTGAAAACATAAGGAAGTTGGTGTTTGCTTTCATTGAGATAGTAGTTGAGACCTGCAATTTCTTCTAGAAAAACAGTTTTTAATCCCTCTAGTTTTTGGTAATGCTCAGCCTGATGATCCAAGTCTTCTTTGAGGGCAGCAACCATACCGACGATGGCAGCAAGGTTTTCTGTTCCAGCTCGTTTCTTTTGTTCTTGGTCCCCACCGTGAAGATAGGAATCAAAGTCTCCAGTCGATGCGTAAAGAAAGCCGACTCCTTTTGGCCCATGGAATTTGTGGGCAGAAGCACTGAGGAAATCGATTCCTAATTCCTCGGGATGGATAGGAATCTTCCCGATAGCTTGAACAGCATCTACATGATAAGCAGCAGGATGCTCTTTTAAAACACGTCCAATCTCAGCAATAGGTAAGAGACTGCCTGTTTCATTATTAGCATACATGGTAGAAACGAGGATGGTATCGTCACGTAAAGCTTCTTGAATCTGCTGCGCAGTGATTTCTTGATTCACTGGTTGGATAATTGTCGCTTCAAAGCCAAAATGTTGAACCAGATAATCAATGGTCTCAAGGACAGAATGGTGTTCGATAGCTGTCGTGATGATATGTTTGCCACGTTCCTGATGACGGAGACAATAGCCAATAATGGCTGTATTGTTACTTTCTGTACCGCCAGACGTAAAAAAGATATGTTGAGGTTTAGTTCCTAGTAAGTGGGCTAAGTCCTGACGAGCTTCTCGCAAGAGTTTGCCAGCCTGCCGACCATGACCATGAATACTAGAAGGATTACCATGAGTTTCTTGCATGACCTTGGTCATTTCAGAAATAGCTACTGCCGACATAGGAGTCGTAGCAGCATTGTCCAAATAAATCAAAGAATCACCTTATTTCTTTTTGTTGTAAGCAAAGAGTGGGCTGACTGGTTTTCTTTCATGGATGCGGACGATAGCATCACCAATTAATTCGCTAGCAGTAATGTAACATACATTTTCTGGAGTTCTTTCTTTGGTCGCTACTGAGTCTGTCACAAGGATTTCTTTGATGTTTGTAGCGTCAAGAAGATCTGCTGCACCTTCAACAAATAAACCGTGACTGGATACTGCATAAATCTCAGTTGCGCCTTCACGTTCAACGATTTTAGCTGCTTCAGAGAAAGTACGACCAGTATTTAGGATATCGTCAATCAAGATAGCTTTCTTGCCTTCAACATCCCCAATGATATAGCCTTCGTTACGATCAGAATCGTCTTGCGCGTAGTCAATGATAGCGATAGGAGCATCAAGGTATTCAGCCAAACTACGAGCTCGTTTAACACCAGAGTTCTTTGGACTAACAACAACAACATCAGAGCCAAGAAGTCCTTTATCACAGTAGTGCTTAGCAAATAGAGGAACAGTATAAAGATTGTCTACAGGAATATCAAAGAAACCTTGGACCTGAACAGCGTGGAGGTCAAGCGTTAGAACACGGCTTACACCAGCTTTGACAAGCATATTGGCAACTAGTTTTGCAGTGAGGGGTTCGCGAGAAGAAGCGATACGATCCTGACGCGCATAACCAAAGTAAGGGAGGACAACGTTGATACTATGAGCACTTGCACGTACACAAGCGTCAACCATGATTAACAACTCCATCAAGTGGTTGCTAACAGGGTAGCTGGTTGACTGGATGATATAAACATCGTAACCACGGACACTTTCTTCAATGTTGACCTGGATTTCACCATCAGAAAATTGACGTGAAGATAATTTTCCAAGAGGGACACCAACAGTATCAGCAATCTTTTGAGCGATTTCTGGGTTAGAGTTTAGGGTGAAAAGTTTCATGTTGTTTCTATCTGACATTATAGACCGTCCTCTGTAAACTTTGTGAATCTCCATTTGGAAAAGTCACTTTTTCCTATTGAAGATTCTATTATTTTTATCTTTTCTATTTTACCAAAAAAAGGAGATTATTTCAGCTTTTTTTCATGTTTTTAATGAATCGAATTAATTTTGATGGAGCCTTCTGGTAAGTTATGTGATTTTCATCTAAAAATTGCTGAAAATCGACTTTTCCTTGTTCAAAATTAGTGACTTCAAGTTCCAGTTCGTAGTCGGTTTGACCAAAGTAATGGCTTTGATCTAAGGCCATCAAACCGATACCGGTTTCCATTTCGTAACGAATCGTTTCAAGACAACCTAGAATAAGCCAGTCATGACTTTCAATACCAATCTCAGCAAGTTTCTTCAGAACCATCCCTTGAGGTAGGATCTGTTTTTCTAAATAATATTTAGCTTCTGGAAGAGTCATTTTTTGATTATATTCCATATTTCCAATAGTTTGAGGAACTTTCAAGGTTAATTCAGCGTAATCGGATAGGGCGCGAATGCGAATAGCAACCTTCTTTTCTCGCAATTGGAAATCTGGTGTGTCAATGTAGTAGTTTTTCTGAAGGACGGGTTGGATATGGGAAAACTGTTTTTTTAGATGATCGTATTCCTCTTTTTTCAGAAGTGTTTTCAATTCTATTTCTAAATGTTTCATTTTTTCAACCTTTTCTATATCTTTGAAAGCGATTTATGGTATAATGGACAATGTATTTATTGTATACGAATGTACTGAAAAAATCAAAGATTTTCGACATAGCAATCAAACATTACAAGGGAGAAAGTATGACCATAGAATGGGAAGAATTTTTAGATCCTTACATTCAGGCTGTAGGTGAGTTGAAGATCAAACTTCGTGGAATTCGAAAACAATATCGTAAACAAAACAAGCACTCTCCGATTGAGTTCGTTACTGGACGGGTGAAGCCGATTGAAAGTATCAAAGAAAAAATGGCTCGTCGAGGAATTACTTATGCAACTCTGGAAAATGACCTGCAAGATATCGCAGGGCTGCGTGTCATGGTTCAATTTGTAGATGATGTTCAGGAGGTTGTTGCAATTTTACGCAAACGCCATGATATGAGAGTCGTTCAGGAACGGGATTATATCACCCATCGGAAGGCTTCGGGCTATCGCTCCTATCATGTGGTGGTAGAGTATACAGTTGACACCATCAGTGGTGTTAAGACGATTCTGGCTGAAATTCAAATCCGGACCTTGGCTATGAATTTCTGGGCTACCATTGAGCATTCGCTCAATTATAAGTATCAGGGGGATTTTCCAGAGGAGATCAAGAAACGCTTGGAGATTACAGCTAGAATTTCCCATCAATTGGATGAAGAAATGGGTAAGATTCGAGATGACATTCAGGAAGCGCAGGCGCTCTTTGATCCTTTGAGTAGAAAACTAAACGACGGTGTAGGAAATAGTGACGATACAGATGAAGAATACAGGTAAGCGAGTTGATCTCATAGCTAATAGAAAGCCACAGAGTCAGAAGGTTTTACATAAACTGAGAGAAAAACTCAAAAAACAGCATTTTATAATTAATGATACAAATCCCGACATCGTCATTTCGATTGGCGGGGATGGGATGCTTTTGTCTGCCTTTCATAAGTATGAGAATCAGTTAGACAAGGTTCGATTTGTTGGCGTCCATACTGGACATTTAGGCTTTTACACGGACTATCGTGACTTTGAGTTGGACCAGTTGGTTGCCAATCTCCAACTGGATTCTGGAGCCAAAGTTTCCTATCCTGTTTTGAATGTCAAGGTAACGCTTGAGAATGGAGAAGTGAAAATCTTCCGAGCCTTAAATGAAGCGAGTATCCGTCGATCAGACCGGACCATGGTTGCGGATATCATCATTAACCATGTTCCGTTTGAGAGATTTCGTGGAGATGGAGTGACTGTTTCAACGCCGACGGGAAGTACTGCCTATAACAAGTCCTTGGGGGGAGCTGTCTTGCATCCTACCATTGAAGCCTTGCAGTTGACGGAAATAGCAAGCCTCAATAACCGAGTCTATCGCACTTTGGGATCATCAATCATTATTCCCAAAAAGGATAAGATTGAACTCTTGCCGACACGCAATGATTACCACACGATATCAGTCGATAACAGCGTCTATTCATTCCGTAATATCGAACGGATTGAGTATCAAATCGACCATCATAAGATTCACTTCGTAGCGACACCAAGCCACACTAGTTTCTGGAATCGTGTCAAAGATGCCTTCATCGGCGAGGTGGATGAATGAGGTTCGAATTCACCACAGATGAGCATGTCAAAGTCAAGACCTTCCTCAAGAAACATGAGGTTTCTAAGGGACTTTTGGCTAAGATTAAGTTTCGAGGCGGGGCTATTCTGGTCAATGGCCAACCTCAAAATGCGACTTATCTCTTAGATATTGGAGACCGCGTTGCCATTGATATTCCAGCAGAGGAAGGCTTTGAAACCTTGGAGGCTATCGAGCGACCTTTAGATATCCTGTATGAGGATGACCACTTTTTGGTTTTGAATAAGCCTTATGGAGTAGCTTCCATCCCCAGTGTCAATCATTCCAATACCATTGCGAATTTTATCAAAGGATACTATGTTAAGCAGGAATATGAAAACCAGCAGGTTCATATCGTGACTAGACTGGATCGGGATACATCTGGTTTGATGCTCTTTGCTAAGCACGGTTATGCTCATGCACGATTAGACAAGCAACTGCAACGAAAGTCTATCGAAAAACGTTACTATGCTTTGGTTAAGGGCAATGGGGATTTGGAGCCAGAAGGGGAGATTATTGCCCCGATTGCGCGTGATGTGGACTCCATTATCACGAGAAGGGTTGCCAAGGGTGGAAAATACGCCCATACATCTTACAAAGTTGTAGCGTCTTATGGAGATATTCACCTAATCGATATTCGATTGCATACTGGGCGAACCCATCAGATCAGAGTGCATTTTTCTCATATCGGTTTTCCCTTGTTGGGAGACGATCTCTATGGAGGCAGCCTAGACGATGGGATTCAACGACAGGCCTTGCATTGCCATTTCTTATCATTTTATCATCCCTTCTTGGAGCGTAAGCTAGAGCTCGAAAGCCCCTTGCCAGATGATTTTAACAATCTTATTACTCAGTTATCAACTAATACTCTTTAAAAACAATTTGGAGTATAATTTATTTTCTTAAAGGAGAAAACTCATGGAAGTTTTTGAAAGTCTCAAAGCCAACCTGGTTGGCAAAAATGCTCGTATCGTTCTCCCTGAAGGGGAGGAGCCTCGTATTCTTCAAGCAACAAAACGCTTGGTAAAAGAAACAGAAGTAATTCCTGTTTTGCTCGGGAACCCAGAAAAAATCAAAATTTATCTCGAAATCGAAGGGATTATGGATGGTTATGAAGTGATTGACCCTCAACAGTATCCTCAATTTGAAGAAATGGTCACTACCTTGGTTGAACGTCGTAAAGGCAAAACGACTGAAGAAGAAGCGCGCAAAGTTTTGGTTGAAGATGTCAACTACTTTGGTGTGATGTTGGTATACTTGGGCTTGGTTGACGGTATGGTATCAGGAGCTATTCACTCAACTGCCTCAACAGTTCGCCCGGCCCTTCAAATCATTAAAACTCGTCCAAATGTTACTCGCACTTCAGGTGCCTTCCTCATGGTACGTGGCACGGAACGTTACCTATTTGGAGACTGTGCCATTAATATCAATCCAGATGCAGAAGCCTTGGCTGAAATTGCTATCAACTCAGCAATCACAGCTAAGATGTTTGGTATTGAACCTAAAATTGCTATGCTAAGCTATTCTACTAAAGGTTCAGGTTTTGGTGAAAGTGTTGATAAGGTAGTGGAGGCTACTAAAATTGCTCACGACTTGCGTCCTGACCTTGAGATTGATGGTGAATTGCAATTTGATGCCGCCTTTGTTCCTGAAACTGCAGCTCTAAAAGCTCCAGGTAGTACGGTAGCTGGTCAAGCAAATGTCTTTATCTTCCCAGGTATCGAAGCAGGAAATATTGGGTACAAGATGGCTGAACGTCTCGGTGGTTTTGCGGCTGTCGGACCTGTTTTGCAAGGATTGAACAAACCAGTTAACGACCTTTCTCGTGGATGTAATGCAGATGATGTTTACAAGCTGACCCTTATCACAGCAGCTCAAGCAGTTCATCAATAAGATTTAGTCCTCTTTCCCATGGGAAGAGGCTTTTTAGTACTGAGAAAAGGACAGTTAGAAGCTTCTATGTTATACTAGATATATGTTAGATTTGAAAGAATACGGTATCGTCATGTGGCCGGAGGAGAAGATTATTTCTTTTCGTGAAAAACTCCTCAACTGGTATGATGAAAACAAGCGAGATTTGCCTTGGCGGAGAAGTAAAAATCCTTATCACATCTGGGTATCTGAAATCATGCTCCAGCAGACTAGAGTGGATACAGTTATTCCATACTACGAACGATTCTTGGACTGGTTTCCAACAGTAGAAAGTTTGGCAAATGCGACTGAGGAGCGTTTACTGAAAGCTTGGGAGGGGTTGGGCTATTATTCCCGCGTACGCAATATGCAGTCGGCGGCTCAGCAGATTATGACAGACTTTGAAGGGAAATTTCCAAACACTTACGAAGGAATTTCTAGCTTGAAAGGGATTGGCCCCTATACTGCGGGAGCCATTTCCAGTATCGCTTTTAATCTACCCGAGCCAGCAGTTGATGGCAATGTCATGCGTGTTTTGGCGCGTCTGTTCGAAGTCAACCACGATATTGGCATTCCAAGTAATCGCAAAATTTTTCAGGCCATGATGGAAATCTTGATTGATCCAGAAAGGCCGGGAGATTTTAATCAAGCTTTGATGGACTTGGGCTCTGATATAGAGTCTCCAGTTAATCCTCGACCTGAAGAAAGTCCTGTTAAAGACTTTAGCGCAGCGTATCAGAAGGGAACCATGGATCGATATCCGATTAAAGAACCTAAGAAAAAGCCTCTTCCAATCTATCTCAAGGCTTTGGTTGTGCGCAACGACCATGGTCAATATCTACTTGAGAAAAATGAAAGCGAGAAACTACTAGCCGGTTTTTGGCACTTCCCATTGATTGAAGTTGATGATTTCTCAAGTGATGACGATCAGCTAGATCTCTTTTCTCAAGTCAAAGAGGAAAGCAGAGCATTTGGACCAAGTCCTCAAGAAAACTTTGAGCAAGATTATGATTTAGAAGTGAATTGGTCCCAGCAAGTATTTGACCAGGTCAAGCATGTTTTTAGTCATCGGAAATGGCATATTCAAATCCTAGCTGGTCAGGTGACAGAATCAAAACAGTTCTCTGACAGAGAAATTCGCTGGGTTTCTTCTCAGGAATTTTCTGATTATCCATTTGCTAAACCTCAACAAAAGATTTGGCAGGCTTATAAAACAGTTCTTGAAGATGAGGGCTGGAATTAGCCATTTGTGCCTTCTTTACATTTTTTTGTTATAATAGATAAAGAAAAGGTGAACATATGAAAAAAATATTAGTTGTAGATGATGAGAAACCAATCTCAGATATTATTAAGTTCAATATGACCAAAGAAGGCTATGAGGTTGTAACGGCCTTCAACGGTCGTGAGGCGATCGAGCTATTTGAAGCTGAGAAACCCGACATTATTATCCTAGACTTGATGCTACCTGAAATTGATGGTTTAGAAGTAGCCAAAGCCATTCGTAAGACGAGTAGTGTGCCTATTATTATGCTCTCAGCCAAGGATAGTGAGTTTGACAAGGTTATCGGTTTAGAACTTGGGGCAGATGATTATGTGACCAAACCCTTCTCAAATCGTGAGTTGCAAGCGCGTGTAAAGGCTTTACTCCGCCGTACAGACCTCGCTTCAGCTGATAGTCAAGAGTCTGATGAAAAGAAATCCCAAGCCCTACAGATTGGCGATTTGGAAATTCTGCCGGACGCTTACGTAGCCAAAAAATATGGTGAGGAATTAGAGTTGACTCATCGTGAGTTTGAGCTCTTGTACCACTTGGCCTCTCATATTGGTCAAGTGATTACGCGTGAACACTTGCTTGAGACTGTTTGGGGCTATGATTATTTTGGTGATGTTCGTACAGTGGACGTGACCATCCGACGTTTGCGTGAAAAAATCGAAGACACTCCAAGCCGTCCAGAATACATCCTCACACGTCGTGGTGTGGGTTACTATATGAGAAATAATGATTGAAGCAATTAAACAAAGCGTTCTGAACAGAGATTTTATCTTTATCTTGATTTTAGTCGGCTTTATCTTGGTGGTCACCTTGCTATTGCTAGAAAATCGTCGTGATAATATTCGGCTAAAGCAGATTAATCAAAAGGTTAAGGACTTGATTGCAGGTGATTATTCTCAAGTTTTGGACTTACAGGGCAGTACAGAAATTACCAATATTACCAATAACCTCAATGATTTGTCTGAAGTTATTCGTTTGACTCAAGAAAATCTGGAACAAGAGAGTAAAAGACTGCATAGTATTCTTTCTTACATGACAGATGGAGTGCTTGCCACCAATCGCCGTGGCCAGATTACCATGATTAATGACATGGCAAAGAAACAATTAGGTGTGCAGAAAGAAGATGTCCTTAACAAAAGCATTTTAGAATTGCTTAAGATAGAGGATGAGTATGAACTGCGTGACCTGATTACACAGATTCCTGAATTGATGATTGATTCCCAAAATGCTAACGGAGAATATCTTAGTCTTCGTGTGCGTTTTGCACTCATTCGTCGTGAGTCTGGATTCATCTCTGGTTTGGTTGCCGTTTTACACGATACGACCGAGCAGGAGAAGGAAGAGCGTGAGCGGAGACTCTTTGTTTCTAACGTCAGCCATGAGTTGCGGACACCTTTGACTAGTGTTAAATCTTATCTCGAAGCCTTGGACGAGGGAGCCCTGTATGATCCTGTCGCTCCTGATTTTATCAAGGTTTCACTCGATGAAACCAACCGTATGATGCGGATGGTGACAGATCTCTTGCATCTCTCTCGTATTGATAATGCGACAAGTCAGCTAGATGTAGAATTGATTAATTTTACAGCCTTCATCACCTTTATTCTCAACCGCTTTGATAAGATGAGAAGTCAAGATGACGAGAAAAAATATGAACTTGTTAGAGATTATCCTATCAATTCTGTTTGGATCGAGATTGATACCGATAAGATGACTCAGGTGATTGATAATATTCTCAACAATGCTATCAAGTACTCACCAGATGGTGGGAAAATTACTGTCAGCATGAAAACGACTGATGATCAGATGATTTTATCCATCAAAGACCAAGGTCTAGGTATTCCAAAACAAGATTTGCCGAAGATTTTCGACCGCTTTTACCGTGTGGATCGTGCAAGAAGTCGTGCCCAAGGTGGAACTGGTCTAGGTCTGGCTATTGCCAAGGAAATTATCAAACAACATAATGGCTTTATTTGGGCCAAAAGTGAATACGGTAAGGGGTCAACCTTTACCATCGTGCTCCCTTATGATAAGGATGCCGTAAAAGAAGAAATATGGGAGGACGAAATAGAAGACTAGAATGAGTGAAAAAGGCTTTAAATACAGTATTTTAGCATCAGGTTCCAGTGGAAATTCCTTTTATCTGGAAACCCCAAAAAAGAAAATTTTAGTGGATGCAGGCTTGTCGGGTAAGAAAATCACCAGTCTCTTGAGTGAAATCAATCGTAAACCTGAAGATTTGGATGCGATTTTGATTACGCATGAGCATTCAGACCATATTCATGGAGTCGGTGTGTTGGCTCGCAAATATGGCATGGACCTTTACGCCAATGAAAAAACTTGGCAGGCTATGGAAAATAGCAAGTACCTCGGTAAGGTGGATTCATCGCAGAAACACATTTTTGAAATGGGAAAAACCAAAACTTTTGGCGATATCGATATTGAAAGTTTTGGGGTTAGTCATGATGCCGTAGCACCCCAGTTTTATCGCTTTATGAAGGATGATAAGAGTTTTGTCATGTTGACTGACACAGGTTATGTTAGTGATCGTATGGTAGGAATTGTTGAGAATGCGGACGGCTACCTCATCGAGTCCAACCACGACGTGGAAATCTTACGAGCAGGTTCTTATGCTTGGCGACTCAAACAGCGTATCCTATCTGATCTCGGTCACCTCTCTAACGAAGACGGAGCTGAGGCCATGATTCGTGCAATGGGAAATCGAACCAAGAAAATCTACCTTGGGCATTTGTCCAAAGAGAACAATATCAAGGAGTTGGCTCATATGACCATGGTCAATCAGCTAGCCCAAGCTGATCTGGGAGTCGGAGTTGACTTTAAGGTTTACGACACTTCTCCAGATACCGCAACACCATTGACAGATATATAAAAAGAAGGCGAGTGCCTTCTTTTCTTATGTTTAGCTATTATTTTCTACTCCAAACACCATTTAAAATATGATATAATAAGGTTTATAGTACGAGAAAGGTTGCCTTATGACGATAGATATTAGTGAAGAAAAGTTGGCTATGGAGGCTGCTGACTTATTAAAAATTCTTTTAAAAGATCGAACGACCAAGAAAAATATTGTTTGGGCGACTCATTCTTATGAATTGTTGGGAAAGGGATTTTCTCCAAGTGACCGCATTACTCCAAGTAGGGTGACGGGAACCTATGCAAACTTGATTCAACCCCGATCAGAAAAGTCTAAGTATGAGCAAAAAGACCGAACCAAGATTAGAGCCGAAGTCTTTACGCCAACTTGGTTAGTTGAAAAGCAAAATGGCTACGTGGAAGCTGAACTTGAAGCTCTGGATCTTGAAGATTATATCCAAGTGCGCTGGCTAGAAATCACCTGTGGTGAAGCACCTTATATGGTTACTCGCTATGATACAGTGACTGGCGAGGAAATTCCATTATCTGAGCGAGTTGGTTTTCTTGATAGAAAATTGCAACGCATTAGTCGTGAAGTCTCAGATGAAGTCACCTTCTATGAGCTTGTAAAAAAAGCTTATCAAGCTTCTTATGGATATGAGTATCAAGGAGATTCGCTGCTTTTGGCGCGTGAAAATCTTTTAGCAACATTTGAGGACTACTATCTTGCAAAGACTGGAAATCAACCGACCTTAGAGCAAAAGAAAGAAATTGCGACTATTATCTCCTACAATATCTTTCAAATGGATGGATTGAATAAAATCAGTCCTTACTCAGCTACACAAGAGCAATCTCAACAGCTAAGCTTGTTTTCAGATGAGCTAGAAGTTCAAGAAGTAGAAGAATCTAAATCCCAAATCAAAGACTGGAAAAAGAATAAAATGATAGGTTTTGAGAGCCTATCAAGCGAGGAAAGTGAAATGAAATTTGATGTCGTGATAGGAAATCCGCCGTATCAGATAGATAGTGGAACATCTGCTCGTGATGATGCTATTTATAATTTATTTTATGACTCAGCTGAAGAGATTTCAAAAAAATATCTACTTATTACCCCTGCTCGTTTTCTATTTAATGCAGGATCTACTCCAAAAAAATGGAATAAGAAAATGCTTGAAGACGAAAAATTAAAGGTTGTTTTCTATGAGCAAGACTCATCAAAAGTATTTCCGGGTGTTGGTATTTCTGGAGGTGTTGTAATTCTATATAGGAATGAAGATAAAATTTCTGGGCCTATAGGCTCCTTTACCAGCCATCCGGAGCTAAATAGTATTTCAAAGAAAGTAGAAAGTAACACTTCATCAACTTTGAATAATATTATTTCAGGTAGAGGTATCTATAGATTAACAGAAAAAGCACATTTGGATTTTCCGCAGATTGAAAGTATACAATCAAAGGGACATAAAAATGATATTGGTACAGGTGCATTTGATAAGTTTACCGACATAATTTTCTTTGATTCAATTAATGAAAAGAAAGAAAATTATACTAAGGTATATGGTAGATATCAAAACAATCGAGTGTATAGATATATACAAAGTGATTATATAAACAAACCTTTAGGTCATGAGAGTTGGAGAGTTATACTACCAAAAGCGTATGGAACTGGCATTGCGAATAATAACACTTCTGTAATTTTGATAGGAGAACCATTTGTTATAGAACCTCTTTCAGCTTTTACTGAAACATACATTTCGATTGGTCAGTTTAGTAGTCAAGAGGAAGCATTAAACTGTTTAAAATATATAAAGAGTAAATTCGCTAGAGTATTGCTCGCGGTTTTAAAAGTTACTCAGGATAATACACGTGATAAGTGGGCTAAAGTCCCTCTCCAAGACTTTACGGTCAATTCGGACATTGATTGGACACAATCAGTGGCTGATATTGACCGCCAGCTCTATAAAAAATATGACCTTTCTCCTGAAGAAATTGCCTTTATTGAGACTCATGTAAGGGAGATGGATTAGAAAAGTATTTTTATTTGACAAATTATGCTCAGTGATCTATAATAGACACATAGGATTAGGTCAGGAAGCATACGATGCCCTGACCCTTTTTTGTTTTATAGGAGATAAGTTTGAAGGAACATAAAACATTTAATCAACAGTTAACAATCTTAAGAAATAGGGGTGTTGTAGTCCCAACAAATGGGAAGCCAAAGAGATTTTTAGAACAAGAAAACTATTACAACGTTATAAACGGTTATAAAGATTTATTTTTAGTAAAGGGCAGCAATAATCTACCTGTTGAGCCTGAACTTTATCAAGAAGGAACTCACTTTAACGAACTAAAGGCCTTGTTTTTATTTGATAGAGAACTAAGGATATTATTATTGAAATATTTATTGATATTCGAAAATTCAATAAAGACTACAGTTGCATATGAATTCTCTAAAAAATACTCTCGTAAGAATGCTTATTTAGATATTGCAAATTTTGTAGACAATGATCCTAAAAAAGTTCTTCAACAAATCTCTATCTTAACCAAGACGATTCATGATAAGGTAGATAGAAGTGGCGCTATCAAACATTATATTGAAGAACACGGAGAAGTACCACTTTGGGTTTTAGTTAATTTTCTTACAATGGGGAACATTGCTAATTTTTACAACATTTTAACGGATAGTACAAAAAATATTATCGCAAAATTTTATACAGATAAATATAGAACACAGAATAAAGACAATACATTTAGACTATCTAGTGCAGATTTAAGTGCATGTTTGAAAGTGGCTAACTTGGTTAGAAATATCTGTGCACATGATGAACGACTGTACAATGTTAATTTAAGAAATGTTCGAATATCTCAAATAGCAAATCATTTTGGGATAAGGAGATATGATAATAAACGTTTCATAGTGCTCATTCTATTTTTAAAAATTGTACTTGATAAGAAAGATTTTCAAAGATTGTATAAAGCTTTAAGAAATCTGTTCAATCAGTATGCTGATGAATTTAAAACTGTAGTGTTTGATGATATTTTAAACACGATGGGAATAGATTTAACAGAAATGGAAAAACTAGCTTAATTTTTTTAAAAAAGGAATACTTATGCCAGTAGAAATTAAAACCTCTAAAGAGATTCATCCTAAAATCTATGCTTACACCACCCCTACGGTAACAAGCAATGAGGGCTGGATTAAGATTGGTTATACAGAGCGTGATGTTACGCAACGGATTAAAGAACAAACGCATACTGCTCATATAGATACAGATGTCTTATGGACTGGGGATGCAGCCTATACGGAAGAACCTGATAAGGGAAAGACTTTTAAGGACCATGATTTCCACCATTTCCTTTCTTTCCATGATGTGGAACGTCGTCCTAAGACGGAATGGTTTTACTTTAATGGGACACCTGAGAAATCTAAAAATCTTTTTGATAAGTTTGTTCAGCATGATTTGTCTGGTTATCAGCTTGGCCAAGGACAGGACTATACTCTGCGACAAGAGCAAGAAGAAGCAGTTTCTAAGACCTTAGCTTATTTCAAGAATCATCTAGGAGGTAAGTTCCTCTGGAATGCCAAGCCACGTTTTGGTAAAACCTTATCTACCTATGATCTAGCTCGTCGAATGGATGCTGTCAATGTCCTGATTGTAACAAACAGACCTGCCATTGCCAACTCATGGTACGATGATTTTGAAAAATTCATAGCAGGTCAAACGACTTACAAGTTTGTTTCAGAAACAGACAGTCTTAAAAATCGGCCAACCTTGTCACGAAAAGAATTTGTTGCTATTTTAGATGACGATGTAAGACAACTTGCTTTTATCAGTCTCCAAGACTTGAAAGGCTCTGCTTATCTTGGTGGAGAGCACAATAAACTCAAATGGGTTACAGACCTTCATTGGGACTTGTTGGTTATTGATGAGGCTCACGAAGGAGTTGCTACCTTCAAGACAGACCAAGCCTTTAATAAGATTCGTCGAAACTTTACCTTGCATCTATCAGGAACTCCATTTAAGGCATTAGCTAAGGGAGAATTTACCGAGGAGCAGATCTACAACTGGTCTTATGCGGATGAGCAGGCAGCTAAAACTACTTGGTCGCCTGAGCAAGAAGAGGAGAATCCATATGAGAGCTTGCCTCAGTTAAATCTCTTTACCTGTCAAATGTCTCAGATGATTGGTGAGGAGTTAGAAAAAGGTGCTCAACTAGACGGCGAAAATATCGACTATGCTTTTGACTTGAGTGAATTTTTCGCTACAGATGATAAAGGGAAATTTATCCATGAGCAAGATGTCAGAAACTGGTTAGATACTCTATCAAGCAATGAGAAATATCCATTCTCAACCAAAGAACTTCGGAACGAACTCAAGCATACTTTTTGGCTCTTAGAACGTGTAGCCTCAGCTAAAGCTTTAAAATCTCTACTAGAAGAACATCCCATCTATGAAAACTATGAGATTGTGTTAGCTGCTGGTGACGGGCGTATGTCCGAGGAAGATGATAAGGTCAAACTCAAATCCCTAGACTTGGTTAGAAAAGCGATAGCAGAGAATGACAAAACCATTACCCTATCCGTCGGTCAGTTGACGACAGGTGTGACGATCCCTGAATGGACAGGCGTATTGATGTTATCAAACTTGAAATCACCTGCCATTTATATGCAAGCTGCCTTCCGTGCTCAAAATCCATACTCATGGAGCGATAACAAAGGAAATCACTTCCGCAAAGAAAGAGCCTATGTATTTGACTTTGCGCCAGAAAGAACCCTGATTCTCTTTGATGAGTTTGCAAATAACTTATCACTTGCAACTGCAGGAGGTGGTGGAACTTCCGCAACTCGCGAAGAAAACATTAGAGAATTACTAAATTTCTTCCCTGTCATAGCTGAGGATCGTGCTGGTAAGATGGTTGAGATTGATGCTAAGGCAGTTCTAACCATACCTCGTCAGATAAAAGCCAGAGAAGTCCTCAAGCGAGGATTTATGTCTAATCTCTTATTTGATAATATCAGTGGCATTTTCCAAGCTAGTCAAACAGTTCTAGACATTTTAAATGAACTACCAGTCGAAAAGGAAGGCAAGTTACAAACACCTTCTGATTTACTAGACTTTTCAGGTGTTAAAGTGGATGATGAGGGGAATGCAGTAGTTGATCATGAAATTGTGGTCAATCAGCAAGCACGACTTTTTGGTGAAAAAGTTTATGGGCTTGGTGAGTCTGTTGCTGAGTTAGTCACAAAAGATGAGGACAAAACTCAAAAACAACTAGTCAATGACTTGAGCAAGACAGTTTCTTCAGTAATTGTAGAAGAATTGAAAGCTGGATATGATCTGAAAACTCGGGAAACAGACCAGATCAAGAAACAAATTGTAGCAACATTTGAGAACGAAGTTCGAAAAAATGAGATTGAACGTAAAATTTCTGAAGCTCATATCAAGGAAGAGTTGCAACAACAGCTCAAGGAAGAAAATGATAAAGAGCAAAAAGATAAGATTCAAGAAGTTCTTGAAAAACGTTTAGAAGAAAATAATCTCATTCATAAAGAAAAACTAGAACAAACACTCAAAAAAGAAGTGGAAAAAATGCCTGAGAAGTTTATCGAGCAGGTTGAGGTCAAACGTGTTGAACAGTTGAAACAATCAGCTCAGGATGAGATTCGGGACCATCTTCGAGGATTTGCACGAACTATTCCAAGTTTCATCATGGCCTACGGTGATCAATCTCTAACACTTGATAATTTTGACACCTTTGTTCCTGAGCATGTCTTCTTTGAAGTAACTGGTATTACGATTGACCAATTTCGTTATTTGAGAGATGGTGGGCAGGATTTTGCAGGACATCTCTTCGATCGAGCAACATTTGATGAAGCTATTCAAGAATTTCTTCGCAAGAAAGAGGAGTTGGCAGATTATTTTAAAGATCAGAAAGAAGATATTTTTGACTATATTCCACCACAGAAAACCAATCAGATTTTCACTCCTAAACGTGTGGTGAAGAGAATGGTGGATGACCTTGAAAAAGAAAATCCAGGAATCTTTGATGATCCGTCTAAGACATTCATTGATTTGTACATGAAGTCAGGCCTTTATATTGCTGAACTTGTTAAACGACTCTATAATAGCAATGGTTTGAACGATGCATTTCCAAATCCTGAAGAACGCTTAAAACATATTTTAGAAAATCAAGTGTATGGATTTGCACCCTCAGAAATTATCTATAATATTTCGACTAATTTTATCTTTGGAAATCTCTCTCAAGATATCAGTAGAAAGAACTTTGTTTTAGAAGATACCATCCCTGCTGCCAAAGAAGGTAGAATTCAGGAATTGGTTGATAGATATTTTGAATATAATTAAAAAAAGAAGGCGAGTGCCTTCTTTTGTTGTTTTTTACAATCCTGCAAATTCTTTGATTTCTTGTGCTGACATGGAAGAGTCGCAACGGACATTGATTTGGCCATCAGCAACATGAACGAATCCCGGAACAGTCGGGATTCCATAACGTGAGCGGAAATCTTGTAAGGCTTCCAACTGGCTTGGTTCCTCACTGTTGATGAAGTAGATATGTGCTTTGGTTTCAGCTACGACACCTGCCAATGTGCCAGCAAATTTACGGCAGTAGGGGCAAGTTTTGCGACCGATGAAGAAGGTTGCAGTTTCTTTCTTATCGAGTGCTTCTTGGGCGCGCGAAACTGTAGTCACTTCAAGGTCTTTAATATCTTCTAAAAACTGATTCATAAGAATACCTCTCTTTTTTTGATAAAACTAGTATGCCACAAAGTTTCTAAAATTGCTCGAATTTGATACGAAAAAAAGATGAGATTGGCTTATCTCATCTTTTAGCTTGCTTATTTTACAAAGGCATTGATTTCTGCTTCGATGTTGGCAATCTTAGCTTGTGAATCTTCGTTGCTTTCACCCACAACGGCAATGTAGAACTTGATTTTTGGTTCAGTACCAGAAGGGCGAACTGCAATCCAAGAACCATCCGCAAGAGTGTATTTCAAAACGTCACTTGGAGGAGTTGTCAAGGCTGTTACAGTACCGTCAGCAGCAGTAGAAGTTTGTGATTTGAAGTCTTCTACAACAGTAATTGTTGTAGTGTTAAATTCTTTGGGACCATTGTCACGGAATTTAGCCATGATGGCTTTGATTTGTTCAGCACCGTCTACACCAGAAAGAGTTACAGAGATAGTCTTTTCAGCATAGTAACCGTACTCTTTGTAGATTTCCTCGATACCGTCAGCAAGAGTCAAACCTCGTGAACGGTAGTAAGCAGCAAGTTCAGCAACGACAAGGACAGCTTGGATAGCGTCTTTATCACGCACGAATGGTTTGATCAAGTAACCGAAACTTTCCTCAAATCCCATCATGTAGGTATGGTTGTGTTTTTCTTCAAATTCTTGAATCTTTTCAGCGATAAATTTGAAACCAGTCAAGACGTTAAACATAGTTGCGCCGTAGCTCTCAGCAATCTTCGTTACCAAGTCAGTTGATACGATAGACTTGCAGAGGGCTGCATTTTCAGGAAGAGTTCCAGCGTTTTTATGGGCTTCCAAGATGTATTTAGCCATGATGGCACCGATTTGGTTACCTGAGAGGTTGAGGTAGCTACCATCTTTTTGAAGAACTTCAACACCGACACGGTCAGCGTCTGGGTCAGTTGCGACAAGCACATCAGCACCAACTTTGCGTCCAAGTTCTTCGGCAAGGGCGAAGGCTGCTTGGCTTTCTGGGTTAGGAGACTTAACAGTTGAGAAGTCAGGGTCAGCTGTTGCTTGCGCTTCGACGACTTGAACAGAATCAAATCCGGCTTGAGCAAGAGCACGACGAGCCAACATTTCACCAGTACCGTGAAGTGGAGTGTAGACAATCTTCATGTCTTTACCAAATTCTTCAATCAAGGCAGGGTTGATGTTTACGTCTTTAACTTCCTTGAGGTATTCAGCATCAATAGCATCGCCAATCACTTCAATCAAGCCAGATGCTTTTTCCGCTTCTACATCGGCAACTTCCACAGCAAATGGATTTTCGATAGCACGGATGTAAGTTGTCAAAGCATCCGCATCGTGTGGAGGCATCTGTCCACCATCTTCACCGTAAACCTTGTAACCGTTAAATGGAGCTGGGTTGTGGCTAGCAGTAATCATGATACCTGCAAAACAGTTGAGGTGACGAACTGCAAATGAGAGTTCTGGAGTTGGACGAAGGCTTTCAAATACATAAGATTTGATACGATGTTTTGCTAGAACTGCAGCAGATTCAAAGGCAAATTCTGGAGAGAAGTGACGGCTATCGTAGGCAATTGCCACACCGCGTTCTTTTTCATTTCCACCTTTTGACTCAATCAAACGAGCCAAACCTTCAGTTGCTTGACGGACAACATAGATATTGATACGGTTAGTACCAGCTCCAATCAATCCACGCATACCAGCAGTACCAAATTCAAGATTGGTATAGAAGGCGTCTTCCTTTGTCTTTTCGTCCATGTTTTCCAAATCTTGACGAAGGTAGTCTGGAAGTTCAGCAAAATCAAGCCATTTTTGATAGTTTTTTTGGTAAGTCATTGAGCGTCTCCTTTATTGTAAATTGTTTTAATCGGTTTCATTATACCATGATTTAGGATTTTAGTAAAACGTTAGCATAGTCGCTATTACTCGAATCGAGCTTTTTTCATTTCCCTAAATAAGGATAAACAAGAGTTTAAAACTAGACGGTTTCAAATTGAATTCCTAATAAATTTAGAAAAATATATAGAAAAAGTTTTCAAAGAAAAAACGTGACTTCCTATTGATTCTCTAAGACGATACTTCTACAAATAATTTTTTGGAAAAATTTAAGCTATTATTCTATAATTTTAAGTTTTTTTTTAAAGGTTCGGTTTCTATTTTGAATTTTATTATTGCTATGGTAGAATATAGTAAATAATAAAAGGAGATATTCTATTATGAAAAAAATTCTTAAGCATTCTGCTTTGCTGGTATCAGCTTTAGCACTTGTTGCTTGTGGATCAACAAAAAAAGCAAGTGACAATGGTACTGCTTCAAACTCTAACTTTGAAGTATCCATAAAAGATGGTATGTATGTTTTGCCTAAAGATGAAGACTCATCTTCAAAATACCTTGCTCTTCAAGTAGAAATCAAAAACAATCGTGATAAACAGTTTAGTTTTACTAGCCGTGATATCACCCTTTATAATGAAAAGGATGAAAAAGTAGAACCAATCCAAATCTATGAGAGTGACAGTAAGACTAAATTCATGTCTTATGGAGATAGTATCTCAAAAGGTAAGAGTGTAGCTGGTTATGTTGTTTATGAAGTAGACAAAGATGCTAAATATGAGCTTCATTTTGCACCTAGCTTCTACGAAGACATCAAAGAAAACTCTAAAAAGAATAACGACGTAGCTATCAAAGTTGATCCAAGTCAATACGAGGATCATATTGATGAAGCAAAAGAAGTAATGAAAAAATACGTCGATGCCGTTTACCTTAATGGAGAAAGCTCAGGTGGCGGAACCAACCTAAGCACATCTGATAACAAAGCTCAAGTTGTATCACTTGCAGACGATAAAAAATCTTCTGATAGCGATGCTGAATTTACAAACGATGTGAAGGCTGACAGAGAAGAGTTCATCAAGAAATTTGCAGAATCGTTCGGAAAAGGTTTCTATAACTACAAACCTTCAGATGCGGAGCTTCGTACATTTGCTGAGGAATATATCAAAGCTAATGCTAAACGAGCAAAAGTTGATTACAAAGTAAAAACCTACTTACCTGACTATGCTGTTATCTATGTAAGACCAGAAACAATTGACTTGGATAACTTGAATGTTCATGAATTGAGTCGTAAGTTCTACAATGAAAACAAAGGTAAGTACAGCAACTACTCAGAAGCTATGAAAGCCGGTGAGAAGTACATTCTAGAAAATGCTCCGAGCCAATTTGAATCAACCCCTCTAGATACTAGTAATAATATGAGAAAAGAGGGTTATGAAATCAAAATGACGAAGAAGGATGGTAAATGGACCATCGATACCTCTTCTAAGAATTACGACTTAAACGATATGGCTCGCACATTCCGTGGAGGCATTGGATACTAAAATAAAAAGTTCGAGTTTATACTCGAACTTTTTTCATTGCAATTGTCTAAAAGTGAAAAAGATAGTAAAATAGAATCATGATTATTTTACAAGCCAATAAAATTGAACGTTCTTTTGCAGGAGAGGTTCTTTTTGATAATATAAACCTGCAAGTAGATGAACGAGACCGAATTGCTCTTGTTGGGAAAAATGGTGCTGGTAAGTCCACACTTTTGAAGATTTTGGTTGGAGAAGAGGAGCCAACTAGTGGAGAAATCAATAAGAAAAAAGATATCTCTCTGTCTTACCTAGCACAAGATAGCCGTTTTGAGTCTGAAAATACCATTTATGAAGAAATGCTCCATGTCTTTGATGACTTGCGTCGAACTGAGAAGCAACTTCGTCAGATGGAGTTGGAGATGGGTGAAAAATCTGTTGAAGATTTGGATAAACTGATGGCGGATTATGATCGTTTGTCAGAGAATTTCCGTCAGGCTGGTGGCTTTACCTATGAAGCTGATATCCGCGCTATCTTGAACGGTTTCAAGTTTGACGAGTCTATGTGGCAGACGAAAATTGCCGAGCTTTCAGGTGGTCAAAATACCCGTCTGGCACTTGCTAAAATGCTCCTTGAAAAGCCCAATCTCTTGGTCTTGGATGAGCCGACTAACCACCTGGATATCGAAACCATAGCCTGGCTAGAGAATTATTTGGTGAACTATAGCGGTGCACTCATTATTGTCAGTCACGACCGTTACTTTTTGGACAAGGTTGCAACAATTACACTCGATTTGACCAAGCATTACTTGGATCGCTATGTGGGGAATTACTCTCGTTTTGTTGAGTTAAAGGAGCAGAAGCTAGCTACTGAGGCTAAAAACTATGAAAAGCAACAGAAGGGAATCGCCGCTCTAGAAGACTTTGTCAATCGCAATCTAGTCCGAGCTTCAACGACCAAACGTGCTCAATCTCGCCGTAAACAACTAGAAAAAATGGAGCGTTTGGACAAGCCTGAAGCTGGCAAGAAATCAGCCAACATGACCTTCCAGTCGGAAAAAACATCGGGAAATGTTGTCCTGACTGTTGAAAATGCGGCTATTGGCTATGATGGGGAAATATTGTCAGAACCTATCAACCTTGACCTCCGTAAAATGAATGCTGTCGCTATCGTTGGACCAAACGGTATCGGGAAATCAACCTTTATCAAGTCTATTGTGGACCAGATCCCTTTTATCAAGGGAGAGAAGCGTTTTGGTGCCAATGTTGAGGTTGGCTACTATGATCAGACTCAAAGTAAGCTAACAGCAAGTAATACTGTTCTGGATGAACTTTGGAATGACTTTAAATTAACTCCGGAGGTTGAAATCCGTAATCGCCTAGGTGCCTTCCTTTTCTCAGGAGATGATGTTAAAAAGTCAGTCGGAATGCTGTCTGGTGGTGAACGAGCTCGTCTGTTGCTTGCCAAACTTTCAACGGAAAACAATAACTTCTTGATTTTGGACGAGCCGACTAACCACTTGGATATTGATAGCAAGGAAGTGTTGGAAAATGCCCTGATTGACTTTGATGGAACCCTTCTTTTCGTCAGTCACGACCGTTATTTTATCAACCGTGTCGCCACTCATGTTTTGGAATTGTCTGAGAATGGTTCGACCCTCTATCTAGGAGATTATGACTACTATGTTGAGAAGAAAGCAGAAGTAGAAGCGAGCCAGACAGAAGAAGTTTCAACTAGTAATCAAGCAAAAGAAGCAAGTCCAGCTAACGACTATCAGGCCCAGAAAGAAAGTCAGAAAGAAGCCCGCAAGCTCATGCGTCAAATCGAGAGTTTGGAAGCTGAAATCGAAGAGTTAGAAACTCAAAGCCAAGCCATTTCTGAACGAATGCTGGAAACCAATGATGCTGAAAAGCTCATGGAATTGCAGGCTGAACTGGACAAAATTAGCCATCGTCAAGAAGAGGCTATGCTTGAGTGGGAAGAATTGTCGGAGCAGGTGTAAGAAATGGAACATCTTGGAAAGGTATTTCGTGAATTTCGAACAAGTGGGAAGTGCTCCTTAAAAGAGGCGGCAGGTGAATCGTGTTCAACCTCTCAACTATCTCGCTTCGAGCTTGGGGAGTCTGACCTAGCAGTTTCCCGTTTCTTTGAGATTTTGGACAATATTCATGTGACTATTGAAAATTTCATGGACAAGGCTAGGGATTTTCAAAATCATGAACATGTTGCCTTGATGGCGCAGATTATTCCGCTTTACTACTCAAATGATATTGCAGGTTTTCAACAGCTTCAAAAAGAACAGCTTGAGAAAGCCAAGAGTTCGACCAATCCCCTTTATTTTGAGCTGAACTGGATTCTGCTACAAGGTCTGATTTGTCAAAGAGATGCTCGTTACAGGATGAGGCAGAGTGAATTGGAAAAGGTGGCAGATTATCTTTTTCAAACAGAAGAATGGACTATGTATGAGTTGATTCTTTTCGGTAATCTCTATACTTTCTACAATGTGGACTATGTGGCTCGGATTGGCAGAGAAGTCATGGAGCGAGAAGAGTACTACAAAGAAATTGGTCGGCATCGTAAACTTGTTTTGATTTTAGCTCTTAACTGTTACCAGCATTGTTTGGAGAATCGTTCTTTTGCGAATGCGGACTATTTTGAGGGCTATGTGGAGAAGTTGATTGGAAATGGTATCAAGCTTTATGAGCGCAATATCTTCCATTATCTCAAAGGTTTCGCTTTTTACCAAAGAGACTTGAAAGAAGAAGGTTGTAGTCAGATGCAGGAAGCCATGCATATTTTTGATGTGCTTGGACTTCCAGAGCAAGTGGCTTACTATCAGGAACATTATGAAAAATTTGTAAATGCTTAAATTTCCCAAATAAGGGAAATTTAAAGAGACTCCTTTCAGTTTTGATACAATAGTTTCAAAATTTGAGAGGAGCTTTTTATATGAATCGACATGCAATCCAGTTGATTAGTCGTGGGGCTATTAATAAAATAGGGAATATGCTCTATGACTATGGAAACAGTGTTTGGTTGGCATCGATGGGGACGATAGGACAGACTGTTCTTGGAATTTATCAAATTTCTGAGTTGGTTACATCGATTCTGGTCAATCCCTTTGGCGGAGTGATTTCAGACCGCTTTTCGCGTCGCAAAATTTTGATGACGACAGACTTGATTTGCGGTATTCTCTGTTTAGCTATTTCTTTCATCAGAAATGATAGCTTGATGATTGCTGCCTTGATTTTTGCCAATATTGTTCAGGCGGTTGCTTTTGCATTTTCTCGTACAGCCAACAAAGCCATTATAACTGAGGTTGTAGAGAAAGACGATATTGTGACCTATAATGCTCGTTTAGAGCTCGTTTTGCAGGTTGTAGGTGTTAGCTCCCCTGTACTTTCTTTCCTCGTTTTACAATTTGCCAGTCTCCATATGACGCTTGTTTTAGATGCCATTAGTTTTTTCATTGCATTTACCTTAGTAGCTTTCCTCCCCAAAAAAGAGACTCAGGAACAAGAGAAAAAGACTTTCAGCTGGAAAAATATTTTTGCTGATATGAAAGAAGGAATTCGCTATATTTGGAGCCAGCAAGAGATCTTTTTCCTCTTGTTAGTAGCTTCCAGTGTTAATTTCTTTTTTGCAGCTTTTGAATTTCTCCTCCCTTTTTCAAATCGACTATACGGGGTAGAAGGAGCTTATGCGAGTATTTTGACTATGGGCGCTATTGGTTCGATTATCGGAGCTCTTCTAGCTAGTAAAATAAAGGCAAGTGTTTATAATCTTTTGATTTTACTAGCTTTGACTGGAGTTGGAGTTTTTATGATGGGATTACCACTGCCAACTTTTCTTTCCTTTTCTGGAAATTTAGTTTGTGAACTGTTTATGACAATGTTTAATATTCATTTTTTTACTCGGGTTCAAACCAAGGTTGAGGGGGAATATTTGGGCAGGGTATTAAGTACAATTTTTACTTTAGCCATTCTATTTATGCCTATTGCAAAAGGCCTTATGACAGTCCTACCAAGTGTGCATCTCTCTTCTTTCCTGATAATTGGAAGTGGGGTTGTCATCCTGTCTTGTTTATCCCTCGTTTATGTGCGAAGTCATTTTAAAAAAGAGTTATAATTTCTCTTTTTTAGAAAATATTTCCCTACGAACCATTTTTCAGTCCTTCTCTATTGTGAGGAGGGCTTGATTTGTGGTAAAATGGTTTTATGAATAAAAGAATGAATGAGTTAGTTGCCTTACTCAACCGCTATGCGACGGAGTACTATACGAGTGACAATCCTTCGGTTTCAGATAGCGAGTATGATCGCCTCTACCGAGAGTTGGTCGAGTTGGAAGCTGCCTATCCAGATCAAGTTTTAGCAGACAGTCCAACCCATCGTGTTGGTGGTAAGGTTTTAGATGGTTTTGAAAAATACAGTCATCAGTATCCTCTTTATAGTTTGCAGGATGCTTTTTCACGTGAAGAGTTGGAAGCTTTTGATGCGCGTGTGCGAAAGGAGTTACCCCATCCCACCTATATCTGTGAGCTGAAAATCGATGGTTTGTCTATCTCTCTTACTTATGAGAATGGGATTTTGGTCGCTGGGGCGACACGTGGTGATGGTTCTATTGGTGAGAATATAACTGAAAATCTCAAGCGCGTCAAGGATATTCCCCTAACCTTGCCTGAAAAACTAGATATCACCGTTCGTGGGGAGTGTTACATGCCACGCGCTTCCTTTGATTTGGTCAACCAAGCTCGCCAAGAAAATGGAGAGCCTGAATTTGCCAATCCTCGTAATGCGGCTGCTGGAACTTTGCGTCAGCTGGATACGGCAGTAGTTGCCAAGCGTAATCTTGCGACTTTTCTCTATCAAGAAGTTAGTCCTTCTACTCGAGATAGTCAAGAAAAAGTCTTGAAGCATCTTGAACAGCTTGGTTTTGCGGTTAATCCTAAACGAATATTGGCTAAAAGTATAGATGAGATATGGGACTTCATCCAAGAAGTTGGACAAGAACGGGACAATTTACCTTATGACATTGATGGAGTGGTAATCAAGGTCAATGACCTTGCAGGTCAAGAAGAGCTTGGCTTTACCGTTAAAGCACCCAAGTGGGCAGTCGCCTACAAGTTTCCTGCTGAAGAAAAAGAAGCCCAGCTCCTTTCAGTTGACTGGACAGTAGGTCGTACTGGTGTTGTGACCCCAACTGCCAATCTAACACCTGTTCAGCTTGCTGGCACTACTGTTAGCCGTGCAACACTGCACAATGTAGATTATATTGCTGAAAAGGATATCCGCAAAGACGATACGGTTATCGTTTATAAGGCTGGAGATATCATCCCTGCTGTTCTGCGTGTAGTAGAGTCCAAGCGTGTTTCTGAAGAAAAACTAGATATTCCGACTAATTGTCCAAGTTGTGACAGTCAATTGCTTCATTTTGAAGATGAAGTGGCTCTTCGTTGTATCAATCCACGATGCCCTGCCCAAATCATGGTAGGCTTGATTCACTTTGCCTCTCGAGACGCCATGAATATTACAGGCCTTGGTCCATCTATCGTTGAAAAGCTTTTTGCTGCCAATTTAGTCAAGGATGTGTCGGATATTTACCGTTTGAAAGAAGACGATTTCCTCCTTTTAAAAGGTGTCAAGGAAAAGTCTGCTTCTAAACTGTATCAGGCCATTCAAGCATCCAAGGAAAACTCTGCTGAAAAACTCTTGTTTGGTCTGGGAATACGCCATGTCGGAAGTAAAGTAAGTCAGCTCTTACTCCAACATTTCCACTCTATTGAAAATCTAGCCCAAGCTGATCCAGAAGAAGTGGCAAGTATAGAAAGCTTGGGTAGTGTAATTGCCCAAAGCCTTCAGACCTATTTTGCTACCGAAGGGTCTAAGATTCTCTTAGATGAGTTGAAAGAGGCAGGAGTCAATCTGGACTACAAAGGACAGACGGTAGTAGCAGATGCAGCCCTGTCAGGTTTGACAGTTGTTCTGACGGGGAAATTGGAACGTCTCACTCGCTCAGAAGCAAAAAGCAAACTCGAAAGTCTAGGAGCTAAGGTAACAGGCAGTGTATCCAAGAAAACAGATCTAGTCGTAGCAGGAGCGGATGCAGGAAGCAAACTCCAAAAAGCTCAAGAACTTGGTATCGAAGTTCAAGATGAATCCTGGTTGGAAACTTTGTAAAGAATAGCAGCCAGCTAGGTCTTAGATAGTCTAAAACGTTCCCTCCTGAAGTGTTTTTACATAGATTGAGTCTATTGTCAGTCAGAGATTAAATCGCTGAATCTATCAGCACCACATAAAAAATTTAAATTGAAATTAGAAATTAGGAAAAGAAATGTATAATTACCCTGTAGTCATCCATTTTCATCGAAAAAATGGGGATTATACGGCCTGTTCATATAGTAGAAAACAGGCGGACAATGTTGAAAAATTGTATTATGAGAATGACTTTTTTGGAGCAAAGTTCTCTTTCACAGTTACAAGTCAAGAAAAGTTAGAAAACCTAAAATTCTCAGTTGAGATTGATGGGAAGGTAAAGGAATATACTGTACGTTATAACTACTATCCTCTTTTGACAGAAGTTTGGATTTTAGAGGGCGACGAGACGGTTTATTATTCTGAAAATCCAGCCATTGCTAGTCCTTACTACAAAGATCAAAATCCATTTGCCTTTGATAAAGCAATCCATAGCGCTAGCTTTGATCACCACTGGGGCTACCAAGGAGAACTAGGTTACAGTCTTTCAGATTATCAGACAAGCTTTAAACTTTGGGCTCCTACAGCTACAGCTGTACAGGTGGTTGTCTATGAAAATACCAGCAACGATGCTCCGATTTGGAAAACCTTTAATCTAGAGCGGGGGAATAGCTATTCATATAGTCATAAGTACAATACCATTGGTGTTTGGAGTCTAGATTTAGATGAGAATCTTGCTGGCAAGGCTTATCAGTATCAGATTGAATTCCCTCATCACAAGAGTTTGACAAGAGATCCTTATACAATTGCAACCAGTCCTGACGGGAAACGTTCTGTAATTCTTTCTCATCAGGACAGACAAGTAGAAAGATTTGAAGTCAAACATGGGACAGAAGCGCCATGGCGTTTGGAGAATCCATGTAAAGCAGTTATCTGTGAAATGCATATTCGTGATTTTACCAAATCGCCTACATCTGGTGTTCCTGAAGAACTCCGCGGAACCTTCTTGGGTGCTGCTCAGACTGGAACAGTTAACCAGTACGGTCAAGCAACCGCCTTTGACTATATTAAAGAACTTGGTTGCAACTATGTTCAACTTCAGCCTATCTTTGATCGCCATAAGGAATACGACGAGGATGGAAATGTAACTTATAACTGGGGCTATGATCCTCAAAACTACAATGCACCAGAACCAAGTTTCTCTAGTAATCCAGATGATCCAGGACAAGTCGTTCGTGATCTAAAAACCATGATTCAGGCCTATCATGATGCTGGAATCGGTGTCATCATGGACGTGGTTTATAATCACACCTTCTCAACGGTTGATGCGCCTTTCCAAACAACTGTACCAGATTATTACTACCGCATGAACCGAGATGGAACCTTCCAAAATGGTACAGGTGTAGGAAATGAAACAGCGAGTGAACATGAAATGTTCCGTAAGTACATGATTGATTCTCTCCTATACTGGGTGAAAGAATACAATATTGATGGTTTCCGTTTTGACTTGATGGGTATTCATGATGTTAAAACCATGCAAGCAATTCGTTGGGCGCTTGATGAGGTTGATCCCCGTATTATCACTTATGGAGAAGGCTGGGATATGGGAACAGGTCTTGCACCTTATGACAAGGCTAAAAAGGACAATGCCTACCAAATGCCAAATATCGGATTCTTCAACGATAATCAGCGTGATGCGGTCAAAGGAGGAGAAGTTTATGGTGCAATCAAGTCAGGATTTGTAAGTGGCGCAGCCACCGAGCCAATCATTGCCAAGGCCATTCTTGGTAGCCGAGAATTGGGTTCTTATCTCAGTCCAAACCAGGTTCTCAACTATGTTGAAGCCCATGACAATTATAATCTTCATGATTTGCTGGCAACTCTTCATCCTGATCAAAGTTCAGACCAGATTATGCGCAAGGTCGAGACAGCGACAGCGATGAACCTCCTCATGCAAGGAATGTCCTTTATGGAAATCGGCCAAGAATTTGGTCGAACCAAGTTAATTCCGACAGGCGAACATGGAGAACTCACTCCAGCAGACCGAGAACGTGCTATGAATAGTTACAACGCTCCTGACAGTGTCAACCAAATAAACTGGGATTTGATCAATGAAAGACAAGAGAGCATTAACTTTGTCCGTCAGATTATTCGGCTGAAGACAAAAACTAGCGCCTTTTCTTATCCTACATATGAAGAAGTTTACCGTCATGTTTTTGTTCACACAGCTGCAGAAAATAGCGGATGGATAGTTTACGAGATTCATGGTGGAGCCGAACATCTATTGGTAGTATTCAATGCCAAGGGAACTTCCTTCTACTTTGAAAATGCAGGAAATCTAGAAATGCTTGTGACAAATAGTCGTTCGAAACAAGAAAATGTCATTGATGATATTAGTGTTGCGATTTTAACTGTTTTATAAGAAAATATGAAATTGATAAAAAGGAGATTGCATATGAAAAAGATGAAGAACATAATCCTACCTTTATTTTTGGTATTTCTATCAGTTGTCCTAGTAGCATGTTCTGCTAACAAGGACAATGGTACTTATCTTTATGAACCAACGAAAGAAGAAATTAGCAAATTAGTTACAGGATCAGGTCTTTCTAAAGAAAGTTTTGTATCCTTGCTTGGAGACGATTTTAAACTTTCTCTTTCATTGACAATTGATGGTGATAAGGGTGTTTTAACATTCGAAAGCAATGTTGCAGGTGTTAAAAATAATCAGAACTATGATTTAAAGGTAAACCAAGCTAAAAAGACACTCCAACCAGCTACAGGAGGCACAGAAGTTCCCTACAAAATTTCTGGAGATGAATTGATGATTGACCTATCAAGTGTGGATAGTCGGGAAGCTGCAAATCTGACCTTACTAAAAAATGTTGTATTTAAACGCCAAAATAAATAATCTACAAAATCAGGAAAAGTTTTTCCTGATTTTATTTTCACCAAAAAACCAGTTGGAAATTGAAAAATACCGAATGTTTTGTTATCATACTAAGAAAATATATGTAAATTGTTATTTTTTGTGAAACAAATGAAAGCTTCATACAAGGTTAAGATAATTTTTCCAAAATTTTCAAGATATTTTTTAAGAAATTCCGTAAACTGCTTGAAAGTTCTTTTAAAAGATAGTATAATAGAAATATAGAAAACGCTTACAAAAAGAAAGGGGATTGGATGAATAATCAAGAAGCATTGAGAACCTTCACTACTGGAGAAAATTTTCATCTTCAGCATTATTTAGGAGCACATAGAGAGGAGAAAAACGGAGAAATTGGCTATACCTTTAGGGTTTGGGCCCCAAATGCACAAGCAGTTCACCTAGTTGGGGATTTTACTGATTGGGTTGAAAATCAGATTCCAATGGTTCGTAATGAAGCAGGTGTCTGGGAAGTCTTTACGAGTCAAGCTCAGGAAGGTCAGATTTATAAATATCATATCACGCGTGCAAATGGTCATCAGATTATGAAGATTGATCCGTTGGCGATTCGTTTTGAAGCGCGTCCAGGGACAGGAGCTGTTTTGACTACTATCCCAGAAAAGAAATGGAAAGATGGACTTTGGTTAGCACGTCGCAAACGTCTGGGATTTTTCGAGAGACCAGTTAATATATACGAAGCCCATGCAGGGTCTTGGAAGAGAAATCCAGATGGTAGTCCCTATACTTTTTCGCAACTGAAAGACGAGTTGATTCCATACTTAGTTGAGATGAACTATACACATATTGAGTTCATGCCTTTAATGGCTCACCCACTTGGATTGAGCTGGGGTTATCAGCTTATGGGTTACTTTGCTTTTGAACATTCCTATGGCAGACCAGAGGAATTTCAAGATTTCGTTGAGGAGTGTCATATAAATAATATTGGTGTTATCGTAGACTGGGTTCCAGGTCATTTCACTATTAATGATGATGCCTTGGCATATTATGATGGAACACCAACTTTTGAATACCAAGACCACAACAAGGCTCACAACTATGGATGGGGTGCACTGAATTTTGACCTCGGGAAAAATGAAGTCCAGTCTTTCTTGATTTCAAGTATTAAATTTTGGATTGATTTTTATCACTTAGATGGTATTCGGGTCGATGCAGTGAGCAATATGCTGTATCTAGATTATGATAATGCTCCTTGGACTCCAAATAAAGACGGTGGAAATCTTAACTATGAAGGTTATTATTTCCTTCAACGTTTGAACACAGTGATTAAGTTAGCTCATCCAGATATCATGATGATTGCAGAAGAAAGTTCATCAGCAACAAAGATTACAGGCATGAAAGAAATGGGCGGACTCGGATTTGACTATAAGTGGAATATGGGATGGATGAACGATATTCTCCGTTTCTATGAGGAAGATCCGATTTATCGCAAGTATGACTTTAATCTTGTGACCTTTAGCTTTATGTATGTTTTCAATGAAAACTATCTCCTACCTTTTTCACATGATGAAGTGGTTCATGGTAAGAAGAGCATGATGCATAAGATGTGGGGTGATCGCTACAATCAGTTCGCAGGTCTGCGTAATCTCTACACCTATCAAATTTGTCATCCAGGTAAGAAACTCTTGTTCATGGGTAGTGAGTACGGGCAATTCCTAGAATGGAAGTCTGAAGAGCAGTTGGAATGGTCTAATCTAGAAGATCCGATGAATGCCAAGATGAAGTACTTCACTTCTCAACTGAATCAATTCTATAAAGACCATCGCTGTCTTTGGGAAATTGATACTAGTTATGATGGTATCGAGATTATCGATGCTGATAATAGAGATCAGAGTGTCCTTTCCTTTATTCGTAAGAGTAAAAAAGATGAGATGTTAGTCTGCGTCTTTAATATGGCACCAGTTGAACGAAAAGACTTTACAATCGGACTTCCAGTCGCAGGTGTCTATGAAGAAGTTTGGAATACAGAATTAGAAGAATGGGGAGGAGTGTGGAAAGAGCACAATCAAACAGTTCAAACTCAAGAAGGTTTATGGAAGGATTATGAGCAGACCTTGACCTTCACCTTGCCAGCTATGGGGGCAAGTATCTGGAAGATTAAACGTCGCTTGAAACCAACTAAAACTGTCACAAATAAAACCCAAAAAGGAGTAGAAAATGAAGAATGAAATGCTAGCTTTGATCCTTGCAGGTGGGCAAGGAACACGTCTCGGAAAACTCACTCAAAGCATTGCCAAACCAGCAGTGCAATTCGGTGGGCGCTACCGTATCATTGACTTTGCTCTTTCCAACTGTGCTAACTCTGGGATTCACAATGTCGGTGTTATTACGCAGTACCAACCTCTTGCTTTGAACAACCATATCGGAAATGGTTCGAGCTGGGGACTAGACGGCATTAACACAGGTGTTTCTATCCTTCAACCCTACTCTGCAAGTGAAGGAAACCGTTGGTTTGAAGGGACTAGTCATGCTATCTACCAAAATATTGACTACATCGACAGTATCAATCCAGAATATGTTTTGATTCTTTCTGGTGACCACATCTACAAGATGGACTATGATGATATGCTTCAGTCTCATAAGGACAACAACGCCAGCTTGACAGTAGCTGTTCTAGATGTGCCTCTCAAAGAAGCTAGTCGCTTTGGTATCATGAATACAGATGCCAATAACCGTATCGTTGAATTTGAGGAAAAACCTGCTCAACCTAAGTCTACAAAGGCTTCTATGGGGATTTATATCTTTGACTGGAAACGTCTCCGCAATATGCTTGTGGCTGCTGAAAAGAGCAACGTCGATATGTCTGACTTCGGTAAAAACGTTATTCCTAACTACCTTGAGTCAGGTGAGAGTGTCTATGCTTATGAATTTAGTGGTTACTGGAAAGACGTTGGTACCATCGAATCACTTTGGGAAGCCAATATGGAGTATATTTCACCAGAAAATGCCTTGGATAGTCGTAATCGTCAATGGAAAATTTACTCAAGAAACTTGATCTCACCACCAAACTACTTTGGTGCGCATGCTCACGTTGAAGATTCATTGGTCGTGGATGGCTGTTTTGTAGATGGAACTGTTAAACGTTCGATTCTTTCAACAGAAGCACAAGTACGTGAAGGTGCTGAGGTCGTTGATTCTGTTATCATGAGTGGGGCTATTATTGGCCATGGAGCAAAGATTACTCGTGCTATTATTGGTGAGGGTGCCATCATTGCAGACGGCGTAGAGATTGACGGAACTGACGAAGTACAAGTAGTAGGATACAATGAAGTAGTGGGGGTAGCAACAGATGAAGATTGATAAATATTCAGCCATTTTAGGAAACACAGTTGGTTTTCATGATATGTCAACGTTAACAGAACACCGTCCGGTAGCTAGCTTGCCTTTCGGTGGGAAATACCGTTTGATTGACTTCCCCCTTTCCAGTCTTGCAAATGCAGGTGTTCGTAGTATCTTTGGTATTTTCCAACAAGATAATATCAGCTCAGTTTTCGACCATATCCGTTCAGGTCGTGAGTGGGGCTTGTCAACCCTTCTAAGTCACTACTATCTAGGAATTTACAATACTCGTGTTGAAAGCAGTACAGTTGGAAAAGAGTATTACCAACAGCTTCTTACCTACTTGAGACGTTCAGGTTCAAACCAAACCGTTTCGATTAACTGCGATGTGCTGGTGAATATTGACTTGAATCAAGTCTTCCATCTACACAATACAACGAAAGGTCCTATCACAGTTGTATATAAGAAACTTCCAAAGAAAGACATTTCTGATGTGAATGCTATCTTGGAAATTGATGAAACTGACCATGTTCGTTCGCACAAACTCTTTGATAACAAATCTACGGATGAACTCTTCAACATGTCTACAGATATCTTTGTTGTGGACACTCCTTGGTTGATTGAACGACTTGAAGAAGAGGCTCAGAAAGAATATCCTGAAAAGTTGCGTTATGTTCTCCGCGATTTAGCTGCAAAAGAAGGAGCTTTTGCTTACGAATACACAGGCTACTTAGCGAACATTCATTCTGTTCAGTCCTATTATCAAGCAAATATCGACATACTTGAGTCTAAAAAATTCTACTCTCTTTTCTCACCAAATCAAAAGATTTATACAAAAGTTAAGAATGAAGAACCGACCTACTATGCGAATACTTCAAAAGTAAGTACTTCTCAGTTTGCTTCTGGTAGTATCATTGAGGGTGAAGTAGTTCAGTCTGTTCTATCTCGTAACATTCATGTTCACAAGGATAGTGTAGTGAAAAACAGCCTTCTTTTCCCTCGTGTTGTGATTGGTCAAGGAGCCCAAGTTGAGTATGCAATTTTAGACAAAGGAGTTGAAATTGCTGACGGTGTTGTTATTCGCGGTACTGCTGAACACCCTGTCGTAATCAAAAAAGGCGAAAAAGTAACAGAGGATATTCATTCATGAAAATTTTATTTGTAGCAGCAGAGGGTGCGCCCTTTTCAAAAACAGGTGGTTTGGGAGACGTCATTGGCGCTCTTCCAAAATCACTGGTAAAGACAGGGCACGAAGTTGCAGTTTTCTTACCTTACTATGACATGGTAGAGGCTAAATTCGGCGACCAGATTGAGGATGTTCTCCACTTTGAAGTTAGTGTAGGATGGCGTAGACAGTACTGTGGTATTAAGAAAACGGTCTTTAATGGGGTAACCTTCTACTTCATTGATAATCAATATTATTTCTTCCGTGGCCATGTGTACGGTGATTTTGACGATGGTGAACGCTTTGCCTTTTTCCAACTGGCTGCTCTTGAAGCTATGGAACGTATCGACTTTATCCCTGACCTTCTCCATGTTCATGACTACCATACAGCCATGATTCCCTTCTTGTTAAAAGAAAAGTACCATTGGATTCAGGCATATCAAGGAATCAGAACTGTTCTAACCATTCACAATTTGGAATTCCAAGGTCAATTTTCTGAAGGAATGCTGTGGGATTTGTTCGGTGTTGGCTTTGAACGCTATGCTGATGGAACCCTTCGATGGAATGATTGTCTTAACTGGATGAAAGCAGGTATTCTCTACGCAAATCGTGTCTCAACCGTATCCCCTAGCTATGCGCATGAGATTATGACCAGTCAGTTTGGTTGCGGTTTGGATCAGATTCTTCGCATGGAGTCAGGCAAGGTTTCAGGTATTGTCAATGGTATTGACGCAGATCTTTATAATCCTCAAACAGACCCACTTTTAGACTATCATTTTAATAAAGAAGATTTGTCTGGAAAAGCTCAAAACAAAGCAAAATTGCAAGAGAGAGTTGGATTACCTGTCCGAGCAGATGTTCCGCTAGTTGGGATTGTCTCTCGTTTGACACGCCAAAAAGGTTTTGATGTTGTTGTAGAAAGCTTGCATCGTTTCTTACAGGAGGACGTTCAAATAGTCCTTTTAGGAACAGGTGACCCGGCTTTTGAACATTCCTTCTCTTGGTTTGCTCAAGTCTATCCAGACAAGCTATCAGCAAATATCACTTTTGACGTCAAACTTGCTCAAGAAATCTACGCAGCTTGTGATCTCTTCCTCATGCCAAGTCGTTTTGAACCATGTGGTTTGTCTCAAATGATGGCGATGCGCTACGGAACTCTACCATTGGTTCATGAGGTTGGTGGTTTGCGTGATACAGTTCAATCCTTCAATCCAATAGAAGGAACTGGTACTGGATTTAGCTTTGACAATTTAACACCATACTGGCTTAACTGGAGTTTCCAAACAGCCTTGGATGTTTATAAGAATCAGCCGGATGTTTGGAGAAATCTACAAAAACAAGCTATGGAATGCGATTTCTCATGGGATACAGCCTGCAAATCTTATCTGGACTTGTACCATAGTTTAGTCAACTAATAGATAAAATCGTATGATTCTTTCATACGATTTTTGGGCTGTTTGGAAAAGAGGAGAAGTGATGACTCAAGCAAAGGGACTTTGTGTTATGGATGTTGATGGCACCCTGATAGCAGAGGAAGTGATTGATCTTTTAGGAAGAGAAGCAGGTTGCGAAGCGGAAATTTCACAGATTACAAGACAGGCAATGCGAGGTGAACTGGACTTTGAAACAAGTTTACGAGCGAGAGTGGCTTTGTTAAAAGGTCTTCCGATTTCAGTCTTTGATACTGTCTTCAAATCCATTCATCTGTCCAAGAATGCTCAAGAATTTATCTCCATACTTCAAAAGAAGGGTATTTTAGTCGGTCTAGTGTCTGGTGGATTTGCACCAATAGTTGAGAGATTAGCAAAATCCCTTGGTATCTCCTATTTCTCCGCCAACCAGTTGGAAGTCAAAGACGGTTTTTTAACAGGTCGACTAGTTGGTGAAATTGTGACAGGTCAAGTAAAAAAAGTCACTCTTGAGAGATGGAGAAAGGAATTAGAACTGCCCAAAGAAAGAACGATTGCCATCGGTGATGGTGCCAATGACCTCTTGATGTTAAAGTCAGCAGGATGCGGTATTGCATTTTGTGCTAAAGAAATCGTAAAATCTGAGATAGCTTGTCATGTAGATACGAGGGATCTTTTAGAAGTTCTACCTTTGATTGATTTCTTAGAATGAGAGGGAACTATGAAAATTGTAATTGCACCCGATTCTTTTAAAGAAAGTTTGACGGCAGAAGAGGTCGCTCAAGCTATAAAAAGAGGATTCCAAAAATCGATAGCAGATGTAGAATGTCTGCTATGCCCAGTTGGCGATGGCGGGGAAGGAACTGTAGACGCTATTCGACATTCTCTTGACCTAGAAGAAAAATGGCAAGAGTTGACTGGACCTTTTGGCCAAAAAGAATCCATGCGCTACTTTCAAAAAGGTCAAATAGCGCTCTTTGAAGTTGCTGACTTGGTTGGTCTTGGAAAGATTCCGCGGGAGAAACGAAATCCCCTTCACATCCAAACCAGAGGTATCGGAGAGTTGATTCGCCATCTCATTGATCAAGGGATGAAAGAAATCTATATCGGAGTTGGTGGTACGGCTAGTAATGACGGTGGAATTGGCATTGCAGCTGCTTTGGGTTATCGTTTTTATGATAAGAATGGAAAGGAATTGCCAGCTTGTGGTCAGACTTTGCTTGAGTTCGAGTCAGTTTCAAATAGCAAGTTGTATAGGATTCCTGAAGATGTAAAAATTCGCATTTTAGCAGATGTCGTGAGCCCTTTATGTGGTCTTCAAGGGGCAACCTATACATTTGGAAAACAAAAGGGCTTGGATCCTGCTTTGTTTGAGACAGTAGATCTGGCTATACAGCGGTTCTATGAAAAATTTTCACCATCAACCCTCTCTCTTAAAGGAGCGGGAGCTGGTGGTGGGATTGCTGCTGGACTCTGTGCCTTTGCTGAGGCCAATATCGTATCTGGGATTGACACTTGCTTGGATTTGATTGGCTTTGACAGGAAGGTTGCAGGGGCAGACTTGGTTATCGTTGGAGAAGGCAGACTGGATAGTCAAAGCTTTGCTGGAAAAGCTCCTATCGGTGTAGCAAAAAGAACCCCTAACGGAGTCCCTGTTATCGCTATTTGCGGTAGTCTTTCTGAGGATTTGCCTCCCCTACCATTTGAAAATATACAAGCAGTATTCTCTATCCTAGAGAAAAGTGAGCCTTTAGAAGACAGTCTGAAAAATGCAAGTCTCTATTTGGAGCACACAGCTACTAATATTAGTCGTTTATTAAATATGAGAAATCATTAACCAAACCATTTTTTCCAGATGGATTTTTTAGGTGGCTCTGCCTTTTTCTCTTCCCAGAGGCTTGAGAATGCAAGTCTAAGGTCCTTTTCGTCTACTTGAACAGGTTCATTTGTATGAATGACAAGACCGAAAGGAGAAGTGATATGATCGTCTGAAACAATAGTCGCCTGACAGTTGCTTTCCTTTGCTTGTCTTAAGTAAAAGACCTGTTTGTCAAACTCGATATTTGGTGAGATCTTCACAAAAAGTATCTCTACCTTTTCTTGAAAACTTTCTAAAATAGAGAAAAATCCATGTTCTAATTCAGAACTATTGGCAGTACTGATATCAGCGTAGCCTAGAACTCTTTCCTCGAAAGTGCCGAGAAAACGACGTTGTTCATCTGGGTTTAATTTTGGCCCACCATGAGCCTTTTCAAGTAGTTGTTTTGATAAATCTGTCATAAAAACAGTATATCACAAAAATCGCAAGAAAACAGACAAAAGAAAGCGATTACTTTATAAAGTTAAGGAAAATTTGCACAAAGATAACGTTTTTTCTTGAAAAACGCTTATTTTTAAGGTATCATAGAGGTGTAAAAAATTTAACTCAAAGGAGAGTAAAAAATGTCAATTATTACTGATGTTTACGCTCGCGAAGTCCTAGACTCACGCGGTAACCCAACACTTGAAGTAGAAGTTTATACTGAATCAGGTGCTTTCGGACGTGGTATGGTTCCATCAGGAGCTTCTACTGGTGAACACGAAGCAGTTGAACTTCGCGACGGTGACAAATCTCGTTACGGTGGTCTTGGTACACAAAAAGCTGTTGACAACGTAAACAACATCATTGCTGAAGCAATCATCGGCTACGATGTACGTGACCAACAAGCTATCGACCGTGCTATGATCGCACTTGACGGTACTCCTAACAAAGGTAAATTGGGTGCAAACGCAATTCTTGGTGTGTCTATCGCTGTAGCTCGTGCTGCTGCTGACTACCTTGAAATCCCACTTTACAGCTACCTTGGTGGATTCAACACTAAAGTTCTTCCAACTCCAATGATGAACATCATCAACGGTGGTTCTCACTCTGACGCTCCAATCGCTTTCCAAGAATTCATGATTGTACCTGCTGGTGCACCATCATTCAAAGAAGCTCTTCGTTGGGGTGCTGAAATCTTCCACGCTCTTAAGAAAATCCTTAAATCTCGTGGTTTGGAAACAGCCGTAGGTGACGAAGGTGGATTCGCTCCTCGTTTCGAAGGAACTGAAGACGGTGTTGAAACTATCCTTGCTGCGATCGAAGCTGCTGGATATGTTCCTGGTAAAGACGTATTTATCGGATTTGACTGTGCTTCATCAGAATTCTACGATAAAGAACGTAAAGTTTACGACTACACTAAATTCGAAGGTGAAGGAGCTGCTGTACGTACTGCTGCAGAACAAATCGACTACCTTGAAGAATTGGTAAACAAATACCCAATCATTACTATCGAAGATGGTATGGACGAAAACGACTGGGACGGTTGGAAAGCTCTTACTGAACGTCTTGGTGGTAAAGTTCAATTGGTTGGTGACGACTTCTTCGTAACAAACACTTCTTACCTTGAAAAAGGTATTGCAGAAGGTGCTGCTAACTCAATCCTTATCAAAGTTAACCAAATCGGTACTCTTACTGAAACATTCGACGCTATCGAAATGGCGAAAGAAGCTGGTTACACTGCCGTTGTATCACACCGTTCAGGTGAAACTGAAGATTCAACAATCGCTGACATCGCAGTTGCAACTAACGCAGGACAAATCAAGACTGGTTCACTTTCACGTACAGACCGTATCGCTAAGTACAACCAATTGCTTCGTATCGAAGACCAACTTGGTGAAGTAGCTGAATACCGTGGATTGAAATCATTCTACAACCTTAAAAAATAATCGTTGATTTAACAACGTTTTTAGCCCCTCGGATTTTTTCCGAAGGGCTTTTTTCTGTTCAGGGGGCAAAAAGGGGACAGTGTTTATGGTATAATAGACAAAAACACTTGTATTAGGAAGAAATTATGTCTAAAGAAATTGATATTGAGTATTACCACCAGCTAGCCTTGCAAAAACAAAAGGAGCACCGAAAAGTCTTAGCCAATCTAAAGAAAAAACCTCCTAAAAACTTAAATAAGATTGCCCAGCAGATTCACCAAGAAGTCTTTGCTGAGATTGATTGTAATGCCTGTGCCAACTGTTGCAAAACTTTGGGACCAGACTTCAAAGAAGCAGATATTACCCGTATTGCCAAGTATTTTAAGATGAAATTACCGGCTTTTGAAGCGGAGTTTCTGCAGGTGGATGAAGATGGGGACAAGGTTTTCAAATCCATGCCCTGCCCCTTTCTAGGAGGAGACAATCTCTGCTCAATCTACGACGTTCGACCAAAGGCTTGCCGCGAGTTCCCTCATACAGATCGCAAGAAGATTTATCAAATTAATCATCTGACAATTAAAAATACTTTGACCTGCCCAGCAGCCTATCTCTTTGTTGAGAAATTAAAGGATAAGTTATAGAAATTTACACCTTTAAATCTTGTACAAAGATTCTAGGGCGGAAGTATCTTGTATTTGTTAGAATATAGATAGAATTGAACACGGCCTAAAAGCTATGCGAAAAAGACAAAATTTCACTTTGCTTTTAACGGCCTTTGTATCTTGTGGAGGTAAGAAGAAAAGAATATGATGCATCAATTCAATCAAACCATGGATTATTTGGAGCAGCAGCTGACTGGAGAAGTGGATATGAAAAGATTTCAGCAGTTATCGGGCTATTCTTACCCTCTCTTTAGCAGGCTATTTTCTATCCTGGCAGATATGACATTAGCAGAATACTTGCGCAATCGCAGGTTGTCAGAAGCTGTGACAGACTTGCGGGAAGGCTCTGACAAAATCATTGACATAGCAATGAAGTACGGCTACGAGTCTGCTGACGCTTTCAGCACAGCATTTAAGAAATTCCATGGTGCAACCCCCTCAGAAGTTCGAAATGGAAAACCTTATCGGATCTTTCCTAGACTTCAATTATCCTTAAAGATTACAGGAGGAAAGAACATGGATATCAAGATTCAAAAGAAACCTGCATTTACCGTTGCAGGCGTCCTATTGGAAGCTATTGACAATAGCAAATGCCCGTCTGCTTGGGAGAATCTCTATAACAATCACAGCTTGGAAAGCCTAGAGAGTCTAGGCAGTGGCCAATCCTTCGGCATCTGTTCGGATGTCAAAGAAGGTGAAATCATCAACTACATGGCTGCTTATGATGTGACGGATAAAGCGAAAGCAGAAGAACTTGGTCTGTCCATCAAAGATGTCCCAGCCGCTGAATATGCTATCGTCCCAGTCAAAGGCCCTATACCAGCTAGCATTCACAATGCTTGGAAATATGTCTTGGAGGTCTTTTTCCCTGAAACAGGCTATCGCCACTCAGGCTTACCAGACTTCGAAGTCTATACCGAAGGTGATATGTCGTCACCTGACTATCAAATGGAACTCTGGATACCAGTGATTATGAACTAGATCATTTTCTGACAATTTATAAAAATGCAAATCGAACTCTGTAGAAGATAGCTTTTACAGAGCTTTTTATTGTGGAAATTCATGTCTATAAATCAAACATACCATAATTTTTGTTTGGATTTTATGGGGCATGCGAATAGTTTTCTCGGTATAATAGTCCCATAGAAGATAAGGAGGCATGAATATGCAGATGTATTTTGGAGATGTGTCGCTTTGCTATAGCTATTCATTGGCAATGGCACTGGATGGCTATGGCTATGACTTTAAAGCAAACTTTCTAGAGGCAATCATGGTGATGGGAAATGGCGCTAGTATCGTAAAGGAAGATGAACGACACCCTCTAGTATTCTTTGATAACGGAATGCCAGATCTTTCTATCTCTCATTCTTTAAAAATACTAGGGTTTGACTATGAGGACTTCTATCTAAAGGATGGAGCGGAAGTAGATTTGGAAGAGATAAAAAGAAAGTTGGAAACCTTTCTGACTAATGGACCTGTCGTACTGGGACCTCTTGATATGGGCCATCTGACTTACAATCCCAATTACACAATCCTTTATGGTGTGGATCACTTTGTAACTGTGTATGCTCTTGATAGTCAGTATCTCTATTTGCATGATCCAGCTGGTTTTGCCTGTATGAAGGTTACTTTTAATGACATTTTAGAAGCTTGGAAGGCGGAGGCTATTGACTATAAGCGTGGATCTTACTCCATGTGGGGAAATTTTAGGAAGGTAAAGAGTCCTAGTCAAACTCAAATCTATCAAGAAACAGCAAGTCTTATAAGGGCCAGATATCTGAATGGTCAAAACGCTGTATTGGAATGTTATGCAAAAGCAGTTGCTGAAAATGGCTTAAATACAGAGCAAAAACAATTGCATCAGTATTTCAGCTTTAAACTTGCAGCTGTCCGAAATCTCTATCTCAGTAAGTTCTTAAAAAACCATGATCCAGAAGGGGCAAGGTTAAAAGAAGAATTGGCTACTCTATTTGGCCAAGCCCACCTTTCATGTTTGAAAGAAGACTACCAAGAACTATCCAACTTGCTCTATCAGATAGCAGAAGTGGATGGTCGATTTAGAGATTTATATGTAAAGTAGTGACAATAAGCATAAAAAATAGTTCGTAAAAGCGGTTTTTCGTAAAATGAAGAACTGCTTTTTAATTATGGTATAATGAAGTAAGAAAACACCTTAACCTACTAGAAAATGAAGGGAGAACGCCTATGCCAAGACCAAGAACAAAAGATGAGCTAGTGCTAGCCTCTAAGGAAAACTATGAAAAGCTCAATCACTTTATTTCTAAATTAAGTGAAGAGGAACTACAGACTCCTTTTGATTTTTCAAAAGACCAAAAGAAAAAAGAAGCCCACTGGAATAGAGATAAAAATCTGCGGGATGTCCTGATCCATCTCTATGAATGGCATCAGCTGCTTTTGACCTGGGTACATTCCAATCAAAAGGGTCATGAAAAACCTTTTCTCCCTGAACCTTATAATTGGAAAACTTATGGGGAAATGAATGTTGCTTTTTGGAAGAAGCACCAGAAAACTTCTTTAGAAGAAGCGACTAGGCTACTAGAGCAATCGCATAAAGAGGTTTTAGAGTTGTTGGAAGGTTTCAGCAATGACCAACTCTTTACCAAAGGTGTTTATAAGTGGACGGGTGGGACAAGTCTAGGTTCCTACTTTGTGAGTGCCACTTCCAGTCACTATGATTGGGCTATTAAAAAGCTCAAAGCTCATCAGAAAAATTGTAAGAATAGCTAGTTGAAGTGCTATTGAAATTCACAAAAGGTTCTTCTAAGTTTCGAATAGCTTAGTTCTCGTGATTTTTGATCTCTTCTAGCTTTAGAATCCTTTAAAAATCAAATTTTAAGGCTATCATAGACTTAGAATAGCTCTAAAACATTTATTTTAATGTAATTCTAAACTTAGGATTACATTGATATTAAAGGAACTGAACTGTTCGACGCTTAGAACGCCTTTATTCTGTGAAATTTTGACTAGAAATTGGATCGAATGGCTTTTTTCTGATATAGGATGATAGATAGATGGGGGAAATGATGAACATACAAAAAGAGAAAGTTAGAAAAGAGTTGGTGTTCCTCTGTTTGGGAGAACTTGCAGCCGTTTTATCTATTTGGTTTTGTTTTTTCATTTTGAAAAAACGGCTTGGTGATGTGAATAGTCTAGTCACCATTCTCTATCCTCTGTCTTTACTGACATTTATTTTGCTTCAAGGTTCAATCTATTGGGCAATTTTGATTAGAAGACTGTCGAATCCCCAGTTTGGAAGCGCTAGTGTCCCCAAACTATATGGTGGTTTCAGAATGCTAGACCTTGTTTTACTTATTTCAGGCTTTCCTTTTATTGTATGGAATACACAGAGTTTCCAAGTGGCTATTATAGCCACACTAATACAGCTTTTTGCCCTTATCGAATGGGTTAATTATTTCCTCCTACGTTTATCCTATAGTCTGAACCCACTTGTTTTATGGAAACGAATTACTAAGGGAAAACTTGAAAAGAGTAGAATAGCCAAGGAGTTGGGGTAAGGGAGTGTAGTGTTGGAAATTTTCAGTTCTTTCAACAATGCTAACTTCATATTTTCATTTATGCTATAATGTTCTTGATGAAACTCAGAAAGGAAACTCAATGTTCAATAAATTCCTACTCTTCGAAATTTGTCAAAGTTAAATGATATATTGTATTTTATTTATTCATAACTGAAATTGCTAGAAATCAAGTTATAGTAAAATTGGAGGAAGTTAGATGATACAGATTGAAAAGTTTGATCCGGATTACGTGAGAGATTGGTGCAAATCTATATATGCACAAATGAATTTTCCTCAGAAATATAGAGGTGAAGAAACTTTTAAAAAGGATATTTCAAAGTGGATTCGGGAGTATTTAGTCATTGAAGGGATTAATTGGAGCACAGGTGATGATTTGCTTTTAGAATTGATGCAACTTGAATACGAAGATTTATATAAAATATTTAAATGGTTTTTAAATGCTAGAAAAATAGATAGAAAAGATCGAATTTTTCATCCCAGATATAAAGGACTCGATTACTTACAAAAATTTGAATCATTTTTAGTATCGTCCTATAATTTTATAACAAAAGAGATTAGATATTCTAGAGTAAAGAATTCCAGTTTCATTGTTTGTCCCTATTGTAATAGGAATTTTATCAATTCTACAATGAAAGTATACAAGTGCGAAGCATGTCATGATAATTCTGCTGATATTTTTGAGTATTTTTCTGATGAAATATATTTAAAAAGAAAATGCCCAGAGGGCCATGAAATAAATGAGCAACATATTGAGTTACTGAATTCGTGTCAATTAGATCATTTTTGGTCAAAAATAGACTATCCACTATTAGCAGTTTGCTTTTATAATTTGGTACCTAGTTGCGCCTCTTGTAATTACAATAAATTGACTAGTGAGTTTAGTATCTCTCCTTATGATTCAAGTATCGAAGTAGATGATCTTTTTAGATTTAATTATAATTTAGAATCTATTCATCAACCTAGAATTTTTATCGAGAGGCAAAAATCAGAAAAGTTTGATTTACTTAAGAAAGACCTCGATAATATTGGTATAATAGAGTTATACCAAGTTCATTCGGATGTAATTGAAGAATTGTTATGGAAAAAAGAATATTATTCGAAACCTTATAAAGAAAGAATTAAATCATTATTTCAAGAGAATGGAATGAAGGAACTTACAGAAAGTGAAATTAACCGATTTCTTACTGGCGTATATACCGACTCTAAAGAGTATGGTAAGCGTCCCCTATCTAAGATGGTTGCAGATATCAGTAGAAATATCGGATTAATAGGTGAATAATATGGAGTTAATAGGATTAATAGTAAAAAAATATAACAATATTTCATGGAATGAACCGATTATTTTCAATTCTAACTATACAATAGAGTGGGAAAATCAACATTTAAAAGTTAACAAGGTTGAAGATTCAGTTCCAAATTTTTATGGAGATAATATAAGTAATATAACCGCAATAGTTGGGAATAATGGTGTCGGGAAGACAACTATTTTGGATCTGATTGGGTGTACCAAAGAGGAGAGAAAATACCATGCTTTTGATTCTTCTTACTGTTTAATTTTTTGGGATAGCAATGTTTTATTGGAAATGTTTAATTTTGATATAGAAAGTATTGAAATCAATAGCCATATAGAGCAAATAAACAAACTTGAATACACAGGTATTTATAAATCAAGTACAATAGAGGATAGTCAGAAAGACAATATGTATTATTTTCAGTCTTCAAAAGTATTAAGAGGTTACGAAGATTATAATGGTTTAATTAGACGACGATATGGTAATAGTAAACAGTTTTCACTCAAAGATGCAAAATCCAAGTTTGATGCTTATAAACTACTTGTTGATAAAAGATTTATTTCAAACAGTTCCAATTATAAATGGGAAATTAGAATAAATACTTTCGAAGAGACTTTAAATGATTTAACTGATTACTGTTTTAGAAAAGTACTTCCCTTGGATTGGAATCCTGAATATGATTTTAAAGATTTTATTTCGAAATGTGTATTTGGAGACAGTATTTATCATACAAATGATAGAGAGAATAATTTGTATTGTGAGAATTTCTTGTATTTAAATGATACCATTCAAGAATTGGTTGAGCTACATGGCATCGCTACACAGAGAAATTATAACAACATAGATGAAGCACTAAAAGATGAAGAATTTCAAAAAAGATTCAAGAGACTAAGCATAGAATTTAAACGCTTTGTAGTATTTAACAGATTTGGATTTATATTTCAGAATTTTTTTGGTAGAGTTTCTTTTGAAGAATTTTTAGAAAAAGGGTTAGCTTTATCTTTCAATGAGTTGCAGATTCTAAATGTTCTCGTTGATACATATATGTATATTCGAGATTTATATTTTCCAAATTATAATAAGGCACCTAATGCAGATGACATAGTAGCTAATTGGGAAATTCTTTTTAAGGATATAACTATTTTTTTTACTCAACTTTTAGAGAAAGATTTTGTGAGGGAAGATGACGGAGAATTTGTTGGGGAAGGCTTACCTTATGATAACTGTAGAGATTTGGGTGTAGAACCTAGCAATGATATTGTTGAATATATTAACTTCACTGCACGATTTTTAAGAGAGTTTTATCAGGTTAATGATAATCTCAAATCAATTGATGATCAAAGCTGTGTTGTAAAAATAGATTTTGAAGATCAATCAGTTAAGGACTTTATAGATGAATTAAGAACTACTATTGACTTTACAGAGAAAAGGAAAATAGATTTAATAAATGAACGTGGGGAAGCAATTTGGTTTCAAGTTAGGGAGGTTACTTCAAAAGGTGAGAAGAACCTACTTGATTTGGTTGCTTTGATAAAAACTAGATCATTTGAAGGTCATTATATAATTCTTGTAGATGAAATTGAAGAAGGCCTTCATTTAGAATGGTCTAGACGTTTAATAAATTTTTTAATCAATGAATTTAATCAATTTTCAAATGCAAAAATTCAATTTATTTTTACTACACATTCTCCTTTTATGTTATCTGATATCAAGAATGGAAATGTTATTTGTTTAGTAAAAGATGAAGATGATGTAAAAGTAAAATTAATGAGGAATACATTTGCTAAGAATATACAGGAAATAATGCATGATGATATGTTCATTAAAGATATCTATGGTGAATTTGCGATTTCTAAAATAAACAACATTATCAAAGAACTTGATCCCCTTCAAGACTCAGACAGTCTTGTATACTATTCAACTAAGGAAAACCTATTATCAGAGATTGATATGATTTCAGAGCCGTTACTAAGAAATAAATTATATGAAATGTATGAAAAAAAGTTTCAAGAAAGTACTATTGATAATAGAATTGAACAACTAAAATTGGAGTTAGAAAAATTAGAAGCAGAGAAAAGTAACAATTTATTAAATTAAAAATTATTCAGAAAGGAAACTCAATGCCCTACAAATTTTTACTCTTCGACCTTGACCACACCTTGCTTGATTTTGATGCTGCTGAGGATGTGGCTTTGACGCAACTTCTAAAAGAAGAAGGAGTTGCGGATATTCAAGCCTATAAAGACTATTACGTTCCTATGAACAAGGCTCTCTGGAAGGACTTGGAGCAAAAGAAAATCAGTAAACAAGAACTGATTAACACGCGCTTTTCACGTTTATTTGCCCATTTCAAACAGGATAAAGACGGTAGGTTACTTGCCCAGCGTTACCAATTTTACTTAGCCCAACAGGGACAAACTTTTTCAGGTGCTCATGAACTCTTGGACAGCCTTATCGAACGTGATTATGACTTGTATGCTGCGACAAATGGCATTACTGCAATCCAGACAGGGCGTTTGGCTCAATCTGGTCTGGCTCCCTATTTCAACCAAGTCTTTATCTCTGAGCAATTGCAAACGCAAAAACCTGATGCACTATTCTATGAAAAAATCGGTCAGCAAATTGTAGGATTTAGCAAAGAAAAGGCCCTGATGATTGGAGATTCCCTAACAGCTGATATTCAAGGTGGCAATAATGCTGGTATTGATACTATCTGGTATAACCCTCATTATCTGGAAAACAAGACGCAAGCCCAGCCTTCTTACGAAGTCCATTTTTACCAAGACTTACTAGATTGTTTGGATGCTATGTAGTGCTTTTCCTAAGAGGTGTTGATATGAAAACTAAAGTCATTGAAGAGATTGACAATTTACTAAACCTCATCGAGAAGTATCGGTTAAAAGGTGTGGTTGCCCAAGTAAATTCGTTAAAAGAGTTAAAGTATATCATAAGCAATCATATAGAGTTAAGTACTCGAGAGAAGATGAATATCCACTATTCACTCTTCCTCCCTAGGGGTGGTTTATCTGAACTCTACTATATGGACGCTAATCTTGAACGGATGATGTCTGTAAATAATCAACTTTCCTATGCTATTGATACAATCGAAAAGTTTTTAATGGCTGATTGATACCCTGTCTTCATTGTGAACACTAATGTCAAATAATAGGGTCAATAACAGTATATATAAGAACTGTAAAAAGTGGTTTAGATAGCCACTTTTTGCTATAATAGAAGCAGTAAAAACGAAGGAGTTGGCGATGCAACACTCATCTTGGCATGCTTTGATTAAGGAGCAATTACCTGAGGGTTATTTCGGGAAAATCAATCAGTTTATGGATCAGGTCTATGCTCAGGGAATTGTTTATCCACCTAAGGAAAAGATTTTTCAGGCTCTATTGACTACACCGCTTGAAGAAGTTAAGGTGGTGATTCTAGGGCAAGACCCCTATCACGGGCCAGGTCAGGCTCAGGGCTTGAGTTTTTCTGTTCCTGACTCTATCCCAGCTCCGCCATCCTTGCAAAATATCTTGAAAGAATTGTCAGATGACATCGGCGTTAAGAAATCCCATGATTTAACTGCTTGGGCTGAGCAAGGAGTCTTGCTTCTCAATGCTTGTTTGACCGTTCCTGCTGGTCAGGCCAATGGTCATGCTGAGCTAATATGGGAGCCTTTTACAGATGCTGTGATTCGGGTTGTCAATAATCTAGATAGGCCAGTGATTTTTATACTCTGGGGTGCTTATGCACGTAAGAAGAAGGTCTTGGTTACCAATCCTCACCACTTGATTATCGAATCAGCCCATCCCAGTCCTTTATCGGTTTATAGAGGATTTTGGGGTTCCAAGCCTTTTTCCAAGGCCAATGAATTTTTAAAAGAGACAGGACAAGTGCCAATCGATTGGCTTAGATAAGGAGAAAATATGCCTCAGTTAGCGACGATTTGCTACATTGATAACGGAAAAGAACTGCTCATGCTGCATCGCAATAAGAAGCCGAATGATGTCCATGAAGGCAAATGGATTGGTGTGGGTGGTAAGCTAGAGAGAGGAGAGACGCCTCAGGAATGTGCGGCACGTGAAATCCTCGAAGAAACAGGTCTGAAAGCCAAGCCAGTTCTAAAAGGCGTTATCACTTTTCCTGAGTTCACGCCTGATTTAGACTGGTACACTTATGTATTTAAGGTGACAGAGTTTGAGGGTGACTTGATTGACTGCAGTGAGGGGACCTTAGAATGGGTTCCCTATGATGAAGTTTTGAGCAAGCCAACTTGGGAGGGTGACCACACCTTTGTTGAGTGGCTTTTAGAAGATAAACCCTTCTTTTCAGCCAAGTTTGTTTATGATGGGGATAAATTGTTGGATACCCAAGTTGATTTCTATGAATAAAGGAGAAAGCAGATGCTACTAATCAAAAATGGTCGTGTAATGGATCCCAAGTCTGGTTTGGATCAAGTGTGTGATGTTTTGGTCCAAGATGGGAAAATTGTCAAAATTGCGCCTGAAATCAAGGGAGAAGGAGCAGAAGTGATTGACGCTACTGGTCTTGTGGTAGCGCCTGGACTAGTCGATATCCATGTTCATTTCCGTGAACCTGGTCAAACTCATAAAGAAGACATTCATACTGGGGCACTAGCGGCTGCTGCAGGTGGTTTTACAACGGTTGTCATGATGGCTAATACCAGTCCAACCATTTCAGACGTAGAAACTTTGCAAGAAGTTCTTCAGTCAGCTGCCAAGGAACAAATCAATGTCAAGACGGTTGCGACCATTACTAAGAATTTTAATGGCCAAGACTTGACAGACTTTAAGGCACTTTTGGAAGCTGGAGCCGTTGGTTTTTCTGATGATGGTATTCCACTTGAAAGTAGCAAGGTTCTCAAAGAAGCCTTGGAAACTGCTAAGAAACTAGGTACCTTTGTTTGTCTTCACGAGGAAGATCCTGGTTTGAATGGAATTCTTGGTTTCAACGAAAACATCGCTAAAGACCACTTCAAGATTTGTGGTGCGACAGGGGTGGCAGAATACGCCATGATTGCGCGTGATGTTATGATTGCCTACGCAACCAAGGCCCATGTTCACATCCAGCATTTGTCTAAGGAAGAAAGTGTCAAGGTAGTGGAATTTGCTCAAGGTTTGGGAGCGCAAGTCACAGCAGAAGTAGCGCCACAGCATTTCTCTAAGACAGAAGCTCTTCTTTTAACTCAAGGTAGCAATGCCAAAATGAATCCTCCACTTCGTTTGGAGTCAGACCGTCGTGCCGTTATCGAAGGTCTCAAGTCAGGTGTTATCACAGTTATCGCGACAGACCACGCTCCTCACCATGCAGATGAGAAAAATGTAGAAGATATCACCAAAGCACCATCTGGTATGACCGGTTTGGAAACCTCTCTTTCTCTTGGTTTGACTTATTTGGTGGAAGCTGGTGAGCTAAGCTTGATGGAATTGCTTGAAAAAATGACTGTCAATCCAGCCAAGCTTTACCACTTTGAAGCAGGTTACTTGGCTGAAAATGGTCCAGCGGATATCACTATCTTTGATGCTAAGGCTGACCGCCTTGTGGACTCACACTTTGCTTCAAAAGCAGCTAATTCACCATTTATAGGTGAAACTTTAAAAGGGCAGGTCAAATATACTATCTGTAAGGGACAAATCGTCTACAAAAACTAGATGGGACTCTGCTCTATAAACTATAAGAATAGAGAGCGTATATGTATCCAACCCATCAATTTAAAGATAAGTTTGTCTTATTTCTTAAGATATTTTTCCCTATCCTGATTTATCAATTTGCCAATTATTCTGCCTCATTTGTTGATACAACTATGACTGGGCAGTACAATACCATGGACTTGGCTGGTGTTTCAACTGCAACGAGTCTATGGAATCCTTTCTTCACTTTTTTGACAGGGATTGTTTCGGCTATGGTTCCCATCATAGGCCATCATCTAGGACGAGGTAAAAAGGAAGAAGTGGCATCTGACTTTTACCAATTTATCTACTTGGCTTTCGGACTGTCTTTGGTCTTGCTTGGAATGGTAGTATTCTTAGCGCCACCTGTCTTAAACAACATCGGACTAGAAGCTCAAGTGGCGGCAGTTGCAGTTTCCTATCTTTGGTACCTGTCTATCGGAATTATTCCCTTGTTGCTTTTCAGTGTTATCCGATCGCTACTTGATTCACTCGGTCTGACCAAGCTATCTATGTATCTCATGCTCTTATTACTACCTTTAAATTGTGGATTTAACTATTTGTTAATTTACGGTGTCTTTGGGTTTCCAGAGTTAGGGGGAGCAGGAGCAGGCTTGGGTACTTCCCTGGCTTACTGGTGTCTTCTCGGAATCTCTGTCATCATTCTTTTAAAGCAGGAAAAGTTAAAAGAGTTTCATTTGGAAAAACCACTTCCACTTGATCTAGTGAAGATCAAAGAAGGGATTCGTTTGGGCTTACCAATAGGTGGTACGGTATTTGCTGAGGTGATTATTTTTTCTGTTGTTGGTTTGATAATGGCAAAATTTTCGTCTATGATTATTGCCAGCCACCAGTCAGCCATGAACTTCTCAACTCTCATGTATGCCTTTCCGGTGAGCATTTCTTCTGCCATGGCCATAGTTGTTTCTTATGAGGTTGGAGCTAAGCGTTTTGATGATGCTAAGACCTATATCAAAATTGGTCGTTGGATAGCGTTAATATTTGCAGGCTTTACTTTAAGCTTCCTCTATATTTTGAGAGATGTCGTAGCCGGTTTATATGGAAATAATCCTGACTTCATCGAACTAACGTCTACCTTCCTAACTTATAGTCTATTTTTCCAATTAGCTGACACCGTTGCAGCTCCTTTGCAAGGAATTCTCAGAGGTTATAAGGACACGGTTGTTCCCTTTTATCTTGGAGTAATTGCTTACTGGGCGGTGTCCATTCCATTAGGCTTATTCTTAGATCAAGTAACAACTTTGGGAGCCTATTCTTACTGGATTGGTTTAATAGCAAGTTTAGTCGTTAGTGCTATCCTCTATCAATGGCGCTTGCAAACGATTATGAAAAAATTCAACTAATTTTTGGAAAATTAATTGAAAAAATACTTTGTGAAAAAATATTCTAATTAAAGAAAATCCCTGTTTCTTAAGGGTTTTCTTTTTTGTATTTTGTGAAATTTTATTAGCCATATACTTTGACAGTGTATACTAAAAAAGGTAAAATGGTAGGGTAAGTACAAAGTTAGAAAGGCAAGATTATGTCAACTTTAGATAAGAATCTTTTGCTAGAGATGTTCCGTAAGATGGAAGAAATCCGTCGCATGGACTTAAAAATCGCTCAGTTAGTGAAAAAGGGGAAAGTTCCCGGTATGACTCACTTTTCTGTCGGAGAGGAAGCTGCTAACGTCGGAGCTATGTTGGCTCTCAATCCAGATGATCTGATTACCTCAAATCACCGTGGACACGGGCAAGCTATTGCTAAGGGGATTGACCTCAACGGAATGATGGCAGAAATCCTTGGGAAGTACACTGGGACCTGTAAAGGAAAAGGTGGTTCCATGCATATCGCCGACCTGGATGCTGGGAACCTCGGTGCCAATGGTATCGTAGGTGGTGGTATGGGGATTGCTGTTGGTGCAGCCCTCAGTCAGCAAATGCAAAATACTGGTAAAATTGTCGTTTGCTTCTTTGGAGACGGTGCGACCAACGAAGGTGTTTTCCACGAAGCGGTTAACATGGCATCTATCTGGAACCTGCCAGTTATTTTTTACTGTATTAACAACGGTTACGGTATCTCTGCGGACATCAAAAAAATGACCAATGTGGAACATATTCATCAACGTAGCGCGGCATATGGAATTCCTGGAATGTTTATCGAAGATGGAAACAATGTCATCGACGTTTATGAAGGATTTAAGAAAGCAGTAGACCATGTTCGCGGAGGAAATGGACCAGTCTTGATTGAAAGTGTCACTTATCGCTGGCTTGGTCACTCATCATCTGACCCTGGTAAATATCGTACGCGTGAAGAAGTGGAATTGTGGAAACAAAAAGACCCAATCGAAAACCTTCGTAACTATCTCGTTGAGAACAACATTGCAAGTGCAGAAGAATTGGAAGAAATTCAAGCACAAGTCAAGGAAGCAGTAGAAGCTTCTGTTAAATTTGCGGAAGAAAGTCCATTCCCGCCACTAGAATCAGCATTTGAGGATATTTACGCAGACTAAGGAGAAAGAGATAAAATGGAAACAAAAACAATGTCGTTCCGTGACACCATTATCCTTGCTATGTCTGAGGAAATGCGTCGCGATGAAAATGTATTCTTGATGGGAGAAGACGTCGGTGTTTTCGGAGGGGACTTCGGAACTTCTGTTGGAATGCTCGAAGAATTTGGTCCAGAACGTGTCCGTGACTGTCCGATTTCTGAAGCTGCCATCTCGGGAGCAGCAGCAGGAGCGGCCATGACAGGACTTCGTCCAATCGTCGATATGACCTTCATGGACTTCTCGGTTATTGCAATGGACAATATCGTCAACCAAGCTGCTAAAACACGTTATATGTTTGGTGGTAAAGGTCAGGTTCCAATGACTGTCCGATGCGCAGCTGGTAACGGTGTCGGTTCTGCAGCTCAGCACTCTCAGTCTCTAGAGTCTTGGTTCACACACATTCCTGGACTTAAGGTTGTAGCACCAGGTACACCTGCTGACATGAAAGGACTGCTCAAGTCTTCTATCCGTGATAATAACCCTGTTATCATTCTTGAGTACAAGTCAGAATTTAACCAAAAAGGGGAAGTGCCAGTTGATCCAGACTACACAATCCCACTTGGAGTTGGCGAAATTAAACGCGAAGGAACGGATGTAACAGTTGTTACTTACGGTAAAATGCTTCGCCGTGTGGTTCAAGCAGCTGAAGAATTGGCAGAAGAAGGAATTTCGGTTGAAATTGTGGACCCACGTACCCTTGTACCGCTTGATAAGGATATCATCATTAACTCAGTTAAGAAGACTGGTAAGGTTGTTCTGGTCAACGACGCCCACAAAACAAGTGGCTATATCGGAGAGATTTCAGCAATTATTTCAGAGTCAGAAGCATTTGACTATCTAGATGCACCAATCCGTCGTTGTGCAGGAGAAGATGTGCCGATGCCTTACGCACAAAACCTAGAAAATGCAATGATTCCAACGGTTGAAAGCATCAAAGATGCAATCCGAAAAACTTATAACAAAGAATAAAACTACATAAGATGAGTTATGTAAAAAACAAAGCTGACGAGAAACTTTGTATCTTTTAGGTGCAGAGCTCTTCGTCCTTAATATCTTAGTATAGAATTGGAGAGGTCATGGCTGATGACAAGCTAAGAGCGACTCCTGCGGCTAGAAAGTTAGCGGATGATTTAGGGATCAATCTCTACGACGTTTCTGGCTCAGGTGCAAACGGTCGTGTCCACAAAGAAGACGTGGAAACTTATAAAGACACAAACGTGGTTCGCATTTCGCCACTTGCAAAACGAATTGCCCTCGAACATAACATTGCTTGGCAGGAAATCCAAGGAACAGGTCATCGTGGTAAAATCATGAAGAAGGACGTTTTGGCCTTGCTTCCTGAAAATATCGAAAACGACACCATCAAGTCTCCTGCTCAGATTGAAAAAGTGGAAGAAGTTCCAGACAATATCACTCCTTATGGTGAGATTGAGCGTATTCCAATGACACCAATGCGTAAGGTTATCGCTCAACGTATGATTGAATCCTACCTAACTGCGCCAACCTTCACACTCAACTACGATGTCGATATGTCAGAAATGTTGGCTCTTCGTAAGAAGGTTCTTGAGCCAATTATGGAAGCAACTGGTAAGAAGACTACTGTAACAGACCTTCTTTCACTCGCTGTTGTAAAAACATTGATGAAACACCCTTACATCAACGCTTCATTGACAGAAGATGGCAAGACCATTATCACTCATAACTATGTCAACCTTGCGATGGCAGTTGGTATGGATAATGGATTGATGACACCTGTTGTCTATAATGCTGAAAAAATGAGCTTGTCAGAGTTGGTCGTAGCCTTCAAGGATGTGATTGGTCGTACCTTGGACGGTAAATTGGCTCCAAGCGAACTGCAAAATTCAACCTTCACAATCAGTAACTTGGGAATGTTTGGCGTTCAGTCCTTCGGTCCTATTATTAACCAACCAAACTCAGCTATCCTCGGGGTTAGCTCAACAGTTGAGAAACCTGTAGTTGTCAATGGTGAGATTGTTATTCGTCCTATCATGAGCCTGGGGTTAACTATTGACCACCGTGTTGTAGATGGTATGGCTGGTGCTAAGTTTATGAAAGACTTGAAAGCCTTGATTGAGAATCCGATCTCAATGTTGGTTTAAGTCAGCTATTGTTATTTTAGAGATTTAGATAAAGGAAGAAAGACATGGCCTTAGAAGTAATTATGCCAAAAGCCGGCGTGGATATGACAGAAGGACAAATCGTCCAATGGAATAAAAAAGTCGGAGAATTTGTAAAAGAAGGAGAAATCCTTTTGGAAATCATGACTGACAAAGTCAGCATGGAATTGGAAGCCGAAGAAGATGGATACTTGATTGCCATCCTCAAAGGAGATGGTGAAACTGTTCCAGTAACTGAAGTTATCGGTTATCTTGGCGAAGAAGGTGAAAACATCCCAACCGCTGGAGCGGCAGCGCCAGAATCAAAACCTGCACCTGCAGCTAGTGCCTCAAACGACGATGGTAAGAGTGATGATGCCTTTGATATCGTTGTGATTGGTGGAGGTCCTGCTGGTTATGTGGCAGCGATTAAAGCTGCCCAACTCGGTGGGAAGGTTGCCCTTGTTGAGAAATCTGAACTCGGTGGAACGTGCTTGAACCGTGGATGTATCCCAACGAAAACCTACCTTCACAACGCTGAAATCATCGAAAACATCGGTCATGCAGCAAACCGTGGTATTGTCATTGAAAATCCAAACTTCACTGTAGATATGGATAAACTTTTAGAAACTAAATCTAAAGTTGTCAATACCTTGGTAGGTGGTGTTGCAGGTCTTCTTCGTAGCTACGGAGTTACTGTTCATAAGGGAATTGGTACCATCACTAAAGATAAGAATGTCTTGGTTAATGGTTCAGAATTGCTTGAAACCAAGAAAATCATCCTTGCCGGTGGTTCAAAAGTCAGCAAAATCAACGTTCCTGGTATGGAATCTCCACTTGTCATGACCAGCGATGACATTCTTGAAATGAACGAAGTTCCAGAGAGCCTCGTAATCATCGGTGGTGGCGTTGTCGGTATTGAACTCGGCCAAGCCTTCATGACATTTGGTTCAAAAGTGACTGTTATTGAAATGATGGACCGTATCGTTCCAGCTATGGATGCGGAAGTTTCTAAGAATCTTCGCTTGATTTTGGAACGCAAAGGCATGACTATCTTGACAGGTACAAAATTGCAAGAAATCATCGAGGAAAATGGTCAACTTCGTATCAAGGTTGAAGGAAAAGACGATATCATTGCAAATAAAGCTCTTCTTTCAATCGGTCGTGTGCCAGACCTCGAAGGAATTGGCGATGTTGAGTTTGAGTTGGATCGTGGACGTATCAAGGTCAACGAATACATGGAAACTTCTGTTCCAGGTATCTATGCACCAGGTGACATCAATGGTACCAAGATGTTAGCCCACGCAGCCTTCCGTATGGGTGAAGTTGCTGCTGAAAATGCCCTTAAAGGAAATCATGCTGTTGCCAAACTTAACTTGACTCCAGCAGCTATCTACACTCTTCCTGAAGTAGCAGCAGTAGGTTTAACAGAGGAGCAAGCTCGTGAGAAATACGATGTAGCCATCGGTAAATTCAACTTTGCAGCTAACGGTCGTGCTATTGCATCAGATGCGGCTCAAGGTTTCGTTAAAGTTATTGCAGATAAGAAATACGGAGAAATCCTTGGTGTTCACATCATTGGTCCTGCAGCTGCAGAATTGATCAACGAGGCATCAAGTATCATCGAAATGGAAATCACTGTTGAAGAAATGCTGAAGACCATCCACGGACACCCAACCTACTCTGAAGTGATGTACGAAGCGTTTGCGGATGTTCTAGGAATGGCCATCCATTCACCTAAGAAAAAATAATTTAAAGATAGAATAGACTGGAAAGATATTTTCCAGTCTCTATCCTATAAAGGGATATCATGAAATATATTATCAATCATTCAAACGACACTGCCTTTAATATCGCCTTGGAAGAATACGCCTTTAAACACCTTTTGGATGAGGATCAAATCTTCCTACTTTGGATTAACAAACCATCTATCATTGTTGGACGTCACCAGAACACTATCGAAGAAATCAACCGTGATTATGTTCGCGAAAATGGTATTGAGGTAGTCCGCCGTATCAGTGGTGGTGGAGCTGTTTATCACGATTTAAACAACCTCAACTACACCATCATTTCAAAAGAAGATGAAAACAAGGCCTTTGACTTCAAGAGCTTCTCAACTCCAGTTATCAATACCTTAGCTCAACTCGGTGTTAAAGCTGAGTTCACAGGCCGTAACGACCTTGAGATTGATGGCAAGAAATTCTGCGGAAATGCCCAAGCTTATATCAATGGTCGTATCATGCACCACGGTTGCTTGCTCTTTGACGTTGATTTATCAGTCCTTGCTAACGCCCTCAAGGTTTCAAAAGATAAATTTGAATCAAAAGGTGTGAAATCCGTCCGTGCTCGTGTAACCAATATTGTCAATGAATTACCAGAAAAAATTACAGTTGAAGAATTCCGTGATTTGCTACTGGAATACATGAAAAAAGAGTACCCAGAAATGACAGAATACGTTTTTTCTGAGGAAGAATTGGCGGAAATCAATCGTATCAAGGATACTAAGTTTGGAACTTGGGACTGGAATTACGGTAAATCACCTGAATTTAACGTCCGTCGTGGAACAAAATTCACTAGTGGTAAGGTTGAAGTTTTTGCCAACGTCATTGAATCAAAAATCCAAGATATCAAGATCTATGGTGACTTCTTTGGTATCGAAGATGTTGCAGCTGTAGAAGATGTCCTTCGTGGAGTGAAATACGAACGAGAAGATGTTCTTAAAGCTCTAGAAACTATTGACATTACACGCTACTTTGCTGGTATCAGCCGTGAAGAAATCGCTGAAGCAGTAGTGGGATAAAAGGAAAAGAAGCTGGTTGTATGACCAGCTTCTTTTTATGAGTTCCAGTTTACATAATTTATAGTATGTAACATCTACAAACTATCTAGAGCATTCTTTTGTTCATCATTGACGATATGGGTATAGAGGTCAGTGACTTGTGTACTGGCGTGTCCTAGCTGATGGCTGACCAAAACTTGCGACTTAGTAGCATCATAGAGTCTAGTTGCCAGGGTATGGCGTAGTTTGTGGGGAGTTACACGGACTTTGAAGTCCTCAGAGTATTTAGCAACCATCTTTTCAACACTAGAAGCATCGATACGATTGGGAACGCCACGATATAAGGTCAGAAAGAGTGCTGTATCTGTCTTTTCCGTCTTATAGCGTTGATTTCGAATGGCGAGATAATTCTCTAGATAAGGCTTTGCAAAGGCAGCGACATTGACCGAGTCACGTTTCCCCCCCTTACGTGTGACATCAATGACCATCATTTTGAGATTAAGGTCTCTTAGATCCAGATTAACAGCTTCAGATAAGCGGACACCAGACGCCAAGAGAAGGGCAATAATGGCCAAATCACGTTCCTTATTTTTATTGAATGACGATAGAGCACGATTTGAGAGCTGTTGTGGGTACTCTTGGTCGATATAAGTCAAAAAACCTTCTGTCTCATCACCTAGAAAGAGTTTTTGCTTGATGTTTTCAGCTCTGGCAGCAAGTGTTTCTTTCTTTTTCTTGGTTGAAACTTTCTTCATTACATTACGATAGAAATAAGGCTCACCCTGGTCGTTTTCGACTTCCTCGGTCAGATACTTGTAAAGACTAGAAAGTGCCGACAAAGTTCGATTAATGGTCGTCTGAGAGACACCTTGCTTTGTTGTATTGGCATTTAGCAAAGGTCGTTCTCGTAGATATAGGATAAAAGCTTCCATATCTTTCTTAGACATATTTTCCAAAACTAATAAAGGAATGTCGGATATTTTATCAACATTTGAAATTCCAGAATCCAAAACCCAGCTGAAAAATCGATCGTATTCCTTGAGATATTCGTACAAGGTTGTAAAACTATAGGGAACAGCAAGCTTAGATTGGTAGTATTCCAGAACATACCAGGGCATGATTTGTTTTAGTTTGTCGATTCGTTCCAGTAAGATCTCACGTTTCATGTATTTTCTCCATAAATAAGTCTACTAGTAGTATAGCATAGACTCATATATTTTTCAAGAAAATTATAGTTTTTCGGAAAGATGTTATGAGTGTTTACCATTATAACCAAAAATTTTTTAGAGCTAATTATTCTTAATTATGTACTTTATCTAAGTGAAAACTGAAAATTTTTCAATTGTACATTTTGACAATATAAAAACACTTTATATTACTTAAAGTGTTCTTATTTTTTATATCTTTTCTAAACTGTATAAAATGTTCTTGCTTTCTTCTGTAACCTTTGCAAATCGAACATGCCTTTTTATTTCGTTTTCTGTACGCCATTCTTTCTTTAACTTGAATTTTATAACGATGATCTGGGTTTTCCTGACATATCCACCATACAGACATATTACTCAACTCTGTGATTTCAGTTGGACTTGTTATTAGGAGGTTATTTACATAATCCCACTCATTCATTAGACTTTGTTGAGTTGTTGCCAAGTCGTTAAATCCTTTTAAAACTTTTTGATTCCTACAATATGGACAAGAATTTTCTCTGTAAAATTTTTCTTTAATAACTTGCTGATATTCTCCAGTGCATACAAGACATTTCCACCATGCGGTATATGTTGAATTAACCCTTACTGAGGACATTTTTTGTTTATTTAATGTAGACCATTCTTTAATTAACCAAGGATGTGTAGTTTCAAGATCGTTATAACCTTTTGCAGTCTTTTTAAATGAACAATATGGGCAACATTGGTCGTTTTCGTAGCGTTCAGAAATTTTCGCTTTAAAACTCCTGTGACATTTTTGACAAATCCAATCAACTAATATAATATTTGAATCATAAAAGAAAGTGTCAATATCTCCGTTAAGTTCTTTCACCCATTCATTGATTAAGTACGGTTTAGCGAAGCTTATTTTTTCATTTGGTTTAGGGATTTTTTTATTACAGTAAGGACAAATAGAGTTAAGATTATTAAAGTCACTGTTGGTAAATACATCTAAAACAATCCCTAACTTTTCATTGAATTCTAATTCGCAACAATCACAAATCCAAGTAAATATTTTATTTTCGGATTCTACTGATGTTACCTCTTTGATTAATGCATCCTAATATTGAATATAGGACTCCTGAATTACTTCGATAAAAAAGTTAACTACAGAAAACAACGGAATTAAATTTGTTTTTTGCGCTAAAATGATGCGCACGCTTAGAATAAAACAAGTATTAAACTTAATACAATTTTAACATAGCGGAAAAGAGGTGTAAAGAATAAGTACTCTGAAAAGCTTGTATACATTTTTGATTCGTGCACAAGTATGTAAATATTGTAAAACAATTTCAAAATGTGGTAGACTAGATATGAATTTTGATGGACGATAATTAGGTCAGAGAAAAGGTTACAGATGGAAAAATTAGTTTTTATCGGAATGCTAGTGTTCTTGGCATTTGTGTTTATTGGAATATTGTTTTGGCTGCGTTTTAGAATGAAGAACACCTTTGAGAACGGTGTTCCAGTGTACGATGCCCCAGCAAATAATCAGACTAGGACGAGTAAGCTAAGCGTAGGAGAGTATGCAGTGCACATAATTTTAATACTAATTAGCGCTATAATTGCCTTTAAGGTCATGAGCATGTTCCGTCATGGGGCGGCGCCAATTGGTGCTGCTATAATCACGCCTTCTATAATGTCGCTTTTCAATGCACGAAGGAGAACCGGGAAATCTTGGATGAGTATCGTTGCAGTGCTTATGATATTCGTGTTTTTGATGTTTGTATATATAATTATAGGTCTACCTGATAACGCACCTCCACTTAAAATTGACGGAACTGAAATTCATCTTACAGAGACTAAGATTTCGGATTTGATAGACAAGGGGTTTGAAATTTATGTGTCAAATGGTAGACATGATTATCCTAATTATAACGAGCTTTTGACAACGGGAAGCTATACTAAATACCAAGGAGCTGGGGTTAGCGTACCAAACGGCTTTAAGTCATATGACTCAGCAGTTACGCGATCTACCTATCTTCTTGTAAAGAAGAATGTAGTTCTCGGATGTATAGGTGTTTACGGAGATAAGAGGAAGAGTACGGAGCTGAAGGACTGTGTAGTTACGCAGGTTTGCTTCGATTCTGAGTGCACAGCTGTTGCCAAAAAATATGGAATTTCATATAATATAGATGGTATAGATTTGCTAAAGAAGCTTGACGAAAACGAGTTCACGAAAGTATTTGGGAAAAAAATATGGCTGACTCCAAGCGAGCCAAGAGATGAATATTTGAGTCATTATGGCGTGCAGTGGGGAGCAGGTAACAATGAATTCTTTTGGAATCATTATTTTATGAATTTAGACCTTGATTCGAATAATGATATAGTTAATTTTAATTTTAGTTCTAATATTGCAGCAGAGCGATAGAAGAATTTGCAGGGATAATTAGGCAAAATGAAAAAGAAAAAAGTACTAAGTAAGACAAAGTATGCTATTTATCTTCTAGTGGTCCACCTTATATGCATACTTTTCACTATAAGCAAAATAGTGATACCTTCATGGGGTCACTGGTTAGAGACGACACGCTTTCTTTGGACAAGCTTTCCTACCTATGTATGCGTGTTAATAGCCATTCTCCCAATGGTATGCTTTTGGCCATATTTGATTAGTGCAGATTTTAAGCCGGGTACAGCAAAGACCTTGCTTGCGACTTTTGGTCTAATAGTAGGTAACGTGACTCTGATTTTGATATATACGACTATTTTGCACAAGGTATTATAGGTATAAAAAATCCCTTTATTTGGTTAGTCCAAATTATTCGGCAAGCCATAAAAATACTCAAATTTCTCCCAATAACATTGTCATCATAGATAGTTTCCCCTTATCACTTTGTCAACCAGTCCGTAACCATAGAGTACATGTTTTTAATGAACTAGCCGACATTGGTTACAATTCCTCTAAGCACCTTTGGTTCTATGGATTCAAAGTACATATGCTGGTCACCCTATCAGGCAATATTCTGAATTATGTTGTAACGCCTGCCTCAGTACATGATATTAGGGCAGTTGATGACTTACTAGAAAATTGTTCTCAACCCTATGTTTTAGCTGATTTAGCTTATCTTAGCTATGAACTCAGAGAACAGTTGAAACAGAAAGGTTACCATCTTTCTTTGGACGCCTTTACGTCAAAAGATGGCAAGAGCTAAACAACATAATCATTGGAAACTAATGGCTATGAGACGGACTATTGAAACTCGATTTTCAGAACTTTGTGCTTTTTTTGATGTCGAACAAAGAGATTAACTAGCACCACGAGTAAAAATCTATATCTTACTATCAATAAGACCTTAAATGAATAGCAAAAAATGTACAATTGAACCACTACTTCTTCTGCACCTATTAGAGTAAAAATGTACAGATCAATTCCTTAAATCAGATGATGTTATGAACTAGAAAATATACAAATAACACTTCAAAATAATGTACAAAATAAAAATAAAGTACACTCCTTAAAGAATGGACTTTATGCTTCTAATTCAGTTGTATCAATAGTTTAGCTCACGTTAAGTCAATTGTACATAAACTTTTAGTTTTAAGACCTGATTCCACAATCATAAGAAACAGGTCTTTTGTGTGTATGTAATCCGGCAATATGTTTATATTTCAATTTCTCTAAAATATTGCAATTGCCATTTTTGTGTTGCTCGAGCTGTTGTATTTAAATTTGAGCACCAAGGAGGATAAAATCGCATAGACATTTTTCCATTGCTATCTTTTGTCGACAGAATGTTTTTACGAATAGCCACCTCGTTTGGAATAATGAATAGTCCCCTCTTATCATTATCAATGATAACGATTATAAGTTCATTCCCTAAGTCCTCATTGGTATAGGGAATGTTCTTGTTGTTTTGGTCTTTTTTCCAAAAAACTGTAAAATATCCTTCTTTTTTTGGTGTTCTTTTTGCCAAGCGGCATCTTTTATATCCTTGCTCTTCCTTTATCTTGATAAGAATACCTTCGTATTTTTCATTGTATTTTTCTTCAATGAAATCAAAATCACCATAAAAATTATATAAAACATCGAGTATTTTCATTATGATGTATGTCCTCCTTAGCAAATAACTTTTCCAAAGAATAATACTGTTTTCCAACAAAATCAGCTACCGACTATGCTCATTTTTTATGTATTACCATATAGCAGGATACCAAGATGACTAAGATTTTAAGCAGGTAGGTTTCGTATCGATCAGTGTCTATGGTTAGCTGAGACAAGACGTTAATGATCGAATGTGTCATAACGCAAATCCAGAGATTCTTTGTTTTGATATAAAGAGCTGAGAGTATGAAAGAATTCGTCAGCAATCCAATTAGAAACGGTAGAGTTTGCAGTGTTGCTAGGGAACCATCTATGTAAAAGAACAACAGATGCCAAAGCGCCCAGCTGAAAAAGGTTAGGATTGTTGAGTAAAAATATGGTAGCTTCTCTTGTAAGATTGGTTGAAAAACATATCGCCATCCAATCTCTTCTATACCACCAAAGACAATAAATTTGAAGAACATCAAAAATGGGAGATACCAGCTAAATTCTATTATTTTCCCACCAAACATTAGAAAAGAAAAATCAAGGATAATAAGGAAAAAAGATAATAAATAGTGTTTATAACTGGTATGAATGTTAAAAAAATCTTTTACAATCTTTTTAAAATGAATATTAAAATAGTGATTTGCAACAATTATTCCCCAAAGAGCTGAAGAAATCCCACCTAAAATGATTCCTAAAATAGTTAATAGATTGGAATGAATAGAAAAAAGATTCAAGAGAAAGAAAAGGAGGCAAACTGCTACTATTTGGCTAAATGTGCCTAGCAAATATACTGCAATTGCCTTATTTCTTTTCATAGAGAATCCTTTCAATAATATTTTACGTAAAATAAATTATGTAAAAAAACTACAGCAACAAATCTTTTACTTTCCCAATTTCACTTTTGGGAATCACTAAGTGAATCATATCACCCAGATACATTCTAGTTGAGCCGTTAACTGTTTGGCTTTTGCCATTATGGACTTGGGTGGTGATGAGTACGTTATGTGGCAAGTTGAGTTCGTGAACCTGTTTTCCAGCGATTTTATCTGATACAGGGATTTCAATGAGGGTAACTTCTCCTTCATCTGTCGCTTCTTCTGGCAGCATTTTTTCTAGCATGGCCTCATAGACTGGAGCACCTTTGAGTAGATCCATGACGATGTAGGCGACTAAGGTCACCAAGCCAAGTGGCATGAGGTTGCGAATGTCCCCTACCATCTCGGTTACGAGTATCATAGCAGTTAAGGGAGCCTTGGATATTGCTCCAAAGTAGCCACTCATTCCTAAAATGACAAATATAGGGAATTGCTCCTGACTGACAAGCCCGAGATTGACACAAATGACACCAACTAGGGCACCAAGTAAGGAACCAAGCGCCAGAATGGGAAGGAAAATTCCTCCTGGGAGGCCACTTCCATAGCTAATCATGCTCCAAACAAATCGAATCAAAAAGTAAGCTAATAAAACCTGAAAACTAAAATCTTGCTCAGTCAAAGAAAGAACGACCTGATTTCCACCACCAAGGATTTGTGGCAAGAAAATCCCGACTGGTATGATGAGGATAAAGGCTAGGATTGGATAATAAGCTCTATCCAAATGGATTTTTTGACCCAGCCAATCATAAATTCGACCAACATTGAGTACAGCTTTCTCATAGAGAAAACCAGAGAGCCCGAGAAAAACTCCCATAACTAGGTAAATCCAATACTGGTCTAGAGTCATGAGAGGAATGTTGTCTGGCATATCCAGTACGGGTGTTAGGCCAAATATGAGTAGTGAGACAAAGTTTGCTACGAGACTGGCTGCTAGAGTTGAGACCCAGAAAAAGCGGGAAAAATGGTGATAGACTTCTTCTACAACAAAGAGGAGGCCTGCAATCGGTGCATTAAAGGCAGCTGCTAATCCTGCTGCAGCACCACTGGCAATCAAGGAGCGTTCTTCAACTGGACTGGATTTTAGCCACTTAGCAATGCCTTTACCACCAACTGCTCCAAGTTGAATACTTGGCCCTTCTCGTCCCAGCATAAGGCCACTGGCAATAGCAAGAATACCTAGAATATATTTCTTCCAGAGAACACTCCACCAATTAAGCGACATAAGTCCTTTTAATTCAGCCTCAACTTGTGGGATTCCTGAACCCTTGATATCTTTTTCCGATCGAGTTAATTTAGCACTGAGCCAGCAGATAAGGATGTAAAATAGAACAAGGATAAAAAGATTGCGCACTAGGTGCGCTTGATCTTGATAGAGTCCTTGTATCAGGTGGAAGCCCTTTTCGATTAAGAAACGAAAGGATCCGACGATGAGCCCGACAACGAGACCAACAATGATTCCTCGTCCAACTTGGGATAATATGGTACTTGAGGCAAAGGCGAATTCTTTCTTGGAACTGAGTGTTTCTGACTGTTCCTCCATAATCATTTCCTCTTACTTATCTTTCTTAGTTGAAACCAGTGTTTTGACAGGTTCAAAACTGGTTCGATGAATGGGAGTAACTCCTAGTTTTTCGAGACCTTCTAAGTGTTTAGCAGTTCCATATCCAGCATTGGCAGCGAAATCATATCCAGGATACTGGATGTCATAATCCTTCATTAGATTATCCCGTGTAACTTTGGCAACTATGGATGCGGCTGCGATAGAGAGCGAGTTCGCATCTCCTTTGATGATTGCTGATTGGGAAATCGGTAAATCAAGCTGCATGGCATCAATCAAGAGGTGCTCAGGTTGGGGACTGAGCTGAGAGATTGCTTCTATCATAGCAAGCTTGGTTGCTTCATAGATATTGACTTGGTCAATAACTTGATTATCCATGATTCCAACGCCGATTGCCAATGCCTGGTCTTGAACGCCTTGAAAAATTTCCAAATGTTTCTTTTTGGGGATTTTCTTACTATCGTTGAGGCCTTTGATTTTACAATTTTTAGGCAAGATAACGGCTGCAGCGACTACAGGTCCAGCGAGTGGGCCACGGCCGACCTCGTCAACACCTGCTATTAAGGTCACGCCTTGCTTATACAGCTCTCTTTCATAGGAAAGCATGTATTCTAGACGAAGATTTTCCTCGAGTTCAGCCTGAATGGCTTTTTTACGCTTGGTGATTTCCTTTTGAACTCCAGTTCGGCCATCTTTTTCCAGTTCCAGAAAAATGGAATTGTCTAATTCTTTGACAGTAGCAAGAAGTTCTCTGATTTCTTTAATCGTCGTCATTGATGTCGTCCAATGTATCTAAGGTATAGTTACCGAGTTTTCCATCACGAACTTCCTTCACGAAGAGGCTGTAAAAACGGTCGTAGTCGTCTCGGAAACCGAGGGCACGTGTCATATCCATGATAATAACAGGAGCATCTTCTTCAATTTTCATTTGTTTGAAGCGTTCAGCTAGCTTATCTGGATAATGTTTTTTGAAATAATTGAGACCAAAAATGGTGACTTCATCCATAGGAAGCAACTGGTCTTTAATTGCTCCAGTTAAGGCTAATTTCAGTGCGACAGCATCATCTTCAAACTTAGGCCAAAGAATCCCAGGTGTGTCTAGGATTTCAAGGTCTTTATTGGTTTTGAGCCATTGTTGCCCCTTGGTAACACCTGGTTTATTGCCGACCACCGCAATCTTTTTCCCAGCCAAACGGTTCATCAGAGTTGATTTGCCAGCATTTGGAATTCCGATAATCATGGTCCGCAAGGTTTCGATCTTGATACCGCGTTCTTTCTGGCGTGCAATCTTATCCGCCATGAGCCTTTTAGCTGCATCTGTCACAACTTTTACGGTAACTTGCTCTTTGGAGTTGATTGCCAGAGTTTGAATCCCTTGTGATTCAAAGTACTGACGCCATTCTTTTGTCATTGCTGGATCAGCTAGGTCTGCCTTGTTTAAAATCAAGAGTTTGGGTTTATCACCCACAATCTTGTTTAACATAGGATTTTGACTAGATAAAGGTAGACGAGCATCCACCAAAATTGTCACAAAATCAACAAATTTTAAATTCTCCTGAACCTGTCGCCGAGCCTTAGACATGTGGCCCGGAAACCATTGAATAGTAGCCATAATATTTTCCCCTTCCGACTAAAAAAACGTAATAAAACGTTTTCTTTCTCACCATCTATTCTATCATAAATTAGGTGCTTTTGCACAGGCTTTGACTAAAATCACACTATATCACATAACTTAATTTATGTAATAAAACGTTTACTTGACTTTTTTTGCTGTTTGGTATATACTTTGTATATACGATTTCGTGGAGGTAGAGTGATGAATACAGTAAAGACTCGGAAGGTGGGAAATTCTCTTACTGTGACCATTCCTAAAAATTTGGGTATGACGGAAGGTCAAGAAATGGTTGTCTACAAAGGGATTGACGGAGTTATTGTCTTGGCTCCTAAGCTAAAAGATCCTTTTGATGGGATTACTGATTTGAGAATGACAAACGATTTTGAAGGGGTAAGGTCACTTGATAGCGAAATCTGAGTATATTCCTGAAAAGCAGGATATCATTTGGCTGGATTTTGATCCATCAGTCGGTCGAGAAATTCAGAAAAGGCGACCTGCTTTGGTAGTTTCTAGGAGAGAATATGCCTTACAAACTGGTTTTGTGGCTGTCTGTCCTATCACCCATGGCCAACATCGTTTGGCAGAAAAAGGCTTGCTCGTACCTGTCTCGTCGGATAAGGTAGATGGCGCTGTCAATCCATTTCAACTGTATACTTTTGATTTTCGGATGCGAAATGCCCAAAAAATAACAAGAATGGACACGCAGTGTTTTCAGAAAGTCGTCCAACTTTACCAGTATATCTTTGGAGATACATAAATCCTACCATGCATAGACAAGGTAGGATTTTTTCTATATGAATAACCTATTTAAGAACGGGTGAAGGCAATTGAGAAGAATTCCTCTAATCCAGCTTTCCTGTGCTGATGATAGATGTTCTGCCTGAAGGCATTCTTTTAGAAAATCGCGGACTTGTTCTGGTGCAATTTCAAACTCAAAAGCCTTCATCTTGTAGAAAAAGTCGATGAGATGCTCAGATAAGTAACCATCTGAAAAGGGTACTTATCCACTTTTTCGATACTCTAGTAAGAGTCGAGAAAATCTGGCTTTTTCATCAGGCAAATCACGAAAATAGGAATTAAGAAGCCAAGTCTGCTTCTGCTTTCGTTCAATAGGATCTTGATTTGCAATCCGCTGATCCTTTTCCAGCTCCTTTTGGTTTTGTTTAGCCTTGATAGCCCGTTCGTCTCTATTTTTTCCAAAGAGGATTTTCTCCCATTTTCGTTCTTCTTGGGTCAAGGTTTCTGTAAAGCCGAAGTAATCTTGATAGGCTCGTTCTGCAGGTCCCATGGCAAGAATGAGATTGTCAGCGTATTGCTTGGCGATTTTATCTCTCTTCTTGCGTTCTTTCTCTGCCTGAATCCGTAAATGTTGCTCGTAGTCGATTTTCTCCTTGCCTAGTTTAACAAGGTAGAGTTGGTCATCGGTCTTACCAAGTAGAAAAGGTTTGATACACTTTTCCAGCACTTCTTCCATACGAGCCTTCTTCTTTGGATCTGCCTTGGTCCAACTTCCGCCTAGAAAGACCTCTAGGAAGAGCTGATAGTCTCTCTCAGGCGCGAATTGATTGCCACGATTGGCTTTGAAAACACCTTTCTCCCAAAACCATTTTAAAAGTCGCTCGTCAAAATCGCTTTTATTAACCTTGATTTTTTCCTTTTTCTGAGCCTTTCTAGTTAGGTTTTCAACTTTTCTGAGTAGTTTTTCTTCCTCTTCTAGTTGCTGATCGAGGCTAATACGATGAAAATGGCGAACACAGTCGCTTCCTATAGGGAAGAGACGTTGGCCTGTAACTCCGTTAAAGAGTTCGTAGGCGTATTTTATGGCGTTCCCACAAACACAATTACTACGGCCAATGCCATTAAAAATCAAGGAAACTTCATTCCACTCCTTAGTGGCTTGATCCCAAGTATCAGCTTTTGAAGCTTGTAAAACTGCATCATGAAGGGATTTTCTAACTGGAAGTGTCATGAGGTCTCCTTTCTAGTTTATACTTTTACAACTTGAACTTCGTCTTTGCCGAGTAAAATCAAGTATTTCTCAATATTTTCAATCAAATAAGCTCGTGATAAGGCCTCACCATATAGGGCTAACTGACCACGATAGCGTTCAATAAGCTGATTTGGTTCATCATAACGGTCAGTCTTATAGTCAAAGAGGACAATTCGGTCTTGATAGAGTAAATACCCATCTAGAATTCCACGAACCACAAAGTTCTCTTGGCTCTTTTCATCTCGTTTGAGCATGGAGAAAGGTTGCTCGCGGTAGAGATGGTCGGTATTAGCGAGAATTTCCTGACCAAGTGCTGTATCAAAGAAAGCGAGAATTTTAGAAAGATTGATCTTGTCTCTAACAGCTGGACTAGTCTGAACTTGTTTGAGAGTTTCTGTCAGGCTAGCAAGTGTTGGTTGCTGCCTCAGGTCGATTCTTTGCATGAGTTCGTGGGTTGCACTACCAATCTCAGCTCCTGTTACCTTTTCTTTAGTTGAAAAATCTGGTAAATCAAAGCTGATTTTCTTGTCTACTGACTGGCTTTGACCTGCAATCTCGACACCTTCCATATCCATAACAGGTTCGTAGAATTTCTTGATTTGACTTGGGGTTTGAACACTAGGAAGTTCAATTGCTGCACGGTGAAGAGTATTATAGACTTCCACTTCTTTCAGCATTTCAAGGGCTTCTTTGATGGTTTCTGATTGCCGGTTACTTGCTTGAGAACTATCTTGTAGAGGACTCTTGTTTTCCAATTGACCAATAGCTTCTCTGGTCAGCTGGTCTTCACCAACAAAACGATAGCTAAAGTTGAGATTGTCCTTGGCAAATACTTTACTGATAGCCCAGATCCAATCTTGGAAATTTCTTGCTTGCAGTCTGGTATTGCTATCTAATTTTCCGCTCTCAGCTGCTGGGAATTCCTTAGCTTCTAGCTTTTCGCGAGACCCCTTACCGACAAGATAGAGCTTTTTCTCAGCCCTTGTCATGGCAACATACAGCAGACGCATCTGCTCTGAATAGCTAGCCAGTTGCAGTTCTTTCTCATTCTGCGTATAGGTCAGGCTAGGAATGGAGAGTTTGATGGTTTTAGGATAGTGTGCTTCCACTGCTCCTGTTTCCACCTTGGCAATGTATTTGACACCAAGCCCATTTTGACGGCTGAGAATGACGTCTGACATCGAGTCTTGCTTGTTGAAGTCCTGATCCATGTTGAGGATAAAGACATAAGGAAACTCCAGTCCTTTGCTCTTGTGAATGGTCATGAGTTCCACAGCATCTTTAGGCGGTGCGACGGCTACGCTTGCGAGATCGTGCTGGGCTTCTAGGACTTGGTCAATCATACGGATAAAACGAGACAAGCCCTTGAAATTACTCTTTTCAAACTGGTCAGCACGTAGCGCTAGGGCATAGAGATTGGCCTGTCTAGCAGGTCCGTTTGGCAAGGCTCCAACATAGTCATAGTAAAAACGGTCGTTGTAAATCTTCCAAATCAAGTCATAGAGAGAGTGGGTTTTGGCATACAAGCGCCAAGAATCCAAAATATCCATGAATTGATTGAGTTTTTCAGCTAGAGCTGTATAAATCAAGTTTTTCTGACTTGTTGCCAGTTTTTGAGCATTGACCAGTTTCTCATAGAGATTTTCTTGGGCCTTATCTTCTATTTTCTGAAGGGACAAGCGTGCCAACTCGTCCTCATCGAAACTAAACATAGGAGACTTCATCAGAGCTACCAAGGCATAGTCTTGCAGGGGATTGTGAATGACGCGCAGGGTGTCCAGCATGACTTGTACTTCTAGGGATTGGAGGTAGTTGTTTTGCTCACCGTCGGTTTTAACTGGAATTCCGTACTCAGACAGGGCAAGTAGAATCTGGTCATTTCGACTGCGACTGGAAGTCAAAAGGGCAATTTCCTTAAAGGCTACACCTTTCTCTTGATGGAGCTTCAAGATTTCCTTGATGACCAGACGCATTTCACCAGTTAGTTTCGATTCTGTTTGGCTCTCTTCCTCCTCTTGCCCACTATCGTCCTTATCGTAGAGGAGAAATTCTGCCTTGTTGTCTGGATTAGGAGCCAGCTTGGTATTAGCAAAAACAAGCTGGTGCATGCTATCATAGTTGATTTCGCCGACCTCTTGGTCCATAAGGCGTCCAAAAACATCATTGGTTGCTGATAGCATTTCTGAACTGCTACGGAAATTTTCCTTGAGGAGTATCAACTTACCCTCTTTAGGATTTTGCGCATAGCGTTGAAATTTTTCATTGAAAATTTGGGGATCTGCCTGACGGAAACGGTAGATAGACTGCTTGATATCTCCCACCATAAAGCGATTGTGACCATTCGACAGCAATTCCAGCATCCGTTCTTGAATGTGGTTAGTATCCTGATACTCATCGACCATGACTTCGTGGAATCGTTCCTGATAAGCCTCGCGGACTTGTGGGAAATTCTCTAAAATCTCAATGGTGTAATGACTAATATCAGCGAATTCAAAGGCGTTTTCCTGGCGTTTACGTTCTCGATAAGCCTCCACAAAATCACTCATAAAGGTTTGGAAAGTTTTAGCTAGCTCCCAGATGTCTTCATGATAACGCTCCTGATAGTCGAGAATCGTTATCTGGTCTGCTAGTTTTCCTAGTTTAGCAAACTGGGCCTTTCTCTCATCGTTATAGGCATCAGCCAGTGGCTTCAATTCGGCCTTACGACTGGAGTTAGCCAGAGCTCGACCATTTTTCTCCTTCGAAATGGCAACAACACGTGCAAGCACTGCTTGATAAGCTTGACTATCGGACTCTTGATTTAAGGAGCCAATTTCATCCAAAACCTGTTGAACAGCTTCTAAATAGACAGCTTTGGTAAACTCCTTGGCATCATTATCCAGATGATAACGGAAAAAGCTTTCCAAGTCCCAAAGCGCCTGCTTGATTTGCTCAATTAGTTTCTCTTTTTCATTAGCAAAGTCAGCTTTTTCAAACCCTTTGAGGAAAGAGTTGCTCAGCCATTTTTGTGGACTGCTGGTGGATTGAAGGAAATCATAGATTTTGTAGACTTGTTGGCGTAGGCCTCGTTCATCCTTGCATCGCCCAGCAAAGTTCTTCACCAAACGGCTAAATTTCTCTTTATTCTCACCTTGGTAATGGTCTTCAAAAACTTGATGAAAAACTTCGTTTTTTAAGATTAACTGTTCACTTTCATTTTGCAGAATACGGAAGTTCGGTGCGATATCAATCAGATAGCCATGTTTGCCAAGGAATTTTTGTGTGAAAGAGTCCATGGTTCCAATGGCAGCGTTTGGTAGATCTGCTAACTGGCGTCCCAAGTGTTGTTTGAGATCAACATCGTTACTTTCTTGGATTTGTTGGCTGATTTTTTTCTCCAAGCGCTCCTTTAGTTCAGTAGCAGCCTTGACGGTAAAGGTCGAGATAAAGAGTTGGCTGATTTCCACACCTCGCGCCAATTGATCAAGAATGCGCTCGGCCATAACAAAGGTCTTCCCTGAACCAGCAGACGCTGAAACAAGGATATTTTGCCCTGCGGTATAAATGGCTTCGATTTGCTCAGCTGTTTTCTTTTGTTCCTTGCTTGAACTCGCTTCTGCTTCTTGCAGTTTTTGAATTTCTTCCTCAGTTAAAAAGGAAATGGGCTTCATCGATTCAACTCCTCTCTCATTTTTTCAAACCAAGCTTGCTTGAGTTTTTCTCCGACCAGACGTTTGCCATCCGCTAGGTCTAACTTTTCTAGGAAACGTGCTTGACCTAGATGGTAGTTTGCTTCAAATCCTGTAATGGCCTGATGTTGCTGAACGTATGGGGCAATGCTTCTGCCGTTCTCTGTGTATGGATTGATGGAGAACTGCCCCTTTAAAATCTTCTCAGCTGCCTTCTTGTACAGATGGGCATTATAGTCTAGTAAGAGCTGGAATTCCTCGTCTGTCAGCTGATTGGCCTTGTTTTTGTTATAAAATTCGCCCAAGTGACTGCTTTCTTTTTCTAAAAAGAGTCCCTGGTATTTCATTGACTTGCTGGCTTCTGCTACTGCTCCAGCCAAACTCTTAACGGTCAACAGAGATTGGACAGGTTCAGCCATTTCTAGGTACATAGCGCCGAAAAAGTTCTGCCCCCCTTCACTTTTTAGGGCAGCTAGATAGGTTGGCAGTTGGGAATTAAGCCCATTAAAGAAATGAGGAAACTGGAACTGGGTCAAACTAGACTTGTAGTCCACTACTCCTAGCGCTCCATCAGCTTTCAGGCGGTCAATACGGTCAACCTTTCCTCGAACATGGACACTCCGACCATTATCCAATTGAATAAAGGCCTGATCCTTGCCACCAAATGTTGCCTCCTCTTGGATGGTTTCGATGGCTGGATTATGGCGGAGAATATGGCCAGTTGTCCGCGCGACATCGAGAAGAACTTCCTTGGTAAACTGGGCTTCCAAACTTTCCTGATAAATAGCCTCAAATTCGTGTTCTTGGCTGGTTTCCTTAATGGCTTGTTCCAAACGCTGATCAAAGGAATCTTCATCAGGCAGTTTCAAGGCACGTTCAAAAATACGATGCAAGAAATTACCATGACTGCGGGCATCCGGACGCAGGCGCACTTCTTCCTGCAAACCTAAGACATAACGGAGGAAATAACTGTATTCATTGCGGTAAAACTCCGTCAAACCAGAGGTAGACAGGTAAAACTCCTTGTCAGCTGGATAGAGAGCCTGCAAGGTCTCTTTAGCTAATGACTTGCTACTTGGACTAGTTGGGAGTGCAGGATTTGTAAGACCTTTTTGATCAAGTTTTTTACCCATGACACGCGCTAGAACCTTGACAAAGGTCACATCTTGCTCATTTTCACTAGAAGTAGCTTGCTGATGATAGGCGACCAGACTAGACAAAAGACTGTGATATGACCCCATATCATCCTTAGACAGACTTTTTTGATGAATCTTCTTCTCTATCCGGCTAAATCCAAAACTCACCAGTTCCTGAAGATAGGCCGATTCCTTGCTCTCATTTTCATTGAGAAGACTTGGTGCTGACAACACCAACTGCTTACGAGCAGCATTGACCAAGGAAAGCATGGTATAGCGATTTTTCTTGAGGTTTTCACTGCTTGCAATCAGTAATTGCGCTCCCTCTTCAGTCGCTTGGTTTAGGCTTTGTCGTTCTTCATCTGTTAACAGACTGGTATTTTGCGCGATTTTTGGTAAATGATCCTGTGTTAGTCCTATGACGTAGACAAAGTCAGCTGTCAGAGGTGCAATCAGATCATAACTCTGCACCAGAACGGTGTCCACTGTCGCTGGAATGGTGCGATACTGGGACAAACTCATTCCAGAATGGAGCAAGGATAGAAAATCCTCCAGACTAACTTGTGAACCAGCAAAAACCGTCGCAAATTGTTCTAAAACATGACAAAGGGATTTCCAAACTTCAGCTTGTCTTTCCTGTTCTAGAGTTTCCATAGTGGCTGTCAATTCTTGCATCTGCTTGCTTAAAGCAGCATTTTTTAGAAAAGTATTCCACTTTTGCAAGAGATTTTCAGCCTTTTGCTTCCGACTGGCAAATAAGGTTTCAAGAGGTGACAAAATACGCAAACGAAGGGCATTTAAACGCTCTAAATCAAATTTTCCGTGGTGGGATTTTGTGAAGGTCTGCTGAAAAGCTGGCAAGCCATTGATGCCAAGATAGCGAAGATATTGCTCAAAAGCATCAATATCCGCTTGGCTAAGGTCAGTATACAGACCAGTTCTGAGGAAATTAATCAAATCCTCCTGACGGAAACGGTAGCGTTTCAAACGCAAAATAGATTCGACATACTGAGTCAAAGGGTGGTGAGCCATGGATTCACTTCTACCAAGATAGAAAGGAATCTGGTACTGGTCAAAAATAGTTTTCAGTGATAGCTGGTAAGAAGCCACATCTCCAAGCAGAATACGGAAATTCTTGTAACTCAGATCTGGATGGTCATGTAATCTCTGACGAATGCTACGGGCTACTAATTCCAACTCCTCTTTTTGCGTCAAGCAAGACCAGATTTGCAAGTTTTCACGGTCTTTCTCATCGACATCTAAAGCGAGTTCTGAAAAGTCATAAGAAGACTCCAGCAAACGAGAGGCCTTGTCAAAACTATCCATTTTCTCATGCGTCTGAGAACGATCCTGAGCAGGTGTTTGGTATTTTGCCCCCAAATGATGGAGGAATTCCACACTGGCTTGATAGAGATTACCTTCAGTGAACGGACTGCTATAAGCTTTCTTGCTTGCATAGGCCCCAATAACAATCTCAACACCCTTGCCATGGAGTAGATCCACTATACGCTCTTCCTCGGCAGAAAAACGGGTAAAGCCATCAATAACCAAGGCAATCTGACTGAAATCACTACTTACCTTATCGTTCTCAATAGCCTCAATAAAATGGGACAACTGACTTCCCTGAGCCAACTGACCTTGATTGAGATAGGCTGTTACTTTCTCAAAAATCAAGAGCAAGTCTGCTCGCTTGTCCTCATCTGTCAAACTTTCCAAGTCCAAAAAGCTCATCTGAGCAGTCGTCATCTCATGATAAAGTTCAACCAACTGCTGGATAAACTGGGGATCTTGCTTAATAGCACCATAAACACGTAAGTCCTTGGGATCGAGTTCCGCAAGACATTTATAAAAAGCCATCCCAAGACCGATGTCATCTAGACTCGTCTTAGCTGGCAAATCATTTAAAACCAAGTAACGAGCCATCTGAGAAAAACGCGTAACAGTAATCGCAAAAGAAGCCTGCTGGGACAAGCATTCCAGCACGGCGCGTTCCTTTTCAAATGAAAGAGAGTTGGGGGCAATGTAGAAGACCCGCTTGCCTGTAGCAACTAGCTCTTCCGCCTCTCTAGTCAGAATTTCTGTCAAAAAAGTCCGAATATCAGTATAAAGTAATTTCATCTCTGCCTCGTTTGCATTTATTCATTACCCTCTATTATACCATGATTTAGCTGAAGATTCTGCCTCCTTTCCTCCAAAATATGCTATAATAAAAGCAAAACACCTAGAAAAGGAAGTCTTATGATTAAACTACTAGCCTTGGATATGGACGGAACCCTCCTCAATGAAGCCAAGGAAATCCCGCAAGCCCACATCACTGCCATTCACCAAGCTATTGAAAAAGGTGTCAAACTGGTTCTCTGTACAGGTCGCCCGCTTTTTGGTGTTCTTCCTTACTACAAAAAACTGGGACTGGACCTTCAGAATGAGTATGTCATCGTCAATAACGGTTGTTCAACCCATCAGACCAGTGACTGGAGTCTAGTGGACTGGCAAGAACTCAGTCCAGCTGACATTGAATACCTCTATGACCTAGCAGAAAAAAGCGACGTTCAGTTGACTCTTTTTGATGAGAAACATTATTTTGTCCTCGGTGGCAAGCCTAATCAAATTGTTCAAAATGATGCCAAGCTAGTCTTTTCAGACCTGACTGAAATCTCCCTTGAGGACGCGACTAGTGGCAAGTATCGGATGTTCCAAGGCATGTTTTTAGGAACAAAAGAGCAAACAGACGATTTTGAGCAGCGTTTTGCGACAGAACTATGCCAACGGTTCAGCGGTGTTCGTTCGCAGCCTGTCATTTATGAAGCTATGCCACTTGGAACAACAAAGGCTACTGCTCTTTCTCGACTAGCAGCGATTTTGAAGATCGAGCCCTCAGAAATTATGGCCATGGGCGATGCCAATAACGATATCGAAATGCTCCAGTTTGCAGGGCTTGGTATTGCTATGGGAAATGCTAGTGATCATGTCAAATCCCTTGCCAATGATATTACAGCCAGCAACGATGAAGACGGTGTCGCGCGTGCCATTGAGAAGTATATTTTATAATTGAGAAGCCCAGTTCATGTCAACTGGGTTTTGTTTCTTTTAAGAATTACAAAACTTTAGAAACTCTTTAGAATTACTTGAACTTTCTTTGATTTCTATACCTTATACTAAAGTTAGTAAAACAAATCAAAAGGAGAAAATCATGAAAACAGTACTCGAAATTCATGGACTGACCAAACAATTCGGCCAACAAGCTATTCTTCAAGATCTTAGTCTAACGATAAAAGAGGGAGATATTTATGGTCTAATTGGAAAAAACGGAGCAGGTAAAACTACTCTTATTAAAATCATTACACAATTATTGTTTGCGGACAAAGGTACAGTCTCCCTCTTTTCTAGTCAAGAACAAAATGAGTGGACAAAGGCTTTATCTCGAGTAGGTTCAGTTATCGAATCACCTGTAGCCCATAATCACTTAACAGCATACCAGAATCTGAAATATTATTGTATGATACGTCATATTCCAAATGCTGATAAGGTGATTCATGAGACTTTGGACTATGTTGGCTTGTCAGATACAGGTAAAAAAGTCTTTCGTGATTTCTCACTAGGAATGAAACAAAGACTTGGTATCGCCATTGCCCTTCTATCTAAACCTGATTTTCTGATTCTTGATGAACCCATTAACGGTCTCGACCCAATTGGAATCAAAGAATTTCGCCTCATGATCCAGCGCCTCAATCAAGAAAAAGGAATAAGCATTCTCATCTCTAGCCATATCTTATCAGAACTCTACCTCCTAGCTAATCGTTTTGGAATTTTGGACCAAGGTAAGATTATTCGTGAAATCAGTAAAGCTGAGTTTGAAACACTGAGTGAGGATTATATTATACTTAAAACAAGCGATAAAGAAAGAGCTTGTCAGGTATTGAAAGAACAAATCCAACTCCAGTTTAAGGTTGTCAATCCAGAAAATGAAATCCATATCTTTGGTAATGAACAAGATGTCAAACAGATTCTTAAGCAACTAACTTTGGCCGATGTTGCTATTGATGAGATATACTTTGCCCGTCAAAACCTAGAAGAATACTTCACACAATTGGTAGAATAGGAGAAAAATCATGATACATACCATTCAAGCAGATTTTTACCGTCTTTTTCGCTCCAAAGGATTCTGGATTACAGAATGCATTCTCTTTGTACTTATGTTAATGGGTGCTACTATTGGTGCTACAGGACATCTAATGGCAGTAAATACAACACCACCAGAGACTCCTACCCATGGTTGGGACGGCGTTCAATCTCTTATCAACACGTCTAGCAATGGTTCAAACCTCGTTTTTCTCTGCATTGTTCTAGCATGTCTAGTTCTAGGAGTTGATCTAATCGGCAAGCTCTATAAAAATAGTTTAACTGTTGGCGTTTCTCGTACAGAATTTTTCCTTGCTAAATTCTTTGTTCTAGCAAGTATCGCTCTCTTGCAACTCATCGCCAGTCTTGTGATTGCTTTTATTCCCTCAACTCTACTAAACGGACTTGGTACGATGCCTGATGGTTTTATTACAAACCTTCTCTTAACGATTTCCCTCCAATTTCTCTGCCTCCTAGCTTGGCTTTCGATTGTTTCCTTTATTCTCTATGTGACTCACTCCTATCTTGCCGTATTTATCGGCTATCTAGTTACCTCTATCATCCTTTCTATGCCAATGCTTATCTTTCCAAATATCGCAATTTTACGATATCTGAGCTTAAATTTTGCCTATGCCATGACTGCTGATAGTCAATCCGTTCTCTATACCATTACGGTTTGCATCGCTATCATACTTTTCTTCTCTCTTAGCGGCCTTACCGTTTTCAAGAAGAAGAGCTTATAAAAAGAACCTCCTCTAGGATATAGAGGAGGTTTCTTTTGTTAAAAATAAATAAAGACCGAAAACCATTCGCCATTAGCAACTAGCTTCATATCCGCTCCAAGGAGATGAACTAATTCCTCAGTAATATAGAGACCTAAACCAGAGGATTCTTCGGTATCTGACATATTTTCAGAATAAAAACGATTGCTGAGATTGTCTATATTCTTGATAGGCTTTTTGACAAGATTATCAATTTCCAAAACAAGCCTATTTTCTTCCTTTTTCAAAGAAAGTCGAGCCTTCTCCTTGCCGTGCTTGAGAACATTTCCAAGGAGGTTTTGTATAATTCGATCAAGCAAGTCCTCATCAGTCGTCGTTTTCAATCCAGGTTCAACGTTAAAATCAAGAACAATATGTGAAGTTTGAAAAACATCGTAATAGGCTAAAGTCTTTTTCGTTATAGAAGTTGATAAATCAAGTTCCTCCAGTTTCGGTTTGACTGCTCCTTCCATCAAATGACGGTATTCAAGAAGAGCCTCCAAACGTTTGGAAACCAAATCCTGATGATGGGCTATTTTGCTTAAAGTTTCCTGACTATTATCGGGGTGTTTTATTAGTTGCTGAGTATATCCTGATGCGATTGTCAAAGGTGTCCGAATATCATGAGCAATGTTACTGATTGCCATATCTAGGGTGCGTTTTTCACGCTTCATGATTAGCTGGTTTTGCTCCACTTCTTGAAATAGATTCTCAATTTGGTTATGTAGACGCAAAATGGTCTTTGAAAAGAAATTTACACCGATCCTCTTCATACTACCAGAGCGAATCTTTTCTTCGATTTGTCTGCTTAAATCTCTAATTGCTATATGATAGCGAATCAAAGAAATCGCCAAAATAATGTTAGTAAGGAGTAATATTGATATCAAAATGTAATTCATTATTTATCTCCTTTTAATCGAACACCAACTCCCCAAATTGTTTCGATGTATTCGTGATTCGGATCCAGTTGATGCAGTTTCTTACGAAGATTGCTTAGATGGGTGTTGAGCGTATTGTCTCCAGGCAGGTAACTTTCTTCCCAAATCAATTCATAGAGTTCTTCCTTGGTGAAGATCTTTTTAGGATGCTGGAGCAACATTTGGAGAATCTGACACTCTTTCTTTGCAAGGCGAATGGTTTCAGTTACGTTACTTATTTCAAAACTATCCGCATCGAACTGGATATTTTTAAAGTTTTGTACGAGGTTATCAATTTCTCTTCGATCTTCTGACTGATGTTCACCACTTTGGCGTAATTGCACAGTGACTCTGGCAAAGACTTCGTCCAAATCAAAAGGTTTTACTACATAATCATTGGCACCGTCTAGTAGATATTGGCTGATGAGCTTTTTATCACCCAAAGCAGTAAGCATGATGACCGGAGTCTGACTAGTTTGTCGAATAGCTTGCAAGACTTGGTCGCCATTTTTCCCAGGGAGCATGATATCTAGCAAAACGAGATCAATGCCACCTTTGTCAAATTGCATGATACCTTCTGTACCAGAAAATGCTTGAATCACCTCATGTTCCTCTGCAAGAAGGGTTCTTAAAATTTCCTGGATTTCATTATTATCTTCAATTACAAGTATGCTCGCCATAAACCTCGTCCTTTCTAAAACTATTATAACATGTTTTGTTGGGAATTCCAGATACAGAAAAGCTCCTCTCACATTTTAAGCAAGAAGGAGCTAATGAATATTGAATCTACTTAACCAAATAAGCAATCAAAGTTATAATCCATAGATGAGCTGGGTAGAAAATATAAAAGAAATATTTACTCCAACTAGTTTCTTTTCCTCGCTGTCCATTATACAAGGCCATAAAAGGAAATACGGTGATAAAGAGCCAGTCAGAATTGTAAAGCATCATTTCCAGTGTTTGGTGCCAAGTGTCGTAAATTTGGATGGAAGTCACTAACAAGAAGGCCCACAGAAAGGCATATAAGAGATTCCGCAATCCCTTACGATTTCGACAAGAGTAACTAATCAAGAGAAATGGCAGCATGGTGATACCACCCTCGGTAAAAAGACAACCGAAAATCAAGAGACCAGCAACCCCAATCCGACGCCACAACTTCTCTTTTTTATCCATCTCTTTTCTAGGAAAACCAATCCAAAGCATGGTAACACCGATGGCCAAAGTCAGGAAAATGTTATTATTGACCATTACTCCTTTGGATGCAAATAGGGCGTTGAATAGGCTATTTCCAGCAAACATGATAAGCGCCCAACTCCAAAGACGGATGAGGTAGTCTTTAAGATTTCGAGTATGGATGAATCCCTCCATAGCCATATACGCAAACCAAACTCCCACACAACGGGTCAAGGCGTGGAAAATACCTTCCCACAGAGGAGAAACGATTCCGGTAATATGCGGAATATGGTCTAGAACCATTACTGCTGCCATCAGATACTTCAACTGCGTCGCATTCCATTTTTTCATAATAAACCTCTTTCTTTTTGATCTACATAGAGTATAGCATATATTTCCACGTATAATCGTACACCCATCTTACATTTAAAAAGCCTATCTTACATTTTTGTAAGACAGGCGTGAATATCAAAAATTTATTATGAAATTTACCTTCTAGTCCGTAATTTGTTGGTACGTTTCTGGTCTTCTATCACGAAACAGTCCCCAGTTTAGGCGTTCGCTTGCTCCCTTGTCAAGGTCATAAGTGGCTAACAGAACAGCTTCACCTTGTCTTTCAGCTTGCTCTAGAATAGCTCCTGTTTCATCCGTCATAAAGGAGGAACCGTAGAAGTCAAGACTGGAACTCTGTCGACCATTTTCCTCACTTGGAGTGACTTTCTCTAATCCATAGCGATTGGCTGCAATGACTGGGACAATATTTGCTGCTGCGTGCCCTTGCATCGTACGTTGCCAGTGACCACAACTATCTGTATCCAAAATTGGCTCCGAACCAATAGCTGTAGGATAAAAGAGCAATTCTGCCCCATTCAGAGCAAGACAGCGGGCTGTTTCAGGGAACCATTGATCCCAACAGATACCGATCCCAATCTTAGCATAGCGAGTATCCCAGACCTTGAAACCAGTGTTACCAGGCGTGAAATAAAACTTTTCTTGATAGTAATGATCATCTGGTATGTGGGTCTTCCGATAGACACCCAGCACTTCCCCATCTGCATCAATAACGGCAATAGAGTTATACAAGACATTGCCATCTTTTTCATAGAAACTAATCGGTAGAACAACCTGTAGTTCCTTAGCAATCACTTTAAAATGCTGAATGGCTGTATTTTCTGTCACCGACTGGGCATACTGATAATAGTCATACTGACGTTCCTGGCAGAAATAGGGACGTTCAAACAACTCCGGCAAGAGAATAATTTGGGCTCCTTGCTCAGCAGCTTGACGAACTAAACGTTCCGCTGTTTGGATATTCGTTGCCACATCCTTAGCACATTGCATCTGGATTGCTGCAACTCTTACATTTCTCATCTTTTTCTCCTATTCTGGGATCTGTTGGGTGATACAGTGGATATTGCCACCACCTAAAAGAATATCTCTAGCTGGGATTCCGACAACTTTACGATCTGGGAAATAGTTGCTGAGGATATCTAGGGCCACTTGGTCGTTCACATCTTGAAACTGGGGAACCAAGACAGACTTGTTGGCAATATAGAAATTGACATAGGAAGCCGCAAGACGTTCACCTGCATAACGCTCCTCTTCACCTTCTTCATAACTATAGCCTGGTAAATCTTCATCGGTAACTACTTGATGAAGCGCTGGGATTGGCAATTTATGAATGGTGAAAGGACGACCTTTTGCATCCGTTTCCTTCTCTAAAAGAGCTAAATCAGCTACAGACATGGCATACTGGGGATCGTTTTGATCATCTGTCCAAGCTAAGACAAGTTCCGCAGGACCAACGAAGGCTACTACATTATCAACGTGCTCGTTTGTCTCATCTTGATAAATACCATAGGGAAGCCAGATAACTTTTTCAGCGCCAAGGCTCTCTAATAAGGTGTTTTCGATTTCCTCTTTACTGAGATGGGGATTGCGACCAGCGCTTAGTAGGCAACTTTCAGTCACAAGAATGGTTCCTTGACCATCGCTATGGATCGCGCCGCCTTCCAGTACAAAAGGTTTGGCATCATAGACAGGCATTTCCAAGGTCTCAGCAAAACGACTGGCTACTTGGTCATCATCTTCATAGTCTTGGTAGAGGCCATCGACTGCACCACCCCAGGCATTGAAAGACCAATCGACGGCCAGCTTCTCTCTTTTATCATTGACGAGAATAGTCGGCCCAGTATCACGCGCCCAGGCATCATTTGTCGGAATATCTAAATAAACAACCTTGTCTCCTAGATAGGATTGGGCTTCAGATAGATAATCCTGCTCCACCAAAAGATAAACAGTTTCCCCTTCTGCTATGGTCTTGATAATTTGGCTAAATGCTCTTTTGGCAGCTTTTCCTTGAAAGGGCCATGAACCTGGTCGAGTCGGCCAGATTATGAGGGTTCCATGATGTGGTTCGTACTCTGCTGGCATACGATAGCCTAATTTCTTTGGACTGTCAATCATGATAATCTCCCTTTAAAGTCTTGATAGCCGAAGGCTTTGACTAAGTTGCAGTCTCCCTGCTCGTCCATAAGATAGAGACTTGGTAATCCAATACCATTAAAGGTATTATTTTTAACAAATGAGTAAATAGCCATATCTTCAAAATAGAGTCTGTCACCGATTTGGACTGGATTTTCAAAGCTATAATCTCCAATCACATCACCCGTCAGGCAGGTATTAGAAGAAAGTCTATAGGTATAGGCTTTTTCCTGCGCCTCAAATCCATTTCTCAAAGGTGGACGATAGGGCATCTCAAGTACATCTGGCATATGGCAGGTCGCGGAGGCATCTAAAACCAAGATCTCCATACCGTTTTCTACAATATCCAATACTTCAGTTGCTAGATAACCAGCATTGAGCGCAATAGCTTCACCCGGCTCGATATAGACTTCAAGATTGTAAGTATCTCGGATACGTTTGATTTCAGAAATCAGCAAATTCACATCGTAGTCTTCTCTTGTGATGTGGTGTCCTCCACCCATATTGAGCCATTTAACTTGATGTAAGTAGGGACCAAACTGAGCTTCTACAGCTTTCAAAGTTGTCTCTAAATCATCCGCCCCTTGCTCGCAAAGGGTATGAAAATGAAGGCCATCCACCAAGTCCAGCAAATCACTAGGAATCTTGTCTATAGTCACTCCAAACCGAGATCCCGGAGCACAAGGGTCATAGAGCGCGTGATCTCCTTGAGTAGAACATTGAGGGTTGATGCGCAAACCAACACTAATACCAGCCTCACGGCAACGAGGACCATGTTTACGCAACTGTCTCTCTGAGTTAAAGACGATATGGTCCGTTATCACCAGCAATTCCTCCAAGTCTGCATCCTTGAAAGCTGGAGCAAAGACATGGACTTCCCCTGGGAACTCTTCTCTAGCTAACTTAGCTTCATAGAGACCACTAGCCGTCGTACCTGATAGATACTGGCTAATTAAAGGATAGGTTTTATAGAGAGAATACGCCTTCTGGGCAAGCAAAACCTTACAACCCGCTTCTTCCTGAACTTGCTGTAAAATACGGCAATTGGCTTCTAACTTGGCCAAGTCAATGACATAGGCTGGTGTGGGTACTTGTTCTAACTTCATTAGTCCACCATTTGTGGATTTTCAACCACAACCCATGGCAAGCCGTACTCATTCAAAGCTTCCATAAATGGATCTGGATCCAATTCTTCAAGGTTGTAAACTCCAGGTTGTTTCCAAGTACCGTTCATAACCAATTTTGTCCCAATCATGGCTGGAACACCAGTCGTGTAAGAAATAGCTTGTGAACCAACTTCTGCGTAACATTCCTGATGGTCACAAACATTGTAGATATAGATAGTCTTTTCAACGCCATCTTTGACACCTGTAAAGATACAGCCGATATTGGTTTTCCCAACTGTGCGTGGACCAAGGCTTGCAGGGTCTGGAAGCAAGGCTTTCAAGAATTGGATTGGCACAATTTCTTGACCGTTAAAGTTAATGGTATCCGTACGAAGGAGTCCGACATTTTCCAAGCATTTCATGTGCGTTAGATAAGATTGCCCAAAGGTCATAAAGAAACGAATCCGTTTGACACCAGGAATGTTCTTAGCCAATGATTCAATTTCTTCATGGTGAAGGAGATACATGTCTTTCTGTCCAACTTGTGGGAAATCATACTCACGTTTGATAGACATAGCTTCAACTTCGACCCATTTTCCATCTTCCCAGTAAGAACCCGGCGCAGAAACCTCGCGGAGATTGATTTCTGGGTTAAAATTCGTCGCAAATGGATAACCATGGTCACCACCATTACAGTCTAAAATATCGATATAGTGGATTTCATCAAAATAGTGTTTCAAAGCATAAGCCGAAAAGACACTGGTAACACCTGGGTCAAAACCAGATCCAAGAAGAGCTGTCAAGCCTGCTTCTTTAAATTTCTCCTGATAATCCCATTGCCATGAGTAGTCAAAGTAGGCTGTAAAACCAAGTTCCTTGCAGCGTTTTTCGTAGATGGCACGCCATTCTGGATCTTCTGTATCTTCAGCCTCATAGTTAGCAGTGTCGATATAGTGGACACCTGTCGCCAAACAAGCATCCATAATGGTCAAGTCTTGGTATGGTAAAGCTACGTTCAAAACAGCTTCTGGTTTGTAGCTTTCGATCAAGGCAATCACTTCTTCGACCTTGTCAGCATCAAGAGCAGCTGTCTCAATCTTAGTACTTGTTTTGCTTTCCAATTTAGCCTTCAAGTCATCACATTTTGACTTGGTACGACTAGCAATCATAATTTCTTTAAAGGTTTCGCTATCTTGGCAAATCTTTGAAATAGCAACTTGGGCAACGCCCCCACATCCAATAACTAATAAACGACTCATTTTTTTCCTTCCTCTTCTTCTAAAATGTCTTCTACATACTTGGGCAGCATAAAGGCTCCAACGTGCAAGTTTGCAGTATAGTATTCCGTGAAAAGCTGGCGTTTTTTCCAGCCTTCCTTATCAAAATCTTTAACAGGGTGGTATTTTTTCGATGCAAATCCAAACAACCAATAGCCAGCTGGGCTAGTTGGAATATGGGCCTGATAAACTCGGCTGATTGGAAAGGCTTGATTGACCTTGCGGTGCATGCTTCGGCAAGCTGACTCATCCTCATCAAAGAAGGGACTCCCATGCTGATAAATCATGATGCCGTCTTCTTTGAGGGCTCTGTAACTGTTTCCGTAAAATTCCTTGGTAAAGAGCCCTTCCGTATGTCCAAATGGATCTGTCGCATCGTTGATGATAATATCGTAGTCATCTTCGCAGTTTCGCAAAAAGCGCAGCCCATTTTGATAATAAATGGTAACACGAGGATCATCTAGCCCTGCCGCAAAGTCTGGGAAATACTCACGACAAACCTCAACCAACATCTCATCTGGTTCCACAATATCGATTTGCTCCAGTTCAGGATAGAGGGTTAATACTTGGGCAACACCACCGTCACCACCCCCAATAACCAAGACTTTCTTTGGATTGGGATGCACAGCCATGGGAACATGGACGGTCATTTCGTTGTAGACAAAGTCATCTGCATCTGAAAACAAGACATGGCCATTTAAGATTAATATTTTCCCAAAAGCTGGCGTATCTAATACTTCGATATCCTGCCATTCACTTTTTCCAGCGTAGAGTTGCTTGGCTGTTCTCAAGGATAATTTCACATCTGGAGTATGAACTTCAGAAAACCATAAATCCATCTAGTTCTCCTTTCTATCAATAACGTTGATGTGATTGACCTCTGGATCTTCCGTCCCTTGGAGGGAGCAACCACGTTCCTTGGCAAATTGGATATAGTCTACAATCTCTCGTGTAATGCGTTCACCTGGTGCTAGGATTGGAATTCCTGGAGGATAGCACATGACAAATTCTCCACAGACCTGTCCAACAGACTCGTATAAAGTTAAACTTTTTCTCTCTGAATAGAAGGCTTCTTGCGGAGACAGCACTAACTCGGGTTGGATATATTCTCCAGCTATCAAGTCCTTCCCATCTCGTGAGTAAAGTCTCTTAATATCAGCCAAAGCACCAACCAAGCGCTCGATATCTTGGATGCGGTCACCGATTGAAATATAGGCCAAGATATTGCCAATATCCCCGAATTCAATTTGAATATCGTATTCGTCTCGTAAGAGGTCATAAACCTCTATCCCTGTTAGCCCAATACCCTGAGTGTAAACTGACAGCTTGGTTACATCAAAATCACAAACAGACACACCGTCTATCAACTCTTTTGAGTAGGCATAGTAACCACCGATAGCATTGATTTCACGACGAGCGTATTCGGATAGCTCAATGACTTTCTCAAAAGACTCTTTACCACGAAGAGCTAAGTTCCGTCGAGAAATATCCAAACTAGCCATCAACAAGTAAGAGGCAGATGTAGACTGGGTCAGGTTGATGATCTGACGAACGTACTCAGGGTTCATCTGTTCCCCGATAAGTAAAATGGAGCTTTGGGTCAAACTCCCACCAGACTTATGCATAGAGACCGCCGCCATATCAGCGCCAGCGTCCATAGCAGATAGCGGCAATTTATCTGTAAAATGCAGATGAGCTCCATGGGCTTCATCCACTAAAACAAGCATGCCAGCATCATGAGCCATATCTGTCAATCCCTTAAGATCTGAACAAATCCCATAGTAAGTTGGATTGTTGATTAGGATAGCCTTGGCATCTGGATGTTCCTTTATAGCTTGAGCCACACGGTCATTTTCAAGTCCTAAAGCGATGCCGATTTTAGGATCTACACTCATCTCGATATAGATGGGAATGGCGCCACATAGAACCAGCGCATTGATAGCAGATTTGTGGACATTACGTGGCAGAATAATCTTATCTCCTGCCTTGCAGGTGGAAAGAATCATGGTTTGAACAGATGAGGTTGTTCCACCAATCATTAAAAAAGCATGAGTGGCACCAAATGCTTCTGCTGCTAGCTCTTCTGCTTCTCTGATAATCGAAATGGGATGCCCTAGATTATCCAAGGGTTTCATAGAATTGACATCAATGCCAACACATTTTTCTCCCAACAATTCAACAAGTTCTGGATTTCCCCGTCCGCGTTTGTGACCTGGTACATCAAAGGGAACAATCCTTTTCTTTCGTAACTTAATCAGACCTTCATAAATAGGGGCCTGGTTCTGATCTAACTTTATCAAGACATACTCCTTTACCATATTTTTAGCGCCTAAAAAAATGAAGGCGACCAAAGCTTGACTTATGAAAAAAGAGCAGGTTTTCACCTGCTCTGCAATCTTCTGACGTTTTTATTTTGGTTTCTGTTGAGTATGTCTGTTCCCGATGTTTCCTAACTCTCTAGTAGCAAATATTACGTACTTTATTGATCGTTTCACAAGATGACGTGTGCTTTCACCACACTAAAATTTATGAATTAGGACAAGCATCCTAACATCAACTTATAAAAGTAGGCTTTTAACCCTATCAATAATGTGGCTTTTCAACCACGCTTCGGCATTCAACCCTGCCTGTCCGTAGGCATTTTTTACTCGGGTTTATATTTGCTAGAAAACATCATCTCATTTTCTAAGCTTTATAACTATATCATGTTTACAAGAGCTTGTAAAGTACTTTTTTAAAATTTTCTTAAATTTTGTTCGCGAATAGTTAAATTACCACCCAAAAGTTAAAGTTCAATCAACTGAAAACGATTAAAAAAGGAACTAATTTTTTAGTTCCTCTCAAAATTATTTAATCTTATGCTTATTCATTTTCTCTTGGAAAATATCTGTAATGATTTGGCGTAATTCTTCACGCTCTTTTTCAGGAATCTCTCCACTTCTTTTAGCGACATCATAAAGCTCTTTATGTTCGATGGAAATTCGCTTTATTGTCCGAGTTGTTGCGTGTTTTCTCACGAAAAATGGGATGCGTTTGATCCATTCCTGAGGTACTAGGGCAAGGATTTTCGCAGCGGTTTCCTTATCGCTAATTTCAGATGTTGTCAATCCCTGCCTTATCATCTCCTGCTCTTTTTCTGTAAAATCATTTAATTCCATGCTTCTTCTCCTAGCTAGTAAATGACTCTATGATAGATTATATACTAATCCTGACCAAAGTACAAATAGAATAACATCAAAAAAACTTAGTAGGTCTTTATTTCACTAATCATCACGCGCTACTTCTCCAACTAGCTCAAAATCTATCATATGGTAGTTTTCATCCAAGCGAATTAAGGAGAAATACTCATTCCAAAACAGGTGGTCACTGTGACTTTTCCACTGAAGTCCATACCATAGTTGGGTCGAGTCTACAGGATGTGCAGGCGGAACTGACCATAATTTATCACCAAAGGTTGTTCGCATGGTTCCTTCTTCAATTCTAGTCAGTAAATCTACACCATTCAGTTTGTAGGAGATAGCTTTTGTTCTTGCTACTGAAATACGGTCTTCATCCAGTTTAAACTGGATAATTTTACAGTCCTCTAAGACAGTTTCTTTTATTTCATCTCCATATAATGCAATACTTCCAAGGATTAAACCATCTTTTCCAAGAAGATAGGGAGCATACGACACAGCATTACTATCTCGATGAAAACCTTTTTCGATAAAAATACTCTTATCAGCCTGATATTTTTTGATTTTCCCCGAAGAAAGAGCCTCATCATAATCGTTACTAAAGCTGTCATTCTCCCTGATGTAGATGTCAAAACCTTCTTTCAGAAGATCACTCACACTTGTTTGTGTTAGCGTGATCGACTTGTCATCTATCGTCAATTCTGGTGCTTTTGGTGGCAACCCTATCTGACCATAGGCTATCATAAGAAATAAAGCCATCATAAAAGAAACCACAAGTGCGATCATCGCTTTTCCCGTGCGTTTTCTAGCATTAAAAAGTGCCATAATCGGTGGTAGGATGACAATTCTGGCCAAGATAGCATTACCAGTTCCTCCCCTACTCATTATTTGCACTACAAAAACGCCAGCAATCGCAATTATCGACAAGTAAACTAGAAGTTCGCCAAGCCCCATCTTATCTGTACGAGTTTGCTCATTTACTGGCTCGTCTAAGACGGATTTCCCATTCACTACCAGCCTTTTGAGGAAGAAATACATTCCGAGTCCAATCCCCAAAAACGCTAGTCCAAGAAAAGCCAGTGATCCGATTGCAACCATTCTGCCCATCTTTATTTTCTCCTTAGTTGATACATTCAGCCTTTATTTTCTTTTTTAAAGTTCTATTCGCAATCAGTAGCACGAGTAAAAGAAAGGGGATCCCATTAAGAACAAATATGGGGAAGGCCTTAATAGCAATCCATAAAATCGTCCCTTTTTTCTCAATCCAACTACTCCCCCAATCACCATTGATCAATGGAAATAGTGATTCTATGTAGCCTTGGTACCATCGGAAGAATGGATTTTGGGAGCAATTCGCATTCAGCCAGATAATTATCAAACAAAACAGAATCAAGTAGACCAGACCGACAAGTACACTAATCCGTCTGGTGGTCTTTGTCGCCTGTTGACAGATTCTTTCTTTGGCCTCCTGATTGATCCTTTCCAAAGCACTATTCTTACAAGTTTCCTTTTCAAATCTGTAGAGTAGATACCAATAGAGGTAATCCTTTCGCATATCGCCTTTCATATAAAACCTCGTCTGAATCTTGGAGAACGAATTAAAAATCTTCTAATTCAAGGAATTGCAGTCTAGATAATTTGTGATTATTGGTGAAGGGAACATAGGGATCTTGTTCAGAGCATATCGACATACCATGTTTTTTCATCGCCAAATCCATAGAATTTCTCATCTATCAACCTAAGCACAAACTTATGTTTCATTTCCAAAGCTTCCTCATAGTATAGTATGACCGTTGCCAGGTCCCTTTTTCGCATGGTAAACCAAACGGAAAAATTCTTGCCTCGTAAATACGAATACTCACTTGGATGGCCATAGGAGTTCCTAGCCTCTTTTGATAAGAGTTTCTCGCTTACACAGCCATACAGGAGAGCCAGATAGCGTTGATGGTATTCGTCCATCAGTTCCTTCCATTCGGGATGGATCTGATGCGAAGGTATCTTGAGTAGTCTTTTTTCAGCATCGAGTCCCTTGTTGCGTTCATAGATTTCTTCTTCCAACAAGGTTAATTTCTGTAATAATTCCAATAAGGGAGGTAAAAGTTCATCTACCATTTTTTTGTATTTTTCAGGGGTGCTTTTTAACGTCAGTTCCATTATTTTCTAACCTCGATATTCATGTACCAGTTCTGCTAATTCTCTATCAGACAGACTACCATAAGTATAGAGTTTTTTCAACAACTTATCATCAAATTCAAAAGAATAATATTCTGTCACAAATTCTTTGAACCTATCGTATGTATCAAAGGTGTATCCCAATAACCAAGTTCCCCCATTATTATTCTCAATGTTATTTTGATGAATGGTACCATCATACCAGATACAAAATGTTGTTTCTTCTCTTTCTTTTAAAGTTAAAAGATTCAGCCATTTTTCATCAATACCTTCATAAATCCTGTCGATAATGTTCTGATTCCATTGGTCAGCTGCAAACTGATTGAGACTATTTTCATGATCAAATCCCTTTATCAAGACCACTTCTTCTGTAAAAATCACGTCCAAAGAATCCCCAGCACCGTTATCAATGCTGTATCGGCTAGTGAAGTCCGTTACTTTCTTTCGTATCAATCTCAAATAGTCTTTTGAAGGATCTGTTAAATAATCATCCAAAACATACAAGGCCTCAAGGCTTTTTTGCATATTGTCCCGGTCTAAGTGCTTCATATCTCACCTTTTCTACCCATCTTTTCCATTACTTGCTAAAATCGCAATTCTTATAGCGAGAAGAAACAAAGCCTGAAATCGAAATCTGAGGAATATTCCATTCATTAGCTAGGTAAATCCTGCACTCAATTTCATCTCCTTTAGGAGTCCTTGCAATAAATTCATATCTTCCTAACTCTTCATTGTTTCTGTTTCTTTCAATCTTTTCGAAATAGCTTTCTTTAAAAAACTTCTGAAACGCTTCCCAAATCAGCTCAACCTCATTAAGCGATAATTCGACTTTTAGACCATATCCCAATCCAACCTTACATCTCATCTTTCGACCCGTTTCATCAGCTTTGCAAGTTTTTACGCTTCCTTTATTATGAACCCAATCGATACTATCTAATTTATTGATTTTTCTGGCCAACAAGTCTTTAAGATCAGTCATTTGTCCTAGAAAATACTTAGATGCAATCTCAAAAATCTCTAAATTCTCCAATGCCATCATCCTCTCTTATAATTTGAATCTTTCTTGGCCAGCTTACATTAGTTTCCTAATCCGCATCTACCCAGAGATGATATTTTTTACAGTCAAGACATCTGAATAGATAGCCACAAACGGATCTACTACCATCCTCTATTAATATTGGATCTTGGAACCCTTTATATATAAAATACTTCTCGTTTTTCTTTTATTATACCACTTATAGGACAAAAGCCTGTAATTTCAGTGTACTAAAGGCTAACTATGTTGAAGGATTATATTACTAACCACATATTTAAAATATTTCAAGGGCAGATAGTGAGAATATGTTTTTAAGTAGTTTTAGAGCTGTATTGTTTCTCAATTTGAGAGCTATAAATAATTATTCGGTCAATAAGCTTTCCAATGCTTCTATATGGTTATCCCTTAAAACTTCTTTAGGAATCTAATAGCGGATTTTTGAGCCTTCGCTATTTTTTCAAGCTCCACATTTTCCACCGCAGAAGATGATACCCATCTCTTGCCAAATAATAGTTGAGCTGCTTCTATCATCAAACCACAAGCATAAGGATCTTTTTCTTCAGTAATGGCTTGAATAAAACTGGCCTTTGCTTTTTTGGATATAATTTCTGCTTTTACTCTATGAAAGGATAGTTGCATGAGACTCGTCGCAGACCATGCACGACAAAGGGCATCTGCATCACCTAGCATTTGTCTTGTCAAAAGTTCAATTTCTTTTGCTGATCCTACCCAACCTAAAGCTATGACCACCTTTTGACGAAGAATAGTATTCTTTATATCTAAAAGTGCAGTAAGGATAGGAATCAGTTGGTCACAAAGCGACCAATAAAAATCTAGATGCTTTGATTTAGAAAGGATTTCCGCTATAAGATACGCAGTCAATACACTTTGTTTTTCATCTTTAACTTCATCCAACTGTTCAAATAAAAACTCGAGTCCTTCTCTTCCGTGTCTATCAAAACTGCTTTCTAAATGCAAGTTTTGATCTTCATCCCAATTTTTGCAAATCAGTTCATAATGATATGCGATTTCTTGGGAACTACCCAAATTAGCTACAAATTTGATTCTTTTAGCAGAAGGAAAGCTTTCTTTTTCCAAGTCAAGATATGCTTTTTGTAAATCTTCTTTATCCATTTTTTGCCTCAAGCTGTTTTATTCTTTTAGAAACGTTTGATAAACCTTTTAACAAATAGTGACCATGACATTACCATTGAGTTCTAAAATCTTCTTGTAAAAATCTTTTATTGCTTGGAAATACTCGCAGATTTCTTCTATAATTTCTTCCTCTTCATCATCATAATCCCAAATATCAGGATAAAGATCAGCATTTTTACAAGCTTGCATACTAAAATGCGCCATGGCTTCTTCAATATCAAAGTTTTCCAAAGCTGAACAAATCTCTACCACTTTTGATTTTTCTGTATAAGCAATATATTCCGTAACATTTTCAAGGGGGGTCACACCCAAAACAGCTACGCTCAAAGGATCATTTCCACTAGGATTTGAAGTGCCAACACCTGTAAGCACAAAATGAAGAACATCCCACATTTTATCTATATCAAGTAGAAGTTCTGCTTCCTCTTCTACTACCTCAAATTGATCATCTTCTTCAGCATTAAAACTTTTCATTTGATGTAAATACTGATCATTGATATATCTATAATTAGCAATCATTCCCATTTGTTTTTCCTCCAAAATTTCTATGTTGAATGACATTTTTATATAAGCTCAATTTTGCCTAGGTTTAGTTTTGCCTGATTTATTGTATCTTCAGATGTTTTCCTTATAAAGTGTTATAATATAGGTGTATCCTGAAATATGTTTTATAGCCTAAAAAGGAGAATAGCGATGGGCTTTTTTATATTTGCTTTGACTTTTTATTTTATTTTTTACCTGTTCTTAGTCTGTACGATTTATCTCTATTTTAAACTGGCGAGTGCCGTTAGAGCCGGCAAAGAAGTTCCTAAGTGGATGTATCAGTTTGGGCAAGGTTTTCAAGGACGCTACCATATTGAATATGAAGATATCACTAATAGGAACGCTCTCAAGGAAGTAAACCTATTTATTTTCTATTTTGTTCTGGCTAATATCCTCACTCTAGTGGCACTGTATGTTAAAATGGATAATTTTTCAGCAGCCCTTTATACTTGTTTAAAGGCTCAATTTGCCATTGTTGTAGCAAGTATGCTGTTTAGAAACCTTATCAACTTAATGTTATTTATAGTAAAGCGTCCAAGGAAAAACCATCACCGCTATTCATCATCCAATGCGGTTGTGGGTGCTGTCTTTTTGACCGCTTTCATCTTTACTTTTTGCATCTTCATTACTGGCTTTCCTGCTCAACCTATTGGAATTCAAATCGATAAGACCAATGTTGTGGTCGGAGAAACAAGAGCTTCAGAACTACTGGATCAGGGGTTCAGCTTTACCGGAAAAAATCCTGAGAGCGAGATTGTGAACAAACGCAATGACCACTTCTACTACGGAGAACTGCTTGAAATAGTTCGAGATGGTAAATCTTACGGTCTTATGAGCATTACACCAAAGTGGAAAGACACTGATAAACTCGAGAACTGCGTGGTCACATACTATGAAATCTCAGCAGACAGCCCGCAACTCTCCCAAGTTAACATCAATAACCAAGACCTCTCCAAACTTACAATCAATGACTTTAAAACAAAAAAATTAACAGATATCTTTTCACTGAAACCTGCTGATGCTAAAGAAGTGAAGCATGATACCTACTTCAGTCTGAGGCTGCAAACTGCTGACTATGTACTATGGAACAGCTATCAATTTGTGGCGAATTTCAATAATGATCAGTCTCCCAATCGATACGGAGTAAGAGCTCAGAATACAATCTGGGAGTGAGAAAAATTCCTACTCCTGATAGGTTAATGTAACGCTGTCTATCTCTTTGAAATAGGTCTTCATCTTAAACAAAACTTTTATATTTTGATAAACTACTCCTTTGCTCTCCTCTTCGCTAGTGGAGGGCTTTTTTATTCCAAGCATATCATATAAATCAGCAGTTAATTCTTTTCTCTTATCAAATTCAAAATAGACATCCCCAATATACATACTTGGCGGATCAGAGATGATAGCCTTCATTAACGTCCCATCTAAAACAGAACATTCCTTATCGCTTAGGTTTTTCACCTGAATTTTAAATTTTGTATAATAAGATAGACTTCCAACATTATAGACTCTAGATAATATATAGCTTTCACTGACTTCTCCAGGTTGTAAGTAAATCTTTTTGAGTTCCCCTATTGTGATGGATTCTAATTCAACATCCTTATTTAAACAATCATCAAGCGTATCACTTCCCAGTACAAAAGAGGTCGAGTTTACCACAAATACAAATCCATTAGGATTCTCAAGATGGGTTCGCAGTTGGGACTCCAATTCTTGACGAATTTCCTCAAAAGGTATTATGTTTAATTTCCCATTTTCTGCATTGCAAACTTGTCGATAAATACTGGTATCGATTGACCCATCAAGATTTCTCCTCGAGCTCTTTAATCGAATACCACTGATATCCATTCGTACCCCGAAACAATCAGTTTCTACTAAAATAGGATACTTCAGGCTAGTATAGTTGATAAAGTCCAACATCTTGTCATAGGATTCTTTTAGTTGTTCTAAATTTTCAACCTCGGTAGAATAGACAAAATTTTCAGGATGGAGATAGGAAAGGACATCATCACCTAGATTATGATTTTCCTTAAATTCCGCAAGAACCCTCGTACAAAATACTTCTTCAAAATCAGAATGAATAAAGGGGGACCCCATTGCGAGCCAATCGTGTGACACACTACAAGTAAAAGAAATATCTGGATAATCCTCCAAGGTCACAAACCAATAACAAGGATACCTGGGATCTTCTTTCATCACATAAGTATTTTCGCCATAGACTTTATTGAGGTATCGAACCAGTCTTTCTTTGTCTTCCTTATGAGAAGCACACGCACTTAATAGAAGGGCGCTCACTAAAATAACAAATAAACAAGAAATTCTTTGGAATCGTTTCATTTTTACACTCCCCTTGCTATTCGAGCAATATTCACTGGGATAAAGGGATTTTATAAGTTGAGTTCTTTGACTTGCTTCCTTCTATTGACAATCAATTCACTTTCCTTTTTTAAGAAGCGGTAGAACATCAGAATCTAATCAACCAGAGTAGTTGTTAAAAAAATTCTGAAAATCAAAATGAAAACAAACTCCGACCAAATGGTCTATCAAAGAGCACAAGAAGGAAATTAACAGAGAATTGGATTACTGTCTAAATTTCTTTATTAAAACGATAAAAACAAACAGTAATAATAAGCCAAATAGAAAGAATGGCATTTCTAATCCCTTGTATCTTTCAATATAGGGAAGGACATACATACTAAACTCTATAAGAGTAATACCTATAAAAGCTATTAAAACTAAAACAATTCTAACTTTTTCCAATTCAATCTGACTCCCTCATATTTTATGATCCAACTCTCAAAAAATCGTTTAAAGAGGGGCTGTTATTCCCTCAAGTTACTGAACTTCTACCATTTTATCATTATCCATGATAAAAGGTTTCGCCAGTCCCTCACCAGTATAGTCTGCATATTTGGTCGCTAGATACTTGTAACAATCTTCCTTACTGGCAAACTTAATAGCTTGATAAGGCTCTTCAAAAGTCAGTTTCTCTACAAATAAGAAAGCATCATCAGCTGGCACTAAAACACCAACGTGTCCGACAAAGAGGTATTCACCATCAAGATTGTCATGTAAGACAACAGAAAGCATTCTAGCCTTGTCGTTGAATTGGAATTGTTTGAAGTATTCCTCCATCTTCTTAGCGTGTACTTTGACATCTTGGGTCGCTTCAGTCTTAACTCTTGAGAAAAGAATATTAAACTCTTCCTTAGCTTTTGCATCAAATACCTTTCCCTTATCGATAGCGTCGTTATCCACAAAAAGCAGCTGATCATTCTTTTCAATTTTTGGAATCGTAACTGAATTTTTCAAGAGCGCATAGCTATTGATACGGCAGTTGGTCCCGACAAAGTCACCCTTTTTTTGATTCCAAAGATTGCTGATTTTCTCAACATCGTATTCCGTTTTTGTAAAGGAGGCAAAATCACCACTTAAGCCAGTGGAGCCGACAGTCGCATTATAGTCTGTAACAAGATTGAAAAATGCGTCAACACTATTTGGATCCAAGTGAGCTGATAAGAGAGATTTGACCTCTTCGGTACTTACCTTATTGTTCAGATTGGTATATGAAGCCGTCCAAGGAACTTTATCTGAACTGGTCTGTGTTTGATTTGTAGCTTCAGTCCTCGTATTATTTTGGTGACAAGCAGCCAATCCAAGTAAAAACGGCAAACACAGTCCCAAGGCTACTACTTTTCTCGTTCGTTTCATGCAATTCTCCTTTTTGAATTTTATAACTAGTAATTTATAGCTTGAACTACATACAGCTAAGAAGAATAATTCATTCTCTACTAGAAATATGAGTAATTTGTAGAATAAGGATTCAAACCTATTAACTATATTATACTATATTAGCAAGAAAAAGACTGTAAGAATCAAAAAATACTTACAGTCATTCTTTTATAACAAGTGGAAGTTTTTCTGAAATTACATCCAGCCCAAAATTAATACCAAGAATTTGAAAATGATGAATTGATTGAGGACAGTGCCTTTTAATGTGCCTCTTAAGATTGCTATTAGTGACATCCAACAAAACTCCATCAGATATATGAGGCTGTTTTTCATCACTTTCAAACTTTTTTTCATAAGGATTCAAATTCCATCCCTCATCTATTGCTCTGCAAAATAATACTTTTCCAAAATCAAGATAATAAATATTCTTTTGATTTTTTAAACCATATAAGTAAACCGCGAGGTGATTGTCTAGGGATAGTTGACATCGCAATTCATACCAATCATATTCAATCTCATTATCAATCTTGTTCCACTTCATTTTTCACCACCGCTTCTATCTGGATTTCACGACTTTGACCTTCATAGAGAATGATGTCAATAAGTAAATTTTTAGTAAGAACCCGATAGTGCTCAAGTTCTTCTTTAGCTAATATTCCCCCTGCTCTATGAACAATTTGCTCAATTAAAAAACTATTTCCAATTCTGTAGAGAGGATGTTCAACGCCTTTTCTTGGAATGAGTGGAATATCCCAAAGTACCGAAGCTAAATTTCTATCTATAATTTGATAACAATGACTAAAAGGAAACCGAATCCGTACTCTGCGCTTCTCCCCCGTCAATACAATTGTAGCTAGTTCAAAATCAGTATTTTCACTAAATTTTGCTTCAGCCTGATAGTGGTCTTTAGTAATATTTCCAAAAGGTATATGGTATTCACTATTTTCTTTACATTGAAAATTATTTTTAAAAATCAAAATCTTTAGTCTCTTTTCAATTAGATTAAAATGTTAATACTTCTAAAGTTTTTATTCGATTAATAATGGTTCGACATTTATTACTTGATCATAGCAATGCATCATTTTCTCAATTCTTCAAGAAAAAATTGATTTAGAGCTTTCCAGTCTTTCTTCATCTCAGTAACGCTTTGAACGTATACATCAAGCTCTTGGATATTATCTAAAATATAATCTTGAATTGGCTTAATCGGATCAATTTCCATACCTTCAGGACCGTTTATCTTAATGTCAAGCAATCTTGAAACATGCTCCTTCATTTGAGACGGAAGCAATTCTTTCACCAAATCATCAAATAAAATTGGCGGAACAGAATGGTATTTTTCAATCCAACGACAAGCCAAAATAGGACGTAGCGCATAGAAATACTTTTTAGGTTTAACCTTGTCTCCAGGAAGATACTTATTCATTTGAGTTCTAGCAGTATTCAAGTAATGGTAGAGCATTTTTTTCTCTGAAAAATACTGGTTGGCAAGAGGACGTACGCGTTCGATAAAATCCGTTTGTTGATAAACAATTGGCGACTGTAACCATTCAAACAGTGTTGGATTAGACTTATAAAGGAGTTTTAAAGTCTTGTCTAAATCCCAACCATTCACATCCCAAGTATCATCAATTGGTAGTTCAATAACATCACGCTGATTATTCAAACGGAGATAAAAATCTTCCTTATGTTTGTAGATAAACCGTACATCAAAGTCACTATCGGGAGACTCAAAACCCCAGGCACGACTACCAGACTCGATAGCCCACAAAACTGTGACTCCGTAATCACGCTCGATTTCTGCTAATTTTTCCGGTACCAGAACATTCATTTCTTCTTGCGTTTGCATAATAAAGCCTCGTCTATATTCTGAGCATAAGTAGATGCTAAAATAGGGAATTATGGGAACTAAAAAGAATTATATCACTCTTTCAAAACTACAATCAAATAAACTAAACCTTCTATAAGCTTATTCAGACGTTTTCTATACCTGAGACTCTTGAATGATAGACTCTCCACCCTTCCAGTTCCGAGCAATCTCTTCGTCTTTCTGGAGTTGGTCTACGAGCTCTTCGATGGAGTCAAATTTGACCATATCGCGGACACGGTCCAGCCAGTAGACAATCACAGTTTCACCGTAAATATCGTCTGAAAAGTCGAAGATATTAACCTCAAAGCGTGGTTCTTCACCATCAAAGGTGACATTTTTACCGACGCTCGCCATGCCACGATATCTCTGACGTTGCACCTCGACATCGACTACATAAACACCGTCTGCTGGCATGTAAGTTCGATCTCTTAGGACCAGATTAGCTGTTGGATAACCGATAGTCCGTCCGCGAGCATTTCCATGAACGACCATGCCACGAGATGGGAGCGGAGTGCCGAGCAGATGCTTGACTTCCTTGACATCTCCATCAAGAATAGCTTGGCGAATCCGTGTGGAACTAATCTTGCCCTTTTCATCCTCAACTGGAGGAACAATGATGATTTCTCCATCAAAATAGTCCTTCAAGTCATCTGCAGTTTTCTTATCAGAACCAAAAGTGTAGTCAAATCCTGCCACAATGATAGCTGGTTTTAAAGCCTTGATGTAGGTATCAAAGAACTCTTGACCCGTTAAACTAGCAAATTTGCTACTAAAGTCGAGTAAGAAAAGAGCCTCTACCCCGTGCCACTTCATCTTGTGCTCCCGTTCTTCGTGATTGACGATATGGAGCATGAGCTCAGGTTGGTAAGGTTGCAAGGCAAGTTTTGGCGACTCTGTAAAGGTCATCACGACAACTGGCAGATAATCCTTCATCGAAGCCTTGCTGGCCACTTCAAAAAGTTTCTGATGCCCCTTGTGGATGCCATCAAAATAACCTAGTACAAGGACTGTTTTCCCCGGTACTGCAATATCTTTTTCGTTCTTAATAGGTACTGTTGTAATCATGAAACTATTATATCATAGAGAAAGTCTTTTCGCTAAGAGGAAATCCAAAATGTCGTTTTTTGCGCCTGAACTGACCTTAAGAGAAAATTTAGCACTTTGGTTTTAAAAAATAGCACCTCCTAAGAGATGCTATCATTTGGTAACTAGTCTATTGTTTCTTCTAAATCTTTTAATTTAACCGAAACAATCTTAGAAACACCTGATTCTTGCATGGTAACTCCATAGATAGAGTCCGCTGCCGCCATCGTCCCCTTGCGGTGGGTTACGACGATAAACTGACTATCCTTGTCAAAGCGGTTGAGGTAATCCCCAAAACGTTTAACATTGGCTTCGTCTAGCGCCGCCTCTACCTCGTCCAAGATAACAAAAGGAATGGTCTTAACACGGATAATGGAGAAGAGCAGAGCCAGAGCAGATAGGGCTTTTTCACCACCACTCATGAGGTTAAGTGATTGGATTTTCTTGCCTGGAGGTTGGACAGAAATCTCCACACCAGCAGTTAAAAGATCGCCCTCAGTCAATATCAAGTCTGCCTGACCTCCGCCAAACATCTGTCTAAAGGTCACTTTAAAGGATTCACGAATAGCTTCAAAGGTTGATTTGAAGCGTTCCTTAACCTCATCATTCATCTCTGTGATGGTCTCAAGGAGTAGGGTTTTCGCAGACAAAATATCATCTCGTTGGCTATTTAGAAAGTCTAGACGGTTGTGGACTTCTTCATACTGGTCAATGGCATCCAAATTGACAGGACCCAGCGAGCGAATAGCCTTCTCTAAATCCTTAACCTCTTGCTCCGCCAGAGTTAGATTTTCCAGTTCATGAGCCTTTTCTAGAGCCTCATTGTAGCTAATCTGGTACTGGTCTGTTAACTGACCTTGTAGATAGCGCAAGCGTTCGCTGATCTTTTCTTTCTTGGCTTCAGCACGTGTTTGTTTGCGAATCCACTCTTCATTCTGCTGACGAGCTTGATCCAAATGGCTGGCGATATCATCCAGCTGACCTTCGATATCATCCAACTCAAACTGCTTGCGAATCAAACCTTGTTGGAGGTTTATTTTCTGAGTTTTGGCCTCTTCCGCCTGCTGACTTAGAAGCTCCGTATCAACTTTCTCAAGATTATCAACCTTTTCTTGGAGTAAACGCTGGATTTCCTCTTGTTCAAAATTGAGATTATCCAATTCCTTGCCTAAGCGTTCAATATCAGTCACTTCATACCGCTTTTGTCCTTGCAGTTCTGACTTAAGCAAGCGCGCTTGAGAAATCTGTTCCTGCAAGTTTTGATAATGTTCTTGAATAGCGTTTTTGTTAGACTTAATCTCTTCAATCTCAGCTTCCAGATTTTGCTTTTCACTGGCGATAGTAGCAAGGCGCTCTTGGCATTTTTCCTTATCCGCTTGCCAATCTCCTTCAGTAAGGCGATTTAATTCCTCTTCTTGAAGTTTCCAAAGCGTTTCCAGTTCTTCGACCTGCTGATTGATTTGTTGATAAGCAAGATACAAACCTTGCTCCTGAATACGAGCTTGCTCACCCTGAGATTTGATAGCTTCTAATCTTTCTGCCAATACCGCCATCTCATCTTGCAAGGTCTTCAAATTCGCTTCTTCTGACCGCAGACTAGCTTCTTCTTTAGCAATTTCTTTTTGTAATTGCTCCAGTTCTGGCTTGATGAAAATACTGTTGTTTTGACGATTGGCACCACCCGCGTAGGAACCACCTGTACGCAATTCGGTACCATCAAGCGTCACCATACGAACCTGGTAACGAACTTGACGAGCTGCCGTACGGGCATGTTCTACGGTGTCAAAGATAGCCGTGGTAGCTAGCAAATTCTTGAAAATGGCTTCTAATCTCTTATCAAACGACACCAAGTCATCAGCCATACCAAGGAAGCCTGAACTTGAGGCGATAGCATCCTGATTCTGACTAGAAATCGTACGAGCCTTGATAGTTGTCAACGGAAGGAAGGTTGCACGACCAGCTCTGTTACGTTTTAGGAAATCAATCGCCTTGGTTGCCGCGTTTTCATCTTCTACGATGATATGCTGACTGCTAGCTCCAAGCGCAATCTCTAGGGCAGTTTGATAATGCACATCAAAGGTCAAATGTTCACTGACTGCACCAATGATCCCACCAAGACGGGCTTTTTCTTGAAGAACACTCTTAACACCCGCATAAAAATTACTATGATTTCTTAGGATGTTTTCCAAACTCTGGGCTCTAGCCTGCTTGTTTTTGAGACTGTCTAGACGATCAAAGAGTTGGCTCTGCTGGGCTTGGTAAGAAACTTTCTGCTCCTCTTGTTCCTTGGCACTAGCTTGGTAGTCTGCCAATAATTTCTGAACTTTCTCCTTGGCAGTTTCAAGCTCAGCCTGTTGTTGACTGGCCTTCTCTTTAGCTGTAGCCAGTTGTTCTTTCAGTTTCTCAAGTTGGTCTGCTTGTTTTTGAGATAGTTGACGGCTGTTCTCCAGTTCATTCTCTATTCGTGTCAACTGGTTTGATACATCCGCTTCTTCTTGTAAAAGCGCTACAAAACGTTCACGCAAGAGCTCAATCATTTGGTCAGGATCATCTGAAAAAGCCAGCAATTCCGCTTCTAAACGATTGAGTTCCTTGTTATTTTCAGCTAGATTTCCCTCTAACTGTGCCAAATTTGCTTCTTTTTCAGCCTTCTCCGTACTTAGAGCCTTTCTCTTATCTTCCAAAGTCGCCAAACGGACTTGTGACTCTTGTTGATTGAGGGCTACTTGCTCAGATTCCAGTTTGGATAGGGCTAGTTTTCGCTCTAAGTCACTAATCAAACTAGTCAAATCCATCAAGCTTCCTTGATCCTTAGCCATTTGAGCTTGGAGATCCTGGCGTTTCTTTTTAAGACTTTGATTTTCCTCTTCTAACTCTTCACGCTTTTGGTAATAGCTAGTCAAAAGTTCCTGAACCTGCATTAGCTCTTCTTCTGTCAGCTCTAGTTCAGCCTTGTTTTCCTTGATTTGGGCAACCAGTACATCCAAGTAAATTGCCTTACGTTGACCATCTAAGTCTAAAAACTTGCGAGCATTCTCGGCTTGTTTTGCAAGGGGTTTGATTTGATTATCCAACTCATAGATAATGTCCTCTAAGCGGTCTAAATTGTCTTGAGTTTGTTGCAGTTTGCTCTCAGTTTCTTTTCGACGAGTCTTGTATTTCAAAACTCCAGCAGCTTCTTCAAAAATAGCTCGGCGTTCCTCTGGCTTAGAATTAAAAATCTCCTCAACCTTCCCTTGGGAAATGATGGAGAAGGAATCCCGTCCCAAACCGGTATCTAAGAAGAGGTCATGAATATCACGCAAGCGAACTTTCTTGCCATCAATTCGATACTCGCTATCTCCACTACGGTAGATATGCCGTTCTACCTTAATAACTTGTCCTGCATCCTTGATAAAGCCATCTTCATTGTCCAAGGTCACGATAACAGAGGCATAATTAAGTGGTTTGCGACTTTCAGTTCCAGCAAAAATAACGTCGGGCATCTTGCCACCACGAAGACTCTTGACACTGGACTCTCCCAAGGCCCATCGCAGACTTTCTGTGATGTTTGATTTCCCAGAACCATTGGGCCCAACGACAGCTGTCACACCTTGGTCAAAGACGACCTTGGTCTTGTCAGCAAAGGACTTGAATCCCTGAATCTCAATTTCCTTTAAATACATGAATCCAGCCCTTTCTCAACTGCATTTTTGGCGGCCTCTTGCTCTGCTAATTTTTTAGAACGGCCTTGGCCTTTTCCGATACTCTTGCCTTCAACCAGAACTTCTACATCAAAAACCTTATCATGGGCAGGGCCCGTCTCAGAGGTCACCTGGTAGCGAATATCCACATCTCCATTGACCTGGAGTAACTCTTGAAGGTGCGTCTTGTAATCCTTAATCATTTCAAAGTCACCTGCTTCAACCTTGGGAATCATGACCTGATAGATGAACTCTTTTACTCTAGCAACATCCTTGTCCAAAAGCAATGCTCCCAAAAAGGCTTCAAAGGCATCTCCAAGAATGGTGTCACGATTGCGCCCACCAGACTTTTCTTCCCCTTTTCCTAGCTTGATAAACTGATCAAACTGGCAATCACGCGCAAAACCAGCCAAACTCTCCTCACGGACAATCATAGCACGGAGTTTAGACAAATCTCCCTCTGGTTTCTTAGGATATTTTTTATACAGATATTCTGAAATCAATAATTGCAGAACAGCGTCTCCTAAAAATTCCAAGCGCTCATTGTGTGAAATTTTTAAGAGGCGGTGCTCATTGGCATAACTCGTATGAGTAAAGGCAGTTTCCAGTAAGTTTTTGTCTGCAAATTCGATTGCAAAACGGTCTTTCAGTACAGTTTGTAATTCTTTCATACCAACCTCTTTCTAACTGATAACAGTCCTTCTTATTATATCAAAAAAAGCCCCCTGAGTCACTTTAAAACGGGACTAGAGGGGAATTGAGCATTTTTTAGAAGAAAATTTTCAATTTTAGGGGCAGTATAAAGAAAAAAGCCTTATTTAAGGCTTTCTTGTGCTATTTACATCCACCCTGAGGGAATCGAACCCCCATCTCAAGAACCGGAATCTTACGTGATATCCATTACACTAAGGGTGGAAACTTGTCTTATTATAACAGAAATTTGCTCTAATAACAAGTTTTTTATGAGTAGACTAAGCGTCCATTAGTGGGATGCATCCCCGTTCCAGATAGAATTTTTCACGATAACATAATCAACGTGTTTGAGGTCCGCAACCTTGCGTCCACCTGCGTAGGAAATAGCACTTTGCAAGTCCTGCTCCATCTCAGTAAGGGTATCTTGTAAGTGTCCTTTGGCAGGAAGTAAGATGCGTTTTCCTTCCACGTTTTTATAAGCACCCTTTTGATATTGTGAAGCTGAACCATAGTATTCTTTGAACTGTTCCCCATCAACTTCAATCGTTTTCCCTGGGCTTTCAATATGTCCTGCAAAGAGGGATCCAATCATGACCATGCTAGCACCGAAACGGATAGACTTGGCAATGTCACCATGGGTACGAATCCCACCATCAGCAATAATCGGTTTACGAGCTGCTTTAGCACACCAGCGAAGTGCTGCCAACTGCCAGCCACCTGTACCAAAACCAGTCTTAACCTTGGTGATACAAACCTTCCCAGGACCGATTCCAACCTTAGTGGCATCCGCACCGGCATTTTCCAATTCACGCACAGCTTCTGGTGTTCCTACGTTACCAGCAATGACAAAAGTATCTGGTAATTCTTTCTTGATGTGTTGAATCATAGAAATCACGCTATCCGCATGGCCATGAGCAATGTCAATCGTGATATACTCAGGAGCATCAGCCTTGAGCTGGCTAACGAAATCATACTCATAGTCCTTGACACCAACAGAAATGGAAGCAATGAGCCCTTGATCGTGCATACGTTTGATAAAAGGAATGCGCCCAGCCTCATCAAAACGATGCATAATGTAGAAGTAGCCACCTTTAGCCAGTTGTTCTGCTACGTTCTCATCCAAAATCGTCTGCATATTTGCTGGTACAACAGGTAGTTTGAAAGTGTGATTTCCAAGTGTGACACTCGTATCTGCTTCTGCACGGCTTTTTATGACACATTTATTTGGGATCAACTGAATATCTTCGTAATCAAAAATTGGAAATTCATTTAACATATCGATGTCTCGTTTCTTTTATAATGACCTACCTATGCTTGCGCATCTCTACGCCTTTTTCCGACGTTTCCTTGACTTATTATAAACCAAAGTACAGTTTTTGTCAAATATTTTTAATAATCAAATTATATCGTTCGGTTTTTACTTGAGGAATAGAGAAGTAAAGTGGAGAGAGTAGTTTCACTCCACTTCATTATCAATATTCCTTTTAAAAATTTCTTCAGAATTTTCCATTATTTTACAAAACACACTGTAGGATAAAGCCTTCTGAGGGATTTGGATAGACCACTTCTTCAATTGAGCTCCATAGCCAGCTAGTTTTCCTATTTCACTATTTACTGACTGCTCCATACTAGGGAAAATCAGTCCGGCTTTCTCAGCTTTTAAAATATAAGAATAGGAAATCAGCTGGAACAAGTCCTCGCGGTTAATCCCTCTTTCAGTGAACTCCAGTTTCTTATATTTAGCATCTAAAACAGTATTTCGTTCTCTGTCATAAAAATCTGGATATACTTTTCGTTTCCCAACAGAAAATACTGAAATTCCGTTCGTCTTATCTTTATTTCGTGGATGGATGAAACCTTTTGGCAACAAGGTATGAACATACTCTTCCCAGAGCCAGGAAACATCGAAAAGAATACCATGAATTTTTTGTTCCTGATACCCTAAACCGTGCTTTTCTTGGTTTAGGATCATCAGGCAAAGTTCTTGTAACTTTCTGTACTCGTGAAAGTACGCATGACGTACAGTTTTAGATTGATTTCCCCGAATAATCTTGGCACGATCAGCTAGTTTATAAGAGGGCGTTACACGCACGATTTCAGATACATTTTCACGATTACTATCGAGTAGTGCTCCAAAACTTTTTTGAATCTTTATGTACTCAATCGTATGCCGAATCAATTGCATGAGTGGATTATCATAGGTGAACTCTCTCGTTGTGTAGGCAACATTTCCCATAAAAGGAACATTTCTCTTAAGATGATTTCCTACATCTATCACTCCCTTTACATGACTATCGTTATGAAAAAATCTCTGGTATTCCTTATAAAGACCTTTTCTGAGAGCAGCTTGCAAATACTTTGGAAAGAGGTAAACCAAGAGTTGATAGAGTTTATCTTCAGGAGATAGACCGACATCTAAACTAGTCAGATTGATATTGAGAACCTTTTGTAAGAGATAATGCAAAAAGTAGTCGTTATATTTATCAGAAAAACGAGAGGAAATCGTTAATCTTTCCTGACCGTATCCCAAAAAACCAATCACATTTCCTGTCTTGATTTCCTGATTAACTGTTTCCAAAATCTTTTGGTCCTTGTCTAAATCAGGAGAATTCATCAAATCATTTGGAAAAATAAAAATATTGTCCTCTCGAGAAAGGCTATCTAGTGTTCTATCAAGAAGTGCTTGACTTAGATTGGGATATTCTGCGACAAAGTCCTCTTTACCGATTCTATACTGATTATCAGTTATCTGCATTATCATCACCAGTATCTTGCTGATTTGTTTGCTCGTTATTTGTCAGATCAAATGCTTTTTTCAATGTATCCAGAGTTTCGGCCTCTTCATAAGAACCACGTAAGTAATCTTCCAATAGAGGTTTGAAGTAATCAGACCAGAGTAACTCATAGTCAAAATCCACATCCTTCAACTTAAGGAAATAACTTGGTCCGATATGATAATGACTATTTAGCTCTTGAACGTTTTCGATAGCAGCATTCAAGTTTCTTAAACGAAGTTTTGCTTCTTCTGCATGGATATCTAGTTTCTTATCTAGAATGTATAACTGGCTTTCAGCAGTAACTTCAACAAAACGGAAACGACGACGCATGGCAAAATCAAAGGTATCTACTGACCGGTCAATATCATTCATAGTTCCGATAATATAGACATTTTCAGGGATATAAAATTTCTCATCCGTCTCATGTAAATTAGCATACTGGGTGGAAACACTCCCCTTTTCACCACGATAACCAGGATCGATAGAGAAAAAGAGTTCCCCAAAAATCTTAGAAATCTCCCCACGATTAATCTCATCGATGATGAAAACGAATTTCTTGTCTGTGTCAATCTCTGTTGGAGAAATATAATCTTTCAGACCAAATCTTTTCTTTAAAGTTTCTAGGACTTTTTTCCCTTGATTACGATAATAAGGCTGTTTCAGATATTTTTCATCTTTATAGAGTTCATAAACATAAGATTTTGTTAAGCAAGTTCCTTGGGCTTTAGTTTCATAATTGATATTAAAATTATTTCTACTATTTACTGTGAGATAGGAAAATTCTGTCAAATATTCTTTTTCATCTCTGCCATTTACATATTCAAGATAAAGATCCCAAGCCTCCTCAAAATTATCTTGACCTCCAGTTTTTTGAGCTTCTTTAGCCTTCTGACAAAACTTCTTAAAAATGCCGTCCTGCAAGCCAAAGTTAATCTGTCCATCATTTACCAGGATTGGTCTCAACCCCTCTACAAAATCCGTATAATCATAGGAAGGGTGAAACTGTACAAATTCGATTTGGTCTTCGTTGCCACCCGTTAATTCTTTAGCAATTTCTTTAGCAAGATAAGTTTTTCCTGTACCAGGAGCACCTCGAAGAATGAGGTTTTTAGATTTTTTTAATATACCACTATAATTAAATAAAAAATCATTCCTTAACATAGTTTCACTTTCTAATTTTTTATACTTTTTCCAATTAGGATGATTCAAAAAATAGTCATAGTCTTGAATTATGATTTCATCACTTGCAGCAAATTTTATTAACTGGTTAGTCTCTTTAGTTCGATACTTAATATCTGATGGAAACCATATTGTTTCTTGCCCCGTAAAGAAAAACCACTCCCTCTCTATATACTCTTTTTTCCAATCAACAATAATGGTATGCCCATCATCTAAAACCTCTTTAACAGTCGCCATTCCACGAATTTTCATCACAGAAACCTTTAAATCATCTTTCTTTAAAAAAGGTACATTCTTCTTTTTGACATATGTGGATTTAGCAAATAAAACGTCACCTGGTTTAATTTTATTAAACAACTTTAACATTCTTTGATACTGTTTATTTTCCTCGTTATTATGCCATCCTAATTCCCACTTTCCTTCTTTCATAAAATATTCAAGATAATCATCATCACCAAATTTTGTACCAACAAAAAAATAGTTATTTTGTTCACTGTTCATTTGAATACTCCTTTAATTTACTTTCACAAGTAAGTTCTATTAATATATAGTTCATCTCTAGAATATCATATCCTATAGAAAAAGAAAAGAATTTATAAAGAAAAAGCCCAGTGTTAGGAGCTTCAATGTCTCTTAACACTAGACTTCTTTTTTATTTTAGTAATACTCACCTTGACGGTAGTCCCATGAGTTAAAGGTATCTGACAAATGCATCATGATTTTATCAATGTCAAGCCCTTTGCGGATCACAACTGGTGCTGGTGAGATTGAACGGTCCCCTCCTTGTTCTGGGATGAGTTTCCCGTCCTTATCGACCATAGAGACCATCACACCTTGCTCGTAGCGAGTTTCAATCGTTTTGTCAGGTTGGATGGAAGCCACATAGTCGTCTGCTTCGATGACAAGGTCCACTGCTCCTTCGATACGTTCCCCGATACCTTCCACCTTACCGCGGTTTCCTTTTCCAGATGGGTTAGCTGATGAGGCGTAGACCATTTTTCCTTCTTCCCAAAGTTTAGCAGCCAGTTGTTCACCAGCTTTACCAAACTTGATGACAAAACAGCTAGTACCACGCACGTCTGTCATGAGTTCTTCACGACCATCCCCATAAGCTTTGAGTTTCTCAAAGGCTTCTGGTTTCCAAGGAAGGATACAACCAAGGAGAATGTCTTCGTCCCAATGTTTTTGGTAGAAGGCTTCAATTTCTGGGTTGAGTTGTGCTAAAGCGCGAAGCTCGTCCATGCTACCACAAAGTACAACACCTGGTTTGTTACGGTTACGTTCTTTGGCTGCGAACTTACGTTCAAGACCTGCCTTGTCGCTAGTCATGATAATGTAACCAACTTTTGTAGGACAAACAATACATCCGCCCTCACCTTTTAAAATGTCATAGCCTTCTTGAGAAAGTGTTCCGTTCCATTGAATGTGTTTTGTCATAGTTCTATTTCCTTTTCTATTTTTTCTAATCCTGCCAGTAGGCTGGTCGTTGTTTTTCATAGGCAGCAATCAAATCTTCATACTGCAAAGTAATACCGATATCATCCAAACCATTTAAAAGCTTGTGTTTCCACTCGCTATCAATTTCGAAAGTGAATTCTCCAACTGGTGAGATGATTTTTTGTTGTTCCAAGTCTACAGTTACCTGGTCGGTCGGTTTAAGTTGGGCTAGCTTTTCTCTAACCTCCCTAGGCTGAACAATAGGCAACATGCCATTATTGAGTTCATTATTGTAATGAATATCACCGAAAGATCCTGCAATCACGACCTTAAAACCATAGTCAGCTAGAGCCCATGCTGCGTGTTCCCTCGAAGACCCTGCGCCAAAGTTATCCCCTGAGATGAGGATACTGGCTTTGCGATATTCAGGTCGGTTAAAGACAAAATCTGGATCCTCAGTGTAGTTATCGTCCAGATAACGCCAAGCATACATGAGGTACTTACCAAAGCCTTTTTTATCAATCAACTTCAGAAACTGCTTGGGTAGGATTTGGTCGGTGTCGATGTTATCATTCATGAGAGGAACGGTCGTTCCCGTATAAACTGTAAATTTCTCCATATCCTCTCCTTACTGGGCCTCTGGCATTTGCCGAACATCTACGAAGCGCCCTGCGATAGCCGCCGCAGCTGCCATGGCTGGACTGCAGAGATGAGTCTTAGCACCAAATCCTTGTCTGTCTTCAAAGTTGCGGTTGCTGGTTGAGGCACAGTGAACACCATCAGGAACCTTGTCAGGATTCATCCCTAGGCACATAGAGCAACCTGGATCTCTCCACTCAAAGCCAGCATCTAAGAAGACCTTATCCAAGCCCAACTTCTCAGCAGCTCGTTTCACAGGACGAGAGCCTGGAACCACGATAGCCGTTAAGTTGGGAGCTATTTTCTTCCCTTTGACAAATCGCGCAGCCAGTTGCAAATCACTGAGCCGAGCATTGGTACAAGAACCGATAAAAATATATCCTAGTTCAATGTCCGCTGGCTTTTGACCAGGCTCCAAGTTCATGTAATGATAAGCTCGTTCATCATTCATATCCTTAATTTCTGGAAAACTACTGTCAAAGTCGACGCCCATAGCAGGATTGGTTCCCCAGGTTACCATAGGAGCTAAGTCTGAGACATCCATCTGGATAACCTTATCATAAACAGCATCCTCATCGCTGACTAGGGTTTTCCAATCCGCCACAGCCTCCTCAAAAGCTTCGGGAACGCATTCCCGTCCCTTGAGATAGTCATAGGTGGTCTGATCTGGATTCATGATTCCCATCTTGGAGCCAAACTCGATGGACATATTGCAGATGGTCATTCTCTCTTCCATGGTCAGTGCATCAATTGCTTGTCCACGATATTCCACCACATATCCTACACCACAAGCAACGCCATACTTGGCAATCAAGGCGAGAATGTAATCCTTGGAATAAACTCCTTTTGGAGGAACACCAGTGAATTCCACCAACATTTTCTTGGGTTTAACCTGCCAGAGTGTCTGAGTAGCAAAGACATGCTCAACCTCACTAGTCCCAATCCCAAAGGCGATGGCTCCGAAAGCTCCGTGAGTAGCCGTATGGCTGTCTCCACAGACAATGAATTTCCCTGGTTGAGTTCTTCCTGTTTCTGGTCCAACCATGTGAACGATACCTTGTTTTTCAGAACCATGGGCAGCATGTTCAATCCCAAACTCCACAACATTTTCAGCAAGCTTATCAATTTGAGCCTTAGAAATAACATCTCGAATATCGTAGATATTGACCGTTGGGACATTGTGGTCAAAGGTCCCAAATGTCAAGTCTGGTCGTCTCAATCTGCGGCCCGCATCTCTTAATCCTTGAAAAGCTTGGGGACTGGTCACTTCATGAATATAGTGCTGGTCCACATACATGAGTTGGGGCTGCCCTTCTTCTCCTGTGATGACATGGCGGTCCCATAATTTATCAAAAATCGATTTTCCTGCCATCCATTACCTCCAAATAAAATATAAGGCTACTAGTGTGGTCACCATCCCGAGAAACCAAACTGTTTTGAAATACCATTTCCTAGTCTTGTGGTGAAAGATGATTCCTGCCAACCAGGCACCAAAACCACCACAAGTAAGGGCTAAAATGAGTAAGATTTTCTCTGGGACGCGCCAAGCACCTCCTCTTGCCTTGGATTTGTCAATGCCATAAATCAAGAAAATCAGCAAATTCCAAATCAAGAGGGCAAGCGTGATTCCTTCATTTATCTTCATAATCTTTCAATGATGGCTTCTGTCATTTCCTTGGTCGAAGCCTGTCCTCCAATATCTCTTGTTAAAATGCCAGCCGCTAAACTAGTTTCAACAGCACGCTCGATACGCTCTGCATCCTCAAAACGTCCAAAACTATCTCTCAGCATCATGGCTACTGATAAAATCATGGAAATAGGATTGGCAATTCCTTGACCTGCAATATCAGGCGCTGAACCATGAATAGGCTCATAAAGACTTGGCCCCTTTTCAGAATGACTAGCTGATGGCATGACGCCAAGTGTGCCAGATAGAACGCTTGATTCATCTGATAGAATATCTCCGAAGAGATTCTCCGTCACGATGACATCAAACTTGGCAGGATTGGTAATCATAAGCATAGCAGCTGAGTCCACCAACTGGTGTTCCAAGGTAACATCTGGGAAATCCTGCGCGACTTCCTCAGCTACTCTCCGCCAGAGTTTTGAAGTCGCTAGAACATTTTGCTTATCGATACTAGTAACGAGTTTTCTCCGATTTCTTGCAATTTCAAAGGCCTTTCGAAGAATCCGCTCTACTTCCTCATAGCTATAGTCATTGATATCACGCGCTTTGCGCTCGTCAAGGATATGATCTCCAAAGTAAATCCCACCTGTCAACTCACGCACCACGACAAAGTCTACACCAGCAATTCGTTCTGGTTTAAGTGGTGATAAATGCTTGAGACTATCAAAGATTTTCACAGGCCGAATATTGGCATAGAGATTGAGTTCCTTCCGAAGAGACAGCAAGCCTTGTTCAGGCCGAATCGCTGCCCCATCATACTGAGGACTACCGATAGCCGCTAAGAGGATAGCATCTGCTTCTCTACATGCCTTGAGAGTATCATCAGGTAAGGGATGCCCCGCAGCATCAATCCCAGCACCACCAAAAGGTCGCCTTTCTATATCATAGTCAAAGCCTGTTTTTTCAGCTAGGGCCTCCAAAACTTCCAAACCAGCTTCCATGATTTCTGGACCGATTCCGTCCCCTGCTAGAGCCACTATTTTCTTTGTCATAGCATTCTCCTTTACACACTAGGCAGATCGCGATAGGAAACGCTTTGTCCCATCTCACCAGCATTCTCCTTTTGAACAAAGGTATTGGCATTGATGTAGGCAATAGCCGAAGCCTTCAGTACATCGAAATCAAGCCCTGCTGCGTTAAAGATGGTCTCTGTATCTCTGTTTTCAACAGTGACCAAGACCCGAGCCTGGGCATCAATCCCATCTGTCACCGCATCGATAGTGTAGGACACCAAGCGAACAGATTGATTGAAGAACTTGTCGATAGCGTTGAAGATAGCCTCAACAGAACCCTGTCCTGTCGCATTAAACTCAACCTTCTCACCATTCATATTAGCCAGACTGACAAGCGCTTCAATGTCTTTATCCGCATGGGTTTGCAGTTGTAAATCATCAAAGTGGAAGCCTTCTGGGTTTTCAACCATGATTCCAGCTACCAGAGCTCGAATATCTGCATCTGTGATTTCTTGCTTTTTGTCCGCTAGTGCCTTGAACTTAGCAAAGAGTGGTTTGATATCTTCTTCAGTAAAGTCTAGGGCCAAATCTCTTAGTTTTTCAACAAAGGCATGGCGACCAGACAATTTTCCAAGCGGAAGACTATTACTCTTAACACCGACCAATTCAGGTGTGATGATCTCATAAGTGAGAGGATTCTTAAGAACTCCATCTTGGTGAATACCAGACTCGTGAGAAAAGGCATTACCACCAACGACAGCCTTGTTTTTAGGAACTGGAATACCCGAGAAGCGAGAAACCATTTCAGACGTATTCATTGTTTCATCCAAAACAATATCACTAGTTGCTTGGAAGAAATCCTCACGAATCTTCAAAGCAACAGCTACTTCTTCAAGAGCAACATTACCTGCGCGTTCACCGATACCATTAATAGTTCCCTGGACGCGTCCAGCACCGTGTTTAATTGCTGTCAAAGTATTTGCAGTTGCCATACCGAGATCATCGTGACAGTGTACACCAAAGACAACTTTATGATCTGATTTAATATTTTCAGTCAAGTGATCAAAGATACGTGCAAACTCTTCTGGAGTCGTAAAGCCAACTGTGTCAGGGATATTGATATAAGATGCACCTGCATCGACCGCTGTTTGAACGACTTGTAATAGGAAATCCAACTCTGTTCTAGTCGCATCTTCAGGAGAGAATTCGACGATTTCAAACTTAGAACGTGCGTAAGAAACATGCTCCTTAATAGCTTCTAAAATCTCTTCCTTGCTCTTATTGAGCTTATACTTGCGGTGAATCGGACTGGTAGCGATAAAGACATGAATTTGTGGATACTTGGCATCCTTAAGAGCCTCATAACAAGCATCAATATCAGATTTTACAGAACGAGCTAATCCTGTCACTGCTGTTTTTTTCATGGCTTTAGCAATTTCTTGAACAGCTATAAATGAATCTGGACTAGCAGCCGGAAAACCAGCTTCAATTACAGAAATTCCCCATTTCTCCAGTTGTCTTGCAATGGAAACTTTTTCCTTTATTGAGAAGTTAACACCAGGTGTTTGTTCCCCATCACGAAGGCTTGTATCAAAAAATTCAACTTTACGCATAAGATTTCCCCTTTTCCAAATGTGGTTTTAAAAAAACATCTCGCTCAGAAGCCCAAGCGAGATGTTGATTTACTCCCGCTTGGTAAGCCAAACAGGACTAATGCTTTTGCACTAGCCCGAGTACCTCAACAACAAAGCAAATTGATTAAACTTAGCTGCTTTCATGTTTGACTTTCTCCTTCGTTTGATGTCTTGTTAAGTATTTTAGCATAGCTAAAAACACTTGTCAAGAAAAAATCCATTATTTTCTGAAAATTTCTTCAGTAAAGAATATTTTGCTAATTGAAAGTATTTGAAAATTCAAGCGAACTTCTTTATTTTTTCACGGTTAAGTTCCAACTTCTTTCGATGAGTTCTATCACTTCTTCATCTTGCAAACTATCATCAAGTGCCAGACTAAGCCAGTAGCGTTTGTTCATATGGAAGGCTGGGTAAAGCCCCTTTTGTGAAAGCAAGTCAGCTACTTGGTCGTGTTTGAGATTGACCGCTTCGACTAGCCCTTCTCTCCCCTTATCTAGCTTATCCCATGGAATTCTCATCAAAACAGCATACCACTTTTGATTGCCTTCATGGCGCAATACAGCTGTATCAGGTGATTTTTCCCACAGATACTCCAACTGATTACCATACTTTTCCTGAACTTGAGCCATGATACGCTTAGTCTGAGGACAGATAAAATCCTGCACATCAAAACAAGCCTTCCGAATCTGGTAGAGAATCTCCAAACAAGCCTCACGGACACTTCCGACAAAACTTCCCCGCATACTTTCCATATGTACTTGAGGATAGAGATCACCCGTTTCCTTGTCAAAGGCCTGAAAGCTCACATTATCAGTAGTAATAGAGACTGTCATGAAAAAGTCACCCTGCAAAATCTGGCAACTGTAAGTCCAGACTTCCTCATTTTCTACAAAACCATAGACACGAGCTTTTTCTTGATTAAACTGATAGGATTTAAAAATTTCAAACATAAGTGAAAACTGCCACCCAAAGCTAGCAGTTCCTTTCTATTTTTTAAAAGACAACCTTGGTTCCATGCAATTGTGTCACACCCAGCTGGTCGATAAAGGTTTGACGGTTGTCAAGGTCAATCCCTCCACCTGGTAAGATTTCAATTTTACCTTTAGCATATTCCAAAATTCTGTGATAATGAGCGAAACGTTTCTCTAGCGAGTCTCCAGACACACCAGCACGAGTTAAGATACGAGTGACACCGGCTTGGCTGAGCCAGTCAATGGTTTCCAACTGGTCTTCATCACTCAATTCATCAAAGGCCATGTGAAAGACAATTTCCATTCCTTTAGATGCGGCAATCAGCTTCTCAAGATTAGGCTTATCTAACTTTTTATCAGCAGTTAATGTCCCAAATACAACCCCTTGACTTCCAGCCTGAGCAGTCAAACGAATGTCTTCTAGCATAATTGCTATTTCAAGATCAGTATAGACAAAGTCGCCACCACGGGGACGAATCATGGTCATGATGGTGGTGTCGTAGTTAGCTGCCAGTTCAACCGCTGCCTTGGTCACTCCATAGCTAGGTGTTGTTCCTCCTACTGCTAGATTGTCACAAAGTTCGATTCGACGAGCTCCAGCCTGCATCGCTTTTTCAAGCAAGGTCACATTTTCAGCACAAAATTCGTAAATCATTTGATTCTCCTTGATGTTTTCTTTGAATTTATTATATCATATTATTTTAAATATGCTTTTATTTTTATCAAGGCAAATAACTACTATTTTTATCTATTCTTTGTCAGGAATAACTTTAAAGAGATAATAGGTGATAAAGACAGTCAAGGCTCCCAGACCGATTTTGACTGGCAAAAGAGGGGCAAAATAAATAGAAATCCCCATCAAGATATAGATAGATACGATGATTTTTTTCTTTCGTTCTCGCGCTATTGACTTGGTTTCCCGAAAGTCCGCTACATAAGTCTGATAAAGCTTTGTATGATAAAGCCAGTCTTCAAATCTCTTTGAAGACTTGGAAAAGCAAGCAATGGACAGCAAAAGAAATGGGGTTGTTGGCAAAAGTGGCAAGACAACCCCAACAAGAGCCAAGGCTAAAGAAATAAAACCAATACCTAGGTAAATAATACGCATGTCTTCTCCTAATTGAAATAATCTTCTACTAGTTTCCCATAAAGTGAGGAAATTTGTCAAGCTTCAAGTAAAAAGAGCCTGAAATTTATTTTCAGGACTCTTCGTGTTACTTAATTTTTTCTTCTTCGTAGTCGCCATTACTACATACAACCTGCTTGCCACCACCACGGACTTTTTTCTCCACAAGGAAGTGTCCGCATTTTGGACAGTCACGGCCAATTAGTTTGTCCCAAGAAGTAAATTCACAATCTGGATAGCGGTTGCAACCATAGAAGATACGATTGCGCTTGGTTTTGCGTTCGATGATTTGTCCTTGATGACAGCTTGGACACTCGACACCAATCTCTTTGACAATTGCTTGTGTGTGACGGCAGTCTGGGAAATTACTACAAGCATAGAATTTACCAAAACGACCGAGCTTAATCACCATCGGACTGCCACAAACCTCACAGTCAAATCCAGCTGGCTCATCCTTGATCTGGATTTTTTCCATTTCAGATTCAGCCTTGGCTACTTCTTTGGAGAATGGTTTGTAAAACTCATCAATAACACGTTGCCACTGCTCTTTACCAACTTCGACATCATCCAGTTTTCCTTCCATCTCAGCTGTGAAGGTCACGTTTACGATATCTGGGAAATATTCAACAATGAGTTTATTGACAATTTCTCCCAACTCTGTCGGTTCAAAGCGTTTGGCTACCAAACGAACATAGTAACGTTTTTGGATGGTTTCAATGGTCGGAGCATAGGTTGACGGGCGTCCAACTCCATTTTCTTCCAAGGTCTTGATAAGTGTCGCTTCTGAATAGCGAGCTGGCGGTTGGGTGAAATGTTGTTCTGGCTTGCTATTTACCTGCTTGACTACATCTCCAACAGCCATATCAGGCAACATCTTGTTTTTGTCAGAGTCATTATAGATAGCAAGATAACCATCAAACTTAACTTGGCTACCATTCGCTGCAAATTGAACCCCATTTTGAGAGAGCTTAACAGCCATGGTATCAAAGATAGCGCCTGTCATCTGGCTAGCCACAAAACGGTTCCAGATAAGGGTATAAAGTTTGAGCTGGTCTTTGTCCAAGTACTTAGCGATGCTTTCTGGTGTATTAAAGACACTAGATGGACGAATGGCTTCGTGGGCATCTTGAGCACCTGAGGCATTCTTGACCCTGCTACCATGCTTGGAATACTTGCTACCAAAACGGTCGTTAATGTAGCTTGCCGCTTCGTTCTGAGCTACTGGACTAATACGAGTCGAGTCTGTACGCATATAGGTAATCAAACCTTGCACACCTGATCCGATATTGATCCCTTCATAGAGCTGTTGAGCCACCATCATGGTCTTTCGAGTACGGAAATTGATTTTGTTAGCCGCATCCATTTGCATGGTTGAAGTCGTATAAGGTAGGGGCGCATTGCGTTTGCGTTCTTTCTTATCTACCTGGTCCACTATGAAATCTTTGCTAGTCAAATGGGACAAGACTTCTTTGACTTCTTCGTTGGTAGTCAATTTCATCTTTTTGCCATTCATACCATAGAAAGAAGCCTGAAATTGCTTGGTTCCCTTCTTAAAGACACCATCAATTGTCCAGTATTCTTCAGGTTGAAAGGCATTGATTTCATTTTCACGATCAATAATGAGCTTAAGGGCAACAGACTGAACGCGTCCTGCTGATAAGCCCTTCTTGACCTTTTTCCACAAAATTGGCGAAATCGAATACCCTACCAAGCGGTCTAAAACTCGACGAGCTTGTTGGGCGTCGACCAAGTCCATATCAATCTTGCGAGGTTCTTTAAAGGCATTTTTTACCGCGTCCTTAGTGATTTCATTAAAGACCACACGGTTGGCATCATTCTCATCCAAGTTGAGAATGTGAGCCAAATGCCAGGAAATTGCTTCTCCTTCACGGTCCGGGTCACTCGCCAGAAAGACTTTATTGGCCTTTTTGGCTTCTTTTTTCAAGTCATTGATGAGAGGACCTTTTCCTCGGATATTGATATACTGCGGTTCATAGTTATTTTCAATGTCGACCGACATACTGGATTTTTTCAAATCACGGATATGCCCGACACTGGCTAGAACCTTGTAGTTTCTGCCCAGATATTTCTCAATCGTTTTCGCCTTAGCAGGCGATTCCACGATGACTAGATTTTTTTTAACTGTTGATTTTTTCTTCTTTGTTGCCGTAGCCACACTATCACACCTTTTCAAAGTAATAAACTTTATAAAGTGTAAACCATTTTTAAAGACCTGTCAAGACTTAACTCCTATAGTATAGAAGAAAAGTTTATCTGAGTGAACAATTTTTCCTTAAAATTCAAACTCAGCCAGCACATCTTGACCACTTGTGACCAGTTTTGCTCCCTCTTGGATTAGGTGGTGACAGCCATCTGAATGGCCATCTAAAATGTTCCCTGGAATGGCAAAGACATCGCGCCCTTCCTCCACAGCACGCTCACAGGTGATGAGACTGCCTGAACGCATTCTTGCCTCTGCTACAATAACCCCACGACACAGTCCTGCTATGATACGATTTCGAGCTGGAAAATGAAATTTCAGAGGTTGCTCGCCAGGTCCATATTCACTGAGAACCAGATGGTCATTGCCAATGTACTCCTGCAAACGTTTATTGGCTTTAGGATAAAACACATCCAATCCTGTTCCAATCACAGCAATGGTTTTTCCACCATTTTGGAGTGCAGCCATGTGGGCAGCCGTATCAATCCCTTTAGCCAAACCACTGACCACGATTAACTCGTTTTCCAAACCTTGAATGACTCTTTGAACCGACTTTGCACCCTGGCTAGAACATGAACGGCTCCCTACAACAGCAACCTTTGGAAATTTCAAAAGGTCCAGATTCCCTTTATAAAACAAGAGTGCTGGAGCATCATAAATCTCACTCAAATCCCAAGGATAACAGTCATCTAAAATGGAGAAAGATGGAAATTTCTGAAACTCCTTCTCCAACTGCGTATCATCTATCCGGAAATAGCGTTCCATAAAGACAGCAGGATTACGGCACCCAGAGATTTCTGCAATGTCACCTAGCAAGAGCTCCTGATCTACAGTCTCGTCATATTCAAGGACAGTTAAAATCTGTTGATTGGTAAGCCCTGCTTTTCTCAATTTGTAAATCTCATAGTTTGTGATCTTCATAAGCAACTCCATTTCTTCTTTTCTACTCATCTATCTATTCGTAAAAATCATAAAAAGAAGAGCTGATAATCTGATTTTTTCATTTATTCAACTTTCGTATGTGATAGCTTGGTTCGTCAAAAACACAACAAAACTCTTGAAGATTTCTCAAGAGTTTTGTTTTATATTTCTATTCTTCATCCATGCTTAAGACGCTAAGGAAGGCTTCTTGTGGGACTTCTACTGATCCGATAGCTTTCATCCGTTTCTTACCAGCTTTTTGTTTTTCAAGGAGTTTGCGTTTACGAGAAACGTCACCACCGTAACACTTGGCAAGTACGTTCTTACGAAGGGCCTTGATATCAGTACGAGCCACGATTTTGTGCCCAATAGCTGCTTGAATTGGTACCTCAAACTGTTGACGAGGGATGATTTTCTTGAGCTTATCAACGATGAGTTTCCCACGTTCGTAGGCAAAATCCTTGTGAACGATAAAGCTAAGGGCGTCCACCTTGTCTCCATTGAGAAGGATATCCATTTTGACCAGTTTAGATGGGCGGTACTCTGACAATTCGTAGTCAAAGCTTGCATAACCACGTGTCGAAGACTTGAGCTTATCAAAAAAGTCAAAGACAATTTCAGCAAGTGGAATTTGATAGATGACATTGACACGATTATCATCAATATAGTCCATGGTTACAAAGTCCCCACGCTTGCGCTGAGCTAGTTCCATAACTGCTCCGACAAACTCCTGCGGTACCATGATTTGCGCCTTGACATACGGTTCTTCAATAGTCGCAATCTTGGTTGGATCTGGGAATTCAGAGGGGTTAGACACATCCATAGATTCACCGTCAGTTTGGTTAACCTTGTAAATAACAGACGGAGCTGTCATGATGAGGTCAATATTGAACTCACGTTCTAAACGCTCTTGGATAACATCCATATGGAGAAGTCCAAGGAATCCACAACGGAAACCGAATCCAAGCGCCTGAGATGTTTCTGGCTCAAACTGCAAGCTAGCATCATTCAGTTGCAATTTTTCAAGGGCTTCGCGAAGGTCATTGTACTTGTTTGACTCGATTGGATAAAGACCGGCAAAGACCATAGGGTTCATTTGCTTGTAGCCGTCTAGTGGCTCGGAAGCAGGATTGCTTGCTAGGGTCACTGTATCTCCGACACGAGTATCTTGAACAGTCTTGATAGAAGCTGCGATATAACCAACATCACCTGTCGCTAGGAAATCACGACCAACTGCTTTCGGTGTGAAAATTCCAACCTCGGTCACATCAAAGGTCTTGCCATTACTCATGAGCTGAATTTTATCACCAGGTTTCACCACCCCATCCATCACACGAACCTGCAGAATAACACCGCGGTAGGAATCATAAACAGAGTCGAAAATCAAGGCCTTGAGCGGAGCTTTCACATCACCAGTTGGGGCTGGCACTTTTTCTACGATTTGTTCGAGGATTTCTTCGATACCGATACCAGCTTTGGCAGAGGCTAAGACTGCTTCACTGGCATCCAGTCCAATCACATCTTCAATCTCTATACGCACGCGCTCTGGATCAGCTGCTGGTAGGTCAATCTTGTTAATGACTGGCAGAATTTCCAAATCATTGTCCAAGGCTAAATAAACATTAGCAAGGGTTTGAGCCTCAATCCCTTGGGCGGCATCGACCACCAAAATCGCTCCTTCACAGGCAGCTAACGAACGCGACACTTCATAGGTAAAGTCCACGTGTCCTGGCGTGTCAATCAAGTGGAAAATATAAGTTTCCCCATCTTTTGCAGTATAATTCAGCTCAATAGCATTGAGTTTGATGGTAATTCCCCGCTCTCGTTCTAGGTCCATACTATCCAGAAGCTGGGCTTGCATTTCACGGCTTGAAACTGTCTCTGTCTTTTCTAAAATGCGGTCCGCTAGGGTTGATTTCCCATGGTCAATATGGGCGATAATAGAGAAGTTACGAATCTTCTCCTGTCGTTTCTTTAATTCTTCTAAGTTCATGATGCTCTTCCTTTCAGGGTATCTATTAATTATAAATTGTTTTTAACATTTTGACAAGACCATACCCTGCTAGGAGTACTAATCTTCGGTAATAAAGCCGTCATTTTCAATGAAATAGTGCTCGGTCATGCCTTGGTCAGTAAAGACGATACCATGAAGGACACCGCCGTAAACTGCTCCTCCGTCCATCCCAATCTTTCCATCTTCTGTCACCCATAGGTCAGCAGTACCTGGCTTTTGATCTAGTAAACCATAGACTGGTGTATGTCCAAAGACAATGGTTTTTCCAGTATGATTTTCGGCTTCGTGGAATGGCTTTCTGAGCCAGACTTTCTTGTAATCTGTGGTTTCATGCCAATCATCCAAAGTCAAATCAATTCCTGCATGAACAAAAATATAATGGTCTGTCTCCACGACAAAAGGCATTTGACGAATAAATTCGACTAAATCTGCTGCTTCCGTCTCGACGCGTTTAGCGTCTTCAACTGCATCCACAGGTGCATCCAAGGGACGACCTAGTATAGAGTTAATGGTTGTATCTCCACCATTGCGACGATAGTGGTCATAGCTTTCTTCAGGATTGTCCAACCAAGTCAAAAACATATACTCGTGGTTTCCTGATAGACAGATAGCCCCTTGATTGTCCACCAAGTCCTTGACCATTTCTAGAACACGGCGACTGTCTTCACCACGGTCAATCAAATCCCCTAGAAAGAGCAACTGAGTTTGACCATCCCAGGTTTTGAGCAGGTCTTCTAGCATCCCTGCTTTTCCGTGAACGTCTCCAATTACATAATAGTCTGTCATTTATTTCTCCCTCGTTTGCAATAATTCTCTGGCTTGAGTAAGGGCCGCCTCTGTTACATTCTCCCCAGCCAACATCTTAGCTACTTCCTCTACTCGCTCTTCTAAAGTCAAGAGGCGAACCGTCGACACCGTTGAGTGCTCATCGCTAATCTTTTCAATGAAGAATTGATAATCCGCAATCGCAATCACTTGTGGAAGATGAGAAATAGCTAAAACCTGACCATGCTGACCAATCTTATGAATCTTCTGAGCAATGGCTTGGGCCACACGACCTGAAACTCCCGTATCCACCTCATCAAAGACAATACTAGTCTTGCCTTCTTTGCGAGAAAAGGCTGACTTGATAGCCAACATAAGACGAGACAATTCTCCTCCAGACGCCACCTTGACCAAGGGTTTGAAGTCCTCACCTGGGTTAGTAGAAATGTAAAACTCAACTGCTTCATTTCCTTCACGGCTGAATTTGCTCTTACTAAAGCGAACCTGGAACTGTGCCTTCTCCATATAGAGGTCTTGCAGTTCTTGCTTAATCTCAGCTTCGAGCTGCTGGGCCAAATCATAACGAGCAGATGCAAGCTGACCTGCCAAATCAACAAGATTAACTTCCAATTTCTTGAGCTCTGCTTCCATGTCTTCGGAAGAAAGGTTATTTCCCGTCAAGAGATTGTACTCATCCGTAATCTTGGCAAAATAAAGCAGGACATCGTCCACAGTCCCACCGTACTTGCGGGTAATAGTATTCAGTAGATCTAGGCGATTCTCAACCTGCATGAGGCGATTACCATCAAAATCCAAGTCCTCAATAATATCTTCCAAACGCTTTGTAATATCTTCTAAAACATAGTAAGTTTCTGATAGAGAACTTGAAATTTCACGATATTCTGGATCGTATTCTTCAACACTTTCCATGTCATTCATGGCCGAACGCACATTGGCCAGACTGGAGAATTCCTCATTATCCAACATACTGTAGGCATTGGTTAGCGTATCTGCTATATTCTTGTGATTGAGGAGTTTATCTCGTTCTTGGTTGAGAGCCAAGTCTTCACCAGCCTGCAAGTTTGCTGCTTCAATCTCTGCCATTTGAAATTCCAACATCTCAATGCGAGACTTGTGTTCCTGCTGGTTTTTCTTGACTTCCAGAACCTGCTTACGCATTTTGCGGTAGGTGTCAAAGCTTGTCTGATAGGCTTGTTTAAGCTCCAAAAATGCTGCATCACCAAATTCATCCAGCATCTGGATATGAAGTTGCGGACGCATTAACTCTTCTTGGTCATGTTGACCATGAATATCGACAAGATGTTGGCCGATTGCGCGCAAGACAGAAAGATTGACCATCTGCCCATTGACCCGACTGATGCTACCGTTCTGTAAAATTTCACGACGGATGATGATTTCATCACCCAATTCTAAACCTTGCTCGTCAAAGAGTTCTTGTAAGACTCGGCTATTTTCAATCGAAAACAGTCCCTCAATCTCTGCCTTTGTGGCACCATGGCGAATAACATCCGTGGCAGCTCTTGCTCCCAGCATCATGTTCATGGCATCGATAATAATTGATTTACCAGCACCTGTTTCACCAGTTAAGACTGTCATTCCTTTTTCAAAATTGAGCGAAATCGCCTCTATAATGGCAAAATTTTTAATCGAAATTTCAAGTAACATATAAACCTACCAATTTTTTACTTGTTCAAACATTTCCTTAGCTGCTTCCTCTGTTTTTGCCACAATCAAGATTGAATTATCATCCGCAATGCAGCTAAAAATCTTATCAGAAAATGCTGCAACCAATTGACCTTTCACAAATACTGTATTTCCAGGAATTACATCGAGGTTAAGCATGTTACCCATTACTTGAGAACCTTCGATGTTATTCTCAGCCAACTGCAAACTCTTCACAATTGATTTTGGCAATTCATAGATATAAGTGTTGTTTTTCAAAGGAATTTTAACAATACCAAGCTCTTTGATGTCTCTTGACACAGTAGCTTGAGTGGCAGAGATACCTGCTTCCTTTAAGTGCTCAACGATTTCTTCCTGTGTTCCGATTTGGTAATCTGTTACAAATCTTCTAATTTTTTCAAGTCTTTCTTTTTTATTCATCTTTAAATTCTCTATGTGCTCTCTCTACAACTTTTTCTATTTCAGGGGCAACTTGGTTACTTGCTCCATCTTCCTTTTTCAAATACGCTAAAAATTCGATGTTTCCATGTCCGCCTTGGATTGGTGAATAGTCTAATCCAAGCACTGAAAAACCTTGATCAACTGCCATAGCAGTGACAGATTCAAGGACATGTTGATGAACCTTGGCATCGCGAATGATTCCATTCTTTCCAATCTGCTCACGACCTGCTTCAAACTGGGGCTTAACCAGAGCTACAACCTGCCCTTGATCTGCCAAGACACGGTGCAAGGCTGGTAAGATCAGACTAAGGGAAATGAAACTCACATCAATACTGGCAAAGCTCGGTTCCTGCTCAAAATCAGTCTTTTCAGCATAACGAAAATTAAACTGCTCCATGCTGACAACCCGAGGGTCTTGGCGTAATTTCCAAGCCAACTGATTGGTACCAACATCGACTGCAAAGACCAACTCAGCACCATTTTGCAACATGACGTCAGTAAATCCTCCAGTGGAAGCCCCAATATCAATCGTTGTCGCTCCCTCCACTGACAAATCAAAGACCTCCAAGGCCTTCTCTAGTTTTAGACCACCTCGACTGACATACTTGAGTTTTTCACCCTTGAGTTTTAGCTCAGTATCATCTGGAATTTTCTCTCCTGGTTTGTCATAACGCTCTCCATTCAGGACTGCTACGACTAGTCCAGCCATGACACCGCGCTTGGCTTGTTCACGCGTTTCAAACAAACCCTGTTTATAAGCTAGTACATCCACTCTTTCCTTAGCCATTGATTCTCAAACTTTCTACTACTTTCACAATCGATTCTGTTTCAAAGGGAATCTGCTGGGCAATTTCTTCTAATTTTTCATTAGCTTGATCAAGAGTTTGGTTACAAAAGGCAGTCGCCTCTTCCAAGCCCAGCAAGGCAGGATAGGTTGATTTTTCAGCTTGTAAATCCTTTTGTGGTGTTTTGCCGATTTCCTCAAAACTAGCTGTCACATCCAGCACGTCATCTCTTACTTGAAAAGCCAGCCCAATCAATTCACCCACAGTTTTTAATTTTGCTTGGATTTCAGGAGCTAATTCAGCTATGATAGCAGCTGCTTGGAAAGGATAAGCTAGTAATTTCCCAGTCTTATTAGCATGAATGGTCTGAAGTTCTTCCAAAGACAAATGTTGGTGTTCGCCTTCCATATCTAAAACCTGCCCTGCAACCATGCCCAGACTCCCTGAAGCAAGGGATAAGTTGGCAATCAAGTCCACCTTGATCTGACTTGGCAAATCTGCCTGCGCTATCAAGGCATAGGGATCTAGAAACAAGGCATCTCCTGCCAAAATCGCCATAGCTTCACCGAATTTCTTATGGTTGGTCAAACGTCCCCGACGGTAATCATCATCATCCATGGCAGGAAGATCATCGTGAATCAAACTTCCTGTATGAATCATTTCCAAGGCCGCAGCCACCTGCGCGTGAGCTGGTTGGATTGCGACTTGCAAGGCTTCCAAAACTTCTAACAAGAGAAAAGGGCGAATACGCTTGCCACCAGCATGAATGGAATAGAGAACGGACTCTTGTAAACTAGAAGCAAACTGCTGGTCTCCATAAAAATCTTCCAAAGCCGACTCCACAAGAGTTAATTTTTCTTGTTTCTTCATTCAAAATCACTTTCTGTTCCGTCTTCTTGCATGACCTTGACCAAGGTCTTTTCAGCTTTGTCCAAGGTCGCTTGGAGTTCTTTTGACAAGACCATACCCTTTTGAAAGGCCGCAATCGCATCTTCTAGAGCAATCTCACCATTTTCCAAACTTTGGACAATGGTCTCCAGTTCTGCTAGATTTTCCTCAAATTTCTTTTGTTTTGACATTTTTAACCTCTAATTCTACTTGACCATCTCGCATCAAAAGCGTCACTTGGTCTTTTTTCTTCAAACCCTCAACCGAGTCTACTACGGACTCTTCCTTTTTGACAATAGCATAACCACGCGCCACGATTCGACTGGTATCCAACATCAGTAGAGCTTCTGAAAGTCTCTTGACTTCAGCAACTTTGGCATCATAAACCAGCGCCATTTGGCTGCGGAGGAGCTTGTCCAACTGAGCAAGCCGATCCTGATAGCGTTGGATTTTGGTAACGGGTGATAATTGTACCAGTTGGTGCGTCTTTGCTTGAACTATCTGTTTGCTATCAGAAATCCGTGTTCGCAAACTTTGTTTTAATCGCAGTTGCAGTTGATCTAACCGTTGTAAATAACCATCATACAAACGCTCTGGCTGTCTAAAGATGACTGACTGACTGCATTTTTTCAGAGCTTCTTTTTTTCTTGACAGGACATTCTGAACTGCTGTCGCCATCCGCTTTTCTTGATTTTGCAAATGAGCTAATACATCCAACTTGGTTACAGGCGTTGCCAGTTCAGCAGCAGCTGTTGGCGTCGCAGCCCGTCTATCTGCCACAAAATCCGCCAAGGTCACATCTGTCTCATGCCCAACACTAGAGATGACGGGCAAACGGGATTCAAAAATAGCCCGTACCACAATCTCTTCGTTAAAAGCCCAGAGTTCCTCAATGGAACCACCACCACGACCAATGATGAGAACATCTAGGTCCTCACGTTGATTGGCACGCGCAATATTTCGAGCAATTTCCTCAGCAGATCCATCACCTTGCACCTTTGTCGGATAGAGAAGGATATCAACACCAGGAAAACGCCTGCTGACGGTCGTGATAATATCTCGAATAACGGCTCCACTGCGACTGGTTACCACACCGATTCTCTTAGAAAATTGGGGAAGAGGTTGCTTGAAGCGTTCTTGAAATAAACCTTCTTCTGTCAATTTTTTCTTGAGTTGTTCAAACTGAATCGCAAGCGCCCCAACCCCATCAGGCTCAGCTTTTTCAATGATGATAGAATAGCTACCGCTCGGTTCATAAACCTGAACTCGCCCAATTACATTGATTTTCATCCCTTCTTCGAGGTCGAAGCCTAATTTCTGATATATCCCTGACCAGATGGTCGCTTGAATGACTGCATGATCATCTTTTAAGGAGAAGTATTGGTGAGTAGGTCGTTTACGAAAGTTGGAAACTTGACCAGTTAAATAGACCCGTTCCAAGTAAGGGTCTTTATCGAATTTCATTTTCAGATACTTGGTCAAAGTTGTTACCGATAAATACTTTTCCATCTCCACCTACTATTCATTTTCTTGCTTTTCCATGGGTATTATTATACCAAAAATATGATTAAAAATCTCATTTTGCATACCGAAACTAAAGGAAAAATAGAAAAAGGAGGCATGGCCTCCTCATCTGATTATTTACTGTTTCGCGCTTCTTCCAAAATCTTTGCAATCTTGGTCGTCAAAAGGTCAATAGCAACTGTATTGCTGACCCCTTCAGGAATAACGATATCAGCATAACGCTTGGTTGGCTCAATAAACTGGTGGTACATAGGTTTGACCACACCCAAGTACTGGTCAATAACGCTATCTAAACTACGGCCACGCTCTTCCATATCACGCTTGATACGACGAATAATGCGCACATCATCATCTGTATCCACAAAAATCTTGATATCCATCAAATCGCGCAGACGCTTGTCCTCCAAGACCAAAATCCCCTCAACGATAAAGACATCCTGAGGCTCCTGACGATAGGTCTTGCTACTCCGTGTATGCGCTGTATAGTCATAAGTCGGGATATCCACTGGGCGCCCTGCCAACAATTCCTTAATCTGCTCGATCATCAAGTCTGTATCAAAGGCAAATGGATGGTCGTAGTTGGTTTTGACACGCTCTTCAAAGGTCAAGTGAGACTGATCCTTGTAGTATGAATCATGCTCAATCATGGAAATCTTTTCATCAGGAAAATGCGATAAAATGGCTCTTGAAACACTGGTCTTACCACCACCAGAACCACCTGTCACTCCGATAATGATTGGTCTATTTTGCATGCTATCCTCCGTTTTTTTATCCGTCGTCTATTCTATCATATTTTTTGCAAAATTTATAGTCTGATTTGGATAGTCTAGGTGAAACAAATCCATCCCCACACTCTAGTTAAACTAGCTAAAAACCTTCCTTGGTTTGTAGAAATTGTCCCTTTTTTCTAGAATAGCTAGCAATGTATCTCCCTCAAAGGCAGCCAGTTCTTGATCTGTTTGGTCTAGCTTGATAAAACGACCAAAGCGCACTTCTGTAGCCTCTTCTGGACTTAGGAAAACTTTGACAAGATCCCCCGTTCCAATTTCAAGAGGATGGAGAAAGTCCAGCTGACCAGCCTCCGCTTTTGCAGCAATTTCATTCAAAGTCAAGGCATCTTCTAACTGTAAACCTGCTGCACTCGTCCGAGTCAGATGGGACATATGGGCCGCATAACCCAGCTTCTCTCCCAAGTCAACAGACAAGGTACGGATATAAGTCCCCTTACTGCATTTTACACGAAATGTAAAACGTGCGAGGTGATCCTCATAAGAAATCGGACTCGTCCTCTCAAATTGATAAATAGTCACCTGACGTTCTGGACGCTCCACTTCCTGACCTGCACGCGCATACTCATAGAGCTTGCGACCATTAACCTTGACAGCCGAATACATAGGTGGAATCTGAGTAATAGGCCCAGTCAGACTAGCAATCGCTTCATCGACAATGGTTTCATCAAAGGGCGACAAAACAGGGGTCTCCGTGACCACTTCTCCACTTGCATCCTCGGTCGTCGTGGAATAACCGAGAGTGATTTCCCCCTCATAGACCTTGCCCTCGTCCTGCATAAATTCGACCATACGGGTTGCCTTGCCAACCGCGATTGGCAGAACTCCCACTACATCCGGATCCAAGGTCCCACCATGACCAATCTTCTTGGTTCCCAAAATCTTACGCAGTTTAAAAACTGCATCATGCGAAGTCATCCCCGCTTCTTTTTTTAAGTTGATAATACCGTTCATTCATTAACTTTCTAAAAATACTAAAACTCTCTTTTGGAAATCCTTATTCTGCTCATAAAGTGCATGGCCGCACTCTGGCAAAATAGTGAGCTGGCTATCTTTGATATGCTGATGCAATTCAAGTGAAGCTTCTACTCCTAGAACATCATCCTTTTCTGCTCCAATGATTAGCGTAGAACAGTTTATTTTTTCCAAAATGGTTAGGCTATCGTGTTTCAAACAAGATACAGCCTGAATAGCAATGCGTTGTTTATCTTTAATACGGCCAAAAATTCCCATTATTCGATAAAGGTATTTGAATTTTCCGAAGGATTTAGTTGTGTAAGAATGACTAGCAATATCAACCATCAGTTCTTTATAAGTCCCTATTTGACTCAGGCTCAGCCAGCGTCTAATCCGCTCCCTACCAAGCTCACTTAGTTTTGCAGTAGTAACAGCCAAAATCAAACTTTCAACCTTTTCTGGAAAATCTACAGCTACCCATTGAGCAATCATACCACCTTGGGAAATCCCCATGACGACAGAACTTTTTAAATTCAATACATCCATAGCTTCCGCTACATCAGAAGCCATATTTCGTGTTGTATAATTTTCTGGCAACTTATTGATGCGACTAAAAACATAAACTTTATAAACCTTGGCAAATTCTCGGTAAGTTAAAGCTAGCATTTGAGCCATGCCCTTAACTGTCTGTAATCCATCCCCCAACCCTGGTATGATAACGAGAGACTTCTTTCCTTTACCAAAGGTCACATAATCCATGTTTTTTTGATCTAGTTGAAGGACCTTATTTTTCGAAGAGTAAAACATTATTTTCTTCCTCACTCGCCCTTCAACGCTTCAAACTTCGCTTTCATGGTTGGATTTTTTCGAGTTAGTTTTTTAACCGAAACATCTTCCAACTTGTTATTAGCGAGGCGGAGTTGGTTTTCGGATGTGGTTAGGAACTTCTTGACCTCTTCCATTCGTTTGATGGCTTTGTCGATTTCATCAATTGCTTTACCAAAGTTGGTTGAAGCAGAGTTGTAGTTTTTAGCAAAAGCTAGTTTAAAAGCATCCAAATCTTCCTCAAAATGTGTAATATCGATATTTTGCTCCCGAACCAAGGCCAACTCTTGCTTGTATTTCAAAGAATTAAGAGCCGCATTACGCAAGAGCCCAATTAACTGGATGAAGAACTGGGGACGAATCACATACATCTTTTCATACTCGTGGCTGACGTCAACAATCCCTGTGTTAAAGTAGTCGTTATCAGCCTCAAGCATCGTCACCAGAACGGCATATTCGCAGTTTTTCTCCCGACGGTCCTTATCCAATTCCTTATAGAAATCCGCGTTCTTGTGCTTCTTCTCCGTTCCATCTGCTTCATTTTTCATCTCAAACATGATGGAAATAATTTCCACTCCATTTTCATCACATTCACGGAAGATAAAGTCTCCCTTAGATCCACGCGCAGAGACCTTGTTATCCTTCTCAAAGTAGGCATTTGGAAAGGCAAAACTACGAACCTTGTTAAACTCACTCTCTGCATATTGTTCCAAACTTTCACCGATAGCTTTTGTGGATTGTTGAGCCTTGAAATTCTTGTAGAATTCGACCTGTTCACTGGCAGCCTTAAGCTGGGCTTCGTAATTTTGCTTAACAGAAGCCAAAGACAGCTCATTTTCCTTTTCTTGCAGGAGGAGCTGATTTTTGACCTGATCACGCTCTCTTTCTAAATCAGAGAGAGTCTTTTGCAGTTGATTTTCATGCTCCAAACGCAAGGTAGCCAATTGGTTTTCCAAGGCCTGTACTTCCTTGTCCTTTGCTAATAAGGCCTGGTGACTTGTCTGCTCAACTTCTTTCTTAGCTAACTCTTTCTCTGTATCAAAGTTTTGGATTTGACTCTGCAATTGCGCAATTTCTTGGTCCTTCTGAGCCAGTTTAGTCTGTTGCTCATTCATAGCCTTCTGCTCAGCCAAGGCCAGCTCCTGCTTCATGCGATCGTGTAATTCCTTATCAAACTCTGTCGTTCTCACTTGAGATATGAGTTCGGCATACTGGCTTTCATTTACTGTAAAGACTTCCCCACAGTTGGGACATTTGATTTCGTTCATAACTTTCCTCTTTCTAGACTTCTTTATCCATTATATCATGCCTGAGGGAAAATCAAAAACAGCGAGTCGAAACCCACTGTTTATATCTGTTACTTTAAATTTTTTCCAAGGCCAAACGCAAATCTTCAATCAAATCCTCTACATTTTCAAGACCGATAGACAAGCGGATTTGGTTTGGTGTGACTCCTGCTGCTTCTAGGTCTTTTTCTGACAACTGACCGTGAGTGGTTGTCGCAGGATGGACAACAAGAGATTTGGCATCTGCCACGTTTGCAAGGTCAGAGAAGATTTCCAAATTATCAATTACCTTGCGAGCTTCTGCCTCTCCGCCTTTAACATGGAAGGTAAAGATTGAACCAACACCTTTTGGCAAATATTTCTCAGCCAAGGCATGATAAGGACTGTCAGCTAGTTTTGGATAATTTACCTTCTCTACCTTAGGATGGTTGACAAGGAAATCAACAATTTTCTCTGCATTTTGCACATGGCGTTCCACACGAAGAGAGAGAGTTTCAAGCCCTTGGAGCAAGAGAAAGGCATTAAATGGTGACAAGGCAGCACCTGTATCACGGAGCAATTGAACACGAACAGCGATAATAAAGGCTGCTGCACCCACATCCCGAGTATAGCTCAAGTTATGGTAACTTGGGTCTTCCTCAACAAATTGAGGGAACTTCCCTGAAGCCTCCCAGTCAAAACGACCACTATCGACAATCACTCCACCAATAGTCGTACCATGCCCACCGATAAACTTAGTTGCTGAGTGAATGGAAATATCTACACCGTGAGAGAAGACGTTAATCAAATATGGTGTGGCAAAAGTGTTGTCCGAAACGAGAGGAATCTGGTGTTTATGCGCAATCTCAGCCAATTTTTCCAAGTCAGGAATGTTAATCAAGGGATTCCCCAAGGTTTCAATCAAGACAAGCTTGGTATTGTCATTGATAGCTGCTTCCACTTCTTCCAAATTATCCACATCCACAAAGGTTGTTGTGATCCCATAACGAGGAAGGGTTTCCTTCAAGAGGTTGAAGGTCCCACCGTAAATAGTTGATGCTGCTACTACGTGGTCACCAGCATGGGCAAGAGCCAAAATCGTATAAGTCACTGCGGCCATACCTGATGCTGTTGCTAGCGCTCCAACACCACCTTCAAGAGCAGCAATTCTTTCCTCAAAGGCTGCTGTTGTAGGGTTTGTGATACGAGTATAAATGTTCCCTGGTTTTCTCAAGGCAAACAAATCGGCACCTTCTTGCGTGTCATCAAAAACGAAGGATGTTGTTTGATAAATCGGTACTGCACGAGATTTGCTCACTGGATCAACTACTTGCCCAGCATGTAATTGTAGGGTTTCAAATTTAAATTCACGAGTCATTTTACGACCTCCAAATAGCTTAATTAAGGATATTGTATCATCTTGGTCTAGCCTTTTCCAATACCGTTTTTCTATATTTTGATATAAGGAACAACTATGACTAATCTTAAACATCAAAAAAAGCACGATTGACTCGTGCTCTTTTCTTTAATCTACATAAGTATCTTCGTTTTTATTGAGGAAGGCATATGGTAATCCCATCAAGAGACCGCCCCCAATGAAGTTCCCAATAAAGGTCACACCCCAGTGACGAAGAATATTAGGTATGTCAAAGTTAGCAATTGAATCAGCTGCAACACTGAACTTAACAATCGCAAAAGAAGCAAAGTTCGCAGCAATGTGTTCGTTTGTTAAGAATACAAACATGTAAATTGCTGATAAGACAAGCCAAAGTTTAGCCCCACCGTCTTTCACCAAAACAAATGAAAGAATGGCAATGTTTACAAAGATATTGGCTAAAATACCTTCAAGTAAGACTAATTCATTTGAACGGCCTAACTTCATCTCTACAACCCCTGAAATGAAGCTATCATGTGTCAGATTTGCATAGGCTGCTGAGTGGGCAAAGCCCCAACCTGCTATCAAAGCTCCGATGAGGTTGAACAAGGTACAGTAAAGTAAAATCTCAGCTGTTTTTTTCCAAGAGATTTTTTTCAAGAAACTACCCGCAGTCAAAAACATCATGTTGGAAGTTACCAACTCAGCATTTAAGAAAACAATGTAAGCCAATCCCCAAGCAAAAACGAATGGGAAGAGGAAACGTCCGCTACCTGGTGCTATTTTATTAATCAAGTCAGCGCCAACTGCACCTGCACCTGTGCTAAATGTTAAGAAAGCTCCTGCAAACATGGAACGAATCGCATATTTGAATTTACTTTGACTATAAAGACTTTCTTTCTTCTTACAAGCAAATTCAATCTTTGAGATAAATTCTGAAGAGACCATAAAAAACTCCTAAAACTTTTATTTGTGAATATTATAACATAAAGCACGCATTTTGAAAAGCCTTTCTTGCTATACGTTTTCTACAAAGAAAATCAAGGCATTGGGGGAATTCCATAAATCTCTCCTTTATCCATTAACAGAAAAATATTTCAATGTTTCAAATTGATCATCCCAAAATTCAAACTCAAATAGGTGCCAGTCATCGAAGGTTTGCTCACAATAACTAACTGTTCCTTGATTGTAGTCAATGATAGGTTTCCCCAGCTTGTTCTTCACATCTTCCTCGCTGACTGCTCCATACATTTCCTTAAGATCAGCTAGCATGAAGTTGATAATTCTATTGAGATTTTCCTGATAATTTTTTGATAACAGTTCAACTTTATCTATAAAGTCACAATCAGGCTCTTCGTCCCAAACAAAGATCACTCCCTCATGCTCATAAGTGTATTGCTGTAAACTCTCATCAAAATTCATTTTCACTCTCCAAATCATTATCATTTACTAAAAATTTAGTAACATTAATCAAAATGTTCAAATGCTTTCATAAAAATGTCTTCCACACACGCGTACGATAAAATAACAACACTTGCAATGATTAGAAGATATCATCATAATGTTCACTCGCTTGTTTCACAAACTCGAAAATATTCAAAGATATGGGTTTCATTTCCAGTGAACCTAATGCCCCCAAATCATTCATATAAATAGTGTCGTCAGAATCTTTCTTTATAAAAAAGCGACATCCCCATCTTGCCCAATCAGGAAAAAAGCTGGTTCCCACTCTTCTATTTGGTAGGTGGAGTTTCTTTCTAGCAAATCTAGTCTTGAGTATAAGGTGATGCCTGTATTCTCTATTATCAACTCTCCTGCTTTGTCAATTTTACTCAAGAATTCTGCGTATAGGTTCGGAAGTGCCAAGTCAATCTGATTATTCATTCTCAACTCCTCATCTATTCTTCCTACTGCGAAAGTTCTATATCTCATCTTCACTTAGTTCTCTAAAATGTGAAATATGATATCCAAAATAAGACTTCCTCGATTTTCCTATGAAGATTCAGTGTCCAGCCATATTGGCAATTCCTCCCAAGAATATCATAGGAAGATCCTTGTCAAATGGAGAACTACTTGTTATGTCTTCTTTGAGCGTAACGAAAGACTTTTCTCTTAACTGACTCATTATCTATCCTCTCTTATGCCAAGCATTCTTCGGTTTCTTACGATAAATCTTTCAACCTACTGACCAGTTTCCTTTCACATTGAAAAGATACCATTAAAGTTGAATGATCATCTTGCAAGCATCATACATTATCAAATTTTATAGTTTTCAATTTCTTCTCTACTCATGCCTACAAGTTCTGTCGTCCACAAGCCCACAATGTCCGACAAGACTGAATCACAGGTATATTCTTCTTCACCGTCTATATACTTACAGGAAAAGACAGGCTTCCTTGTCGCCGCTTGATAAAATGTCATGGCTACTTCTTCTAGTTTTTTAGGATTGAAATCAAGTGATAGTTTTTGAGCCATATTTCCTCGTACCAGATCCCAATTTTCCTGCTTAGCCTGATAGCTTTCTCGTATTTTAGACACATAGCCCCTACAAAATACTTTCAATAAGTCTGTGTTCTGATAAAGATACCGACAGCTAAAATCCGAAATACAACCTGCGTGAAGTAGGAATGTCAGTAAGTCATCCAGACTTTCTGCTACTCTCCCCACTTGGCCCTCACTTCCGATAAAGCCTATGCTGTTATCTTCGAGAAAAACATATTCTCCCCCACTACCGTCTTGAGCAAATGCCTTACAGGCAAGAGAGTATTCCTCATTGTTCCCTGAAAACTGAACTTCACTTATCTTGTCATAAAAATAAATATCACATTCAGTCATCAGTAAGGTCCTTAACTGTTCATTTTCTCTGACTTCTTGTAGCTTATCCATGATCATTCCTTTCTTAAGCTAAACACTTATCCATCTATTACAATTCTAATATGGTAGTTTTTAGTTTCATTCTTTAGATTCTTCACAAGGAGATCATTCTGTTTTGATTGTCCGAAGAAAAAACTGACAGCTTTTCCATCTTTTCTTTCGATACACAAATGATACCTTGACCCATTCAATTTGACACTTCGAATATATTTGACTTCAATCATTTTGATGTTATTCAGCGGAATGATTCTCTTCACAAATACAAAAGCATTGTGAATATAAAGTCTCCCATTGGCAATGTGAAACGGGGCAAAAAAATCACCACCACTACGACTGACAATTATAAAACGTCGCCAAAAGATTAGTAAAAGAATAGAGGCTAATAAGTAAAAGGCAAAACTAAAGACAGGACTTTCCCACATCGTTTTCATTCCAAACAAAAAATATTCGAACATGCATCATTCTCCTTTGACTGACGCTTCTATTTGACAAAAACCAGTGAAAAATACAATTCACTGGTTTTTGAGGTTAATAACGTTGTTTATATGGCTTATTAAAGGCGCTTAGGATATCATCAGATGTTTCAGAATAAGCTTTAACTTCTTTAAAATCACCTTTAACAATAATCCGCTCTGTTGCATTATAGTCCACACAAGTTACCAGCGTAATCTCCTTAACTCCTTCACGATCCTCGATTTCATCTACCCGATCGGGGGTTACGTGCTTCACCTCACGAATCTCATAGGTGTATACCTTATCTTTATCAGTCAGATAGATTTTCATCCCCGCTTTGGCATTGACCAAAGGTGAGAAGAGCATCTGGCTCGCATTTTCAGCAGTAAAGATATGGTGACTGGCTAGAGAATAGTTGCCTTCTCCCATTTTTTGATCGGGTTTCATGGTCCCTGCTCCGTAGAACAAGTTTACATTATCCAACCCTTTAAAAATAGGCAGGTTGATTTCTACTTCAGGAATAGCAATACCTCCAATAACGGGAAGTTTCTGAGCATCCCATTGTGAAGCAAGAACAGCTTCAGATGAAATGGACTTTACAGAGTCAAAATCAAAATTTCCTTCGGTTTTTAGATTTTCATCAATATTTTCCTTGGTCACTTGATTGACTTGGTATTTATTAGTATTCCAGACCAAAAATAGGTCACGAATCTTAGAATTAAAAATTAAAGCTAGGGAAAGAAGAATCAAGAAACCGGCTAGAATATTGATAAATAGATTTCTTCTCTTATTCTTCTTATTTTTCGTTTTTTTACGAGACATTATGCTTCACCTTCTGTTTCAATTTCAGTCCCAACTTCTTCTTTTTCTGCTGCAGCAACCGTTGTAAAGGTCACAATCTTGGCATCTTGGTCTAGACGCATCACCTTAACTCCTATAGTTGAGCGTCCTGTTTGTGAAATATTGGCAACATTTGTTCGAATCATGACCCCCGTATCCGTGATAATCATCAGGTCTTCATCACCTTTAACAGTGAGGAGACCTGCAAGAGGACCATTCTTCTCAGCAACATTGGCTGTCTTCATCCCTTTACCACCACGGCCTTTAGTTGGATATTCAGTAGCAAGAGTACGTTTACCATAACCTTTTTCAGTGATGATAAGAACTTCGTCTTGGTTTGTAATCACGCTAGCACCAACTACTGTGTCTCCTTCACGAAGATTGACTCCTCGGACACCTGTCGCGATACGGCTCATGCCACGAACGGCTGACTGATTAAAACGAACAGCATAACCAAACTTGGTACCAATGATAATATCCGTGTCTTCTTCTGTCAATAGAACATTAATCAATTCGTCCTCATCCTTGAGATTCAAGGCCTTCAGTCCATTTTGACGAATATTTGCAAATTCTTTGACACTGGTTCTCTTCACGACACCGTGACGGGTTGTGAAGAAAAGATAAGCATCATCACTACGTTCAGACTCAACGTTGATAATGGTCTGAATGCTCTCACCCTCGTCCAACTTCAAAAGATTGACAACTGGTAATCCTTTGGCTGTACGACCATATTCAGGGATTTCATAACCTTTTAATCGATATACTCGTCCTTTATTGGTAAAGAAGAGCAAATGATCATGTGTGCTGGTTGAAACCAACTCCCGCACAAAGTCATCATCCTTAACTCCCGTACCTTGGACTCCACGGCCACCACGTTTTTGAGCAGTGAACTCACCTTGGTCCAGACGTTTGATGTAGCCCTTGTTCGAAAGGGTAATCAAGACATCCGTCTCCTCAATTAAGTCTTCATCTTCAAGAGTTAAGACTTCTCCGACCATCAACTCGGTACGACGTTTGTCACCAAATTTACGTTTTACTTCATCTAATTCATCTTTTATGATTTGCGCTACGCGTTCTGGTTTAGCAAGAATATCGGCCAAGTCTGCAATTAAGGCGATCAATTCATCATATTCAGACTGAATCTTATCACGTTCCAAACCTGTCAATCGACGAAGACGCATATCAAGGATAGCCTGACTTTGACGCTCAGAAAGCTTGAACTTACTCATCAATTCAGCTTGGGCTTCCGCATCCGTTTCACTGGCACGAATGATACGAATCACTTCGTCGATATGGTCAAGTGCAATTAAAAGACCTTCTAAGATGTGCGCACGCGCTTCTGCTTTTTCCTTGTCAAAACGAGTACGGCGAACAACCACTTCTTTTTGGTGCTCGATATAAGCATCCAAAATTTGACGAAGGGACAAAATCTTTGGTACGCCATTTTGAATTGCCAGCATATTGAAACCAAAGTTGGTTTGCATCTGGGTCATCTTGAAGAGGTTGTTAAGTATAACGTTGGCAGACGCGTCGCGTTTAACCTCGATTACAAAGCGAACGCCTTCACGGTTGGACTCATCACGTACGGCTGTAATGCCCTCAATTCGTTTTTCCTGAACCAAGCGAACAATATGCTCATGCACCTTGGTTTTGTTAACCATATAAGGGAATTCCGTTACAACGATACGCTCACGACCCGTCTTAGTGGTTTCAATCTCTGTACGAGAACGAAGAACGATTGAACCTTTACCAGTCTCATAAGCCTTATGGATACCTGATTTCCCCATGACAAGAGCACCGGTTGGAAAATCTGGACCAGGCAAGACTTCCATCAAGTCCTTAGTCGTCACTTCAGGATTATCCATAACCAACTTCACTGCATCAATGGTTTCACCCAAGTTGTGAGGAGGGATATTAGTTGCCATCCCAACGGCGATACCCGTTGCTCCATTGACCAAAAGATTTGGAAAACGAGCTGGCAAAACCAAGGGTTCACGTTCGTTAGCATCGTAGTTGTCTACGAAATCAACGGTGTTTTTATTGATATCACGAAGCATTTCAAGAGCAATCTTGCTCATACGTGCCTCGGTGTAACGCTGCGCAGCGGCACCATCTCCGTCCATAGAACCAAAGTTTCCATGCCCGTCGACAAGCATGTAACGATAGCTCCACCACTGGGCCATACGAACCATAGCCTCATAAATAGACGAGTCTCCGTGAGGGTGGTATTTACCCATGACATCCCCTGTAATACGGGCTGATTTTTTATGGGGTTTGTCTGGAGTAACACCTAGTTCATTCATTCCGTAAAGAATACGACGGTGAACTGGTTTTAAGCCATCTCGAACATCAGGAAGAGCACGCGCTACGATAACACTCATGGCGTAGTCGATAAAGCTGGTCTTCATCTCCTTTGTCAGATTAACATTCACTAAGTTTTTATCCTGCATTAATAAATGCCTCATTTCACAATTAGTAACTAGATATATTATACCATAAATTGTAGATCATTTCAGTCTTTGGAAATCACTAAAACGTTTACATCAAGAACAAGAGGGCATATTCGTGACAAAGCTTTTTAAAAGTGATAGAATGAAGATATCTGGGGAATTCCCTAAAAAAATTGAAGGAGATGTTTAGAAAATGACTTCTACTAAACAACACAAAAAAGTGATCCTTGTCGGTGACGGTGCCGTAGGTTCATCTTATGCTTTCGCACTTGTTACCCAAGGAATTGCACAAGAGCTTGGAATCATTGAAATTCCTCAATTGTTTGAAAAAGCAGTTGGTGACGCAGAAGACCTTAGCCATGCCCTTGCCTTCACTTCACCTAAAAAAATCTACGCTGCAAAATACGAAGACTGTGCTGACGCTGACCTTGTAGTTATCACTGCTGGTGCTCCTCAAAAACCAGGTGAAACTCGTCTTGACCTTGTAGGTAAAAACCTTGCCATCAACAAATCAATCGTTGAGCAAGTTGTTGCTTCTGGTTTCGATGGTATCTTCCTTGTAGCGGCTAACCCAGTTGACGTTTTGACTTACTCAACTTGGAAATTCTCTGGATTCCCTAAAGAACGCGTTATCGGTTCTGGTACTTCTCTTGACTCAGCTCGCTTCCGTCAAGCCCTTGCTGAAACAATCGGTGTTGACGCTCGTTCAGTCCATGCCTACATCATGGGTGAACACGGTGACTCAGAATTCGCTGTTTGGTCTCACGCTAACGTTGCTGGTGTTAAATTGGAACAATGGTTGCAAGCAAACCGCGACTTGAACGAAGCTGACCTTGTTGAACTTTTCATCTCAGTTCGTGACGCTGCCTACTCAATCATCAACAAGAAAGGTGCTACATACTACGGTATCGCAGTTGCCCTTGCTCGTATCACTCGTGCGATCCTTGATGACGAAAATGCAGTACTTCCACTTTCAGTATTCCAAGAAGGTCAATACGGTGTTGAAAACGTCTTTATCGGTCAACCAGCTATCGTTGGTGCACACGGTATCGTTCGTCCAGTAAACATCCCATTGAACGACGCTGAAACACAAAAAATGCAAGCATCTGCAAAAGAATTGCAAGCAATTATTGATGAAGCATGGAAAAACCCTGAATTCCAAGCAGCTTCTAAAAACTAATCCATATAAAAACAGTTCCTTGTAGTCAGAAGGAACTGTTTTTGTATTATCTAACTATCGAGCAAATTGACAAAAAACTAATGAGTCTCTTGTATGTATCCATGTACTCTTTGTATTCACATAGCTCCATCACAAATTGCCTCACGTTCAATCAATACAAAAAACAGCAAATCGATTTGCTTCACTGTTTTCTACATATGATTTTACAAATGTCTTTCCAGCCACTCAATTTTTTTAAAGTCCTTATTGTTATTGTGGTCATTTCGATAAGAATCTTGGGAAGAAGCTTTATATATACTGAAATACTGTTCTAAACTTGGAACGCGAAAAGTGATGTTTTCGAGATGAATCAGCTCTATATCCGATTCCGAAACTCCTGCAAAATCAGGTAAAGAATCAATACTTCCAAACTCAACACCCAGACCATCCTTTTGGAATTCATGCTCATGAATATCTGTTAAGGCGTAGCCTAAGTCTTTCATCACTTTCATTATCTTGTCCCAGTCATAAATTCTGAGATGATCAGGTGCTTCCCATCCTCTAGGATCTCCAGGAACATGAATGTCAATGTCAGACGGCCCCCATTCTTCATTTGAACGGTATTCAAACCCCAAAGACCCCATGAGCGTCGGAGTGATTCCGACTTGGTTTAAATGGAAACAAGTGGTTTTAAATTCTTCAAATAAGAGACTCATGTTTACTCTAAACCTCAAATGCTAATTTCATCTAAATGTTCGTTATTTCTACTTTATTATATTAAAAATCTTCAATAATCTCAATTCGAAAAACAAGTCATAGAATCTAAGTAAAAAGATGAATCGCTTGCCTTGATAGTTAAAAATCAGCAAATATAAAAGATTTGCTGATTCAACATTATTTCATAGAACTAGAGATTTGTGGCTTTTATTCTAAGGTCTTATTTTAGGTTTCTGCTGCTTATGAAAAGATTGGCTATCTAGATTATATCGTCGGCAGCTACTACACTGCACATCTCTTAAAAGATTATTACAACGGCTTCCAAGGATATAAAATCTGTAATTCTTTCCTTTCGACCATAAATTGATTCATTTTTTGTCACATTTTTTCTAAACTGAGTGACTACCTGTTAAATTATAGAAAATTGTTGTTTGATTTCAAACAGTTCTTGTAACTTTCTTTCCAAAACCACTGGATTCATCCCATTTTGAACTGCAATTTCATAATACTTATCAAACTCAGGATGATTATTTTGTTTTACAACTGCTAAAAGTTCTGCAAAATATCCCCAAACATTATTATAGCTCCTTGTTGAAGTATAATCTTCTCTTTTCGGCATCCACTGCAGTTTTACAAAATATTTGTAAAGTATCTTGCTCCATGTTTCTATATCATCGTCATAGCAAAAAAACTTGTTTTCAAACAAACTGCCGAAACGCTTATCCCAAAATTTTACATTATCAGGTAAATACCATGTATTACGGGTATCACGACATATCAATTCTATTGCTATTCTTTCAAGTATTACAGCCGGATCTCCACCTACACAGTCATAACTTCCAGCAACCATGCTTTGTGCGGCTTCTTCTTTTAATTCTTCATAGGCTGTCTTGCTGTCAAGTAAGACCAAGGCAATTTTGGCACGGTGACCGAATGTTTTTCCTGCACTCAATATTCGATACTTCTCAATTTGGTTCATAGTTCCTCCAGCAATTATTTTTCCTTATGTTGATTCATCTTTTTATAACAATTCCTTATACAGATATCACAATCCTCTCTAAGATTGATTTCTCTTAGTTACTTTTGTTGAATAAAATTATTTTCTTGATTGATAGAATTCCTTATACTTTGGATCGTCAGACTGGAAATATCGGTTGCCTACACCTTTTTGTTTGAGCAGATTCTTCCATAGTTCAAATGCTTCGTCTAAGTTTCCAAGTTCAAATTCATACTTTGCCTTCATGTGTTCAACCTCAGAATCAAACAAGTGCAGCTCATCATTGTTTTCGATCATTCTGTCCAACCAAGATTTTGCTATCACCATATCTCTATTTCCGATCGCATGCTTGAAAAAGCTTTTCGCATAGTTGTATCCCTGATTCCATTTTGCTCCCGACTCTGGAAAAGAGTTCCAACCTTGTTCTGCAAGAACGAATCCCTCCTCGAACTTGTTTTCGCCTATCTTGGTTATAGCTTCCTTACCATAAGCAATAACCTCTGCATATCTTTCATCATCCAACAACATCCTACATTCCTCCTCAAATTTTTATTGTTATGTTATCTTTTCAGTCACATGATTGCATTCGTTTTTATCTCAGCAAATACGAATCTAAAAGCAAACTGATTATCGCGAAGTAAAAACATCGTAAATCTTACTATTGTCATCCTATTTTGCACAGTGCAACTTCTTTTAACCCTCTGTTATAAAGCGAAGTAATGCAACTATCTCCACTGATATTTTGCACCTTATGCTTGCTCATTCCTCTCGGAAGACCGATATCAAAATATTTTCTTACAGTAAGTGAAAAAAGTTTTTGCTTTCCCTTCCACTCATCTGTCTTAAAAAGAGGGGTCATTACTACGTAGTCGGAATCGGTGAACACTCCGTTCACACCGCCTTTTTTACTGGATTGTTTCAAATTGTCCGATTCTAAAAACTTTTCAACTACTGTTCCGTCTGCAGAGATTTTGGCAAGTGCATAGTAATCCATGCCCCATTTATTTACCGATGTTGTACTTTCTCCCGAAAGAAAAGCATAGATTTCTCGGTTAGCTATTTTCAGACTGTCTATTTTTGGTGTCTCATCTCTTCTGTCATCACGATGTGTGAATGCCTTTTTATCAATATTTGAAAAAGATTTCCATTCGGCATATTTTTTAGTAATATCAAATTCCAAAAGAGCAAAACATCTTGCATCTCCGTAATACACGTTATTTTCAAAGCAAACCGGAATCAGCGAACTGTCCGATGTAACCTGAAAATATCTCTGTTGAGCTTTTTTAGGCACTATATTTTGTAAAACTGAATCACCGTTCTTTATGGATAATCGTTCAGGTGAGGAAAAATCACCAGTATAATATTCGCATTGTTGTCCTTTTTTTATGATTCCAAAACCGTCTTCAAAACGGAAAAGTACAGGGTAATTTCTTCTATCTTCAGAACAATTACAAATCTCTATTTTTTTGATATCTGAAGAAGACAATACAAGAACACAATATTTATCACTATCATCTGTTTCACTTGTCAGAATCAACACCCTACCGTCAGAAAGTAGAGCTGAACTATGCACAAAGTTATACTGCTCAGGCAGTTTCCATTTTTGTAAAAGACTTAATTTTATTTTCTCCATCACTCCTCCCACGAACCACTTGACTCTTCTGCAAATTTTTTCACTATCATTGCTTAGACGAATTTCAGGCAAGGCGCTTTGTAAAATTCCGTTTCCAACCTGTAATGTTTTCGAATATTTATAAAGCAGCTTGCCTTTTGGAAACTATTTTTTCTATCACCTTTCTTGATAATAATCTTCTCTCATTTTTGGTATGATTCGAAATATTCTTCCAACTGATGATATATCTGCATATCTTCATCTGAGCTGTCACATAAAACCGCGAACTCCTTCCGCTTCTCCGCATTGATAAAAACAAAATTATGTTCACCAAAATAAATCTGATACCCTATATCTACTAATGACCAAAGTTCTCCCTTTTTAAAACTAAAAATATCTTTTTTTACAAGATAAGTTTTCCCTACTTCCATTTTCATAATAGCCCTTCTCCTTAAAATACTAAACTATCTTTTACACATTTAAAATAAATGACTTCAATGCTCCTCTAACATTAGCCTATCTAAGCGTTAAATTATCCATCATATTTTCTTATAATTATATCATTTTTAGAACATTTTATCAGCTGTGCTTAAGACTAGTTTCATCCTCTATCTTTATATTTATCCGAAAGATATTCTTCATTTTCTCTTACTCCTATTTTTATAAAGAAAAAACAGCAAACTTATTTTTATTTGCTGTTTCTGGAATTATCAGTATTATTCTTGTTCATATACCAACCAGGAATGATTTGTTTCATATCATCATACCATTCCAAAATTTCCTTTGCTTGATTTTGCATTACTGATACTTCTTCTTCTCCATAAGGAATAGCCCATGGAAGAGCTCCAATTAAGTTACTTAAGCGGGAGATACTTGAGCTGACCACACAATACGATTGAACTCCTCCCAAGGATCTCCAACATCAAAACGATCAAAGTCAATCACATAAATCTCTCGATCTTCTCCAATCATGAAATTTCCAATATGATAATCACCATGTTGCAAAACTTGGGGTCTATTCTTTAGCAGTTCACGGTTTTCATTCAAAAAATCAATAAAGACATGACCGCTTTCATATTGGACAGGACATTCTTTGTATTTGGAGATTTTATCATCAATTTTTCGATTAAAAAAGGATTCCCAATCTTCACGAACTTCTGTAACAGGGAGTGAATAAATTTTTCGAAGTATACTTCCTGCTTCTACTCCGTAAGTGTATTGTTGTTCTTTCGAAACAGTTAAAATGGCTTCTCTTGCATCTTTCCCGTCTATCCATTCGTGTAAAGAATGTACTTCGTCATCACAAAGTTCAATGCTAATTGGTTTACACATCGGAACTCCAAGAAAAGCTACTTTCTCCATTATATCAAATTCAAATTTTTTAGAATCTAACTTCTCTTTATCAGAAACACGCAAGAAATATTTTTGCTGACTTTGATCTGTCACACAATATTTTTTATCATCTGACCAGCCTTTATTTATGGCTATCTTACTAATAAACTCCATCAAGCACTCTCCGATTCATTTCACAACAATTTTTGCAGTTTTTACTAGTAACCTATCCAGTTCGTCTACACTTTAGTTACCTAGATCAAGATTTAGACAATGAAAACTAGTCAATTTTCTCTATGATGTTTCCAAGTTTATCCAATACAAGACAGGAATGATCATTTAGTGGAAGTATGGGAACATCAACAAGTTCTTCAGCTCTATCCTTATTTGCTTTATCATTCCAGGAATCATAATGGACACTAATTAAAAACTGACTAAAGAGTCCTAATCCATTTTTTATCTTTATCTGATGATCTGGATTATCATTAGGTGAAATATAGGCTTTTTCTCCTAATAATAGGGCTCCTGCAGAAAATCCCATAACTATCGCACCTTTATTCAGCATATGATCGATATAATTTTTGAACTCCTGATTTACATAAGTTGATATATACTTTTCAGTATTTCCTCCACCGATGATAATTAGATCAGCATCTAGATAGCTATCAAAATCAATCTGCTCAGTGTCCAAGAGTAAGTGATCAGTGTTTAGGTTAGAAAAATGACTTTGGAAAACTTCTGTATACTTCTTCATATACGGTTCCCAATTTTCTCGAAAAACTGTAAAAATGACAATTCTTTCGATTTTCCTTGATGACACTATTTTATTAACAATCGTATGGTTCTTTATCGGCGGATTGCCACCCATCAAAAAAATTTGTTCTTTCAAGTTATCACACTTTCTAAAGATAAATAAAGTTTAAACAAGTTTATTCACGTTCTGTCATTATAAATTCTACAAAAACAAATTACTCTATTTACTTTTTAATAACATTGATTATTCTATTACAACATTATTTTTCCATCTTCTTAAAACATCTATTAACGTCTCATCCAGATAGGAATAAGCCTTTTCCTTGATCCAATCAGGAATACCATACGCTGCCTCCGCTATACTTCCTGTGATTGCAGCCAGAGTATCACTATCACCACCAAGAGAGATGGCATTTCTTATAGCATCTTCGAAGTCTGTACTTTCCAGAAATGCAATGATGGCCTGAGGAACTGTTTCCTGGCATGTTTCATTGAAACAGTATCTAGGACGGATTTCATCTAAAGTTTTAGATAGATTGTAGCCGTACTCCTGCTCAATATAATCCTTGATCCGTCTTTTGCACTCTGTAGGATTGTTGTTGATTGGTTGCTCATAATCCCCGCAATGGCCTCCAAAGTAATAACGACACAGAAAGATAGCATCAGTTGTTGCCATAGCGCCTTTGATACCTTCCGGATGATTATGGGTGACTTCTGCAGAAAGGCGTGCAAGCTCTCTAGCTGATGACATCATACCAGTTCTCGCACAAAATCCACAGTCCATAACCCAAGCACAGGGAGAAACACGCATAGCAGATCCATTTCCAAAGCTATTATAAGGCTCACGATTGTCACTATTGATCCAACTACTAAATCTAGCACCGTAGCCCGCATCGGGATACATTTTGCCGTACTTTTTCATGGCATCAATAAAGTCATCCTTTCGACCACCCTTCATAATAGCCTCAGCAACAGCGCAGGTTATGACAGTATCATCCGTGAAAAAACAATCCTCACGAAATAAAGGAAAATCCTTCGTTTTAATATTGTTCCATTCGTAAACTGAACCTACAATGTCTCCAACTATTGCTCCTAGCATGGCATTCCTCCTTACAAACTATTAATTTAGACTGACATTTCTACTTGCCATACTCTTTTACTTTATCAGCATATTCGGTCAAAAGTTTTTTTGAATAAATTTTTTCATTACTTGAATTTCTAACTTCTTTCCAAAGAATAGAAGCTACTTTTAGTTTATTAGAGTAGTTGCGACTATTTTCGTCTGCACAGAAATCCTTTAAAAACTGATTCCATTGACAAACCGAATGGTCATACTTGGCATAATCTGAATTTCCATAATAAACTTTTAACATATCTTGAATGGTAAAACTTAAATCATGTTCTCTTTTTACTTTTCTCCAAGCAGCGGCCATATCCGCAGTAAATTTAAAGGGGGAAACACCTGTTAAAGTTGAGAAATATTCTCTAAAGTGTGCGTTAAAGGAGAATCCGCATTCAAGTAAGGGCGTATCTAAGGTAACGACTTCTACTCGTTTCATATTTCTTTTTGTTGATGATTTTTTAATCAAATTCCCCTTAAAGTACTGCTCAATAATATCATTGAGTTCTTGTTTTGTACCTCTATTTTCAAGCCCTAATGACTTGCATATCTGTAAAAGTTCATCACGATACCAATAGTATTTATTAAATTCATCAAAGGATGTGATTTTATCAAACCCAGGTCTACTCTCTATCAATATAACACCTCCTTAAAAACAGTTTAGGTTTTCATCTCAAAATAATGGAATTTTGGCTTCTTTATTTTGAGGATTAGCAACGTTTCACTAACAAACTCACACACTCAGCGGTTCGGACTTACCGTATCATCAGTGAAAAGACAATCCTCACGAAATAAAGAAAAATCCTTCGTTTTGATATTGTTCCATTCGTAAACTGAACCTACAATGTCTCCAACTATTGCTCCTAGCATCCGTTTCCTCCTTATGGCATATCAGATTCGTTACACATTTCTAATGAGTCACTCTTTAAAAATGGCACCACCAAATCAATCCACTCATAAGGCAGGTAAGCTGATAAATAACCGTGGTTATAGCCCTTTGCTTCATACAAAATTGTATTTGAATGTAGCTGATGAAATAATTTCGCTGATTCTTTCACACAGTTCAATTCTTTTTCACCATAGATATACAGAACCTGAGCCTTGCTAGCAGAAATCATATCTTTCAGCTTGTAACATCCCATATAGTTTTTGTAAATGGCCACCAATGTTTTGACAGGGGTCCTTGGCAAATCCTCCAAATAATAAGCTTTTATTTCCTCTGGATAAGCCAGTTTAGGATAGAGTTTGTTCATCATGCTTAACTGAAGTTTGCAAGAGAATTTATTGAACATCAGTTTACCAAATAGAGACACTAGAAAGATGCTGATTTTAGCTAACCTTGGTTGAGGAATACAGAGGCTTCCATCTATGATAGCCTTCTCTGCAATTTCACTGTCTAAAGACAAAAGCTCCATGGCAATTTGACCACCAAGTGAAACACCACCGATTGCAAACAATCTCCCACCACAGTTTGCTTTGATATAGTCTAGAATCTCCAAAGCAGAATCTTCAGTAGAAACATAATCAACTTGATATTCCTCGCCGTGGCCATTCAAAGTGGGTAGAATAATACGGTATTCTTCTGACAAGATTCGTGCTTGACGAAGATAATTCCACCAAGAACTTCCACCACCATGTATCAGTAAAATAGGAAGCAAATTCTTATCACCAAATTCATGGAATTTCATGTTTAAACTCCTTACTGTAGAACTTTCACTAGCTACACCCTTGTTTAATCAGCTCGTACAAGCAGTGATGTCTCATCAAATAGAACAGTCTCTAACATTGATTATCTAGAATGACCACACGTTACTTTCAATAATGGATATCCTGATCTAAATTTTAAAATGTTGTTTCCTTACTAATTCTATTACTCGCCAATATAGTATAAATCAAATAACCAATAAAAATGATAATAAAAATAGGATTAATTTTTAACACAAAATAGAGATTTAACAAATTTGCGAATGCATGAAATAATACACAGTATCCCACAGATTTCGTTTGACGGTAAAGAAGCCCTAAAACAAAACTTAAAAATAATGTATATATAAAAAATAAAATAAAAGGAAATCCTTGATGACTTTCTCCAACTATAAACCATAAAGGCATATGCCATATTCCCCAAATTGATCCTACAATCAAATTAGATTGCCAATAAGTATATTTTTTATCAAGTAATGGTTGTAATATTCCTCTCCATCCTAATTCTTCATGTCCACCACCAAAAAAAATTAGTTGTATAAAGAATAATGGCATCAGATAAATTGATACTCCGTTTAATTCTAAGGAAGATACAGAAAATAGTATCAAAATTGCTAACATATGATAAATGAAATAAATACTACTATTTTCTATCTTATTAAATAAAAAATGTTTAAATTTTATATTATTACTTTTTAAATAAAAGCCACTTGCAATAGCTGGCCCAAGTGCACCAACTATATGTAATATTCTTCCTATAAATGTCTCTAATCCCAAAATATAAGATTGTGTAAATATGGCAAGAAGCACCCAAGCTATATAAGTAATTCCAAATGTACAATAAAGATAATTTTTTAAATTCTTTTTGTCAATTTCTGTCATTTTATCTTCCTAATCTTGATTATTCTACGTATAATATTTTTTTACTGCTTCTTAGTTGATCTCGATTATAACTACCTATATTCTATCATAAAAACACAAAAAAGCCTTACAATCAAGGCTTTTCATTATTCATTTCGTCAATACTTTAGTTTCGTAGATTCAGATTCGCATGATTAAAACTAGTCAATTTTCTCAATAATGTTTCCAAGTTTATCTAATACAAGACATGAATGATCATTTAGTGGAATTATGGGAACATTAACGAGTTCTTCAGCTCTATCCTTATTTGCTTTATCATTCCATGAATCATAATGGACACTAATTAAAAACTGACTAAAGACTCCTAATCCATTTTTTATCTTTATCTGATGATCTGAATTATCATTAGGTGAGACATAGACTTTTTCTCCTAATAATAGGGCTCCTGCAGAAAATCCCATAACTTTCGCCCCTTTATTCAGCATACGATCGATATAATTTTTGAACTGCTGATTGACATAAGTAGCTATATATTTTTCCGTATTTCCACCACCGATGATGATTAGATCAACATCTAAATAGCTATCAAAATCAATGTGCTCAGTGTCCAAAAGTAAGTAATCAGTGTTTAGATTAGGAAATTGACTTTGGAAAACTTCCGTGTACTTTTTCATATAGGGTTGCCAATTATCTCGAAAAACTGTAAAAATAACAATTCTTCCAATCTTCCTTGATGACACAATTTTATTAACAATCGTATGGTTCTTTATCGGCGGATTTCCACCCATCAAAAAAATTTGTTCGTCCAATCTTTCACACTTTCTAAAGATATATAAAGTTTAAACAAGTTTATTCATGTTTCGAAATTATAATTTTTTAAAAACATATCGTTTTATTGACTGACTAAGATCGAACCAGCAACACTACACACTCCACGTGGCTCGAGAGGACAGAATGAATGTCATTTGAGTATGTCCGTTCTCGGGAACATATCCACTGCGTTTTTGGGGCTATCGGTAGACGGGAACATATCGACTACATTAGCTCAGTTAAATTGAACGTCTCTTCAGCTTAAAATTGGAATCTGTTGGTTACTTGTATTCACTCGGAACAGGAATATTAAATCTCTCACACAATAGTTTTACATCACGCACATCATTTTCATCATGCTCATAGCCCAAGTGAAATAATACTTGATTTTATCATTGTCCCGGATATGCTAATTATGACTAAAAGGCAATCGCAAACCTCTATATTTTAACCACTGCAATCCAAACTTCCTGCTGGTTTTCCTGCTTGTAACATTCAATTACTGGCAGGTTCGCTAGTTTATACCCTGAATTAGGAAGCCATTCAGTTCCAACCACCAGTATCCAAGTTTATTGTGCAAAATATCAAAATATTCGTTTTCTACTACTGAATTAGAAAAATCATCTATTTGCAAACATCGACCTGACCTCAATAATTCCGCTGCAATCTCTTTTGCTTTCTCTTTATCAAAATCAGAATAACGCTTAATCACACGCTTTAACTTGTCAATTGGATATGAGAGGTCTTTTTGCGAAGCCTGAAATATCTTCACAACATGAGCAACCTTTTCGACGTTGTTGATTCCAACAGGTACAACCACAAAATGGTCTTCCCTGATTGATTCATCCTCACAAATATAGATGTACTCCTCACCAAACTCTGAGAAAGTGACTGATGCAACTCTGTAAACTATATCTGATGAATTTGAATCAGTCTCTTGATCAGTTAGCTCCTTCTCTTTACTATCTAAATCTATCCACTTATAGAAAGTATAACAATTTGGATTCTCATCCTCACCGAATACCATCAAGCTATGACAATTTGGACATTGCCAAGCATAGTACGAAGCATCAGAAATATCATAATAATCAATCTTATTATTTTCATCTGCAGTATCCGTTATCTCTTCCCATAACTCATCCGAGAATACCGAAAAAGCATTCGGGTCTGGGGCAGCATGGTCATTCATTGGATATCCGCATTGACAAGTTCACTTACCCATAATATAACTCCTACAGCTAGTAACCAATCATACCGTTTATCGTTTTAGCTTATTATACCACGAAACAACACAAAAAACCACAACCTTTCGATTGCAGTCTCTTACAAGTCAACTTTGTTCCTTCAAGAAAGGTTACAGGAATCTGCCCACTTCCTGAGATTGTGATGTTGTCGAGAAATTGGCACATGATATTCCTGTCAAAATAGCTAATGGACTTGACAAAAATGCTATCCAGCATACCATCTCTACAATCCTATATCAGTCGGTTAAAGGCATCACCACACTCGGCGGTTCGGACTTACCGTATCGTTTCGTCGTTTACGACTTACTCTACGACAGCTATACCCCAGGGCACCTTCTCGACCTTCGGTCTCACCTTGTCGCATGGGCAGATTATCTACTTCTACTTCGCTGATGTCTCAGCTCGTACAAGCAGTGATACCGCCTCAACGTATGTATGCATCTAGCTTTTACTTCTATAAATTTATTAAAGTTAAATTTTGGGTATTAGAGGAATTGAAATACTTTCTTTCTAATCTACAGTTATGCCTATTCTGTTCGAGTTTCAGCTAAATATATTCCCCATTCAGCTAATTCTAGAGGAAAATCATAAACAGTTTTTCCATTACTTTCATAGCTTACGGAGATTCCTGGTGATGTCTGAGAAAAAGTTTCCCAAGCTGTCACTAGTTCTTCTACATATTGAATATTATGAGGTTCAAAAAAATCATTAAATTTCGATAGTTCTTTACTATAAATTGTCACAACATTATAGCTATCAAGCATAATCTCATCATGACTTTGATGCCCCCCAAATCCAAACTTACTTAGTCCATCATTTATAAGCAAATCACCGTATCTAATCAACAGTGTAAGGCATTCCTCTCTTGAACAACCATCAATATAATAAACATCCTTATGGGATTCCTTGATAATATTCTTTGCTATTACTTTTTCTCTATCAATGCTGACAGGCAATTCCAAAATAAAAAACAAGGGCTCGTCATGAATCGCAATAAAGTGTTGAAAAACCTCTAATATTTTTTCTGCGTGAACATTAGCTATCAAATGATGTTCAGTTAACTTAGTAAATGATTCAAACAGATTTTCTACCAAGCTAACTCGGTGACCTTTTACTAAATTCAACATTACACATCCTCCAGAGAACTAAAATAATATCCACATTTATAATTTCATTATACCATTAAAACCCAAAAAAAGACTGCAACTTCCCGGTCACAGTCTCTTATAAATCCACTTCAGTTCCTTCAAGGAAAGTTACTACAATATGTCCAGCTTCTGAAATACTGATGCGGTCGAGAACTTGATTCATGATAACTCCATCAAATTCATCTAAATCTAGTATCTGATACATCTGCTTGGCATAGTGCTTATAGAGAAGATTTGTTCCTTGCTCAAGCTTTTGCCACTTAGCTACAACCTCAAATCTATGTTCTTGTAGCTGTCCAACTGCTTTCATAAAGGCTTTTTCAAGCATTTCCTCATCAATATGATTGTTTAAACATCCAATCTGACCTTTAATCCTATATCGATTATTACACTGCCAGACTGGCTGTTTCTCCCTGCTCGTGGTCTAGCTCTTTCTGCCAAATAAGTTCTCCAGATTCCCCGCAAAACACTTTGCAGGTGAATGGGTTTTGTTCGCACTGGATAATGTAGAAATTGATATGGTTATCCTGCCAAAGCTGATCTTTCCGATCCATCTCAAGTTGCACCAAATTCAAACCTTCCACATTAATGATATTAATGATTTATTCTTGATCACTTTCATATATCCACACTAAAGATAAAAGGTCACTGTTACCAGCGACCTCGTATAGTCCTTCTATAAAATGTTCTAGGCTTTTACCAGCAAAGCTACACATTCGACGTGATGCGTTTGAGGAAAAAGATCAACTGGCTGTACTTTCTTCAACTCATATCCCAATTCTTGGTAGAGTTTGATATCACGCGCCATGGTTGCGACATTACAAGAGATATAGGCAATGCGGTCTGCTCCTGTTTGGGCGCTTGCTTTGATAAAGCTTTCGGTCAAGCCCTTGCGTGGTGGGTCGACCAATATAACGGTTGGGTGAATACCTTCCTTGAGCCAATTCTTCATAGCATTTTCAGCTGTATCACATACATGGTGGGCGTTTGAGATATTGTTTAGTCGGGCATTCTTCTGGCTATTCTCTACTGCTTCTGGAATCACTTCAACACCGTAGACTTCTTTGACATGCTTTGCAACGGATAATCCAATCGTTCCAATTCCTGAGTAGGCATCAATAACAACATCATCTTTTCTTAGCTCCGCAAAGTCAATAGCTGTTTGATAGAGCTTCTCTGCCATTTGAGTATTAACCTGATAAAAAGCTGGTCCTGAGATTTGGAAGCTATTTCCTAACATCTGATCAGTAATATAGTCTTGGCCATAAAGAGTCTTCCACTCCTTACCAAAAATCGCATTGGTATTCTGGTCATTGATATTCTGCATGACAGACACAATCTCTGGGAACTGCTTGATGACTTGGTCAATCAATTGTTCTACTCGGAAAACTTTGGAACGTGTAGTCACTAAGATAACCATGATTTGTCCTGAATAATGCCCACGTCTCACCACAAGATTCCGAATCAAGCCAGACTGCTCCTTTTCGTCATAAGGTTTCAAATCAAAACGACGAAGCAAATCTCGTAGAGCTACTACGACTTGGTCAATGATAGGATCTTGGATAAAGAAATCTTCAAGGGGCATGAGGTCGTGCGAATTCTTGCGGAAAAATCCAGTTTCTAAGGCACCATTCACTCGACGAACGGGCACCTGCGCCTTATTTCGATACTTGACTGGATGTTCCATACCGAGCGTTTCAGCGACCTCTACATCTGTAATACCAGCAATCTTGTAGAGACTGTCTTTGACTTGCTTGGTTTTAAACTTGAGCTGCTCTGGATAGGCAAGATGCCCCAAATCAGCGATACCTGAGCGTAGATAAGCTAGGTCAAGGTCTTGGTTACGATGTGGAGAGTAAGTAAGATATTCTTCAACTTTTCCATAGCCAATCTTTTTATTGACCTTAAGGACACGCATGAGGATTTTCTCAGTTGGTAGAGCATTTTCTACAAAGAAAACCAAACCTTCTACCTTAGCAACCCCAGCACCTTCATGGGTCAAATCGACAATTTCAACTTCTACAATATCATTTTTCTTTAACATATTTTTCACTTTCTATCGGCCGACAAAAAAAGACGGCAACATTTCTGTTACCATCTATTATATCATGAAATGACCTAAGCACCAAAACTCTTGAAGAAGTTGACAATGGCTTGCCAAAGGGAGCTAAAGAAGTTGCCCCCGTCTTCTAGCGCTTTATTGGCATCAAAGTTGAGGTTGATATTTTTAAAGCTATCTCCAGCTTGAGAGACAATGCTTTCCTTGAGGTCATTTAGGGTTTTAGTGAAATCAGCATTGTTCAAAATGTCACTCTTTGAGAGATTAAGTGCAAAATTGATGATGATATTGACCTGGTTTCCTGTTATAACCTGATCGAGTTTGTAGTTTTTTAGTGTGTCTTCTACAATTTTGCGAACATCTTCTTCTGTCAGATTACCTTTGGCTTCTTTTGCTTTTGCGATTCCTGCCTTGATATCTGCCAAAGCGACATTGAGTTTATTGGCATCGTAACCTGATTTATCCTTGTTTTCAGCATTAATATCGGATAAGGCTTTTAGCTCCTCTTGGGCCAAGTCTTTATTGGCTTGCGGTACTTTGGCACCATTGGCCTCTAACGAGTAGTAAATCCCTGCTAGGGCGCTCTCTCCTGTAACTGGAATAGGTGCTGCAACTGTGATTTTGGCATGCTCCACTCCCAGCGTCACTGCAGCATTACGGTACATATCCTGCGTCACCTTGGTGATGTTTTCAGGCGTTTCAATCTTGACTTCTAGAGGTGACTTGTCACCTAACTTTTGAATCTTAGCTGATGAAAAGAGCTGTAGACTAGCATCATTAGCCACATTCATGATTTTCGAATAGATATCAGGTGTCATAGTTTTGATATCTTTGGTGTCTTTTGATGCGTCATAGCCAAGTTTGCTAAGAGTTTGGTTTTTCTGGTCTTCAGATAGAGAAGATCCTAGAACATATTCAGGTTGAACATAGGTTTCATCGATTACTTTTTGAACATCAGTTGCTGCGTGGACACTCGTCATAGCTGTTGCGGCCCACAATATTGCAGCACTTGTTAGAAAGAATTTCTTTCTCATGGGATATTCCCTCCTTTACCTTTCTAGGGTAATAAAACAATCTTAAAGAAAACTTATAGTGAAAAACACCTGGTCAAACCAGATGTTTAGAAGAAATTAAAGAATTTCATGATATAGAGATTAAAGCGAACCTGTCTCGAGTAGTAATAATTTCCACCATTTTCATAGAGTTCGGCTCCGTGAAAGATAGAAATTGGGTTGATGTAGGTGTAGGTCTTCCCTGTAGTATTACCTAGGATTGGAGCGACCGTTTCTCGGGAGTAACGCTTGGCTAGGGCCAAAGTATTTTCCTTACCATTCTGAGCAATAAAGTCGATATAGGCAGGTCCAAAATTATAGGCTTGAACGGCGGTCCAGACATCTACTCCTTTGCTCTGTGCCAAATAGAGATTATCTGTTAGTGTCTGTATCCCTTGGCGAATACTAGAGGCATCGTCTTTGATGGTATTGGTAGCGCCACTAGCAGACTCACTAGACTGCATGACATCCCGCTCTTTTCCCTTCGTTTCGGTATAAATCATGGCGAGCACCAACTCTTCATTAGCTGGAGTATCTCTTTCGCTCAAGATTTCTCGCACCATGGGTTGGTAGGTCATGACTTGTTTAACATCCTGATGGATATGATAAGCTTTGTATCCTGCGAAAAGGAAGACTGCTAGCACAAGCACTCTTCTTATAAATTTAAACATTATTTACTTTGAATATCCTCGATATTTTTGATTAAGATAGAATAGGTTCCATTGTCATTTTGAATAAACTCAACAGACTCCGCATCTTGATAGACGTTATTAGGAACAATGAGCTCAATTCCATTTGACAAGGAAAGCTTTTGATTTTCAAATTTCTTGAGCTGACGACTGGCATCAATTTCATCGAACTGGACTGGTTCTGGTACGGCTTCCTTGACTTGATCAATAAAGCTCAAACGAGCTGTCAGATTGTTGTCAAAAAGGTCATTAGCCAATTTTTCAGGTGACAGTTCATTGCTTTCTTCAAGATTGTTGAAAATCGCTGATTTGACCTTGGATTGAAATTGAAAATCATCTGTGTTAAAGGACTCTGCAATTCTATGGGCCGTTTTTTCCAGTTCCTTGATAGATTTCTTTGGTGAAATCTTAGGGGCAACAGCTAGGAGATTTTCTGAAAAGTAGTTCAAAAAAGTCCCATTGTACTTGATGCGTTTCTCGATGAGATGGTATTTGCGGCTTTGAAGATTGACAACCAAGGCCTCGTCAGCCCCCGTTCCAAATCCAGGAAGATTATTCTGTGTCAGCTTGATTGGATTATCAACCTCTCCACCGAGGTGGGTCAAGGTCTCACGCAGGGCAATTCGCAAGAAAGCGAAATGTTCAACGCCTTCTTTAGAAAACTGCATAAAAATCAAGTCATTGGTCTTGAGATTTTCAGAAATACTGAACTCCTCTTTCCAGAGATTAGCTAGTGTTACTGATGTCTCCAACAAATCGTCTGTGATGTGATTGAAGAAGGGATTTTCTTCTTCGAAAATCCCAGTCTTGGCTTCATCTGAATACACACGTTCGATTTTCTTGCGCAGGTATTCTTCAATTTTTGGAGTGATATTGAGAAACTTATCCGCTAAGAACAGCTCGGTATCATCTGGGCTGAACTGATGGATAATAGCTTTCTTAATATAAATGTCCATAAAAGTATTAGTCCTCGTATAGTGGGAAGGCATCTGTCAACGCTTTGACTTCGCTTCTCACTTCTTCTAAGACAGCTTCATTTTCTGCATTCTTAAGGGTTTTAATGATGAGTTCAGCCACTTTGCGGCTTTCTTCTTCACCAAATCCACGTGCAGTGATGGCTGCAGATCCGATACGAATCCCACTTGTCTTGAATGGTGACAAGGTTTCGTAAGGGATTGAGTTTTTATTTAGGGTAATATTAACTTCATCTAGCAAGTTTTGAGCAACTTTTCCATTTTCAACAACCTTAGTCACATCAACAAGGAAGAGGTGATTTTCAGTACCTCCAGAAATGATACGGAAATCAGGGTCTTGCAAGAAGACTTCAACCATAGCCTTGCTGTTTTTTATGACATTAGCAGCATATTCCTTGAAGGCTGGGTCCAAAACTTCTTTGAAGGAAACCGCCTTAGCAGCGACAACATGCTCCAAAGGACCACCCTGAATACCTGGGAAAATAGCTGAGTTGATTTTCTTAGCTAGGTCTTCATCATTTGTCAAAATCAAGCCACCACGTGGTCCACGAAGAGTTTTGTGGGTCGTTGTTGTGGTGATATGAGCGTATGGCACTGGACTCGGATGTAGACCAGCTGCAACCAAACCAGCGATATGGGCCATATCTACCATGAGCTTAGCGCCAACAGCATCAGCAATTTCACGGAATTTTGAAAAGTCGATAATTTGAGAATAGGCTGAAGCACCAGCTACGATCAGTTTTGGTTTGACTTCTTGGGCTTGTTTTAAGATCGCATCAAAGTCCAAGAGTTCCGTTTCAGGATCCACACTATAAGAAACAAAGTTATAGGTTTGACCAGAGAAGCTAACTGGAGCTCCGTGGGTCAAGTGTCCACCTGCTGCCAAATCCATTCCCATAACCGTATCTCCTGGCTCAATCAAGGCCATGTAAGCCGCGCAGTTGGCTTGGCTTCCTGAGTGTGGTTGGACATTAGCAAATTTAGCACCGAAAATTTCTTTCGCACGTTCAATAGCTAGAGTTTCCACCACGTCTACTACATCAGTTCCACCATAGTAACGGCGGCCTGGGTAACCCTCGGCATATTTGTTGGTCAAGATAGACCCTTGAGCAGCCATAACAGCCTTTGAAACCACGTTTTCGGAGGCAATCAACTCAATGTTGTTTTGTTGGCGTTCTTCTTCTTTGGCAATAGCATTCCAGAGATCAGCATCGTATGCTTTAAAATCATCTTTGTCAAAAATCATAGGTCTTCTCCTTTATAGTGTGACTGATCCTTCAGTTTGTTTTTACAAAATAAACTAAAAGATGCGAATAAACCGTTTTTGCACTTTATCACAAGTATAACCAACTTTTTCATAAAATGCATGAGCTCCCAGACGATGATCAGCAGAGTTTAAGCGTATAAACCCATAACCGCGTCTTTTTACCTCTTCTTCCAACCCTTGCAGTAAGCTTTTACCGATACCTTGCCCTTGTACTTGAGGTGAAACTGCCAAGGCTAAGATATTAAATCCTGCTTTGGAATAGAGGGATTCATAAACTTCAGCATGAACATATCCAAGTAAGACATGACTAGCTTCATCCTCATAGCCAAGTAGGAAATGATGTGCGTCTTGAGATAGTTTAGTTAGTTGACTAGCTGTTTTCTCTGGACTAAAAGAATAGCCCAAAGCCTCTTGGTTGATCTCACATATAGCTTTCACATCTGTTTCTTGCAAATCTCTTAGCATCTCATTTCTCCTCAAAAGAAATCTCTGGCAACCGAGCAAGAATATCTTCACGCTTGATCGCCCCTTGGCGTAAGATTTTCACCTTGTCTCCAGACAGATCCAAAATGGTCGAATCCTGTCCAGTTAGAAAAGCATCATCTTCCAGACCCAGAACCTCTTGATCAAAATCTTCAAGGATTTGCTGAAAGGTTACTCCACTTGCCTGACCCGAAATATTGGCAGACGGCCCAATCAAGGGTCCTGTCTCTCGAATCAAATCAAGTGTAATGGGGTGACTCGGCATCCGAAATCCCACCGTTGCAAGTCCAGAGTTGACCAAATAGGGAACTCGGTCATTGGCTTCAAGGATAATGGTCAAGGGACCTGGTAAAAAGGTCTCTACAAGCTTTTGTAGATAAGTTGGCTGATTCTTTGAAAAGTGCAAGATGTCCTCTAGAGAAGCGACATTAAGATTGAGCGCCTTATCTCTAGGACGACGTTTGAGTTGGTAAACATGGTCGACAGCTTTTTCGTCTAGAGCTTTGGCAAAGAGACCATAAACTGTCTCAGTAGGTAAGACGACTGCCCCGCCCTTTTCCAACACTTGCCTAATCCTGTCCATCATCAGCTACAACCATCCTATCTTGACCAAATTGGTCCTTTAGTGTTCGTACTCGTTTTTCAGGAAGATGTTTCCTAAAAAGCGCAGGAACACTTTGACCTTGCTTGTATCCAATTTCAAGGTAAATCTTACCACCATCTTTGAGATAGTCTTTTGCACCTTCCGCGATTCTGCGGTAAATAGCTAGACCATCCTCATCTGCAAAGAGAGCTAGGTGAGGCTCCGAATGCAAAACATTCAAACCGACCTCTGACTCATCTTCACGAGAGATATAGGGTGGATTGGATACAATTATATCATATTTTTCAGAAATTTCTGCAAAACAATCAGATTTTTTAAAAAATATATTAAGATTTTGATTGCTAGCATTCTCTGATGCAACCTCTAAGGCGGCTTGAGAAATATCTGCTGCTGTCACTGACCAATCTGGTCTGTTTTTAGCTAATGCGAGAGCTATGGCGCCACTTCCAGTCCCGATATCTAGGACCTTAAGATTTTCATCAGAATTTTCAGCCAGGATGAGCTCAACCAACTCCTCTGTCTCTGGACGAGGAATCAAGACTCGCTCATCTACTTTTAGCTTCATTCCATAAAAATCTGCCTGTCCAATGATGTACTGGGCAGGTTTATGAGCTGCTAACTGCTGATAAATTTCTTCTACAAATTGTTTTTCTTCCTCTGTTACCTCTTGCTGAAGGGCAAAGACAAAGTCTGTAAAAGAGAGATTTTTTACGCTACGATAGACAAAAGAGAGGCTTTCTGCTTCCTCTCCTTGTCTTATCAACTCTTCTTCAAAATCTGAGAATAATTGAGCTAATTTCATTATTTGTTTAATTCTTCTAATTTTTGTGTTTGGTCATAGAGCACCAAGGCATCTACAACTTCGTCCAATTTTCCAGACAAAATCGTATCTAGTTTTTGAAGGGTCAAGCCGATACGGTGGTCTGTGACACGGTTTTGTGGGAAGTTGTAAGTTCGGATACGTTCTGAACGGTCACCAGTACCGATAGTAGACTTACGCTCTGCGTCTTGTTCATCTTGAGCAATCTGAGCAAAGTGGTCAGCAACACGCGCACGGATGATTTTCATGGCTTTCTCACGGTTTTTCTGCTGGGTACGTTCTTCCTGCATCTCAACCTTGATATTGGTTGGCAAGTGAACGATACGAACGGCAGTCGCAACCTTATTGACGTTCTGTCCACCAGCACCAGATGCGTGGTAGATATCAACACGAAGGTCTTTTGGATCAATATCGTACTCTACTTCTTCCACTTCAGGCATGACAAGAACTGTCGCTGTTGAGGTATGAACACGGCCTTGACTCTCTGTCACAGGGACACGTTGAACACGGTGGGCACCAGACTCATATTTGAGTTTAGAGTATACAGACTGACCAGAAACCATAGCAACAACTTCTTTGAAACCACCGACACCATTCATAGAAGCTTCCATGACTTCAAAGCGCCAGCCTTGGGCTTCTGCATACTTTTGGTACATAGTTAGCAAATCTCCAGCGAAGAGCGCTGCTTCATCTCCACCAGCTGCTCCACGGATTTCAAGGATGATGTTCTTGTCATCGTTTGGATCCTTTGGAAGGAGCAAGATTTTCAATTTTTCTTCATACTCTTCTTTTTCAGCCTTGGCATCTTTCAATTCTTGCTTGGCCATTTCTTCCAAGTCCGCATCTCCGCCTGATTCTTTAATCATTTCTTCAGCATCGACGATGTTTTGAAGGACTTGTTTGTACTCACGGTAGGCTGTTACTGTGTCACGAGTTGAAGCCTCTTCTTTTGAAAGCTCCATGAAACGCTTGGTGTCTGAAACGACATCAGGGTCACTCAGCAATTCTCCTAATTCTTCATATCGGTCTTCTACAGCTTGTAGTTGATCATAGATGTTCATTTTTCTTCATTCTCCTTATTGATTTCAGGGGCAAAATAATGTTTACGGCAGACTGAGATATAGGTTTCATTTCCACCAATCTGAATTTGTTCTCCCTCATAGGTAGGCTTTCCGTCTAGGGTTCTGAGTACCATAGTCGCTTTTTTCTTGCAATATTGGCAGATGGTTTTAATCTCATCGATTTTGTCTGCTAAAAGCAAAAGGTGTTTGGAACCTTCGAACAATTCATTGCGAAAATCATTCTTCAAACCAAAAGCCATGACAGGTATGCCTAACTCATCAACAACACGAGCTAGGTCGTAAACATGGTGACGCTTGAGAAACTGAGCCTCATCGACTAGCACACAGTATGGTTTCTCAGGTAAGTCTCGGATATAGCCGAAGATATCCGTCGTTTCCTCAATCGCAATGGCTGGGCGTTTCATGCCGATTCGACTTGACACATAGCCAACACCGTCACGTGTATCTATAGCAGAAGTCATAATCACAACTCCCTTTCCTTGCTCCTCGTAGTTATAGGCCACCTTTAGAATCTCAATCGTCTTACCAGAGTTCATGGTCCCATAACGATAATACAACTGTGCCATGTTTCTATTTCACGTCCATTTCTAAATTTTTGCTACATTCTAGTATATCATATTTTCCGAAAGCTTTAAATGGCAAAATATGGTAAAATAGAAGAAATCAAAAACTAGTGGAGGAAGCTATTATGCCATTTGTACGCATCGATTTATTTGAAGGACGCACGCTCGAGCAAAAGAAAGCTCTAGCTAAGGAAGTAACGGAAGCTGTTGTCCGTAACACTGGAGCACCTCAATCAGCCGTTCATGTCATCATTAACGACATGCCTGAAGGAACTTATTTCCCTCAGGGTGAAATGCGTACCAAATAAGCAAGCTTAAGCAAATTCGCTTAGGCTTTTTCGGTCTTCAAGTAGCATCCATTGAAGAAATGGTTTAAATTTGTTACAATTTGAAAAGAGCCTTGGAGATATTTCCAAGAAAAGTGTTTTAAAGGAAGAAATATGATTACACGTGAATTTGATACCATTGCTGCTATCTCTACTCCTCTTGGAGAAGGGGCCATTGGTATTGTCCGTTTGAGCGGAACAGATAGCTTTGCTATTGCCCAAAAGATTTTCAAAGGAAAAGACCTGAGTAAGGTTGCTAGCCACACTCTTAACTACGGGCATATTATTGATCCTTTGACTGGTAAGGTTATGGACGAGGTTATGGTTGGGGCTATGAAATCTCCAAAGACCTTCACTCGTGAGGATATTATCGAGATTAACACCCACGGTGGGATTGCGGTGACCAATGAAATTCTCCAGCTAGCTATTCGTGAAGGAGCTCGATTGGCTGAACCGGGTGAATTTACCAAGCGTGCCTTTCTAAACGGTCGTGTGGACTTAACACAGGCTGAGGCGGTGATGGACATCATCCGTGCCAAGACAGACAAGGCTATGAATATTGCAGTCAAGCAACTAGATGGTTCCCTTTCTGATCTTATCAATAATACTCGCCAGGAAATCCTCAATACACTTGCCCAAGTCGAGGTCAATATCGACTATCCTGAGTATGACGATGTTGAGGAAGCCACTACTGCTGTTGTCCGAGAGAAAACTATGGAGTTTGAACAATTGCTAACAAATCTGCTTCGGACAGCCCGTCGCGGTAAGATCCTTCGCGAAGGAATTTCCACTGCTATCATCGGACGCCCCAACGTTGGGAAATCGAGCCTCCTAAACAATCTCCTGCGTGAAGACAAGGCTATCGTAACTGACATCGCTGGTACCACCCGTGATGTCATCGAAGAATACGTCAACATTAACGGGGTTCCTCTAAAATTGATTGATACAGCTGGTATCCGTGAAACAGATGACATCGTGGAACAAATCGGTGTTGAGCGTTCGAAAAAAGCCCTCAAGGAAGCTGACCTAGTACTACTAGTCCTAAATGCCAGTGAACCTCTGACTGCCCAAGACAGACAGCTTCTTGAGATCAGTCAGGACACTAATCGCATTATTCTACTTAATAAAACTGACTTGCCTGAAGCGGTTGAAACTTCTGAACTTCCAGAAGGTGTCATCCGTATTTCAGTCCTTAAAAACCAAAACATCGATAAGATCGAAGAGCGTATTAACGACCTATTCTTTGAAAATGCTGGCTTGGTTGAGCAAGATGCTACTTACTTATCTAACGCCCGTCACATTTCCTTGATTGAGAAGGCTGTCGAAAGCTTGCAAGCTGTTAATGAAGGTCTTGAACTGGGGATGCCAGTTGATTTGCTTCAAGTTGACTTGACCCGTACGTGGGAAATCCTCGGAGAAATCACTGGAGATGCCGCTCCTGATGAACTCATCACCCAACTCTTTAGCCAATTCTGTCTAGGAAAATAAGCAAAATCCATGATCGTTCACTCGGTCATGGATTTTATTGTCTTTATTAGTAATCTGGTCTTAAGACTCCTGTTACGGTTGCCTTAGTTGCTTCGTAGTCGCCATCTACGACAACCTTGATAATGCGTTTGGCATCTTCTTCTGGCGCTGGAACTAGAGGTAGACGAGTTGGTCCAGCTTCAAATCCCATGTAGTTAAGTACTGCCTTAACTGGAGCAGGACTTGGATAAGAGAAGAGCGCATTGACCTTAGGAATGAATTTACGCTGAATAGCTGCAGCCTTCTTCATATCGCTTTCTGCAATAGCAGTGAACATCTCGTGCATCTCATCTCCATTTGTATGGGAGGCAACAGAAATAACCCCATCCGCACCAAGGTTCATGGCATGGAAGGCATCTCCATCTTCACCTGTATAAATCAAGAACTCTTCTGGCTTGTGCTCAATCAAATAAGCCATATTAGCCAAGCTAGTACATTCCTTAACACCGATGATATTAGGATGGTCAGCCAAGCGAAGCATGGTATCAGGAGTCAACTCAACAACCACACGCCCTGGAATGTTATAGATGATAATGGGTAAGTCAGAAGCATCCGCAATCGCCTTAAAGTGCTGGTACATACCTTCTTGAGAAGGTTTGTTGTAGTAAGGCACAATAGCAAGTCCAGCAGCGAAACCACCAAATTCTGCGACTTCTTTGACAAACTCAATCGAGTCACGTGTGTCATTGGTACCTACACCCGCAATCAAAGGAACACGTCCATTGACAACCTTCTGAACAGCCGCAAACAATTCCAACTCTTCATCGTGGGTCAAGGTCGGGCTCTCAGCTGTCGTTCCTGCAAGAAGAATGCCGTCTGTATGATGGGCCAATAAATGCTCAATCAAGGCAGGAATGGCATCAAAGTTGATGGAACCGTCCTCATGGAAAGGGGTAATAAAGGCTGTGATGATTTTACACTCTTTTAAATCTTGATAAGACATGAGAAACACCTCTCTATTTCAAAGAAGGAGTTCATCTGAACTCCTAAACCATTATTTCAATTCAAATTTCAATTCAGCCGTTGGACGAACCAATCCACGTTCGTGAAGTGTTTCTGCGATCTGTACTGAATTCCAAGCAGCACCTTTGAGAAGGTTATCTGAAACAACCCACATGTGGATTCCTTTTTCAGCATCCAAGTCTTTACGGATACGACCAACAAAGGTATCACGTGAGCCGACAGCATTGATGGCTTGTGGATAGATTTGATGAGCTACATCATCTTCAAGAACAGCACCTGGGAAGGCTGAAATAGCTGCTTTCACTTCTTCGATTGGAGCCACTTCTTTTGTTTCGATGTAGACAGACTCAGAGTGAGCTGACAAGACTGGAATACGAACACATGTAGCAGAAACTGCGATTGACTCGTCTTCCATGATTTTCTTCGTTTCCTTGGTCATCTTCATCTCTTCATAAGTGTAATCATTGTCAGTAAAGACATCGATTTGCGGAAGAGCGTTAAAAGCAATTGGATAGTGTTTCTTGTCACCACCTGAAGGCAAGATTTTCGCATGCAAATCACGTGGATTCACACCATCATTCAAGACTTCACGAAGTTCACGCTGTGTTTCAAGAATCGCTCCCATACCAGCACCTGAAACTGCTTGGTAAGTTGATACGATGATACGGTCCAAGCCCCATTTTTGACGAACAGGCTCAAGAGCCACCATCATTTGGATTGTGGAACAGTTCGGGCAAGCAATGATTCCATTGTGGGCATCAAGTGCATGAGCATTTACTTCTGGGACAACCAATGGTACATCTGGGTTTTGACGGAAGTAAGATGTGTTATCAATCACTACAGCACCAGCCTTAACTGCGTAGGGAGCATACTTAGCAGATGTCGAACCACCAGCTGAGAAGAGAGCAATATCAACACCCTCAAAGGCTGTTTCAGTTGTTTCCTCAATCGTAATGTCCTGGTCTTTAAATTTCAAAGTCTTACCAGCTGAACGTGCAGAAGCAAGGTAACGAATTTTATCAATAGGAAGTGATGATTCTTCCAACATTTTTATCATCTGAGCTCCGACAGCACCTGTCGCGCCGACTACAGCAACTGTATATCCCATAAATAACCTCTTTCGGAATTTTCTAAAAATTTCTATAATAGATGTATTATACTACTTTTTCTAAAAATTGAAAAGTATTTTTGGGTCTAATTTCTGAAAATTAAAAATCCCTAGTCATTGACTAGGGACCAAGAGGCATCTTCATGTGATGAGCAGGTTCACACAACTCATCAAGGTCCGCTCCTGCGTTATGACCTCCTTATGCTCAATAGTAGTCCGAAGACTACCTATCGACTCATCGCAGGTTTTATTCTACTATGCTTTGCTGACTTTGTCAAGGCTAATGCGGGGGAAATATAAAAAACTCTCGAATATCAAGAGTTTTCCTGTCTATTTCATGCTAATTGCCGGGATTGAACCGGCGACCTCATCCTTACCATGGATGCGCTCTGCCAACTGAGCTAAATCAGCTTACCTAAAAAGTATACTATAGTTCTATGCTCTTGTCAAGCGCTCTCTTTTAATTTTCTGAAATGAAAAAAGCTAGATCTAGCAAGAATCTAGCTTATAAACTTCTTATTTTGTAAGGTCGATTCGCTGTCCTAGTTTTCCGATTAGGATTGCACCAACGATAAGGGATGCAAACTCTCCAATCCCTGTAGAAAACCAAGTGAAAAAGAATGGAGCTTCAGCAACGATATGAAGTTCTGCTGCAATGGTAATCATTGAAATAGAGAATAGGATTGAAAATAAGAAATGATCTTTTCGAATCAAACCATTGAACAAATAGTCTTTCTTATACTTGCTAAAGAGCCAAACGCCTAGACTAAGGAAAACTAGAGTAGATCCCCCGCCGACAAAGACATCAATTATGCCAAAACTAAAGAAATTAGCAATCATACAACCAATCGTCACACCGATGATGTATTTAGGGTTATAAAATGCCAAGAAATTCATCATCTCTGAAATACGGAACTGGTAGGCACCGTAGCTAATGGCATTAAGGGGTGGGGTGATGGTCAAAACCACGTAGATAGCAGCAACGATAGCAATATCTGCCATGTCACGAACAGTTAATTTTTTCATGTTTTCTCCTTTGGCGGTCTCCCGCGTAAAATATGCTTGGTGAAAGAAGCTAAGCACCAAGGGTTGAGTGAATCAACCTTACCAGTATAGCACAATATATGACTTTATGCTATACTAAAACTATGAAAAAACTAATAAAAACTTTCTTTGATAATGAAATCCTATCCTACTTTTTTTTTGGTGGCGCTACTACCTTGGTATCTATTTTATCACGTTTAGGTATTTACCATATCAGCCATCAGGAAATCCTAGCAACTGCACTGGCAAATATTATCGGTATTCTTTTTGCCTTTATCACCAATGATACTGTTGTCTTTAAACAAGAGAGAAAGAACTGGTCAATTCGCCTAGTTAAATTTTTCTTAGCACGTCTCTCTACTCTTGGACTAGACGTTCTTTTAACTTATATCTTCGTTACATCTTATCCTAATATTATTGGTCAGTTTGTCGAACAGAATATAGATAGGGTTAATACGATTGAAACTATCCTAGCACAGATATTGATCATCATTTTAAACTATATTCTCAGTAAAATCTATATTTTTAAAAAGGGCAATTCATCTCAAAAACATTAATCTTGCAATTCGTTCGGTTTTAAGTTATAATAAGAATGAAATTTTATGAAAGGAATTTATGAAAATGTTAAAGGAACTTAAAGAATTTTTGCTTCGTGGTAATGTCGTTGACCTCGCTGTCGGTGTGGTCATTGCCTCTGCTTTTGGTGCTATCGTTACTTCACTTGTAAATGATATCATCACACCACTTCTTTTGAACCCAGCCTTGGAAGCTGCAAAAGTACAAAACATTGCTGAGCTTGCATGGAATGGTGTTACATATGGTAAATTCTTGAGTGCGATTATCAACTTCCTAGTTGTAGGTACTGTCCTTTTCTTCGTTATTAAAGGTATGGAAAAAGCACAAAACCTTCGCAAGAAAAATGAAGTTGTTGAAGAAGCTCCAGCTGGTCCAACTGAATTGGAAGTCCTTCAAGAAATCAAAGCTCTTCTTGAGAAAAAATAAGACAAATAAAGGATTTAGCTTCATGCTAAATCCTTTTTTCTTTAGTCTTTTGGTAACTTCCCAGCCCTTTCGAGCATTTTCTTAATTAAGTAAGGCATTTTCACATTTTCACGACCTTTTTTCTCAATGAGTTTTTTGACAAATTCTGGCATCTGAAGGTCGTCTGTCTCCTCCATGATGTCCTTAGTAGTTGCTGAAGGTGCTAATTCGTCAAAGGTTTCTTCTTCTGGGAGAAAAGCTTTAAATTCTTTGTCTTCATTGGCTCTTACAGTAGCAACTAAAGCGTCAATTAAACGGCTATCCGTATTGGGCATAGGTGGACGATGGTAGGTGACACCTATTTCTTGACACAAATCATAACATTCCACATCATTATCAAACAAGACTTCGATGTGCTCACTGATAAAGCTAATCGGGACAAAAATATAATGATCTGGATGTTGCTGTTGATCTCGTAAATATTCTAAGACATCTGGCTTGATCCAAGGGATTCCAATATCACTCTCGCTCTGCCAAGTGTTGGTATACTGATCTGCTGTTAGACTGAGTTGCTCTGCTATCAACTTGCTATTATCGAAAATCTGGTCAATATAAGGATCTCCAAAGTCCAAGGCAAAAATTGGAACACTATGGGCTGAGAAGATTACCTTAAAGGACTCTTCTCCCACATCGTTCCGTAAAATTTTGCTAATCTCATCTGTCCAAAAGTCCAACAAAGCCTGTTGTTGATACCAGTCCTTAATGACTAAAAATCGGATCTGCTGGCTTTCCAGAAACTTCTCATACCCCATGACTGAGTAAAAGGAATAATGAGGTTCTAAAATCAAGCAAATACATTCTTCAACACCATCAGCCTCCATCTGCTTGATCACATCAGGGATAAAGGGCCGAGAAAATTTGTTGGCAAAGTAGATGCCATACTCTTCTCCTAAACGTTCCTTGACTAAATTGACCTCCTCACGTGTAATCCTCTGCAGGGGCGTACCACCTATACGAACATAATTGTCATAAAGAGTCTGAATCTCGTGATCCTTGGGTCTGATTCCACGACGAATGTTGGTAAAAAAATCCGCCACACTCTCAAAGGTAATCTCTTCTGGCGAACCGAATGTCATCATTAAAATTGCTTTTTTCATCGATATGTCCTTGTGATATTTTTTTCAATTACCATTTTACCATGAAATATATAATAAATAAACGCTTTCATTCATTTTATTTTTATTTACTTCTCTTTGTCTTTCTCTCCATTCTATGATACAATGAAAAAAATGATATTAAAGGAGTTTTTATGACTTATCCCAACCTTTTAGAGCGTTTCTTGACCTATGTCAAGGTCAATACGCGATCTGACGAACACTCTACTACTACTCCAAGTACGCAAAGCCAGGTAGATTTTGCGACCAACGTTCTTATTCCTGAAATGAAGCGTGTTGGTTTGCAAAATGTCTACTACTTACCAAATGGTTTTGCTATTGGAACCTTACCAGCTAATGATCCAAAGCTCACTCATAAAATTGGCTTCATCTCCCATATGGATACTGCTGATTTTAATGCCGAAGGTGTGAAGCCACAAGTTATCGAAAACTATGATGGTGGAGTCATCGACTTAGGTGCTTCTGGTTTTAAACTAGATCCCTCTGACTTCAAGAGTCTTGAAAAATATCATGGCCAAACGCTTATCACAACTGACGGCACAACCTTACTGGGCGCTGATGACAAATCAGGTATCGCTGAGATTATGACCGCTATCGAGTACTTGACTGCTCATCCTGAAATCAAACACTGTGAGATTCGAGTTGGTTTTGGACCTGACGAAGAAATCGGTGTCGGTGCTAATAAGTTTGATGCTGATGACTTTGATGTTGACTTTGCCTACACGGTTGATGGTGGACCACTAGGGGAACTGCAGTACGAGACTTTCTCAGCAGCTGCTGCTGAACTTCATTTCCAAGGGCGCAATGTTCACCCTGGTACTGCCAAAGGACAGATGGTCAATGCCCTTCAGCTAGCGATTGATTTTCATAATCAACTTCCTGAGAATGACCGACCTGAATTGACAGAAGGTTATCAAGGTTTCTATCACCTCATGGATGTGACAGGTAGTGTCGAGGAGGCGCGTGCAAGCTACATCATCCGTGACTTTGAAAAGGATGCCTTTGAAGCGCGTAAAGCAACTATGCAGTCTATCGCTGACAAGATGAATCAAGAACTTGGGAATGACCGCGTTACACTCACTCTTACTGACCAGTACTACAATATGAAAGAAGTCATCGAGAAAGATATGACTCCTGTTACCATTGCCAAAGCCGTAATGGAAGATCTGGGAATCACTTCAATTATTGAACCAATTCGTGGTGGAACAGATGGTTCTAAGATTTCCTTTATGGGTATTCCAACTCCAAATATCTTTGCTGGTGGTGAAAACATGCACGGCCGTTTTGAATACGTCAGCCTTCAAACTATGGAGCGCGCAGTAGATACCATCATTGGTATTGTATCCTATAATGACTAAAAAAGACGAGGTAGCTCAGCTACTTCGTCTTTCTTTTTATTCGTTTGGTTGAGCACTTGGCTCAGACTCACTTTGTACTTGTTTTTCATTTGATTGAGAAGCATTTGTTTCACTGCCTTTCTCAGACTTGGATTGACTATCAGTTGCACTTGCTTTTGAACGGAGTTCCTGGTTCAAGCTAATGATTTCTTTAGCTAGAGTGAGGAGACCTTCTTTATCACTGCTTTTCGCTGCAAGTTGATCAAATAGGGCATCAACACGTTCAAAGTCTGCATCGGATCCTTTGTTATCCTCTAAGTACTTGTGAAGAGAGAGCAAGACATTATAGAGTTTTTGGTAGATAATCACCGTTTGTGGATCTTGTTCTGCTTCTTTTTTCTCTCGTTGGATAGTCGCTGCAATACGGTTCAAAAGTTCCTCAAGCTGTGTTTTGGCTTCATCAAGGTCTGCATTTTCTTTTTCTGCGGCTGCTTTGATATTGGCTGCTTCTTCAGCTAGGGATTGTTTGACACCGTCTTCTTTGACACGCGCTAGGAGTTGAACGACTTTGGATAGGAGAGCATCCACTTCTTCCTTCTTGACCTGGCTAACCCGCTCTTCTGGCATAAAATCACCGTAGAGTTCTTTTAGGAATTCATAGATGGCAGTCTTAGCAGTTTGACTATCTACTTTTTCCGTATCTAGAATAGTCTTACCAGCTTTTGTAGAAACGGGTTCTTCTTTGAGAGCCTCTTCCACCTCAAGTTTTGTTTGGTAGATGGTTGGGAATAACTTGTTTAAGTCGGTTGCTTTGAGGAAGGATTGCGACTGGTAAAGTTCCCAAGTCAGCTTGGCAACACGGTTACGAAGTTCTTCTCTAAGACGGCCATCAGATACATGTTCGTAGAAGTACTTGATGTACTCTACTGTTGTAACTCCTGTACGATCGCGGAAATCTTGCAAGGCTTGCAGTTTCGCTTCAATGGCAGCCAACTCTGTCTCATCTTGTGCTAACTTCGCATCCTGCAAATGTACCAAAAGATCTTTCTTAGGCAAGCCATAAGTATCTGTATCCAGTGTATTGATCTTATCTACAAGGGCTTGGTATTTCTTGTCCAAAGGTGATGTTTCAACTGGAGAAACACTTTGATCAACATGGATATATTGCTTATCAAAGAGATCTAAGGCTGCTAAGTATCCAGCAGTTGAGTTAGTCGCCAGTTTTTTCATGTTTTCGGTAAATTGACCCAAAGCAAGTTCAACCCGTCTCTGCATGATAGGTTGGTCTTTGTAGAGACTTCTGCTTTCTGCTAACAGTTGATCAACTTTAGAAAGAACAGTTTGTTCATCAAATGCACCAGGCTGGTAGCTTGATTGTAAAGTAGGAATCTTGTTTTTCAAAGCTACTTCATAGCCCTTTGTCTGAACCTTAATATAGTGATTGTGATCACCGTGAGGAATGACAAAACTACCATTTTCTACTTGCAAACTATAAGGAGATACATTGTCACGTAAAGCAGTTGTAAAAAGTTCATTTAAGAAATCAAGTTCAGGGTCACCTGTCTGCAGTGGAATACGAACACGTTCCTTACGAACAGCATACGGGTGAATATGAGTAGGATCATAGGCTTGATCCGGATTTCCAAAGACAAAGAATCCATTTGAAATACGAATCGCTTCGAGCGGTACTCCATAGGTCTGTGAGATATACTTGATTTTTTCTTCATCGCTCGCATCTCTTGAGAAACTTTCCACAGTCTTGGCAAGTGGTTGAACAGGCTCAGACTGATGATTTTCTTTCAAGTGGTTTTGGGCCGCTTTAATTTGAGCTTCAGTCAAGTCTTTCTTAAAGAAATAATGAGCGTGATCTCCATGAGAAACTACAAAACCTTGCTCATCTTCACTAATAACACGGTCAGCTGCAAAACCATGATCATGTTCTTCACCGTGGTGATGGTCATGCTCCTCTCCATCGTGGTCATGGTCTTCATGGTTGGTATCCTGACTTCCATGGTCACCGTCTTGGTCATGAGGATGATCTGGTTGAGCTGGATGTTCTGCTGGTTTGCTTGGATTATCCAAAGGTGTTGGCTTCCCACTGTCGCTAGATAAAGGAATCATACGCGCAATCTTTTCTTCCAAGGCAGAAAGTTTTGTATATGGGATGAAATGATAGTGATTTCCGTGAGGAATCGCCACGCCACTCGGCGTTCTACTTGAAATCTTAGCAGGATCAAAAATCAAGCCATCTGATTCAGCATAACGTTGACTCCTTGGAAGAGCATAGAGTTGCTGCAACAGACTCTGTAAGCTCTCTTCTGGATTGCTTGGTCTTTCAGCTTCTTGACTCGGATTGCTAGTTTGACTAGTTGTGTTTGGACTCGGACGATAGTCAGTCACACTTGCTTGTTTTCTAGTTCCAGAGAGGTAGGCTTGAGCAGCTGCTAATTCGCTAGCAGACAAGGAGCTCTTTGGAATATAGTGGTAATGTCCACCATGAGGGACAATATAAGCATCACCAGTATCCTCTATAATATCAGATGGATTAAAGATGTATCCATCATCAGTAGTATAGCGTCCTTGTGATCGTGCAAGGGTCACTGCACTGTTAGAAGTTGGCGCATCATGAGTATGACCTTGTTTTTGGCGTTCAATTTCGTCCTTCGTACGAACGTTATCTGCATGTGCCACATCCTTAAGGTAAACATAATACTTACCATCCACCTTGATAATGTAGCCACCTTTGATTTCATTGACAATATCAGCGTCTTTCAGTTGATAATTGGCATCTTTCATCAACAGTTCTTCGCTGAAAATCGCGTCAAAAGGAACTTTACCATTGTAATAATGGAAATGATCGCCATGTGAAGTCACATAACCTTGATCGGTGATTTTCACGACAATTTGTTCTGCCTGAATATCTTCTTTTTTGCTTACTTGATCTGGTGTTTGGGACTCTGTTTTTTGAGAGTCTTGCTTCCCATCAACGTAAGACACACGGTTATTATCTTTGTTTCCTTCTACCTGGTGTTGGTTCAATGCATAGATGCAAAGGCTTAGGGAAAGGACAAGAGCCGATCCTGCTGCAAGGTATTTCTTCTTCATTTTCATCATCTCCTCATTTTAATTCTTCTGCAAGAACATTCATGTTTTCTTCTAGATTTTCTAAGTAAGTTTTGTCATTTTCAGGATCTGCTTCTAAAGGATTGAGTGTCTTTAGGCTAACTCCTGTTGATTTGACCAAAGTCTCAGCGACTTTAGAAGAAGCATTGCTCTCAGTAAAGATGGTTTTAACCTTATAGGTCTTAACGAATTCTTGAATTTCTGTTAGTTGTCTTGGACTTGGCTCTTGTTCAGGGGAAATCCCTGCTATACCAAGTTGATTAAGTCCAAATCGCTTAGCGAGATAAGAAAAAGCTGTATGTTGTGTAACAAAGGTCTTTTGACTCGCTTTTTCAAAAATAGGCTGGTACTTCTTAGTCAATTCTTGGGCTTTAGCGATAAAGTTTTTAGCATTCTTTTGATACGTTTCCTTATTAGCACCGTCAATCTCCGAAAGTTTGTCAGCGATAATCTGAGCTTCTTCACCTGCTTTTTCTGGATCTAACCAAGTGTGAGGGTCGTAGAGTGTTTTTTCATCGATGCCGTCACCAGCTTCAACATCTTCCAAACCTGGTACACGCTCCAACGTCATTCCTTCAGAAGCTTCTAAAACCTTAACTTTTGAGTTTTTCAAGTTTGGATCCAAACTTCCCGCCCAAGATTCGAGCGTATGAGAGTGGTAGACAAAGACATCCGCGTCATAGATAGCAGCAATGTCATTTGCTGACGGTTCAAAGGAGTGAATCCCACTACTTGACTGAATCATCCGTACATCATTCAAGTCCCCCGATACCTCTTTGACCATGGCATAGATTGGGTAAAAACTTGTTACAATCTTCATTCCTTTTGCTTCTTGTTTTTCTTTTTGACTACATGCTCCTAAAACAAGAACCAAGAGACCTACCACTAATAATAGAAATGTTCTTTTTTTCATCGTTACTCCTTAACTAGTATTTAACCATTTAATTAACTAGTAAATAGTTTATCTTTATTTACACTATATGTCAAGATATTTTACATATTTTCATGAAAAAAATGAGAATTAGAACTTACATTCTATTCTCATTTTCGATTTTATCTTTTCTAGATCTCCTATCCTGTTTTTAGGATCTAGAAAATGCTTCTACCTTTACTTGCTCTCCTTTAATAAAGCCAACAACTTTTCAGCATCAGCCATAATGGTATTGTTATCCTGAGCACCAAATAGCAGGTTATTTTTTAAGCCAGTGAGAGTTTCTTTGGCATTGGACTTGATAATGGGGTCTTGGATCTTTGCAAGTAGCTCTTCAGCCTCTCTCAACTTCGCTTCAACCTTTTCAGTCTCGACCTGAGGTTCTTCTGGTTCCTCTGGTGATTCTTCTTCCGGCTCCTCAGTTGGTTTTGGAGATTCTGGTTTCTCACTTTGAGGCTTCTCTTCGCGTGGCTTTTCTTCCTCAGGTTTGTCTGTCCGAGGTTTCTCCTCTGATGGTTTTTCCGTTTGATTGGTATCAGCTTGACCATTTTGGTTTCTTTGAACATGGTCACTTGCATTGCCCCAACCACTATCTGAATGCGGACGTTCGTTTGGATGTTCGACATAGTACTTGACAGTCGCAAAGAGATCTTCTAGACTATACCCCTTAGGTGCCTCATAAAGTCCTTCGTCAAACCACTCAAATTTGATGTTATGGTAATGATCATAATGAGGAATGATTAAACTACCGTTTTTAACTTCCACGGTATGTTGGAGATTGTAAGGCATACGATCAAGCGGCACCTTCTTAGCTGCTTTCACGCGGTTGTAGATAGCTTCTGCTCCTTTAGCCTCCGTATTTCCTGGATTCTGATGGTCTGTTGAAGGAGGAGTCAAACCTTTCTCTTTAGCATAAGCCTGGGCTGCCGCTCTTTCGGCTTCAGACAAACTATCTTTTTTAATCCAATGGCTATGGGTCATATGTGGAGTTACATAGGCATCCCCCTCATCACTGGTGATATCACGAGGATCAAAGATATAGCCATCTTCTGTTGTATACTTGCCTGCCAACTTGGCTACCTGAATCTCATCATCAGTGTAGGCAATTTGCGCATTTGGTTTTCCTAAACGTTCTGGATGACGAATCGGTGCTAGGAAGGCCAGAATATCATCCACCAACTTGACTTTATCACTTGAGGCATCATTGAGGCGGTCCAACAGTTTATCCAAAGTGTCAAAATCAGCTTGGCGCCCTTTATTATCAAGTAAGTCTTGATGAACTCTTGCTAGCAAGTCATAAGCCTTATTGTAAAATCCTTGATCACCAGATGGGAGGTTGGTTTTCTTAGCTCCTAGCTTATGAGCTAAACTTTCTTGTTTGGCTAGTTTACTATCAATGGCTGCAGCAGTTTCTGCTGAAAGTTCCTTAGCAGGAATATAACGTGAGGTTCCATTCTCCTCAAAGACATAGCCGTCAGCTACTTTTCGAATCGCCTGTTTGACCAATTTTTCGTCAATTGGATTACTTGGAGTTGGTTGAGGAGTTGGTGCAGGTTGCGGGCTTGGACTAGGTTCCGGAGTCGGTTGTGGACTTGGTTGTTCTGGTCTTGAATCCGGCACCCTATGGTTCGAACTGTACTGTAGAGGAATAATACGAGCGATTCGTTCTTCCAATTCAGACATCTGTGAATAAGGGATGAAATGGTAATGGTTCCCATGAGGCACAGCAACTCCTCTAGCTGTTCGACTTGTAATCTGTGCTGGGTCGAAGACAAGGCCATCAGATTCTACGTGTCGTTGGCTGAATGGCAAGGCATAAAGTTGTTTCAGAAGGCCATCAATATCCTCATCACTTTGACTTACTTGGCTATCGTCGCTACCGTTGTTAGATGTATTCCTGTTCGTATAGCCACCGCCTTGATTATTATAGGATGGGGTCCATCTATCTACATCGCTGCTAGCACTATTTTTATTGGTACGGCGATAAGTAGGCGTATTTGATTGGCCACTTCTACCAGATAGAAAGGCTTCTGCAGCAGCCAATTCGCTGGCTGATAACTCACTCTTAGGAATGTAATGGTAATGGTCGCCATGAGGAACGATATAAGCATCACCAGTATCTTCAATGATATCGGATGCATTAAAGATGTAACCATCATCTGTGGTGTAGCGTCCCTGTGAACGTGCCAAGGCTACCGCACCATCGTTTGCTGAAGTCCCTCCTTCACGATGCTGACTATGTTCTTGTTTTTGCCGATTGATTTCTTCTTTTGTACGGACATTATCCGCATGGGTTGCATCCTTAAGGTAAACATAGTATTTTCCATCTACCTTGATAACATAACCACCCTTGATTTCACTGATAATATCCTCGTCCTTGAGCTGGTAGTTTGGATCCTTCATCAGCAACTCTTCACTGATGATAGCGTCATAAGGGACTTTGCCATTATAGTAATGATAGTGGTCGCCATGCGAAGTGACATAGCCCTGGTCTGTTATCTTGATGACGATTTGCTCCGCATTGATGCCTTCTTTCTTGCTGACTTCATCAGGAGTCAGATTCTCCGTTTTTTGTGCCGCCTGTTTTCCATCTATATAGGAAACACGATTATTTTCTTTGACTGTTCTGGCTTGATACAGTCCCAACTCGTAAGAACAAACACTTAAAATCAAAGCTGCCGCAGAACCAGCAAGGTATTTTTTATTAATTTTCATCGAAACTCTCTTTCTTTTTGATATTTCTAGTTGCAATTCATTTCTAAATTGCAGAAACTCCTCTCTAGTACTTAACTGGTTAATAGTTTACTCCTAAATTTGCAGCTTGTCAAGAATTTTATGAACCGGTTAAGTATTTTTTGTTCTGACCACAACTTTCTCAAGATTTGGCTTTATATAAGAAAGATCATCTTGAACATTTTTTTAAAATATCTAAAAAAAGTCCTTGCAACTGAGTTGCAAGGACTTTTCGATTAATCAAAATTTACGTATTCTTTTTGAAGTTCAAGAACTTCTTCCATTGTTGAGCATTCTGTAAGGGCACGATTTGCGTACTCTTCCATCTTAGCTGTATCGAGTTTCTTCATCAAGCTACGTGTACGAAGGACTGATGTTGCTGACATAGAGAACTCATCCAAGCCCATTCCGACAAGAAGTGGAACAGCTTGTTGGTCACCAGCCATCTCACCACACATTCCAGCCCATTTCCCTTCAGCGTGAGCTGCTTTGATCACATTGTTGATCAAGCGTAGGATTGATGGGTTGTATGGTTGGTAAAGGTATGAAACTTGCTCGTTCATACGGTCTGCTGCCATTGTGTATTGGATCAAGTCGTTTGTACCAATTGAGAAGAAGTCAACTTCTTTGGCAAATTGGTCTGCAAGCATAGCTGCTGCAGGGATCTCGATCATGATACCAACTTGGATATCATCCGCAACCGCAACTCCTTCAGCAAGAAGGTTTGCTTTTTCTTCGTCAAAGACTGCTTTCGCTGCACGGAATTCTTTCAAGAGCGCAACCATTGGGAACATGATACGCAATTGACCGTGAACTGATGCACGAAGAAGGGCACGGATTTGAGTGCGGAACATAGCATCTCCAGTCTCAGAGATAGAGATACGAAGGGCACGGAATCCAAGGAATGGGTTCATTTCGTGAGGCATATCGAAGTAAGGAAGTTCCTTATCTCCACCGATATCCATTGTACGAACGACAACAGGTTTACCGTTCATTCCTTCAAGTACAGCCTTGTAAGCTTCGTACTGCTCGTCTTCTGTTGGGAAGTCTTGAGAATCCATGTACAAGAACTCTGTACGGTAAAGACCAACAGCTTCAGCACCGTTGTCATTGACACCTTCAACGTCTTTGGGAGTACCAATGTTGGCAGCCAATTCAAAGTGTTTGCCATCAGCAGTTACTGTTTTAGCATCTTTCAAGAGAGCCCATTCAGCTTTTTGTTTCGCATAAGCTTCACCAGCAGCCTTGAATTCAGCCGCTTGCTCATCAGTTGGGTTGATAATAACTTCACCTGTGATACCGTTAACGGCAAGAATGTCACCATCTTTAACGATTTCAGTGATATTGTTTGTACCCAATACTGCTGCAATTTCAAGCGTACGCGCCATGATAGCAGAGTGGCTTGTACGTCCACCAATGTTGGTTACAAAAGCTTTTACAAAGTTTTTGTCCAATTGAGCTGTATCTGAAGGAGTCAAGTCATGCGCAATCACAATCACTTCTTCATTGATAGAAGCTGGGTTTGGTAATTTTTTACCAAGGAGGTTTGCCAATACACGTTTTGTCACGTCGCGGATATCCGCTGCGCGTTCTTGCATGTATGGGTTGTCTTCCATTCCTTCAAAGATAGTGATAAACATGTCTGTTACTTCTTTCAGACCTGCTTCTGCATTCACTTTCTTCGCACGGATTGTTTCCTTGATTTGACTGATCATTTCAGGATCAGCAAGCACCATTAAGTGAGCGTCAAAAACTTGAGCAGCTTCTTCCCCTAGCGTACCTACTGCTTTCTCACGGATAACAGAAAGCTCGTCTTGTGATGCTTGTAAAGCGGCATCAAGGCGAGCTTCTTCTGCGTTTGTATCTTCGACTGTAACAGTCTCGAATGACAAATCCGGTTGAACGAGTAGATATGCTTTAGCAACTGCAACACCATCTGACGCTGCGATTCCTTTAAGCATTTCTGTCATTTCCTTATGCCAATCCTTCTTTTTCCATTGTTTCAGAGATAGCAGCGATTGCATCGTCAGCATCTGCACCTTCAGCTGAAATTGTAACGTCAGCTCCTTGGCCAACACCAAGACTCATAACACCCATGATAGATTTAAGGTTTACTGATTTACCTTTGTACTCAAGAGTGATATCTGAAGCAAATTTGCTAGCTGTTTGAACCAACAATGTTGCTGGACGTGCGTGAATACCTGTTTCTGCCACTACGTGGAAATCTTTAGAAGCCATAGTTTGACTCTCCTTTAAGTGTTTTCTATTTGAGTTATAAGTGATAACCCTTACAATAGTGTATTATATCACCTTCAAGATAATTTTTCAAGTATTTTATGGACTTTCTTCAATTTCCTTTCAGATAACTTGCTGAAAATCTTCTATATAAATTACCAACATACAGGATATAGTTTTTTTGTTTTAATAAACTTTGATAGTTCAATGAAAGTCAAAGCTCATGTTTTAAAAAACACTATATCTTGTATTTTGTTTTTAAAACTGTAACTTTTAGGCACAAGATTTAGTTTAAAAAGTTTGACAAAGTTTTTTTTTCTGATATACTAAGAAAGTAATCAAATTTTATGAGGAGTTACGAAAATGGTAACGGTTTATTCTAAAAATAATTGTGTACAATGTAAAATGACCAAACGTTTCTTGGACAGCAACAATGTCGCTTATCGTGAGATCAATCTCGACGAGCAACCAGAGTATATTGATCAGGTTAAAGAGCTCGGTTTCAGCGCAGCTCCTGTTATCCAAACACCAACTGAAGTCTTTTCAGGCTTCCAACCAGGAAAACTGAAACAATTAGCATAATCTTAGTACATCATCCAGAAGAAACTGCTTCTAGGGCTAACTTAGAAGCCTTTCTTTTGTAATTAGATAAGGGAATTTTTATGGGATTAAAACATCTTGAGGACGTAACTTACTTCCGTCTCAATAACGAAATCAACCGTCCTGTTAATGGACAAATCATGCTTCATAAAGATAAAGAAGCCTTGGAGGCTTTCTTTAAAGAAAATGTAGCTCCAAACACTATGGTTTTTGATTCAATCACTGATAAAATCAACTACCTCATTGAACATAACTATATCGAAACTGCATTTCTTAAGAAATACCGTCCAGAGTTTTTGGAAGAATTGCATCAATTTATCAAGGACCAAAACTTCCAATTCAAATCATTCATGGCTGCCTATAAGTTTTACAACCAGTATGCCTTGAAGACTAATGACGGTGAATATTACCTTGAAAGTATGGAAGACCGTGTCTTCTTTAATGCACTTTATTTTGCTGACGGGGATGAAGCGATTGCGACTGATATTGCCAATGAAATCATCCACCAACGCTACCAACCAGCTACTCCTTCCTTTTTGAACGCAGGTCGTGCTCGTCGTGGGGAGTTGGTATCTTGCTTCTTGATCCAAGTAACTGATGATATGAACTCTATCGGACGTTCCATCAACTCTGCCCTCCAACTTTCACGTATCGGTGGTGGTGTGGGAATTACCCTCAGCAACCTTCGTGAAGCTGGAGCTCCTATCAAAGGTTATGAAGGTGCTGCTTCTGGTGTCGTACCAGTTATGAAGCTTTTTGAAGACAGCTTCTCTTACTCAAACCAACTCGGGCAACGTCAAGGTGCCGGGGTTGTCTACCTCAACGTCTTTCACCCAGATATCATCGCTTTCCTTTCAACTAAGAAAGAAAATGCCGATGAAAAGGTTCGTGTTAAGACCCTCTCACTTGGAGTTGTGGTACCAGATAAATTCTACGAATTAGCTCGTAAAAATGAAGAAATGTACCTCTTTAGCCCTTACTCTGTAGAACTTGAGTACGGTGTGCCATTCAACTACATCGACATCACTGAAAAATATGATGAATTGGTCGCAAATCCAAATATCCGCAAGACAAAAATCAAGGCGCGTGATTTGGAAACTGAAATCTCTAAATTGCAACAAGAGTCTGGTTACCCTTATGTAGTCAACATTGATACGGCTAACCGTGCGAACCCAGTAGATGGTAAGATTATCATGAGTAACTTGTGTTCTGAGATTCTTCAAGTTCAAGAACCAAGCTTGATCAACGATGCTCAAGAATTCCTTCAAATGGGAACGGACGTTTCATGTAACCTTGGATCAACAAACGTGGTCAACATGATGACTTCACCTGACTTTGGTCGTTCTATTCGCGCTATGGTTCGTGCCCTTACTTTCGTTACAGATAGTTCACACATCGTAGCTGTTCCTACTATCGACCACGGAAACAGTTTGGCTCACACCTTTGGTCTTGGTGCCATGGGGCTTCATAGTTATCTTGCCCAACAACTGATTGAGTATGGATCACCTGAGTCAATTGAATTTACAAGCATCTACTTTATGCTTATGAACTACTGGACCTTGGTTGAGTCAAACAATATCGCGCGCGAACGCGGTATCACCTTCCACAACTTTGAAAAATCAGACTATGCTAACGGAAGCTACTTTGACAAGTATGTGACAGGCGAGTTTGTTCCAAAATCAGACCGTGTTAAAGAACTCTTCAAAGATGTCTTTATTCCAAGTGCTGCTGATTGGGCTGAACTTCGCGAAAAGGTTCAAGCAGATGGACTTTACCATCAAAACCGTCTAGCTGTTGCTCCAAATGGTTCTATCAGCTACATCAACGATGTTTCTGCTTCTATTCACCCGATTACGCAGCGCATTGAAGAACGCCAAGAGAAGAAAATCGGTAAAATCTACTATCCTGCTGCAGGTTTGTCAACAGATACTATCCCTTACTACACTTCTGCTTACGACATGGATATGCGTAAGGTGATTGATGTTTATGCTGCTGCAACAGAGCACGTGGACCAAGGGCTTTCACTCACTCTCTTCATGCGTAGCGACATTCCAAAAGGTCTTTACGAATGGAAGAAAGAGAACAAACAAACGACACGTGACCTATCTATCCTTCGTAACTATGCCTTTAACAAGGGTATCAAGTCTATCTACTACGTCCGTACCTTTACAGACGACGGTGGGGAAGTTGGTGCTAACCAATGTGAAAGCTGTGTGATTTAATTTTTTATTCTAAATTGTTCAAATTTATAGCTTAACTTTTCAAATTAGGAGAAGTATATGTTTGGATTCAGTAAAACAAAAAAAGAAAATGATAGTTTGAGATTTAAAAACTCTGTTTTAAACAAGTTACACTCACAAGATAAAAAGAGAATCTCAGATCTTAAAAAAGATAAAGAAAATTTAGAAAACGAAACTAATACAATCGCTTCTGATGCACTACGAAAAGGTAGTTCAGTAGCAGGAAAGTATTTGTCTCAAAAAAGAATTCAAAAAAACGAGAGATTATAAACATGGAAACTTACTACAAAGCCATTAACTGGAATGCCATCGAAGATGTCATCGACAAATCAACTTGGGAAAAGCTGACAGAGCAATTCTGGCTCGATACGCGTATCCCCTTGTCAAATGACCTAGACGACTGGAGAAAACTATCAAACAAAGAAAAAGACTTGGTTGGAAAAGTTTTTGGTGGTTTGACCCTTTTGGATACCATGCAATCTGAAACAGGGGTTCAAGCACTTCGCGCAGACATCCGTACACCACATGAGGAAGCTGTTTTCAACAACATCCAGTTTATGGAATCTGTCCACGCAAAATCTTATTCTTCTATCTTTTCGACCTTGAATACCAAGGCTGAAATCGAAGAAATCTTTGAATGGACCAACACTAACCCCTACCTTCAAAGAAAAGCGGAGATTATCAATGAAATCTATCTCAATGGTAGCCCACTAGAAAAGAAAGTTGCTAGCGTTTTCCTTGAAACCTTCCTCTTCTACTCTGGTTTCTTTACACCCCTCTACTATCTTGGTAACAACAAACTGGCCAACGTTGCGGAAATCATCAAACTGATCATCCGTGATGAGTCTGTTCATGGAACTTATATCGGTTACAAATTCCAACTTGGTTTCAATGAATTACCTGAAGAAGAGCAAGAAAAACTTAAAGAATGGATGTACGACCTGCTCTATACCCTCTATGAGAACGAAGAAGGTTATACAGAAAGTCTCTATGACGGTGTTGGTTGGACCGAAGAAGTTAAAACCTTCCTTCGCTACAATGCCAATAAGGCCCTTATGAACCTAGGACAAGATCCACTCTTCCCAGATTCAGCTGATGATGTCAACCCAATCGTTATGAACGGAATCTCAACAGGAACCTCTAACCACGACTTCTTCTCTCAAGTCGGAAATGGTTACCTTCTTGGTGAAGTTGAAGCCATGCAAGACGATGACTACAACTACGGTTTAGACTAATTTTACCAATTATTCAAAATATCATGGTTTGTTTAAATAAACTATGATATTTTTGTTTTTTGTTTTATTTTGTTCTTTTTCTATTTGATTGATTGAGCGTTTTATGGTAAGATAATAATAGTAGAAATCGAGGTGATAAGGATGCTAAAGCAAGAAAAACTAGATAGTATTCTAGAAGCAGTAAACACAAAAGGCACTATTACTGTAAAAGAAATTATGGAGAGTCTTGATGTGTCAGATATGACAGCTCGCCGCTACTTACAAGAACTAGCAGACAAGGATTTGCTAGTACGCGTGCATGGTGGCGCTGAAAAACTTCGTACAGGTTCTCTCTTAAACAACGAACGCTCAAACGTTGAAAAACAAGGCTTACAGATTGCTGAAAAACAAGAAATCAGCCGTTTTGCGGGTCATTTGATTGACGAAGGTGAAACCATTTTTATTGGTCCAGGAACAACCTTAGAATGTTTTGCTCGTGAGCTCCCTATCGATAATATTCGTGTTGTAACAAACAGCCTTCCTGTTTTTCTCATCCTAAACGAACGAAAACTAACAGATTTGATCTTGATTGGCGGAAATTATCGCTCCATCACTGGTGCTTTTGTAGGGACACTTACCTTACAGGATTTGACCAACCTTCAGTTTTCTAAAGCTTTTGTAAGTTGTAATGGTATTAAGGATAAGGCAATTGCTACTTTCAGCGAGGAAGAGGGCGAGGTACAACGAATCGCCTTGAACAATGCCAATAAAAAATACTTACTGGCAGACCACAGCAAGTTTAATAAGTTTGATTTTTACACTTTCTACAATATCTCAGAGATTGATACCATCGTTTCAGATTCCAAACTGAGTCAGGAAACATTTGAAGACCTGACGAAACAAACAACCATTCTTTTATCAAAACCATAAAAATTCCCCTGCCTTTTGGTGGGGAATTTTTATTGAATTTTATTCAATAAGTTGTGTCTCAGCTAGTTTCTTGTACCAGTGAGCTGATTTCTTAGGATAACGTTCTTGAGTTTCAAAGTCTACATAGAAGAGACCGTAACGCTTTTCATAACCATTTGACCAAGAAAAGACATCCATCAGCGACCAGATAAAGTAGCCTTTGACGTTGGCTCCATCAGAGATTGCATCTGCAATCACTTCCATATGTTTCTTAACATAATCAATACGACCATCATCGTAAACAGTGTTATCAACAAACTCATCTTTGTATCCAAGACCATTCTCTGTGATGTAGATTTTCTTGTAGTTAGGATAATCTTTCTTCACGCGCATGATTTGATCATACAAACCTTGAGGATAGATAATCCAATCCCAGTCCGTACGTGGCACATAATCTGGAGCTACTCGACGTCCAACTCCCTTAATCTGATACTTAGAGCTTCCTTTTTCACCCTTACCGTTATGAATGATTTCTGTTTCGCCATCAAATGCTTGCATCCAATCACTCATGTAGTAGTTAATTCCAAGGAAGTCGTTCAAGTCTTTTGCTGCTTCTAATGCATCGAAGTCTTCTTCACGCAGATCTAAGCTTCCACCGTTGACGGATAAAATATGGTTGACGCCTTCCATGGTTTCTTCAGAATATCGTCCTAGATAAGTCGCATCCAAAATAAATTTATTGTGAATGATATCTTCTAACTCGGCTGCACGAACATCTGCTTGATTTTCAGGATCTAGAGGATATTTAGTAGGCAGGGCGTGAACCACACCAATTTCCCCTTTATAGCCTTTATCTTTATATAGCTTGACTGCACGCGCATGTGACACCATCATATTGTGGTGCGATTGGAAAACTTTGGCAAGGTCGTACTGGATACCTGGTGGAAATTTCCCAACCAAATACTGGCCATCTCCTATCGGCCCAATTTCATTAAAGGTTGTCCAATAGTTTACTTCTGGGAATTCTTCAAAACAGAAAGCCGCGTAGTCTACAAAGTGTTCAATATTTTCACGGTTTAAGAAGTCTCCATTTGAATGTAGAGCTTCTGGCGTATCAAAGTGATGAAGAGTTACAAAGGGCTCAACATGACGTTTGTGGCACTCTGCAAATAGATTATGATAGAACTCAACCCCCTTGTCATTAACCTTCCCATAACCAGTTGGAAAGATACGTGACCAAGCGATTGAAATACGGATACCATTGACACCATACTCTTCTGCTAGTTTGAGGTCAACTGGGTATTTGTGATAGAAATCACTGGCTGGTTCAGCAGTGTACCAGTAGTTATCTTTGAGGTATTTGTCCCAGGCGACTGGCCCTTTACCATCAGTATGTGTAGCACCTTCTGCTTGATAGGCAGCTGTTGCGCCACCGAAAATAAAGTCTTTTGGTAATGTTTTTGACATGTATTTCACCTTTCAATTAAAAAGAAATAAGATGGAGAGGAGGCTAGTGAGGCTTTATTCTCCATCTCACTTCTAAAATTTTATTGTTCAAATTGAGCTTGTACGAATGCAAGAGCGCCTTTTCCATCACGAGTCAGTTTAATGTATTGGCCACCTTCTGTCTTGGCAAGTTTGATACCAAGCTTGTCGGTTTCGGCCTTCATGTCTTCAAAGTTTGAAGCAACTTGAGGAGCAAGGATAACCAGATCAAACTCAGGCAACATTTCACGGTGAGCTCCATAGCCACCAGCTGCTGCTTTAACAGGAACCTTGTACTCCGCAGCTGCCTTGTTTAGAGCATTTGCAAGGAGACCACTTGTACCTCCTCCTGCACAGAGAACGAGAACATTAGTTTCTTCTGTGATTGTATTTTGAGATGCTTCTACACCAGCTTTTTCAAGAATAGCATCTGCTTTGGCAGTATTGAAGTTTGCAGCTACTTTTTCTTTCAATTCATCATTGGCTTTACCAGAACGTTCTTCTTCAAGGATTTGTTCATCATAAACCTTGAGGAATGGATAGTAGATGGCTACGTCAACAAGGATTAACAAAGCAGCAAGTACAAATGACAAGAATTGGAAGTTTGTACCGAGAATAATACCGAGCGGACCTGGTGTTGTCCAAGGAAGGTTGGCAGTAAATGAGTTCATTCCAAGCGTTTCAATGAAGAATTTAAAGATCCATACGTTGGCAATTGGCGCAAAGATAAATGGAATAAAGAAAATCGGGTTCAATACAAGCGGTGCACCAAACAGAATTGGTTCGTTAACTCCGAAGAATGTTGGAACAACAGACGCACGTCCGATTGCGCGGTTTCGTTTCGATTTGGTCAACCACATGAACATGAATGGAACAACCAGTGTCGCACCTGTACCACCCATGGTAACGATAAACATTTGTGTACCAGAAGTAAGAATCTTGTCTGCATGCATCCCTTGTTGGAGAAGGTTCAAGTTGACTTCAGCATTTGCATAGGTAATAGCTGCGATTGCAGGTTCGACGATGGAAGGACCGTGGATACCCACAAACCAGAAGAAGGCAAAGGCCCCAAAGATAATGGTAATACCTAGATAGCCATCCGCAGCTGAGAATAATGGTGCAAAGAATTTACCGATTGATTCTGCAACGCTGGCTCCAACAAACTGGCGAGCCAGTAAATCAAGGACGTAAAGAGAAACAACTGAAAGAGTGAATGGAATCACATCTTTAAAAACTTGTGAGATATTGGGTGGAACTTCGTCAGGCATGCGAATAGTGACGTTGTTCTTAACACAAACCTTATAGATTGCTACGGTTACAAAGGCAGCAAGAAAGGCTGAAAGCAAACCTTTTGTCCCAAGGAAACCTGTCGCAAATCCACCTTCAATCGGATCAGCTGCCAACATCAACAAACCAACAATCGCAGCCAAAAGTGTTGACATATAGTTGATTTGGTTTGTTTTCTCCATGCTACGGTTAACTGAGTCCGTCAAAGATTTAGCTGTTGTCCCAGCTACCAAGAGAGCTAGAATCCCCATTGAATAGCTATAAGGTTTCATTAGGAGATTAACAACATCATCAGACCATTTAAAGCCCCATGAGTTCGGAACAAAGGCAATCAAGATAAAGATACTTGAGAAGAGAATAACTGGCATCCCTGCAATGAAACCATCACGAATAGCACGAAGGTAGATATTACGAGACAGTTTTTCAAAGAAAGGCTTTCCTTTCTCGATAAATGAAATTAGTTTGTTCATTACTTAACTCCTCTCTTGTATAGTTCGATTAAATGGTGCATCAAATCTTTGAGCAAGATAGTTGTCATCAAGTGGTCTTGGCCATGCATCATGGTTACACTATAAGCTAAGTCCTCACCAGCTGCTTCCTTAGTCAAAAGGCTTGTTTGAGCGTGGTGTGCCTCAGCGATGCAACCACCAGCTTCCTCTACGAGAGTATCAGCTTTCGCAAAATCACCAGCTTCAGCAGCCTTTAAAGCTTCCAATAGTTTTGAACGAGCATCGCCAGCATAGGCTACGATTTCAAAACCTAACAATGTTACTTCTTCTCTATTCATGATAGAATTCTCCTTATGTATTTTTAATTAAATTTTTATGACAATAAACGTTGGATATGTAGAACTAGATAAACTCGTTCACTTTTATACAAATCAAGACCAGTATGTTGTGTAATCACATCATAAATCTTGGAACCAATCTCGAACGCTTTTGGATAGGATTGTTTAATATGATCTTCCATATCCAGAAGTGATTGGTTATCATCTCTAGATCTGTCTAAATAATCCAAGAAATAATTCAAATGAATCATAAAACGATCATAGAAATGATTATTCTCTTTGGTTCGTTGAATAGCGTAACTCTTTAGCACTTCTTCAACATTCCTGAGGATTTCTTTCCTCTTATCAATCGACTCAACCACTTGGACTTCATTTTCCCCTTCGGCATTGATAAAATGATAAGCAATCCGAATAATTTCATCCTCAGGGAAATGATTTGTCAACTTCTGACGATAGATTTCAAAGGCTTCCTTTGCGATTTGAAAAGCGATAGGATACTTGGCAGAAATATCTGGCAGATTGCTATCCTTGTACCTTCCTTGTGTTAGAGCTTGATAAGAACAGTAAATATGATCTGTCAAGGTTACGTAGAGATACTCTTGAATCGGATAATGATATTTCTTAGAAAGCTTATCAATAATCTCATAGGTCACTGTGATAAAATCAAGCGGAACATCTTTGAGCAGAGCCATAAAATTTTCTCTGGACTCTTCTGTCTTCATCCGAAAGATTTTCTCAACCTGATTTTCAGCAATTAAGTCACCTTTCTTCTTTCCAAATGCAATCCCCTTACCAATTACAATCACCTCTTCTCCTTTATCATTTCTGACAAGTGAAACATTGTGATTCATTGGATTTAGAATTCGATACATGTCAACCTCCTTTTATATCTTAAAGGTATATGAGTACAAAAAATGACCACAAATGAACTAGAAAATCCTTTGATTTCTAATTCACCTGTGATCATGCCTAATACTACTTAGTAACACTCACCTTGTATTAACTTGTGATTTGAGTATAGCACAAGTAAGTTATTTTGTAAACCTTTACATACAACTTTTTTTAAAATTTTTTTAGATTCATGTTCCTAACCTAGGAGGACTTGCTTACACGCGTTCAGTCCATGAAGTCGCTGTTGTTTGAAGAACCTTGTTGAGTTCGTCAATGTTCTCAAAACCTGTTGTACGTAGCCATTCACGAGCTGCTGCTTCACCGTCTTTGATGTAGGCTTCAACTGATCCTGCCCAGGTTGCACGGCCGCAAAGAACACCGTTAAAGTTTGCGCCTGATTCGTGAGCAAAGACAAGTGTTTCTTGGAAGAGTTTAGCTGATACACCCGCACTCAAGTAGATGTATGGCAAGTTAGTTGCTTCATCTTGTGCTTTGAAGAAGGCTGCTGCTTCTTCGCGTGTATGCACGATTTCACCATCGCCAAAGCCTTCAACGTATTTGACGTTGACTGGAACTTCCACTTTCAAGACATCGATGTTGAAGCGTGGGTCTGAGAAGACTTTCATGGCACCGATAACCTTATGTGGTTTTACTTTAGCGTATTCAGCAGAACCCGCGTCAGCGATTTTTTCATCGTAAGCAAGGATTTCAAGGAAGAATGGAATGTCTTCCGCCACACATTCAGAACCAATACGTTCGATGTAGGCTTGTTTTTGTTGGTTGAGTTCGTCAGAGCTGTCTACGTCATAGTAAAGCAAGAACTTAACAGCATCCGCACCTTGTTCTTTGATGCGTTTGGCAGACCAAACATCCAAGCAGTCAGGCAAGCGTTTAGTGCTAGTTGTGTCATAACCTGTTTTCTCATAAGCAAGGAGAAGACCAGCATTTGGAGCAAGGGCTTTTGTAGCTGGAAGTCCATACTCTGGGTCTAGAAGCATAGAGGATGCGTATTTTGTTAATTCATCTGCAACCAAGACTTTGAGTTCTTCCATTTGAGCAACTGTTGGCTCTTCTGTTTGGTATTGAGCCATGAGGCGTTTCAAAGCACCACGTTGGTCAAAGGCAAGAGCTGAGATAATGCCGTTTTCATCTGAAAGTTTTTCTAAGCGTGCACGTTTTTGTTCTGTTAAAGCCATTTTATACCTCTTTTACTATTAATTGATCATATAGAGCTTGATAGTTGGCCATATTGACATGACCTGTCATTTTTTCTTGAGCATTGAGCATACCAAGGACATTGGCCTTGATGAGGAGTTCTTGATCAGATTCCTTATGAAGAAGTCCTGATGAAATACCTGCAACAGTAGAATCTCCAGATCCAACAGGGTTAACTACCTGAATTCTTGGAATATCTACCTTGTAGAAAGTGTCCCCATGTTTTGCAAAAGCACCATTTGCACCAAGTGAAACGATAATCCACTCAATCCCTGCAAATAAAGGCTCTTGAAGAACTTCTTTTAATTCATCCAAATCCTCAGAAACTTCTCTACCTAGAAGCTGAGACAATTCTTCGTTATTTGGTTTAATAACTGTTGGTTTATGTGGTGATTCAAGAACCGCCTGAAGGGCAGCACCTGAGCAATCCAGAACAACTGCTTTTCCTGCGCGATTAGCAAGCTCTACCAAGCTCGCATAGTAGTCAACTGGAAGGCCTGCTGGCAGACTACCAGAGATAGCCACTACTTCCACAGTATCAAGGAGATTCTCGAAATGAGCCAAGAAATCTTGACCTTCTTGTTCCAGAACTTCAGGCCCTTTTTCTAGGATTTCGGTTTGGTTATCTCCGTGTAGAATAGCAATACAGTTACGAGTCTCTCCTTTAATCGAGAAGAAACGTTTCGTTACTTTATCGTCGATATGCTCTACTAAAAACTCACCAAGTTTACCACCGACCAAACCAGTAGCAGCAACAGAATCACCAAATTCTGAAAGAACTCGTGTAACATTGAGCCCTTTACCACCAGCTGTCTTGGTCACGTCCACCACACGGTTGACAGTATCAATTTTCAATTCATCCAAAGGATAAGAAATATCAATGGATGGATTCATTGTGACTGTTAAAATCATGCGGCACCTCTTAGTCGTGGTATTCACCGCGATCCCATTTTTCAAGGAATTCTGTAAAGAAGTTTGCATCCGCTTGATGAGCATTGTGAGTTTCAACGTGCTCAATTTTCGCAATCAATTTTTTGTTTTCTTCTGATGGTTTGTATTCAGCATTGATGAAAGCTTCAATGATATCGCACATAAGCAATTCGCCAGTGATTTTACCACCAAAACCGATAACGTTGGCGTTCAATTGTTCTTTTGCATAAAGAGCTGTTGTCATATCACGAACCAAGGCAGAACGAACTCCTGGAACTTTATTTACAGCATTGTTGATACCAACACCAGTACCACAGATACATACTCCAAGATCAGCTTGACCGCTTGTAACGGCTTCACCAACTTTTTTACCAAAGATTGGGTAGTGAGTACGTGTGTGGTCATAGGTACCAAAGTCGATGACTTCATATCCTTTTGATTTCAAAAATTCTGAAACCGCCATTTTTTCATCTGTTACGATGTGGTCACATCCAATTGCAATTCTCATTTTAACTTACCTTTCTTACTGTAATCTAATTAGCACATTTTGTTCAACATATCAACACGAATTTGGTGACGGCCACCGTCGTATTTACCGTTAACAAAACCTTTAGCAATATTTTTAGCCAATTCATCACCAACAAGTTGTGCACCCATAGTGATCATACGTGAGTTGTTGTGTCCACGAGTCATATATGCTGAACGTTCATCTGAAACTTCTGCAGCAACCATTCCTTTGATTTTAGTTGCGACCATGAATGGACCAGCACCATAAGCATCAATCACGATACCAAGATTTTGTTCTTCTTTGTTTACTTCTGCAGCAACAGCAAGAGTCACATCAACAAAGTCTTGACCTTCAGCTGTAACATCCACAACGTGGAAGTTTTCTTTTTCCAAGAAGTCTTTCACAACTTCTTTCAATCTCAAACCTGCAGCATCTGCACCGATAACAATAGACATATTGTATACTCCTTTTTATTTTTCTAGGCTAGTAAAGACTTTTATAGCTAGCAGTTTACCTACAAAAGAATTTCTAGCAGTTTATTGACAAATTGATTGAATGAGATGAATAACACCTTATCCAAGTCCAGGAAATCAATTCCCTGGAAACAAAGTTTCTCCGCAAAAAGAGAATATAACAAGCGGTTATTTGTTCGTTACAAACATCATTTGTTGCTTACAAACATAATATACTCCTATTTTCAGTAAAAGTCAACAATAAATGTTTGTTTTTGTAGTTTTTTATCTAAAATATTTCAATATCAAAGCCAATTTGATCCACTTGACCAGGTTCTAGTAAGCGAACATTCTTCTTATCTTCTAAATGATCTCCTTCTTCAAGAGATGTTGACAAGCCAGACCATGGTTCAAACGCAATGAAAGGTCCCTTATTCAAAGTTGACCAAATGATGAGATTTGAGAACTCTTGGAAGTGTACTTTTAATCCCTTCTCATGCTTGCGCGAACGAAGGGCAATTGTTCTGGATTGTAACTCATCGAGTGTCACTGCATCAACACTAAACAGATCGTAACTGAGGTCCACTTCCTTTTGTGAATCCAACCATGGACTTCTATCTTGGAAGTCTAACATTCCCGTTTCTGGGAAAGGACGTGGAACAGAGCAAGTCTCTTCTTTTTCAAACTCTAAATAGTAGTCTTCATAGACTTCGTCATTAAGTAGAGGACAATTAAATCCTGGATGTCCTCCTATAAAGAATGGCATTACTTTATTAGTTTCTCTATTGAAAACTTTGTATTGAGTACGGACAGTCTTGCCATTCACTAGATAGGTGATTTCAAGGCGGAAATGATAAGGGTAGTTCTGATAAGTATTCTCATCATCTTCAATAGCAAAGGTTACGCTGTTTTCTGTTTGATCAACTAATTCAAATTCTTTTTTACGGACCAAACCATGGCGAGGAATCTTTCCTTTCGTCTCCGTTCCATCTTCGTGGCTATAGAAGGCCGTATCCTCTCTCAAAGAGCCGCAGATTGGAAAAAGTACAGGCGCTTGTCCACTCCAGTAAGTGGCATCTCCTTGCCAAAGATACTCAATGCTTTCTCGGTCCTTGATCGACGACAAGGTGCCACCTAAGGTTTTAAACTGGACCGTTAACTGGTCTGATTTGATTTCAATTACCATAATGTTCTCCAACTATTTTTAGATTTTTATATAAAAAACTAGGTTGCCACTCCCAATGTAGGAAATTAACAACCTAGTTTTCACAATTTACATTTTATAGGAGCGAATTATTTAGCATTTGCTGCGTATTCTTCGTTACGTTTGATCATTTGTTTTCTATACCAAGCAAAGATACCTACATAGAATACAAGGAAGGCTGCTGCACCAAGGATTGCTTTAATATCACCTGTTGTAGCATTACCGATTGCCCAACCAAATAGTTTTTCGATTGGTCCTTCAAGAGTTGAGTGAGTGATCAATTGAGTTTGGCTCACACCTTCTGGGAAGGCACCTACACCTTTCGCAAGTTCAGTTGCAAATGGAGCGATAAGAGTACCTGAAAGAAGGAAGAGAGGCAACAAGAGTGTTCCGAAAATAATCATACGGAGCAATTTACCACGTGTAACAACCAAGAGAGCTGGAGTCACACCCATAGCGATGATACCTGCAAGTGGCAAGATACCATTTCCGACATTTGAAAGAAGCACTGCTTCTACTAGCATGATTGGAGCAAGTACGTTGGCACAAGCCCAGATTTCAGCACGACCAGCGATGAAAGGCCAGTCAAGACCGATGTTGAATTTACGTCCTTGAAGACGTTTAGTAGCAACGTTTGTAATACCTTGTGAAAGTGGTTCTACGGCTGCGATGAACCAAGATCCGATAAGTGAGAAGAGTTCCAAGCAGACACCAGCAGTCAAACCAAGGCTCAACCAACCTTTAATAACAAGTTCCCATTTATCAGCTCCTTCTACACCAGCAACTGGGTGTGGAGTTCCCATCAAACCAATAACGATACCAAGGATAAAACCGATGAAAAATTTAGATCCCCAGAAACCGATTTTCTTGTTCAATTTTGCAGCGTCAAAGTCATATTTATCAAGACCTGGCAATACTTTATCGAAGATCTTATCCAAGACCATGATAACTGGGTTCATCATGTAGTTCATGTGAGTTGAAGTCATTGGTGATGAACTTGGTGCATTAAGAAGGTCGTCAAATGTTGGTTTCATCAAGTCAGAGTTGATGATTTTCAAAACCCCTACAAGGACAACTGCTGCAGTTGCGATGAAAAGTGAAACTCCTTGGCTAACACCATTGTTGTCTGCATACCATTTGATCAAAAGACCAGTGATTGACAAGTGCCAGATATCAAAGATATCGACATCAAGTGTGTCCGTTTTCTTCATTGCAAGCATCACAACGTTGACAATCAACATTACAAGCAAGAAGTAAAGTGTCCAAGCAGATCCCCAAGTGATGGTTGCAAGTGGTGCCCAACCAACGTCAGTGATGTTCAATTGAATACCAGTATTTTCAACGAATTTCGCAAGTGATGCTGAGAAAGCTCCGTTGAGCATACCGATGATAGCACCGATACCAGTAAGGGCGATGGCAAGTTTAATACCACCTTCAAGCGCTTTGGAGAATTTCACTCCAAAAAGTAGAGCCAATACTGTCAAGATGATCAGCATGATGATAGGACCACCCATTTCCAAGACTGGCTTGAAAATCTTATTGGCTAGTTCGATAATGACATCCATAATAGTTCCTCCCTTTATTTTTATGGAATCTTACAAAATAATAATTAGCTTAGTCCGTGTTCCTTGATAGCTGCCTCAATATTGTCAAATACAGGAGCGCTCATTGCTGGAATACGGAACAAGATTGGTCCAGCTTCAATAACTGGAATACCTGGTTCAAAACCAAGATCTGTTGCAGCGATTGGTGTAAAGATATCGTAGCCTTTGATAAGATCTTCATTTACATCTTTTACCATAACTGCATCGCAGTGAACATCATAACCGCGATTTGCGAGCTCTTCTTCTAGAGCACTTTTAATTTGGTGACTTGAGTTAACACCTGCACCGCAGGCAGCTAGAATTTTAATCATTAGGATTTCCTCCGATTTTATTTTTTAATATACAAGATTAAGCTGTTGCTTCAGCGATATAGGTATACAAGGCTTCTGGTTCAGAAATATTTGATAAATCTTCTAGATGACCATTCCCTGTAAAGAAGTCCATTAACTGAGCAAGAATGTTGGTTTGACTCGAACTTGAATTGTTAATGATAAAGAAGAGTAAAGATACTTCCACTTCCTTATCAGGAGCAATCATATTGTGAAAAGTTACTGGTTTTTCTAATCGAACAACCACCACTTTCTCAGCCAGATTATGAACAATATCTGTATGAGGAATCGCTACGTTTGGCAAGTCCTTTCCCAGAAATTCCATATCTAAGCCAGTCGGAAATGACTTTTCACGCGTGATCAAGGCTTCACGATAAGTTGGAGTCACGATTTCTCGTTCTTCCAACAGGGTTGCTACCTGATCAAAGAGTTGTTCTTGATTATCCGCTTCTAAGCAAAACACGAGGTCTTTGTCAAAGAAATGATCTAATCCCATAACATTTTCCCTTCTTTCAATTAACTTTTATGCTATAAGTATAACACTATATGAAATCGTTGTCAATAATTTTTTGTTTTATTTTGTTCATTTTTTTATAAATTGTGTTTTGTTTGATGAATACAATCAATATCAAACACCACTTCGTTTCAACTACAAAAAAAGAAGGCTAAGCCTTCTTTTTTTGGATTGGTTATTTAATAGAAGATAAAATCTCTTCTAGTTTTTGATAGTCTTTGACACTATCGATTTCATAGATGCTATTGCCTTCTAATTCTTCAACATACACATCTAATTCTTTGATATTATCCTTAACCATGTTATCCCAATAGAGGTCAACAAATTCGCCGCTTGCATAGGCTTTGTCAATAAAACCAACAATCTTTTCTGCAGTTGGAGCATCCCAGAATGATACGCCGCTCAGAATACGACCAGCCTTGCTATCAACGATGATGTCTTGAACTTTATAGTCATCACCATAAACCAAGAACCATTCATTCTCACAGTCTTCACGATAAACACTGAAGTAGGTAGAACGTTCTAGATCGTTTCTAAACATATTCTTGAAGAGGTAGTTATCCGCATCAATGACATAGCTGTTAGCTAAGTCTTCTTTAACCAGATAAAGTGAGTAAAAATTGTTGTAATCTGCGTACTTGTCATTAAAGACTAAACGAACTCCATATTTTTCTTTTAAGTAGTCAAATTGTTCTTTGAGATAGCCGACAACAATGATAATCTCATCAATTCCACGCTCTTTCAAAAATTCGATTTGGTATTCTACCAAAGGTTTTTGGTTTACCCTAACCAAGGCTTTAGGGGTATTTTCAGTCATAGGGCGAAGACGAGTTCCCAACCCCGCTGCCAAGATAATTGCTTTCACGCTATTCTCCTTTATTCTTTAATAATAATATAAACACCAGCCATAACAACAAGCGATGTAATAATGGTCACCATATCGAGTGGTGTACCTAAAAGCATTGCTGAGAACAATACTGTCCATACGACATAACTTACGTTTAATCCTGTTGCTTTTGCTGGTTGTAGCCGATTGATTGCAATGTAATAAGCCAAATAAGAAATCATATTACATGCTGCAAAGACTAACATCAAACCGAGTAATTGTCCATCTGCTACTTCTGCAAATGAATGATGAGAAAAGAGGACAATGACAAGGTATGACAAGAATGAGGTTACTTGACGGATTAGGAGTGCTTCAATTTCACTTAGTTGACTTTCCATAGCGTAGGAACTAAGAACACTTTCACTTCCCCAGGCGATGGCACAAACTAATGCACAAAGGATTCCGATATAAAAAGAATTAACCTGCTCAACTTTGTAAGTCTGGGCAATAATACCAGCGATAATCAACAAAATACCAAATACAGTATTCTTAGATACCTTGTGTTTCAAAATGAAAAATGCTAGCAAAACAGAAACTGCTGGATAGATAGCTGATACTGAAGATGCAAGAGAACTACCGATATACTTAACCGCATAAAGATTGGCCTGCATTCCTATAGGTCCAGCTAGCAAGGCTCCGATAATAACACTGACATTTCGGATATTTAGGAAAATTGAAAAACGAACTTTCCCTTCTCTAATCAGGAGAAAAGCTAATAAAATAAAAATACTCAAGAAATCATGTGCCGCTGCCACTACAAAAGGAGATAGATTGGTAAAAATCGAAAAGATATAAGCACTGATTGTCAGACCTAGCCCCCAGAAGATACCTGAGAACAGACCAAAAGAAACACCATTTTTATTCTTCATCCTAACCTCCATAATAGGTCAAACCGTCAACAGCTCTTTGGTAACGACTCACACCATAATCTCCAAAGTTAGCGCCTTGAGCTTCTTTGTACACTGTCCACAAACTCCAGATAGTATCTTGCAAAATTTTATAGATTCGAATCTTTTCACGAGATACTGGAGTTTTGTCACTCTCATAGTAGGTTAGGAAATCTTCTTCTTCCTGATTTGTAAAGTCAGACTCCAAAAAGAGAGCTGCCAAATCCCACATCGGGTCATTCATAGAAGAGTATTCCCAGTCAATCAAATACATGCGTCCTTGGGGTGACTCGATAAAGTTTTCTGGAACCAAATCAATATGACAAGGCTTTCTGTCAACACCCAAATCAGCCAACCTTTTCTCTAGTGAAAATACATCTTTTCTTACAGCTTCATAATTGGCGTAAGGGATATTCCCCTCAATCAGGGCTTCGTATTTTTTGATTTCTTCAAAAGGTGCAAATTCCCCTCTTAGTTCTTTGCCTGATGCATGAATAGTCTGTAAAATCGGGGCAATCTTTTCAAACTTGGTCTTAATCGAAGTGGAATCAAGAGTTGTTGCAGAATCAATGTACTCATTTACCTTAATCCCTGACTCAATATCAAAAAGATAATTCTTGACATCAAGATTCAAATCTCTCAACAATTCAAGATTGTATTTTTCATCTTGACGATTGATGAGCTTTTCAGTCCCTTTTCCGAAGAACTTAATAATATAGGGTTTGAAGGTTGTTTTAACCAAGTAGTTTTGGTTGGTCATGCCACCCAGTTGTTCAACACTGAGGACTTCCTCTTCTTCAGATAGCAAAGAAGAAATTTTTTCTCTAATGAGTTTCTCCACAATTAGCCTCCATCTCCTACACTTCCCACTTAAATACTGTTTTAAAAGCAGTATTTAGGTCGGTGGCAAAGACACGGTGAATGTCCTTGATTTCTCTCACTGGTTCTTCGATATAAAGGATATTCTTCAGACGATTAGCAAACTTTTTGACTTCCATCATTTGAATGGCCTTCTCAAAATCGACGCGTCCTGAGCGAGACGATCCCACTAATAACAATCCTTTTTCCAAAGCATCTCGTGTATTGATATTAACCTTGTATTCGCTCACTCCCATCATGAGAATCGTTCCCTGTGGACGAATATAGCGAATCAAGTCATTGATAGCTGGGCCTGTTCCATCGCCACCACAACATTCAAATCCATGATCAAAGGTCAGATCCTCGGGAATATTATCCGTGATGTAGCACTCTTTTGCAAAAGAGAAAAGCTCCAATTTTTCCCAATGACGGCCAATCACGATAATCTCTGATTCTGGCAAGGTGTAATTGATAATATTTGCAACTACAAAGGCCAAACTACCATCTCCAATAACAGCGATGCGCTCTCGCTTGCTATGAGCGAGATGCAAGAAACGATTCATGGCATGCATACCAACACTCACAAACTCAGTAATGGCAGCAACTGTGTCCTCAATGTCATTATAAGACACAACACGATCTTTGGGAAGAGAGACAAATTCCCTCATAAAGCCATCATAACCACTAGATAGGAAGTAGGTCCCTGTCATGTAGTTCTCGTAGAATTCCTTGTCACTCTGCATAGGTGGTTGATTGGGAATCATAACTACCTTTTGACCAACTTCATAAGTCCCAGTTGGATCGGAAATAACAGTTCCACAAGACTCGTGAATCATCGCCATAGGAAGCTTTTTAGCCAATATCTTTGGATCGCGTTTCCCTTGATAGTAACGTTGATCTGCATGACAAACCGCCATATAATTTGGACGAATAAGGATGTGATTCTCCTGATCAATGTCCTCTTCTTGGTATTTTACATTGATAAACTTTGGTTTTGTCAGTTGATAAATTTGATTAATCATAGCCTTAGTCTTTCTCAATCATGCTTTTCGCGATTTTCAAGTCTGTCACAGTTGTGATTTTAAGGTTTGAATATTCCCCTTTAGCTAGAGCGACATCCTTTCCTTTGATGACAAAAATCTTACATGCATCCGTCAGGATTTCCTTTTCTTGATCAGATAGGGAACCATACAAATCCATGAAATCCTTGCAGCGGAAAGTCTGAGGTGTTTGACCTTGATAAAGGTGAGCACGATTTGGAATATCAGTGATAAACTGCCCATTAGTGCTTTCAACAATGGTATCAACCGCTTCTACTACTGTGTCAACTGCATCATGATTTTGGGCGAGTTTGATATTGTCCTGAATCATGCGGAGCGTGATAAATGGACGAACTGAGTCATGCGTAATCACGATATCTTCTGGAGTAATTGGACGGTAGGCATCAATGGCTTCTATAATCTTCTCGATACTGGTATTGCGATCAGCCCCACCCTTGGTAATGATGATGCGATCCTTGTGGAGAGAAAGATACTTGTCAACTAGGTCCTCAGCGTGTGACACCCAGTCTCCATGAACTCCAACTACAATTTTTTCAATACTTGGTTCTAAAACAAATTTTTCAATTGTGTGGATCAAAATAGGACGATCACCTAGCTCCAAGAATTGTTTTGGTAAATTACTGATTCCCATGCGTGTGCCAGTTCCTCCGGCTAGGATTCCTGCATAGATCATATATTTTCTCCTTTGTTTATTCTAAAAAACTCATTACTATCTATTATATCACAATCTATCTTTATCATGAAGAAAAGATAGAGCGTCATTTAGTTGAACTAACACACTATTTATCGTAAAAAGTGAACAATTTGCAACTAAATCTGAAAAGATCATAATAAATTAAGAAAGAAAAATAAATTATCCTCTATATCCTCCGTTTAACGTTCGGTTAATATAGAGTTCTTTAGAATATAACACAAACCTTAAAGAAAACTTAAACACATTTTTTAGAATACAAAAATAAGCTAGGAAACTGTTCAAATTTGTCTAGACAACTACAGTTCCTAACTTTCTTGTTTTTATGTATGATGACGGAATAGATTACTTTTCCTGATCTTGGTCACCAGCTCCTTTAACTGCCTTTTTAAACTCAGACAGCATTTTACCAATTGATTCACCCAGTTCTGGTAAACGTTTTGGTCCAAAGATTAAGAGTGCACCTAGAACGATGATAATCAATCCTGGAGCACCGATATCACGTAAGATTCCCATTCTTTTCTCCTTTCATTTTTTTCTTTATTATCCTCTTGCTAATTACAATACTGAGCTCATAGAGCGAGATTAAAGGAATTGTCATGGCTAAATCGCTAATAAAATCAGCTGGTGTCAAAATAACAGCGAGTACCAATAAAATAAAGTAGGCATAACGTCTATAGGTAACTAAGAGCCCTGGTCCAATCAAGCCAATCGACGTTAAAAAAGCGATGATGACAGGCAATTCAAAGATGAACGCCAAAGGGATAGTTGTTTGAAAAATAAAGTCTAAGTAGTTCTGCGCTGTTAATTGAGTTTCGAATAATCCTTCCCCTAGTCCTAAAAGCACTTGAAGTAAGGCAGGCGTTACAAAGTAGAAACCAAAGGCTAGTCCAAGTAGAAAGCAAATAAAACTAGCTGGAATATAGGCAAAGATTGCTCTTGCTTCTTCGATTTTCAAGCCTGGTTTGACAAAACTCCAAATCTGATAAATTGTAAAAGGTAGTGTAATAGTAAAGGACATTAGGCTCGCTAAGCGAAAATAAATCCACAAAATATCATTTGGACCCAATACAATCAACTTTTGATTAAAGGACTGAGTTAGATAATAGTATAGCTGATCTGCAAACAATAAAGCTCCACAGAAGACTATAAAAAAGCAGGCTATAACAGCAATGAATCTCTTTCTAAATTCTACCAGATGTTCAATAATTGTCAATTCTTTTGTATCCATCTACTTTTCACCCTGTCTCAATGTGACAACCAAAACAATTATCAAAAAGACTAGCTGACTTCCTAAACCTTCCCAACTTGGATAGATACCCAATAGGTCGATAGTAGGGAAACCTGGTACTAAGTGGTTAGGTGCCATATTGGTCAGCTGGAGAGCATGTAGGCTAACACCTAGCATCTTGAAGGCAAGAGCATAAATCATCCACGTCAGTAGGAAGAAGACCTTATGAGGTAGGAAGAATTGACTCGCCTTGTTCATCAGAAATGCAATAATCAGCAAGACTAACAAAGCTAGAGAAATTCCTAGGATAAACTCAAAACGAGATATTCTCGGTAAAATTCCTACGTAAAAAAGAATGGTCTCTGCCCCTTCACGAAAAACAGCTAGAAAACTTAGAGTAAACATGGAAATGAATGAACCTGCCTTGGTCACCGTTTTCATCTGGGAATCCATAAAGTCATTCCATTTTTTGACCGAGGATTTACTGTGAAGCCAGATACCAATCAAAATCATCATCACTACTGCGAAAATTCCAACAACTCCTTCGATGATTTCACGATTGGAGCCTGATGTTACAGCGGGAAAAGCAATTTGAAGTATAAATGCAATCACTAGACTCGCAGCTATTCCTGATAGTGCTCCACCATATACCCACTTGAGCCCTTTACGCATCTTGGCTGCTTTCAAGGTCGTCACCAAGGCCATGACGATTAAGAGAGCCTCTACCCCTTCTCTCAGGAGAATGAGCATAGCATCAAAAGCATTATAGCTAGCATTGGTATCAATTTGAGATAAATCCGCAATCAGTTTTTCTAATTTTTCTTGATATTCCTTCTCACTTCCCTTGACCATGATTACAGGACTTTCGCTTTCGACTCGGGTGTAGAGGGAAGGATTGGTCGTGCTAACAGAACCTTCAATCGTTGGCCAGATTGTGATAAACTCTTTCATGGTAGCTGCCCCTGATGCTTGGTCACCAGCTTGGAATTGTTCCAAAGCCTTCTTCAAAAGGGCAATACCGTCTTTGAGACTTAAATCAGAAGATGCTTCTGCGACTTCTTTTCCAGTTACAAAATCATCAATAGCCTTTTTTAAGTCCTCAAAGGAAGTCTGGATGGAGTTAAAATCAGTAGGCTCAGTTTCTATGCTACTACGCAAGAAGGAGATAGCTGTTTCAACACGTCCATAATGGGCCGTACTATTGTCACGAACCACACTTTCATTGATGGTCCAAGTGGAATTCATCTTTTTATAGGCTTCTCGAATTTGCTCTATGTCTTTGGAAGAAATTGCCTTATCCAAAGTCTCAAAACGTGGTTTTAGTCGACTAACAAGCTTTTCTTTTTCAGCAACAAGATCTACCGGATTTTGCTCTTTCTCAAATGCAAGAAGAGCAGATGAAATCTGTGTCAGATTTTCTTCATTAATATCTCCTGACAGAGCAAGTTTCTCTTTGACAACCTTTCCTGCTTCTGAATCAGCATGTTCTACTTTTTCAAAATCCGTCGCCATTTCTCTAACTAGAGCCTTAGCTTCTGCTTGATTTCCATTTTTTACAGCCTGAGAGGCATCCGTAATCTTTACAAAATAAGAACTCAGACTTTCCTTCGCACTAACAGGAAAGATAGCTAGCAAGAGAAAAAACAAAGTCAAAAAACAAATACTAGTCTTCCAATAATTTCTGACCAATATAGCCTCCTTTCTCTACTCCACCAAAGCAGGCAAAAAGACCACTACCGATGTGGGTTACATACTCATTCATCTTGTCTGTAGCTCCGAGGTTGGTTTGAACCTTGACAAAATGATTTGGATCCTTTTGGAAAGAAATAAAGAGTAAACCCGTGTCAAATTGTCCAGTCTTTTCATCAATGCCATCTGAGTATGAATAGGATCGTCGTAAGAGTGGCTTATCTACCTCTTTGGCTAATCGAACATGCGAATCATCTGGTAACAGACTCAAATCCACTTCATCAAACTCATTCTTCTTACCAAAGGGAGCGCCACTTTCTTTGTAGCGACCAAAGGTATTTTCTTGCTCTTCAAGATTGGTTCGATCCCAAGTATCGAGAAACATCTGGATGCGGCGAACAGCCATATAGGATCCATTTTCCATCCAATCCTTGCTGTCAGCCCAGACTACACGATCAAAATCCTTCTCTTTGGTTACATTAGCAGTTCCATCCTTGAAACCAAAAAGGTTACGTGGTGTCTCAAGACGATTTCCAATAGCAGCAAAACCAGATTGGCTCCAACGGAGGGTCACCGCATTTCTCCCTTTACGGATAAGGTTTCGAATAGCATGAAAAGCAACTTGCTCGTCATCTGCACAGGCTTGGATAACAATATCTCCCCCAGTATATTTTTCACGCAGTTGCTCTTTGGGGAAGGGGGGGAAATCCTTAAAAAGTTTAGGACGTTTTTGCTCTAAATTCATCTTTTTCAGGAAACTAGCAGACACACCAAAAGTCAGCGTTAAACGATGAGGATTTAGCCCCACGGTTTCTCCAGTGTCACTTGGTGGCAAAAGGGCATTCTGACCATCTTTTTTTACCAATTCTCCTTCTACCAACTTGCTACTATAATCTGTCCAATCCTTGAACAGCTGGATAATCTTATCTTTATCTGTCGTATGCAAATCTAGGACAACAAAATAGATATTCCTCTGCATAGGGGTCGTGATACCCGCTTGGTGTTTCCCATAAAAGTCAATCTTTTCATTACCGTACGAGATTTTTTCCTGTTTGTCTAACCTAGGCGCTAAAAAAGCGGAGGCACCAGAGAGACCTAGTGCTAGCCCAGCACCTCCAATACCCGCTTTTTTTAGAAATTCTCGACGGTCCATTTTTTTCTCAAAAAAATTTTCGTCTTTCTTTGTCATACTACTTATTCTCCATCAAGAAACTTGCCCATTTGTGATAGAGGTTCACCAAGTTTTGTCACGGCTTCAGCCAATTCTTTGGTGTCTTCTTTTGTTAAGTCTGTATAAAGTTTGTAGTGCTCCTTGTCTGTCATATGTTTGTCCAACAAACTATTAACAGATTTGAAATCAGCTTCTAATTCTTTGACCAGATCCACATCTGATTTTTCTAGTAAAGGTTTAAAGAGTTGGAATATCTTTTCAGCTCCCTCGATATTAGCTCGGAAGTCGTACAAATCTGTATGAGAGTAGATTTCCTCTTCACCAGTAATCTTACTTGTTGCTACTTCATTGAGCAAGTCAACTGCCCCTGTCAACATAATCTTGTGATCGACTTCAACAGTCGCTACCTTAGCCTTCAACTCTTTGATATCGTTGACTAATTGTTCCCCATAACTTTCAGTTCCTTTAGTTGTGTTTTCTTCCCAGAGGATTCGTTCGATACGGTGGAAACCTGACCAACCTTCCTCTGTCTTGTTTTCGTCCATATAGTCTGCTAAACGGAAGTCAATCTTGACATCTGACTCACCAAAACTTTCGGCAATCGGTTCTGAACGCTCATAAGACATACGAATCAGTGGATAAACCTTCTTAGCCTCTTCTAATTTGCCTTCTTTCAACAGTTTGACAAAGCCTTCCGTATCTGTCAAAAGTTTATCAATTTGCTCTTGTACAAAAGTCTTATAGTCAGCAGTAGCCTTATCAAGCATTTTTTGCTTGTCTTCAGACAAGGCTGTTACCTTAGAGGAATCACTCGTGTTGCTTGGCTTAGATTGATTATTAGCACAAGCAGTCAATAGCAAGGCTGAAGATAAAAGGACAAAACCTAGTTTTTTCATTGTATACTCCTATTGGTTCAGAAGACCTGAATTTATTTTACATTTCATTATATCATGTCTTCTCTCATTTTTCAATAAATTGTCAGAAAATTTAATGTTGGCTATCTAAAACAAACAATAGACTTTTGAACCTAAAATTGATAAAATAAAAAAGAAAAAAATAGAAAAAAGGAAACTGTAAACCGCCATGATGAACATGCAAAACATGATGCGCCAAGCACAAAAACTTCAAAAACAAATGGAACAAAGCCAAGCAGAACTCGCTGCCATGGAATTTGTTGGAAAATCAGCCCAGGATCTTGTCCAAGCAACTTTGACTGGAGACAAAAAAGTTGTCAGTATTAACTTCAACCCAGCAGTTGTAGATCCAGAAGATCTCGAAACACTTTCTGACATGACTGCTCAGGCGATTAACGCTGCTCTTGAACAAATTGATGAAACGACTAAGAAGAAACTAGGAGCTTTCGCTGGAAAATTGCCTTTCTAATCCACAAAAAAAGAGAAACATCTGTTTCTCTTTTTTTCTTAGAAATCAAAGAATTCCATTGCTTTCTTTAAGAGTAATTCCGTATATTCCGGATCGTCTTGAGCCATTGTGACTTGTGACTGGACCATTTCAAGATCATCAGTAATCATGCCATCTGCGCCGAGACGAACTGCTTTATCAAATGCCTCCGAACCATTTACGGTCCAAACGTAGAGTCTCTGATCAGTAGTCCAGAGTTTATTGACAAAGTATTCATCCAAAGTCGAGTACTCCATAGTGTAACCAGTTGCCTTGGTTCTTGGGAAGATACTGTTATAGGGAAGAATAAAGTAAACTGGAATTTCAGAATCATAAGTCAACACCTTATCAATCACATGATAGTCTAGCGATTGCATCTGGTGTCCATATTTCTTGATAGTCGCTCCATACTTTTCGAGGAAATGGTCCATCATTTGCGGACTATCTTTTTTACTGGTTTTAATCTCGATCAGCAATTTTTGGTTTAAAGCATTTGCTCGTTCCAGATAAGCGTCGAAACTTGAAATCTTTGTCTGATAACCATTTTCCGATATTTGAATATTGGTTAATTCTTCGAGTGTTAAATCTTGAGGTGCAGCATTGATTCCTGCTAATGATTTCAGATTGGCATCGTGCATCATTACAAACTGACCATCCTTGGTTTCCTGGACATCCATTTCAATCAAATCTGGTTTTAGTTGAGCTGTTTTCTCTAATGACTCGACTGTATTCTGAACTCCGTTTTTATTGGAAACTCCTCTGTGAGAAATAACCAAAGGGGTACTCGTGTCAGGAGACTCAAGATAGATATAACCCTCTAAAGCAAAAACGATACTAGCGCAGCCCATTACTCCCCATCTCATCAAATGGTCTTTCTTTCTTCTTGGCATGATTTCAAGTTCTTCACCAGTTAAAAATGAAACAAATTTAACGAGAAAATAAGTCAAGGTCATATAATGGAAGTTCTTAATCAAAACATAATTGATTACCCCTAGGACTAGGGATTCTTTATGAGTTAATTCATCCATTACAACTTGAGCAAACAATATGGGAATCAAGAGTAGAAAGAAAAAGAGGTAGGTTTTAATGATAATGAGAAGCAAGTTCCAAGCATAGAAGATAACGTGTTTTTTCGTCTTTTGCAGACTATATTTCACTCCCTCTCTCACTGTTTTCTTTTCAAAGAGAATCTTGGGAAGTGCAAACATGAAACGAACTGAAATATAGAGTAAAATCCAAGCAGAGGACAGAATCAGCAGACCAACTAGCCAATGCTTATCTTCAAGGTAGGCAACGATAAAATCTGGAATAATAATCTTATTAAGGTAATAGATTTTTAAAATTTTCCTAATGAAAGGAAAAAGCATAGCGACGTAAAAGAAGACAAAGGCCATTTTACAGAAACTAAATCGTTTCATAAATAGAAAACTCTGTTGAAAGACTTTTCGACTATACTCAATCAAGGTTCTCTTTTCATGGTAGAGAAGGTGACGCGCCCCAATGAATAAAAGACAAATCTGAAAATAAGCAACCAAGAGATTGATTGCAATTAAGATGAGAAAGGCTAAACTGACAAAAGGTGAGCCTTGAATAATTGCAAGAAAGTTATTGTAAGAAATAAACAAATAACCTGTTTGTCTGAGCAACATCCCTGCAATCCAAGAATTCAATGGCAACCAGACAAACTCAACCATCATAAATATCAAGAAAAATAGAAATAAAATCTTATCTAGGTTATAGTATATCTTCCTAAAACCTAGCTTTTTAGGTTTTTCAGGTTTCATAGGCACTCCTAGTCTATAAATTGGGATAAATCTAAGCCACCAAAAGGATTATTCATAGAAAAACTACTCTGGTCTTCTATTAATAGCTTTCCTTCATCTGATTCCAAAAAAGCTTCGTAAACACGCGCCGTCATGCGGGCATCCTCTAAACTGTTATGAGACTTCCCATGAAAGCCTAAAAAATTTGCAACAGTTTGCAATTTAAGATTGGCTATGCCGTGTAGATCAGAACTACGGCGTTCAAAAGCCTCCTCATATAGATCAACCTTATACTGGTCACGATAATCAATGCCATGCTCCAAGAGAATAGGCAAATCACTCTTAGCTGCATTGTAACCAACAATAGGTAAGTCGCCAACAAATGCTTGAAAGTCCTTTAAAACTTGTTCTACTTTTAGCGCATCTTTCAAGGTTTCAGCTGTGATTCCAGTCAAACCATTGATAAAACTCTTCAAAGGTGCTGTAGTATGAACATAAGAATCAAAAGTAGCACATTCTTGCCCATCTTGAAAGCGGACTGCTGATACTTGAATTAAATGGGTAACCCCCTCGTGTTGATTGAATTCCAAATCAAAGGCGATATAATCTCTTAATTTTTCCATTATTTACCTCAATTACTACCCAAACTAAACTATAAATAATAAAAGAAGCCATTAGGTTAGTGAGTAACCCAAACAGCTTCTTTATTTTCCTCCAAAAAGGCGAGCAAAAAAGCCTTTTTTGGTTGCTTGGACTTCTTCTTTTGCTTGGTCCAACTCGAGTTTCAAGGTTTCTTGATCCTTCATGGCTTGAAGAGTTAACTGTTGCTGTTGGTCCAACTGTTTGTCCTTTTCAGCAATCTGTCGGTCTTTGATGCGCATCTGTTCATCTTTTTCTGATAATTGGCGGTCTTTGGCCTTGAGCTGCTCGTACAAGCGAAGAATTTCAGCGTTTTTCTCATCGACCAAGATTTCCATCAGTTCACGTTGTTTGACATCATCACTTACTGGTTCATCTTCAAAAATCGTTTTTTTGTAGATTTCTTCTAGCTTGATTAAGCCACTTCGAGTAACTACAGTTACACCTTTGTCATTTTTTTTCGTGTCCTCTTCTGGAAGTTCTTTGACACGATTGTTGATTGCTTGACGAGATAGTCCTAAGACCTCTGCAATCTCACTGACGGTCATTTCAATACTCATAATATCCTCTGAAACGTTTTCTAGCTTTTCTTTATTTAAATCTTATCATAAGCTAGATAAACTGTCAAATTTGGGCTTAACTAAAGGCCTTTAAAAAGGCTAGTAAGACTTGGGCCGAACGACGTCCAGCTTCAATGATAAACTCATCAAATGAGATAGATGCTTCGTGATTGGCATTGTCACTCATAGCACGAATGACTAGGAAAGGTAGGCCAAGAGCCTGAGCCGCCTGAGCAATGGCCGCCCCTTCCATTTCAACTGCTAAAACATCTGGAAAGTGGGACTTGATACTAGCAATCTTATCATCTCCAGCTATAAAACTGTCCCCTGTAGCAATCAAGCCTAGGTGCCAGGTCTGTTCTAATTGAGATAAACTTTCTTTAATCCTAGTGATAAACTTCTGATCTGATTCAAAGTAAAGAGGTTGACCAGCCATCTGACCATAAGCATAGCCAAATGCAGTCACATCCACATCATGGTAGACCAGTTTATCCGCGATTACTACATCACCGACAGCGATCCCTTCTGCAAGTGCACCTGCAGAACCTGTATTAATAATGGCTTCTACTTGGAAATGGTCAGCTAGAACAGCTACACTCATAGCTGACATGACCTTCCCAATCCCACTCTGAACTAGGACAACTTGAGTATTGCCAACAGTACCAGTATAGTAGGTATTTCCGAGGACTTGGACTTCTTGTGCTCTATCTAAATTTTGAGTCAAGTGTACGAGTTCTTCTGGCATTGCTGCAATGATTCCAATTTTCATTTGATGTCCTTTCCAATTACAAGAGTTTCATCGCCAACACTAACAAAATCAAGAGTAGGATAACAGCAAACAAGATGCGATTGAGTTTCGAATTAAAAACATTTCTTTTGGTGTTCTCAATGCGGCGGCTCTTGTGAATCGTTGGTTCTACTTCGATTGTTAAGGTATCCTGACTAAAACCGTGGTCTCTAGAACGTGAATAACCAAAATGTTGTGAAGACGTTGGTAAGATCTTTGTTTCCTCATCATCTTGAAGAGGCGGTCCTGAGATTTTCTCACCTCGGTTGGCACGTTCAATCATTTCATCTGTTAATAAAGGTTTTCCCATGGGTTGCTCCTCTATTTCTTTTGTAGTTCCCAGTACTGAATCGCCATAATGGTCTTGGCATCACAGATATGACCTGACTGGATTAGGCTCTTGGCTTCCTCTAGACTTACTTCTAGGACTTCCAAGGTTTCATCATCATCTTGTGGGCGAGGATTTTCCACCTTGACCAAATCACTAGCAAGGTAGAGTTTTAATTTTTCGTTACAAAATCCAATCGCAGAATAGAAATCGTACAACAGTTCTAACTTACCAGTGTAAGCAACTTCTTCTTCCAATTCACGAAGTGCCGCTGCCATTGGATTAGCATTTTCACCAAGTTCTAGTTTACCAGCAGGAATCTCATAAGAAACCGCCTCAATAGCTTTTCGGTATTGCTTAACGAGAACGATTTTGTCCTCGGCTGTCACAGCTAATACACAAACAGCTCCATTGTGAAAAATCAAATCACGTTGGGCAGTACCCTTTCCTTCTGGTAGCTCAACCTGATCCTGTACTAGTTTGAAAATAGGACCTTGGTAGATTTCTTTTCGACTAAGCGTTTTTTCTTCAAATTCCATGACAAACTCCTACTGATTCTTGGGATGATGAGGTAAGCGTGTTGCGTACTCGTCTTTGTTAACTTGTCGTCCACGACCAATCGCAATGGCATCAGCTGGAACATCTTTTGTAATGGTTGAACCCGCTCCAACCAGAGAATTATCCCCAAGTTCTACAGGTGCGATGATGGTTGAATTTGAACCAACAAAGACATTGTTGCCAATGACAGTTTTGTACTTATTTTTCCCGTCATAGTTAACTGTAATGGTACCAGCACCAAAGTTTACATGGCTACCTACTTCACAGTTTCCGATATAGGTCAAATGACCAGCCTTGGTATTTTCACCGATGGACGACCCTTTTACTTCAACAAAGTTTCCAATGTGAACTTGGGCAGCTAGGCTTGAACCTGGACGAATGTGGGCATAGGGACCGACTGTCACACCGTCCGCAACACTACTTTCCTCAATCATAGAATTCGTAATCACAGCTCCAGCTCCAATAGTACTATCCACAATATAAGTTCCATTTGTTAAAATAGTCTCCGCCCCAATCTTCGTTTGACCTTTCAGGGTAACGTTAGCTTCGATTTGGACTTCAGGTGCAATCTCAACATCAATATCTATGTAAGTTGCTTCAGGATTAACAAAGCTGACACCATTGACCATATGTTTTTGATTGATACGGCGGCGCATCACTGCTTCCGCAGTCGCAAGAGCTACACGGTCATTTACTCCAAGACTTTCGTCAAAGTCTTTCAGAGTATAGGCTCCAACCTTCTCACCCGCATTACGGAAAATGCCAATCACATCAGTAATATAGTATTCTCCTTGGGCATTGTTGGTGTTGATATTTTTAAGGGCTTCAAAAAGACGTTCATTGTCAAATACATAAGTTCCCGTATTGATTTCCTTAATTTGCTTTTCAAAGTCTGTAGCATCTTTCTGCTCCACAATACGAAGAACTTCAGCGTTATCGTTGCGGACGATACGACCATATCCAAAAGGATCAGCTGCTTCAGCTGTTAAAATCGTCGCCACATTTTTGTGATTGATATGGAAATCCAAGAGATTTTTCAAGCTTTCACCTGTAATCAGAGGAGTATCCCCAGCTATAACCAAGGTGTGACCAGAGCGATTTTGGAGAATAGGCTCTGCCATCATGACAGCATGCCCAGTTCCTAGTTGTTCTGATTGGGTAACAAAGTCTGTCTGACCAGCCAATACTTGCTCAACTAGCTCTGCCTTGTGTCCCACTACGGTAACTGTCTTTTCAGGTTGAATAGCACCAACACTGCGAAAAACATGTTCCAACATCGAAATTCCAGCTACTTTATGAAGTACCTTTGGAAGATCTGATTTCATGCGAGTACCTTTACCCGCTGCTAAAATAATGGCATAATTTGACATACTATTCTCTTTTCTGTAAAAATTCCCTTATATTATACCATAATTTTACTTTTAAAGAACAAACAAACAGGTGCTTTCCTGAAAATCTCCCCTACTTGTCTACATTTCTAAACTGTTTCCTTTGATTTTTTTAAATTTTTACGATAAACTAAATAAATATGAGAAAACAAATTCATCCTGCTATTATTTTTAGTTTATTTGGAATTTTCATAGCGATTTTACTCCTCAACAAACCAGGTTTTGAGGACCATCCTATCAAAACTAAACCAAATGCTCTTCAAGTTGAAACACAAGCCTTGCATAATCTTGACAAGCCCATTATCGATGTCTCTGGTTGGCAAAGACCTGAGGAAATCAACTACGACACCTTATCTCAAAACATTTCTGGTGTTATCGTTCGCGTGCACAATGGGGCTCAGCATACTGAAGCAAATGATGCTGCCTTTATCAATGGTGTCGATAAAGCCTATAAAAATCACATAACAGAATTTCAAAAACGGAATGTCCCTGTGGGGGTTTATGCCTACGTAGCTGGAAAAAGTAAAGAAGATATGGAGAAGGCTGCTGAAGTCTTCTACAACGCTGCTTCTCCTTACAATCCTAGCTACTACTGGTTAGATGTTGAAGAAAAAACAATGTCTGATATGAATGAAGGTGTTGAGGCCTTTCGCGCCAAACTGGCAGCTCTCGGCGCTAAAAACATCGGCATCTACGTTGGGGTTTACTTCATGCAAGAGCATAGTATCAATACAGATAAATTCTCTGCTGTTTGGATTCCTTCCTATGGAACTGACTCTGGTTATTTTGAAACTAAGCCAAATACTGATCTGGACTACGACCTCCACCAGTACACATCTAAGGGGAGAATTGCAGGATTTGAACATCATTTGGACATCAATTTGATTTCTACTGACAAAGACAAGGAAGAAACCTTCCGAAAATTATTTTTGAGACCATAAGACAAGTGAAAATAACAAACTTTTTCACTTGTTTTTTCATTTTCTCCCCGTCTGTGTTATAATTGATAGCATAGAGAAGAATTTTATGAAATTGAGGATTTTATTATGTTTTCATGGATTGCACGAGTTATTAAAGGAATCGTCATCGCATTAGGATTTATCCTACCGGGAATTTCTGGCGGTGTTTTAGCAGCTATTTTGGGTATTTACGAGCGAATGATTGGCTTTCTGGCTCACCCCTTTAAAGATTTTAAAGAGAATGTCCTATACTTTATTCCAGTAGCTATCGGGATGTTGCTAGGCATTGGTTTGTTTTCCTATCCGATCGAGTATTTGCTAGAAAATTACCAAGTCTATGTTTTGTGGAGCTTTGCGGGAGCTATCATCGGTACAGTTCCTAGCCTCCTTAAAGAATCTACTCGAGAATCTGATCGCGATAAGATTGACCTAGTCTGGTTCTGGACCACCTTTATCCTTTCAGGAGTCGGGCTCTACGCGCTAAACTTTGTTGTTGGTTCACTTAGTGCCAGTTTCACTAGCTTCATCTTAGCGGGGGCTCTGTTGGCACTTGGTATCTTGGTACCTGGTTTAAGTCCGTCAAATCTACTCTTGATTTTGGGACTGTACGCTCCAATACTGACTGGTTTTAAGACCTTTGATTTATTCGGGACCTTCCTTCCTATCGGCATTGGTGCAGGAGCAACCCTCGTTATCTTTTCAAAATTAATGGATCACGCCTTGAACAACTACCACTCTCGTGTCTATCACTTTATTATCGGAATTGTGCTTTCAAGCACTCTCTTAATTTTGATTCCAAATGCTGGAAATGCTGAAAGTATCCAATACACTGGACTTTCTATTGTGAGCTATGTTCTCATCGCCTTCTTCTTTGCGCTTGGCATTTGGCTTGGTATCTGGATGAGCCAGCTGGAGGATAAGTATAAATAATGGCAAAGAAAGTTAAGATTAAAAAAACCTTGGTCGAGCAGATCTTGACCAAGGCAGGGATTGACCATACTGGTATTCAAATCAATGCGCTTGAAGGAGAACTTCCTCCTGAATACGACCGAAAACAGATTTTTAAAACCTTGGCTCTTTTGGGAGACAAGACAGGACCGATTATTGGAATTGTTCCCATAACGGAACACCTCGCTGAGAAAAAACTAGCAAAGGTTTCTGGCAATAAAAAAGTGAGCATGATTCCACAAAAAGACCTAGAAAAAACGACAGGCTATATTCATGGGGCTAATAACCCCGTCGGCATTCGCCAAAAACACAATTATCCTATTTTTATTGATAGAACAGCTTTGGATTTGGATAAAATGATTGTCTCTGCTGGAGAAGTCGGGCACAGTATCATCATTCGACCTCAAGACTTAGCCAGCTTTGTAAAAGCGGATTTTGCTGATATCTTGGAGGAAAGTAAGTAATGAAAATCTATTTTGTTCGTCATGGCCGCACTCTATGGAATCTTGAAGGACGTTTTCAAGGTGCTAGTGGTGACTCTCCCCTTCTTCCAGAGTCTATTGATATCCTAAATCAACTTGGCCAGTATCTCAAGGAAATACCTTTTGATAAGATTTATTCAAGTGATTTACCTAGAGCGATTAAGTCTGCTGAAATTATCCAAAGTCAACTCCAGGCTCCTTGTACTTTAAAGAGCATTCCTGACCTGCGCGAATGGCAACTTGGAAAACTTGAAGGTTTAAAAATCGCAACGCTCAATGCCATCTATCCACGACAAATCAAGGCCTTTCGCTCTAATCTGGCCCAGTTTGATACGAAGATGTTTGAAGCCGAGTCCCTCTACTCTACGACTCAGCGTACTATTCAATTTATCAAATCTCTGAAAGAAAGTCCGGCTGAAAGAGTTCTGATTGTCGGTCATGGAGCAAATCTCACTGCTAGCCTACGTACTCTCTTAGGCTATAAAGAGGCTCACCTTCGCAAAGATGGAGACTTGGCCAATGCTAGTCTGACAATTTTGGACACTGAGGATTTTGAAACCTTCACTCTCGAAAGATGGAATGACACTTCCTATCAAGAAAAATAATGGAACTTGATTCCAATGGTCAAGTTCTTTTTAGTTTTCAAAGAATATCCGTGAATTTCTCTGTTATTTATGATAAAATGGGAGTATCGCAAAAAATGACTCATCGTATCAAATTTTGAGTAAAATTAGGAGGAACCCATGTCTACAGAACATATGGAAGAACTAAATGACCAGCAGATCGTTCGCCGTGAAAAAATGGCTGCGCTCCGTGAACAAGGAATCGATCCCTTCGGAAAACGTTTTGAACGTACTGCTAACTCTCAAGAACTAAAAGACAAATTCGCAGAACTCGATAAAGAACAACTACATGAATTAAACGAAACTGCTACAATCGCAGGTCGCTTGGTTACCAAACGTGGAAAAGGGAAAGTTGGCTTTGCCCATCTCCAAGACCGTGAAGGACAAATTCAGATTTACGTCCGTAAAGACGAAGTCGGTGAAGAAAACTACGAAATCTTTAAAAAGGCAGACCTTGGTGACTTCCTCGGTGTTGAAGGCGAAGTCATGCGTACGGATATGGGTGAACTCTCTATCAAGGCAACTCATATCACTCACTTGTCTAAAGCACTTCGCCCACTTCCTGAGAAATTCCACGGTTTGACAGACGTTGAAACCATCTATCGTAAACGTTACCTTGATTTGATTTCTAACCGCGAGAGCTTTGAACGCTTTGTCACTCGTTCAAAAATTATCTCTGAAATCCGTCGTTACCTCGACCAAAAAGGTTTCCTTGAAGTGGAAACACCTGTTCTTCACAACGAAGCTGGGGGTGCTGCTGCTCGTCCATTTATCACACACCACAATGCACAAAATATCGATATGGTTCTTCGTATCGCGACGGAGCTTCACTTAAAACGTCTTATCGTTGGTGGTATGGAACGTGTTTACGAGATTGGCCGTATCTTCCGTAACGAAGGAATGGACGCCACTCATAACCCTGAGTTCACTTCTATCGAAGTTTATCAAGCTTATGCTGACTTCCAAGATATCATGGACTTGACGGAGGGTATTATCCAGCACGCTGCTAAATCAGTCAAAGGTGATGGCCCAGTAAACTATCAAGGAACTGAAATCAAGATCAATGAACCGTTTAAACGTGTCCATATGGTGGATGCTATCAAGGAAATTACTGGTGTTGATTTCTGGCAATATATGACTTTTGAAGAAGCAAAAGCTATCGCTGCTGAGAAGAAAGTTCCAGTTGAAAAACACTACACTGAAGTTGGTCACATCATCAACGCTTTCTTTGAAGAGTACGTTGAAGAAACCTTGATCCAACCAACCTTTGTCTATGGTCATCCAGTAGCTGTCTCACCGCTCGCTAAGAAAAATCCTGAAGACGAACGCTTTACTGACCGTTTCGAGCTCTTCATTATGACCAAGGAATATGGTAATGCCTTTACCGAGTTGAACGACCCAATCGATCAGCTTAGCCGTTTTGAAGCTCAAGCTAAAGCTAAAGAACTTGGTGACGACGAGGCAACAGGCATCGACTACGATTACATCGAAGCCCTTGAATATGGTATGCCACCAACAGGTGGTTTGGGAATCGGTATTGACCGTCTCTGCATGCTCCTCACTGATACAACCACTATCCGTGACGTATTGCTCTTCCCAACAATGAAATAAACTAATGTCCTCTGGTGATTGCCAGAGGATTTTTAAGACTAAAAGAGACTGAGGTACACTCAATCTCTTTTTCTTATTCTTGATTTTTCACCTGACTGGTGGCTACATCTTCCCCAAACCATTTTTGACTAATTTCTTGGAACTTACCATCCTTGTAAAGACTAGAAAATCCTTCATTTATCTTATTAACCAGAGTTGTATCTTCCTTACGTGCTCCAACTGCAAAAGCTTCTGTTTCTAGTCCAACTGTAAAGACATTATAATCGTTTAAAACGCCTTCTGCTTCTAAATAATAGTTTGCATAGACACGATCAATCAATAGGCCGTCAATTCGATCGTTTTTCAAATCAATCAAGGCTTCATTAAAAGTTTGGTATTGATTCGCTTCATTATTAGCGACAATATCCTTCAAAATCGCTGGATTTCCTTCAAAGTCCGCATAACCAGATGAACCAGCTTGAGCTCCTAAAATCTTTCCCGTCATATCTTTTGCAGTCGTGATACCTGACGATTTCTTAGTAACCAATACCTGCTCATTCTTCATATATGAGTTACTGAATGCTACCTTTTCACGACGTTCGTCTGTAGCGGAATAGCCATTCCAAATCAGATCAATCGTTCCTTTTGTCAATTCAGCTTCTTTCAAATCCCAATCAATCGGTTGCCAATTTACCGTAATTCCGTATTTTTCAAAAACAGCTGTAGCTAAATCAATATCAAATCCTGCATAGGAACCATCCTTCTGAGCAAATCCCATTGGAACAAAAGTACTATCAAATCCAATAGTAATAGACTTGTTAGACTCGTACTTAGACCAATTATCTCCACTAGTTTCACTAGAATTTTTCCCACAAGCTACTAAGAACAAAGCAGTCATTAGACTGACTAATACAAGCATCAATTTTTTCATCATTTTTCCTCCTATTTAGGCTCTACTTTTAATAATACATCTGCAATATTTTCAGCGAATTGTAAATCGTGGGTAACCACAATTTGCGTCATCCCAAGTTCCCTATTTTGCAAAATCAGTTTTTCCACTTCCAAGCGTAATTCTGGATCCAAGGCAGAAGTTGGTTCATCGTAACCAATGATTTCTGGGTCAATCATCATAGCACGCGCCAAAGCCACCCGCTGCTTTTGCCCACCTGATAATGAAAATGGATAAGCATCTGCGTGCCCTGCTAGTCCTAACTGTTCCAAGAGTCCACGCGCCTTCTTCTCAGCCTCTTCCTGCTTCATTCCCATAGTTTTCACAGGCGATAGGGTCAAATTGTCCAGAACTGATAAATGAGGAAAAAGTTGAAAATCTTGGAAGACAAATCCTAGTAGGTTGCGCTTTTCTAGTTCGTCTAAAGCTAGCGATTCGCCGTTATAGTAAATTTCCCCTGAATCGATTGTTTCCAATCCAGCTAACATACGTAATAAGGTTGTTTTTCCGCCTCCTGATGGACCTACGATTGCCAGGATTTGCTTTTCAGGAATTGATAGGCTGAAATTGGTTAAGATTTGTTTGCCACCAAAGGCTTTGTTGATGTTTCGTAATTCTAACATGGCAACCTCCTATCTATAGTAACTGTACTTCTTCTCAACTTTTTTGGCAAGGATAGTCACAATACCAATCAAAATCAAGTAAATTGCTCCTGCCAAGAACATAGGAATCAGACTAGCATCACGGTTGGCTGCTGTACGACTAGCCAAAATCAAATCTGAAATACCTAAGGCATAGACCAAAGAAGTATCCTTGACCAAACTCATGACTTCATTAAATACACTAGGAAGAACAATTTTGGTCACCTGTGGTAAGATGATATAGCGCACTGTGGCAAAAGGGCTAAACTTCAAGACCTTAGCAGCCTCATATTGCCCCTTAGGAATGGTATCAATCCCTCCACGGAAGATTTCAGCAAAGTAAGCTGCATAATTCAAAACAAAGGCAATAATAGCCGCAGGAAGGCGATCCAAACGAATCCCAATATTTGGGAGCACATAATAGATAAAGATCAATTGCAAGAGCAAGGGTGTTCCCCGCATGATCCAGATATAAATGTTGATCAGATAATGGAGGAGTTTCCAATGGACTTGCAAGGCAAAGGCAATCAAAACGCCCAAGGGAATAGAAAAAATCAAGACCAGAGCAAAAACTTGAAGTGTCATACTTGCACCGTTCAATAAACTCGGTAAAATCTCGAATATATAAGACATACTACACCTCCTAAAAATAATTATTCCTATTATAGCATAAATAAACAATTTAGCAAGAGAAATATGGAAATAATTCTATTATTTTCAGAGAATGAAAACTGTATCTATCAAAAATGATGAGATACAGTTTTATATTATAGAGTATAACTAAAGTGTTTCTATGAGTTCTTGCATCTGAACATCATCTGGAATCAGTTTTAAATATGCTTCTGCTTGCATCTTAGCTTCTTCGAAATACCCCAATTCACGCAAGAGATAAGTATATTGCTCTAAAAACTCTGGATTGTCCTTGAGGTCAGATGACAGTTCTTGATAGAGCTCATAGGCCTTATCTAAATCCTCGATTTCCTGGTAAGAACGGGCAATCATCCACTTGGTCAGAAGGTTTTCAGGTTCTTGACTTTGGAGAGCGATGATATCTTCAAATCGTCCTTGCTCCATATAAATGGTCGCAAGGCGAAGGAAAATTTCCTCAAGGTCTTCTGCATCTTCTTTGGCTGTAAGGAGAAATTCCTCCGCTGCCTTAGCATCATGCAATTCATAAGAAAACTGAGAGGCCGCTAGCAAGAGCCGAGTTTCAAACGGATTTTTCTCCAAACCCTGTTTAGCGATACGGAGAGCTTCTTCTATCTGATGTTCCTTGTGCAAGGCTTGACTATAGCCGTACTCATATCCTTCAAAATCAGGTGAAATAGTATCAATCTGCTTAAAGTAGAGAACAGCTTTTTGATACTCTTCCTGATCAAAGTATAGACTTGCTAACTCAAAAGCGGTTTGATCATCGTATTCTAGTTCTAATGCTTTTTCTAAGAATTCAGTTGCAGCTTCAAACTTGCCTAACTGGGCATAAGCGTAACCAATTCGTTGATAGGTTGAGACACCCGTTTGCTCATAGATAGAGCGATTGTCTAATTGAGCATAGCCCTGAATGGCTTCCTGATAATTCCCTAACTCGCTATCCAACTCAGCCAAACCAAAAACTAATAAGGCATCATCTGAGTAATTTAAGGCTTCCAGTAACTTTTCGCGTGCTACATCTGTCAATCCTTCCAACTGATAGAGGTCTGCCTTCAAGGCCAAGGCCGATACATACCAGTCACTTTCAGGTGTGATTTCCTCAAGGTAAGCAAAGGCTTCTTCAACATTGCCATCCTCGCTAGCAATGCTGGCTAAGTTCAGATTCACTTCTGGAAATTCTGTAACGATATTTTGGTAAATTTCTTTAGCTTGAGGATAAAAGCCAATTCCCTCTAGATAGCTTGCTAGTTCGTAAAGAACTTCGGTCGAATCAGTTTCAAGTGCTTTGCGAAAATACAGATCTGTTTTGTTTAGATCTTGTTCATCCAAAGCCTGGAGCATGCGTTGACTATTGTTCACTCTTGATTTCCTCCCCTTCTTCTTCATACAAACCGCTGACCTTTTTGTACCAGTTAAAGACAGCAGAAATAACTACCTTAGCGGAGGCATAGACAGGGATTCCCAGCAAGACTCCCCAAATACCAAACATAGAACCTGAAGTTAGCAGAACAAAGAGAACATTGATAGGATGAATATTTAGTTGACTACCTAAAATAAGCGGTGAAACGAAACGCCCTTCAATCGTTTGTTCTACGATAAAGACAATGACAACTTTCAATAGCATGACAGGTCCTGCTATTAAACCTAAAACAAGGGCAGGCAGCATGGCAAGGAAACTACCTAGATAAGGGACTAGATTTAGAATACCAGCCGTAATACCAAGAGTCACAGCATATCTGAGACCAATAATCTTAAAGAAGATAATAAACATGATAGCTACAATAATAGCTACAGTAACTTGTCCTCTAACATAGTTTGACAGCTGTTTATTGACATCTGATAGGACTTCACCCACAGCTTCTTTTAACTTGGTTGGGATAAACTTAGTCAAATAGTCGCGTAGACCTTTTCCATCGCGCAAAAGATAAAAGAGCATAAAGGGTACGATAATAACCGCTACAATGACCTGGGAAACACTACTGATAAAGGCGCTAACCCAGTTAACAGCCTGAGAAGAGATTTTGCTGGCCCACATGGTCGCTTCACTAGAAACATTGGCAAGAACCTGCTCCAACTGTGGTCTAAAATCATCTGGCAAGCGTTTGGTTACAAGGTCATTGATCACCTTATCAGCATCTTCCAGGTATGTCGGCACATTCTTCGCAAAATTTAAGACTTGGCGTTGCAGATTAGGAATTGCGACTGCCAATCCCCAAATGATAAAGAGTCCAATAATAACAAAAACAATACTAATGGCAAGGACACGATTGATCTTGTGCTTCTCCATCCAGTCAACAATCGGATTGAGGAGGTAATAAAGTAAACCAGATAAAATAACTGGCAACATGACAACCCCAAGAAAATCCAAAACGGGTAAAAAGATAAAACTAATCTTACTTAGAATAAAAATATTTAGCCCCAGTAACAAGGTTACTAAAAATACAGTGATGGCTTTATTATCTAAAAACCACTTAAAAAACCAAGATAGGCTAAAATGTTTCTCTTTATGTTCCATAAATACATCCTTTCTGTCATTCTCTCATTATACCATTTTTAATTTAAAATAACTCTTATTAAAGTGCTTACATAGATTAAACGAACACTTCCTGACTGTCATTTTGTGGTATAATGAACTTATCATTATTAAGAGGTATGGACATGAAAGAAACTGTTTATTTTGGAACTTATACTCGTCGCTCATCTAAAGGGATTTACAAGGCAGATTTTGATACAGAAACAGGCCAGCTTGCAAATCTTGAGCTCTTTGCTGCTGAACCAAGTCCAACCTACCTTGCCTTTGACCAACAGAAACACTTATACACTGTAGGGAGCCAGGATGGCTTAGGTGGAATCGCTGCTTACAAGACAGATGGCGCTTTGCTAAATCATGTGGTTGAAGAAGGCGCTCCTCACTGCTACGTTGCAGTTGATGAAAAGCGTGGTCTCGTTTATGGGGCCAACTATCATAAAGGACAAGTTCTGGTTTATAAACGTCAAACGGATGGTAGCCTCATCCAAACAGATCTAGATCAACATAGTGGACAAGGTCCTCATGAAAACCAAACTTCCCCACATGTACACTTTACGGATCTAACACCTGACCAGTACCTCGTCACCTGTGATCTAGGAACAGATGAGGTAACAACCTATGATGTTAGTCCAGAAGGAAAACTAAATAAACTCTACACTTATCACAGCCAAGCTGGAGCAGGTGCACGCCACATCGTTTTCCACCACCACTATAAGATTGCCTATCTCATCTGCGAACTTAATAGCACTATAGAGGTCTTGATTTATGATGGGGTTGGTGAATTTGAACGCATGCAAGTTATTTCAACCTTACCAGATGGATACGAGGACTTCAATGCTACTGCTGCCATTCGTCTTTCAAAAGATGGCAAATACCTCTATGCATCCAACCGAGGTCATGATTCCATTGCGGTCTATACAATCCTCGCTGATGGTAGCTTGGAATTATTAGAGATTGTACCAAGTCATGGTAAAAATCCACGTGATTTCGACCTAACTCCTGATCAAGAGTTTCTCATTGCTGTTCATCAAGATTCTGATAACGCAACCGTCTTTAAGCGCAATCCTAAAAGTGGTCGTCTTGCAGAGCTTTCTAACGACTTCCATGTCCCTGAAGCAGTCTGCATTAACTTCCCACATTAAAAAAAGGCTCTATAATATTTGTAGTGGGTAAATTCCCTATGGATATTATGGAGCCTATTTTGTTGTAGAAAAAAAGTCCCATAAGACCTATAATGAAAAGCGACCAAACCATCATTAGAAAGAATCATATGGAACCATTACATTT
>CAJNCP010000001.1 GCA_905221295.1 bacterium | reverse complement strand
ATAGGCTCATTCGTAGATGGCTACCTAAAGGTACTAAGAAAACGACTCCTAAAGAAGTCACCTTCATCGAAAACTGGGTTAATAACTATCCTAAAAAATGCTTGGACTACAAGTCTCCCAGAGAAGACTGCTTGCTGGCTAACTTGAAATTTAGCTTTTTTTCAGAAAAAAAGACCCATCATACAAGCACAAAAGCTTGTATGATAGGCTTTTAAAAGTTTAGATTAACGTACTGTACGGATACGCATTGTGTTTGTACGAACAGCTTCTCCAAGTGGCACACCTGCAACGATAATCATATCATCACCAGATTCTACCAAACCTTGTTCCACTGCAATCTTTTCAGCAAGTTCGAACATATCATCAGTGTTTGATGGACGTTCAGTTGTTACTGGAATAACACCCCAGTTCAACATCAATCCACGCTGAGTCAATTCATCGAAAGTGATTGCCAAGATATCTGCATCTGGACGGTATTTAGAAATCAGACGTGCAGTGTGACCAGTCTTAGTAAGGGTAACAATCAACTTGATGTTCATTGAGTTAGTTGCATCCTTAACAGCTGATGCCATAACTTCAGTCTTAGAATTACGTGCCAAGTTAACTGATGACAAACGACCGTATTCTTTCAATAGGGTTTGAGCATTCTTGTCAATTGTTGCCATTGTACGAACAGATTCAAGTGGATATTTACCGTTTGCAGACTCACCTGAAAGCATTGTTGCGTCAGTTCCGTCGATAACAGCGTTAAATACGTCTGATACTTCTGAACGAGTCGCACGTGGTTTTTCAGTCATAGTTTCAAGCATGTTTGTTGCTGTGATAACAACTTTACCAGCTGCGTTAACTTTAGTGATAATCATTTTTTGGTAAACTGGAACCATTTCGAATGGTACTTCGATACCCATGTCACCACGAGCAATCATGATACCGTCAGCAGCTTCGATGATTTCATCCAAGTTGTCGATACCTTGTTGGTTTTCGATTTTAGCGAACAATTGAACATGCCCGTTTCCAGTTTCTTCACAGATTGCACGAACTTCATTCACGTCTTTTGCAGTACGTACGAATGAGATCGCGATGAAGTTAATACCTTGCTCAAGACCGAAACGGATATCATCGTTATCACGTTCAGCAAGTGCTGGGAAAGGAATTTTAGTATTAGGGATGTTTACACCTTTTTGTTTAGCGATAATTCCGTCGTTTTCAACTTCAACTTCAAATTCACGAGTTGCATCGTCTTTAGCAACAACGCGAAGACCAAGCTTACCATCGTCAACCAATACTTGACGACCAACTTCAACATCGTCGTAGATGTCAAGAGCACCCGCAACGTTCAAAGCAATCACTTCACGAGTTGATTTGATTCCTTGTTTAGTTGCAACACGGATTTTTTCACCAGTTTTGTATGAGTACTCTTTTGCGTCACCTTCAAACAATTCTGTACGGATTTCAGGTCCTTTAGTATCAAGAAGGAAACCAACTTTTTTACCTGCAAGTTTTTCAGCAAGTTTAACAGTTGCCATACGCTCACCTTGTTCTTGGTGGTCACCGTGTGAGAAGTTGAAACGGAAAGTGTTCGCTCCTGCTTCAATCAATTTCGCAATATTTTGAGCTGAAGCTTCAACGTCAAGTTTTTCTCCCCAGTATCCGTCATCACCGAATTTTTTACCACCACGGATTTCTACCGCAGGACCCAAAGTTGCAACGATTTTTACACGTTTGTTCATGATTTTGTGACTCCTTTATATAATTCGACCTTCTGGTCATTTTACTAGATTTATGAAAGTTGATTAGGACAAGCTCTTGTTCAAGCTAGATAGTTCAAGATCAGCTTTGTGCGGGTTGTTCACCACAATCTTGCCATCTTCAGTCAAGCTAAACAAAGCTCCTTCTTCTGCTGTACCAAGAATTGGATTCTCAACCATTTTTTCGTTACGGATACCAACAGCGACACCACCGATTCCTTGTTTGAGGAGTTTAACAGCATGTGCTCCCAAGCGTGACGCCAAGACGCGGTCACGCGCAGTTGGTGAACCACCACGTTGGATGTGACCAAGTTCAGTTACACGAAGGTCACTAGTGTCTCCAGCTTCTTTTAGTTTTTGACCAAATTCAGCTGCTGACATAACACCTTCCGCCAAGACGATGATGTTGTGTTTCTTACCGTGTTCATAACCAGCTTTGATGCTAGCTACGATTTCTTCCATGTTGAAGCCTTCTTCAGGAATAATGATTTCATCGGCACCAGTAGCAATACCTGCCCAAAGCGCGATATCACCAGCGTTACGTCCCATTACTTCTACAACGAAAGTACGACGGTGACTTGATGATGTATCACGAATCTTATCAATCGCATCCATTGCAGTAGTAACTGCAGTATCAAATCCAATTGTGAAATCAGTACCTACGATGTCGTTATCAATAGTTCCTGGAAGTCCGATGGCTGGGAACCCATGTTCCGTCAAGCGCATAGCTCCGTGATAAGAACCGTCTCCACCGATAACTACGACTCCCTCGATACCGTGTTTTTTCAACTGCTCAATCCCTTTAAGTTGGCCTTCAAGTTGTGCAAACTCAGGGTAACGAGCAGAGTGAAGGAAAGTACCACCACGTGAAATGATGTCTCCTACTGAAGCAGCATCAAGTGGATAGATTTCACCGGCAACCATCCCTGCGTATCCATCATAGATACCAAAGACTTCCATTCCTTCTGAGATTGCTTGACGAACTACTGCACGGATGGCAGCGTTCATACCAGGGGCGTCTCCACCGCTAGTCAAAACAGCAATACGTTTCATTTGGTTTTGCTCCTTTTTCTTTTAACATTCTTATTGATTATACCACATTTCATTTGAAAATTCTTCTATTTTTTGTATTTTTAGCGATAAATCGTTTTCATAGCAATTCCCTCTAATTTTTCCTGTAAAGCAGGGTCTTTTTTTACAAAATGACGGGAGGAAACAATTGTTTTTTCTTCCTCTACATACCTGATAATAACAGGAATAGGGCCTTTATATTGTTCCAAGATATTTGAAATTTCTTTATCGTTTTCGTGATTTTTAACTTGAATCCAGAATCGTTCAGCGACTGCTTCTTTCAAATCTTGTGCAATCATTTGCAGACGACCATCTCGGGATTGAACTTTGCCATTGATGTAGTAAAATTTCCCTTCGGATAAATTGGAAGCGAATTTTCGATACTGATCTGAAAATACAGTCACATCCAGTTTAGACTTACTGTCGTGAACCTGTAGAAAGGCCATACTCTCGCCTTTCTTAGTTCGAATGACTTTTATTTTTTGCACTTCAACTAGAAGGGTTGCTTGACTCCCCTCAGTGAGAGTAGCAATGGGCATTGTTGGATAAAGGGCTTGTTTGGCAAGTGTTTGCAAAGGATGAGCACTGATACCAACCCCGATTAGTTCCTGCTCCTTGTAAAATTTCTCTGCTTCAGTAAAATCATCCGTCTCAGTCCAGCTATAGCTTGCATCTGCAAAGAGACCACCCAACTCCTCAACAAAAACAAACAAATTGGGCAGATTCACTAGGATTTTCTGGCGGTTCTTGTCAAATTCATCAAAGAGCCCTAGTTCAACCAAAGGAGTCAAAAGCGACAGTTTCTTGTAATTCTTGGGAAGACGTGTGACGAAATCTTCCACACCTGAAAAAGGACGATTTTCGATGATCCAGTAAGAAAAATCTCTTGGCATGCCCTTAATGGCTTTTAGACCAAGATAGATTTTCTTCTGAGCAATTTTATCGTGATAGGGAATGCTATTGATTGCTAACGTGGCTACTTCAAAGCCCATCTGAAGAGCATCTACAATATAATCACTGCTCGAATAATTCAACATGACTTGAAAGAAAATAGCAGGATAGTGCGTCTTGAAATAAGCAAGTTGGAATGCCAGGGCTGAGTAAGCATAGGCGTGGGATCTATTAAATCCATAACCTGCAAACTTTTCCATCACTGCAAAAACTTGGTTGGCTTTCTTTTCTGAATGGCCGAGTTTAACTGCACCAGCGATAAAATCTTCCTTCATCAGATGCATCTCTTTAGCATTTTTCTTCCCCATGGCACGTCTGAGAATGTCGGCTTTACCAAGGCTGAATCCTCCAAAGCGCTGAGCCACCTGCATGACTTGCTCTTGATAGAGCATGATACCATAGGTTGATGAAAGGATGTCCTCCAAGTCAGGATCCAGCACCGTCACCTTTTCTTTTCCGTGCTTACGAGCAACAAAGTTATCGATATAATCACTAGCACCTGGTCTGTTGAGGGATGTTGTTGCTACAACTTCTTCGAAGACTTGTGGCTTGACTCGTTTCAAGAGTCGAATGGCTCCTGGTTGTTCAAATTGGAAAATCCCCTTGGTATTTCCAGCAGCAAAGAGAGCCAGAGTTTCTTTGTCTTCCAGATCAATATCCTCTATTCTCAGATGAATACCTTCTGACTCAGCCAGTAATTCCTGCATTTTTTGGACAAAAGTTAGGTTACGCAGACCTAGGAAATCCATTTTTAAAAGGCCATTAGCTTCAACACCATGAGCATCATACTGAGTGATCAGCATATCCTCACCGTATTTGAGCGGGATATAGTCCGTCAGGTCTTGGTCACTCATAACGACCCCAGCTGCATGGATAGAGGTCTGACGAGGATACCCTTCAATCTTTCGAGCAATCTCAAAAGCTTTTTGATATTCCATTTTGCTATTGATGACCTGCCTAAACTGTAAATTCTTTTCATAGGCTGTCGTTAGCGTGTCTCGAAAACTGATTTTTTTCGTAATATTGGTTAATTCATACTCTGGAACACCATAACGTTTAAAAACATCACGAATTGCCTGTTTTGCTCCAAAGGTCGAATAAGTGACAATCTGTGCCACATGTTGGCTGCCATAGCGATCACGAACATAGCGAATGAACTCTGGCCTATAGAGGTCAGGAATGTCGATATCGATATCGGGCATGGTATAACGCTCACGATTTAAAAAGCGCTCGAAAATCAAGTTCTTTTCAACCGGATCAATCCCTGTGATATCCAGTGAGTAAGCCACCAGACTACCAACCGCAGAACCACGCCCCATTCCCATATAATATCCTTGGGAACGTCCAAAACGGAGCAAATCCCAAACTACAAGGAAATAGTCATCAAATCCCATATCATGAATCACAGCTAATTCTTCATTCAATCGCTCACGATAGGTAGCTGAGGTTAGCCCCTTGTCACTCAAGCCTTGCTCAGCCCTCTCTCTAAGTTCTTCTACTGCAGGCCTTTCAGGGTTAAAGCGAGGGAGTTTTAAACTTGGATCAAGTTGGTAGCTAACATTCTCTATCAAATCTTGAAGATTGGCAAGTGCCTGAGGAAAGCGATTTTTAAATCTTGCTTCTAAGTCTGAGGCCGGTAGAAAGATCCCTTGCTGTGAATGCAGATCCACTTCTCTCAGACTGACATTATCCTTAACTGCCGACAAAATCTGCAAAACCTGTAGGTCTTCTTTGTCAAAGGAGTTGACCTGATACAGTGGAAGAATGGGTTTGGTAAAGACTTCTTGGTGAGTATCGGGACTAACCCCAATAAAATAATCATGACCTAAATCCAGCTGTTCGATTCCATCAAAATAAGGAACAATAACAGCAACATCCTCAAGGTGACTGGTAAAGTCAGACCAATTTTTCCGTCCAGTCATTTTTAAAGTGGATAACTTCATCAACTCTTGATAGCCTTTAGTAGATAGAGCTAGAAAGCGGAGAGGAATACTCTTCTCATCTTTGATCAAGGTCATTTCAAGACCAATTAAAGGTTGGATTCCATATTTTCGAGTCACCTCTAAAAAGTGATAGGCTCCATAGAGATTATCCACATCCATGATAGCAAGGTGAGAATAGCCATAATCTTTAGCTGTATGTACATATTTTTCAATCGAAACCACACTTTCCATAAAACTGTAAACAGTCTTGGTATCGAGCTGTGCAATCATTCCATCTCCTCCTTGCTTTAAATATAGTACTATTATACCATTTTAAGTTCCATAATGAACTTGCTCAGACTCTTTCTTTCAAAACCTCGTTGAAATTTTTTCAACTGTTTATCCTTTATGTTTCTTGAAAAAGAAAATTAAGAAGAATAAAATATCTATATCTTATAATAGTTTTGATAGTAATTTTGGACATTTTTATACTAAGTGACGAATATTGAAATAATATCCCTTATGCAAATTTACATATAAATATCTTTAAGATAGCTTTTTATTTCAGGATTTATTTAACATTTTATAATAACTTGCTTAAAGTTCATTCCTGTTTTTTAAATTTATTTCATTTGAGTTTATTTATTCCATTTTTCCTCTTTTTTTGATATAATAAATTTATCACTTCAAAGGAGAGCGCCATGCGTTTTAATCAATTCAGCTACTTGCCCACTCCTCGTTCTCAACTATTAGATGAATTAGAGAGTCTTGGCTTAAAGCTATCATCTAAACTGCCTATAAAAAGACAGTTTGAAGACTTCATTCGTTGGAGTTTCTTCACTTATACTAATACCGATTATGCTCTATCTACCCTAGCTGCAGATAGAGAAACGGATCTACTGACCTTCTTTCAGTCTGATAAAGAGCTGACAGCTGATATTTTCTATACCGTAGTTTTTCAACTTTTAGGCTTCAATTATCTTATTGATTTTGAGGATGCTGAACAATTCCGTAAAGAAACTGGATTTCCTGTTATTTATGGAGATTTGATTGAAAATCTCTACCATCTGCTCAACACTCGAACTAAAAAAGGAAATACACTCATCGACCAGCTTGTTGGTGATGGACTTATTGCAGAAGACAATCACTACCACTACTTTAACGGTAAGAGCTTGGCAACCTTCTCTAGTCACGATGTCATTCGTGAAGTTGTTTATGTAGAGAGTTGTGTGGATACTGATAAAGACGGTCTCACTGACTTAGTCAAGGTTAGTATAATTCGTCCTCGCTATGATGGACAAGTTCCTGCTCTTATGACTGCCAGTCCTTATCACCAAGGGACCAACGACAAAGCCAGCGACAAGGCTCTCTACAAGATGGAAAGAGACTTGGAGGTCAAACCTGCCCACGTTATTGAACTTGAGAAGCCTGTTATTGATTTTGTCGAACCTCTTGGTCAAGCCGAACTCGTTTCTGAGTCTGAGGAAAAACTAACTCACATCAATAGTTCTTACACTCTCAACGATTACTTCCTCCCACGAGGGTTTGCCAATCTCTATGTATCGGGTGTTGGAACAAAAGATTCTCAAGGACTTATGACTAATGGAGACTACCAGCAGATTGAGGCATATAAAAATGTCATTGATTGGCTCAATGGTCGTTGTCGTGCTTTCACGGACCACACGCGCAAGCGCCAAGTCAAGGCTGACTGGTCAAACGGCAAAGTCGCAACAACAGGAATTTCCTATCTAGGTACCATGTCCAATGGTCTCGCCACCACTGGTGTTGATGGCTTGGAAGTCATCATCGCAGAAGCAGGTATTTCCTCTTGGTACAACTACTATCGAGAAAATGGTCTGGTGACCAGCCCAGGTGGTTATCCGGGTGAGGATTTTGACTCACTTGCTGAATTGACCTACTCTCGCAACCTCCAAGCTGGTGACTATATTCGTGGCAATGAAGCTCATCAAGCAGACTTAGAAAAGGTTAAAGAGAAACTCGATCGCAAGACTGGTGACTACAATCAGTTTTGGCATGACCGCAACTATCTGCTCAATGCTCACAAGGTTCAAGCTGAGGTCGTCTTTACGCATGGTTCCCAGGATTGGAACGTCAAACCTCTTCATGTTTACCAGATGTTTCATGCTCTTCCTAGCCATATCAATAAGCACCTCTTTTTCCATCATGGTGCCCATGTCTATATGAACAACTGGCAGTCGATCGACTTCCGCGAGTCCATGAATGCCTTGTTAAGTAAGAAATTGTTAGGACTTGACTCAGGCTATCAACTTCCGACTGTCATCTGGCAGGACAATATCGCACCGCAAAAATGGCAAGGTCTTGATAACTTTGGCAAACAGGATGAACTGCATACCTTCTCTCTTGGTAATGAGGAAAAAGTGATTCAAAACCAGTATGATCAAAAAGATTTTGATCGTTATGGTAAGACTTACCAGACCTTCAACACTGAACTTTACCAAGGAAAAGCCAATCAGATCACCATTGACCTTCCAGTAAGTCAAGACATTCACTTAAATGGGCGAGTGGAGCTGAAACTTCGTGTCAAATCGAGTACGAACAAGGGCTTATTATCAGCCCAACTGTTAGAACTTGGACAAAAGAAATATCTGCAGCCTTATCCAGCGGTTTTAAGTGCTAGAACCATTGATAATGGCCGTTACCACATGTTAGAAAATCTCTGTGAACTACCATTCAACCCAAGTGCCCAACGTGTCATCACCAAAGGCTACCTTAATCTTCAAAATCGAACCAATCTCTTGACGATTGAAGAAATCCAACCCAATGAATGGATGGACTTCAAGCTAGAGCTTCAACCAACTATCTATAAACTTAAAGAAGGAGATACTCTCCGCTTGGTTCTCTATACGACTGACTTTGAGATTACAATTCGAGATAATACAGACTATCACTTGACTGTTGATTTAGCACAGTCCACTATTACCATCCCCTCATAAAAGGAGGCAGCTTTATATGAATAAATCTGAACATAGACACCAACTCATCCGTGCACTTGTAGCCAAAAATAAGATTCATACACAGGCAGAGTTGCAAGCTTTACTAGCTGAAAATGATATTCAAGTCACACAGGCCACTCTCTCACGCGATATCAAAACCATGAATCTATCAAAGGTTCGCGAAGCAGATCATTCTTACTATGTTTTAAATACTGGTTCCATCTCCAAGTGGGAAAAACGCTTGGAAAACTATATGGAAGATGGCTTGGTCATGCTACGTCCTGTCCAGCATCAGGTTGTCCTCAAAACCTTGCCAGGCCTTGCCCAATCGTTTGGAGCTGTTCTTGATGCTCTCGATTTCAAACAAATCGTTGCCACCATATGTGGTGATGATGTCTGCCTTCTTATCTGTGAGAATGCTGAAGAAGCACAGACTTGCTTTGAAATTCTAAAAAAATATGCTCCACCATTTTTCTTCAATGACTAAAAAATTCCCCGTGATGAGTCCAATCACGGGGTTCTGTTTTATAACGGTATAATTTCTACAATATGCAAAACCAATGTAAGGGTTATAAACCCTCTTTTACCATAGGGAAAAATCCCATATAATCTATAATAAACATGATTTCATGTTAGAAATGGCTTCAACCTTAAGAAATTGATTTTCATCACCTTAAGATAATTCCGTAACTTCGTCTGAACTCAAAAAGAATGCTGATAAATCAACATTCTTTTTTGAATTTCTCGAAGTTAATCAGACTGTTTTGACTGTTTAGCTACCAAAAAGATACCATAATTATCTTGATTGTTTTATCATATTTTTAATGGCAGTATCAATGTCAAAAACCGTTCCCTTACCATCGAACCATCTATCCCAAAAATCAATAGTTGAACTCTTCGGTTCCTCTATGGGTTTATCTAAAATAATTTTTGTCGGTAGTTTAATTGAATCTCCTACGACAATGCATTCTCCAACATCTAAATTGGGTAGTACATCAACTAAACCAATTAAAGAATCCGTCAGCATTGTAGCAACTGCTGACTTATCCCTATCATTTGTAATCTTCAAACTAATAATATTATTACATTGAGATATTATTGTTGTGTTCAATTCAGCCGGTCTCTGAGAAACTATAACTAGTGAAACACCGTATTTTCTTCCTTCTTTAGCTATTTTCTCAAATATCTCAAGAGATTTCTTCTCTACTGCTTTCATTTTGGAAGTATCTTTCGGCATATATAAGTGAGCTTCGTCGCAAATAAATGCTAATGGGTGTCTCGTTTCATCAGTAGCAGGAGTCATCCAAAATTGCACATCATAAACTAACCTTGTAACTATCCCAATAACAATGGAAAGCATATCCGATGGTATCTCGGATAAGTCAATTACTTTAATTTTTGAATCATTATCCATAATTTCAGATACAAAATGATTCAAATAATTTGCTTGATTTGTAGATTCTTCATTAAAAATAAAATTATACTTTTTATCATCTATTTTAGTCTGCAGACGTGTAATCAAATTTGTTAATTTCCCATTGTATTGGCCTTGTTTTGTTTTTTCTTGCCCTTGTTTTTCTCCTGATTTATAAAATTCACCAGTACCTACTTCTTTTATATTTTCATCTTCAAGATATGCCTTTAAACCAATTGCGGAGAACGGAACAGGGGTATCAGCTGTAATTATTTCTGAAGAAATAAATTCCTTAGAATTTTCAATATACTTCTTTTTATTCTCCAAAATATATTGAATAACAACGGCTCTCTGATTTGATGATGTTCCCTCTGCAGATTCAATAAATAGTGAATGAATTTCTTCGTAGTTGAAAAACCAAAGAGGTATATGTAAACCACCGTTATCATTGATTTTTATTTGCTTTGCGTATGAAAGCTCATTATATTCTCCATGCAAATCGAAAACAATTATATTGGAATATCCTAACTTATTAGCCTTTTCTAGAATATTAGCGACTGTAAAGGATTTCCCACTACCCGTACTACCAACAATAGAAGCGTGACGTTGAAAAAATTTATTACCATCTAATATCGCCTCTACAGATTTGTTGCTTGCATATTTACCTATAGCTAAGCCTGTGTTACTTTTAATTTCACTATCCAGTGAATTCATAATAATAGACAGCGCTTCACTCTCAGCTAAATAAACTTGACTGTTTATCTCAGGATACGTATTTACAGCTCGTCTAAATATATTTGTTTTCGTAGCAGATAATTTAACATAGAAAGTACCAACCAAAGTTACGTTACAATAATTAGATGAATACTCTGACATAGGGTCGAACTCGTTTTCATCAAATTCAAGTCTTTTCTTACTAACTTTTGTTACCATCCCTATTAACTTCTCATCAGCATTATTCCCCGACAAAATAAGTAAATCATTAATTTTCAAGCGATTAAGTATCTCTTCTTCTTCAACACTAACCGAAATTTTTTGTGTATCTACATTTTGAACAGTCCCAATTGCTCTTGTTAAATATTCTTTAATATTACTCATAAAAATCTCCTTCGATTAACCTAAAAATTCCTCTGAAAAGTTCTCCATATCCCATAAATCTTTATCTATAAAGTACTTTTTTCCTTTATAAACCATATAGGAGATTCCCTGCTCGCTCTTTTCTCCTATAATGTTTTTATAAAACAATGTCCAGTTAGTATTAACTTCTGCTTTTGCAACTATCTCTTGTTTAATGTCCTTTGTAAGTACAATCACATCCTTTGTTGTGTTCTCAAAAACAGTATCAAAATGTTGGTCATTGAATCCATAACCATAAATAAAGATAGAAAAACTTGTGCTATTATCAGAAATTAGCTCATTAAATGTTTCACGATGAATTCTAAAAAGTTCATGAGTGAGCCCATATTGATACTTCATGCTTCCTGGTGTAATAATTTCAATATTTCTAGTTTTTGATTTTAAGTAGCTATAATCATTTATTTGAGTAACGCTTCCATCATTGTTAACCCAGTTTATAGAACCGTGGGGCTTAAATATCCTTACTATTGGCATTTCCTTCGTAAGGTACTTATGAGGTTTTTTCAATCTTTCAGAGTTAAAAGTTTGATACAAAGAACCATAAAAGCCTAAATCTGTTTCTAATTTTAGCTTATCCGATATTAATTCAATTAATAAATCATAATTCGGAGTCATTATATCAATAATTTTCTCATTTACACTTACTGTTTGAGATAAAAACTTTAACAATTTTTCAAATCCTGAATTGTTAGCCAATATTCGTTCTCTACTTTCATAGTCAGACTTTAAAATAAATTCTGCAGTAATTTCTCGTATTTTATCTACAAAGCCTTCTTGACTTGGACTGATATTAAGTAGGGCAGCTTCTAATCCTTGAGTATCTACAATTGCTTCATATTCTTGCCACAAGGGTAAAAAATCTTTATTCTCTTCATCGTTAAACTTTTTTTCTAGTTCACAAGTTAGACCTTGCATTCCAGAAACTCCTAAACTTATTGATAACCCAGTACCTATGATTAATTTTGGGAAATTCGTTTGAGATAAGTATCTATACTTTATATCAGAAATAAATTGCTCAAATTTTTCATCTTCAACATTTATTAACTCACACATCCCTTTACTCCCCTAAAACTTTATTTATTAATGCAATTATTTCTTTCTTCTGTACCTTTGTCAATTCATGTTCTCTTAACAAATTAACAATATCCTCTAGTCCATCATCCCTACCTTTAAGGGTATCTGTTCCAACACCAAATACTTCTGCTAGTTTTTCTAGTGTATCATCTTTGGGATTTCGTCCGCCACTTTCCCACCTTGCATACTGGGCTTGTGATACGCCAAGTTTTTCTGCGACTTGAGCCTGTGTTAGACCTGATTTTAGTCTAGCTTTTTTTATATTATCTTTTATCATTTTGTCCTTTCTTTTCTTGTTTTATATCCAAAAAAGGTAGTATTATAAACATATAACTAAAAAGGATATTTAAATCATAAGTAAAATTACTCTATAAACTAGCTTTAATAGTCTGAGACTTCTACTAAAATTCACCCTAATTATACCAAAATGGTAGTTGAATTTCTATGTTAGTAGTAATGAAGTTTCAAAAATAAGTTAGGTCTAGCATTAGAGTTGACAGGATAAGCTATGGGAAAGGTTTTGACTATACTACTATTCTGATGAGGTGTAAGGACAAAAAGGGGGATCAAAATGTATTCTCTCAATATTATACTTTCAGGCTCTACGCAAGTTATTCCACTTCTTGATCCTTCTCTTCATTCTTAACTGGTGCTGGTTCGTAAGCTCGGATAATTTGAGCGACAACTGGATGGCGAACCACATCCTTGGCTGAAAAATGAACAAAGTCGATTTGGTGAATGTCCTTGAGTTTTTCTTGGGCATCAATCAAACCGGACTTGACATTTCGTGGCAGGTCAATCTGACTGATATCTCCATTGACAATCATCTTAGAATTAAAACCTAAACGAGTCAAGAACATCTTCATCTGCATGATGGTCGTATTTTGTGCCTCATCGAGAATGACAAAGGCATCATCCAAGGTCCGTCCACGCATGTAGGCAAGGGGCGCGATTTCGATAATTTCTCGCTCCATGAGACGGGTCGTTTGGTCTTTGCCAAGAATCTGATACAGGGCATCATAAACAGGTCGAAGGTAAGGATCCACCTTCTCCTTGAGATCACCCGGAAGAAATCCAAGACTCTCGCCAGCTTCCACTGCTGGTCGAGTCAGGATAATCCGCTTGACTTGCCCGCGTTTAAGGGCTGTCACTGCCAAGGTCACTGCAAGAAAGGTCTTCCCTGTCCCTGCAGGTCCGATTCCAAAGGTCACATCATGCTGTTTGACACTGTCCACATAAAGCTTTTGGCCCAAAGTTTTGACACGAATCGGTTTCCCAGTATTGTCCTTGATGATTTCTTCTTCATAAAGGGCGACAAACTTGTCGATTTCATCGTTTTTGACCATGCTAATCGCAGTCACCACATCTGGCGTGCCAACCGTCATTCCTCGATTCACCAAGACCATCAAAGCCTGAATAACCTGACGTGCTTCCTCACAGGCAGTCTCTTCTCCCAAAACCTGGACAATCTCCGTACGGGCATGAATCACCACATCGAGCTCTTCTTCCATTAAACGAAGATGGCGCTCATTGGATCCAAAAAGATGAAACAGGTCATCTGGATGACTCAGTTGAATGTCTATTGAATGTTCCTTCAAATAAAGAACCTCTCTAATCCGTTTATTTCTTTTTATTATAGCAAAGAGAACAATAAAATACTAGCCTCATCTCATTGTCTCTAGTGTTCTAAGTATTCTTGCCAGATGGCATCAAAATCTCCTAGGTTAAAAGAGAAACTGGCATGCTCCTCCAAAAAGCGACTCACCTCATCAAAATCATCCGTGTGTTTTGGGAAGGCTGACTCCTCAAAAGCGAGGTCTGCCAAAATGGCTTTTGGGCTATTACTTTTCGGATTGCGCTCGGTCATGAGCCAAGTGTAAAATGATTTTCTCAATTCTTTCTCCTATCAAGAGTTTTTTGATGACACTTTTCTGATTCTTGAAAATTACTGGACTTAGCCTCTGAAACGTAGTGGTTTATAAAATCTGTTTTAGCATCTGTATAGGCGTCTCGATTGTGTTCAAATTGTTTCCACAAACTGAGTTTTAATTCCTGATACGCTTGGGCAATATCTGGATGCTGGCAGAGATAATCTCTAAAATAAATCTCGTCATGATCTCCCATCATTCGCAAATGTAAATGAAAAACTTTCTCAGCAAATCCCTGCTCTGTATATCCTTTATTTAGCGAAATCCTGTTAGGACTCTCCGACATCACTAGCCACCCATTCTTCACCAATAAATCCCTGACTCTTGCTAAATCCTCTATTCTACCTACTTCTAACAGAATATCAACGATATTTTTGGCCCAAATATTAGGGATAGCAGTGCTACCGACATGTTCTATTCTTTTAATAACATTTGCACCCAATATTTTTTTCAGACTTGTTTTTTCCGATTCATACCAGTCTTTCCACTCTGACTTGTGCTCTACTAGAAAAATCGGAAAAAGTTGCCAGAGTTCCTCTAAACTCATTTCTTCAAGTTTCTTTATCATATCTAGTAAGGTCTAAATCAACTCTGTACCAAACTGGTCTTGCTTGATTTTGCCGGCCTTCATCAAGCCACCGAGTGCTTTCTTGAACTGACCTTTAGAAATACCAAAGGTTGCTTTGATATCATCAGGAGATGACTTATCATTTAAGGTCATGAAACCGCCATTGCTTTCCAAGTAGGTCAAAATCATCTGAGCATCATTTCGCAACATTTCAAAGGAACGTGGTTTGAGGGAGAGGTTCAGAGTGCGGTCAACCTCGCGAAAACCAATGACACGCGCATCTAACACTTGCCCTAAACGTGGCTCTGCATAGCGCTCGCTAGGATGGATAAAACCAAGCATGTTATTCTCTGGCAGGTAAACAAAAGTTCCTGACAGCTTGAGGCGGTAAACGATAGCTGGCCAGTTTTGGTTCTGCATGTTGTTATAGGCAGGACGAGCCAGACGTTGGAAGTCTTCTTGATAAGCCAAGAGTCCCCAGATACGGTCTTTCTTGTCCACTTCGAGACGGATGTAGAGTTTATCCCCCTTCTTTGGCCAGAGTTCCTTGAGCTCAGGGAGAATATCTAGTGATACTACGACTTCCTTATCGGGCAGACCTGTATCCACAAAGACACCCAAGTCTTTACGAACTTCCGTTACGGTTCCCCAACCAAATTGGTCCTGAGTGGCAGTCACTTCTAAGGTTGTCAAGCGGAGCTTTTGCTTCATATCCGTATAGGCAAAACCTTTGACTGTATCACCTACCGTATGCTGACCTTCTTCCTTGGCAAGAGCATAAGTTTGACCATCCTTTTGCACAAAGTAAAAACGGTCATTTTCATCGATGATGAGTCCAACGATAAAATTTGCAAGATTTGTATTCATATTTCCTTCTTTCGAATAAAACTCAGCCAGCAATGCCAACTGAGTTTTTCTGTTTATTCTAGACTTCCAAAAGTTCTTTTTCTTTGTTGGCAGTCATGTCGTCGATGTGTTTAACAGCATCGTCTGTTACTTTTTGAATATCTTTTTCAAGAGTCTTCAATTCGTCTTCAGTGATTTCTTTTGCTTTTTCTTGTTTTTTAGCTTCATCCATAGCATCACGGCGGATATTGCGGACAGCCACTTTAGCATTTTCACCAACCTTCTTCACTTCTTTAGCAAGGTCACGACGAGTCTCCTCTGTAAGAGCAGGGATAACCAAGCGGATCACAGAACCGTCATTAGCTGGTGTGATACCAAGGTCAGAAGCGTTCAAGGCACGTTCGATGTCTTTCAATGAAGACTTGTCAAATGGTGTTACCAACAAAACACGCGCTTCTGGAATGGTAATAGAAGCGATTTGGTTAAGAGGAGTTTCGACTCCATAGTATTCTACGTGGATACGGTCTAGCAAGCTTGCGTTGGCACGACCGGCACGGATACCACCAAATTCACGAGCAAGTGATTGGTGAGACTGGGTCATTCTCTCTTTAGCTTTTTCTACAATTGCGTTAGCCATAATTTTCTTATTCCTTTTCTTCGATATTGTTTGAAACTGTTGTTCCGATATTTTCACCAAATACAACGCGTTTGATATTGCCCGGTTGGTTCATGTTAAAGACAACTAGGTCAATGTCGTTATCCATTGAAAGTGTTGAAGCAGTTGAGTCCATGATGCGAAGACCTTTGTTAATGACATCACGGTGGGTCAATTCTTCAAACTTAACGGCAGTCTTGTCTTTCTTAGGATCAGCATTGTAAACACCGTCTACGCCATTTTTGGCCATAAGGATGGCATCCGCTTCGATTTCAGCTGCACGAAGAGCCGCTGTTGTATCTGTTGAGAAGTAAGGTGAACCAATCCCAGCACCAAAGATAACGATACGGCCTTTTTCAAGGTGGCGAAGGGCACGTCCACGTACGTAAGGTTCTGCAACTTGTTGCATAGAAATAGCTGTTTGAACACGCGTATCGACACCAACTTGTTGCAATGAATCTGCCATCACAAGGGCATTCATAACAGTCCCAAGCATTCCAGTGTAATCTGCCTGAACACGGTCCATTCCTGCTTCCGCAGCAGGTTCTCCACGCCAGAGATTTCCTCCACCAATAACAAGGGCAATTTCGATACCTAAGCTATGAACTTCTTGAATCTCTTTTGCGATTGTTTGAACTGTTTGGATATCAATCCCTACGCCACGTTCACCGGCAAGGGCTTCACCTGATAACTTGATTAAAATACGTTTATACTTGGGGTTAGCCATTTTTACTCTCCTTTTTTTATCCCACCTATTTTATCACAATTTCTTAGATTTTTATAGTACCATGAGCAATTCTTTCAAAAAAATTAGACCGTTAAAAACTCCTCTAAGTCGGTAAGGGCACGCTCTGCAATTTTTTCATAACGAGCCTTCTTATCACGGATACGCTCGCCTTCCAACTCCTTGATAATCCCAAAATTGACGTTCATAGGTTGAAAGTGCTTGCTGTCCGCATGGGTGATGTAATGAGCCAGACTTCCAATCGCTGTGGTCTCTGGGAAAATAGCTGCGCTTTCCCCCTTGAAAAGACGAGCTGCGTTAATACCCGCAACTAAGCCTGAAGCTGCTGACTCAACATAGCCTTCCACACCCGTCATTTGACCAGCAAAGAAGAGGTTGGGCTGTTTCTTAGAACGGTAAGTCTGTTCAAGAAGATTTGGTGAATCCATGTAAGAATTGCGGTGCATGACCCCATAACGAACAAACTCAGCATTTCCAAGACCTGGAATCATTTGGAAGACACGCTTTTGTTCTCCCCATTTGAGGTGGGTTTGGAAACCGACAATATTGTAGAGGCTACCAGCCGCATTGTCTTGACGAAGCTGGACAACAGCGTACGGTGTTTTGAACTCTCCATCACGAGGGCCAGTGTAGTCGTCTGGATACTCAAGACCGACTGGCTTCATAGGTCCATAGAGCATGGTTTTAATGCCACGTTTGGCCATGACTTCGATTGGCATGCAACCTTCAAAGTACTTTTCTTTTTCAAAAGAATTGAGCGGTGCTTCTTCCGCATTGACCAAGGCTTCATGGAAATCCATAAATTCTTGTTTGGTCATTGGAGCGTTGAGGTAGGCCGCCTCTCCCTTGTCATAACGAGACTTAAGATAGACCTTACTCATATCGATGGTGTTGACATCGATAATCGGCGCCGCCGCGTCGTAGAAATAGAAACCATCACCGTCATTAAGGGCATGAATCTTCTCAGCTAGGGCATCACTCGTCAAAGGACCAGTAGCGACAACTGTAATAACATCGGTCGGCAATTCTGTAATTTCATCACGAACTACTTCAATCAAGGGATGGTTGGCCACTTTTTCTGTCACCATTTGGGAGAAACCATCACGGTCCACGGCAAGGGCACCACCAGCTGGAACACGTGTAGCCTCAGCAGATTCCAAGATGACAGAACCCAAGCGACGCATTTCTTCCTTAAGAAGCCCAACGGCATTTGTCAAAGCATCCCCACGTAGGGAATTGGAACAAACCAACTCAGCAAAATTGTCTGTTTTGTGCTGGGGTGTTGACTTGACACCACGCATTTCATAAAGTTTAACTGGAATACCACGTTCTGCGATTTGGTAAGCTGCTTCAGACCCTGCCAAACCTGCTCCGATAACATTGATATAAGATTGAGACATGACACTAATACCTCTTTGGGTGGAAACTAAGTCCAAATAAAAACAAGCTACTAGACTGTTTGACACCCACAAATCTTTCTAAATTCATACTTGGTCCATTATACCAAAAAGCTAAGTAAAAAGACAGACAGGAGAATTCCTGAATGTCTTTCTAAAATTATTGTTTAATAAAACTGAGAAATCTGAAACCATCCAAAGGAGTCTTTCCCTTGTATCTAAAGCCAAAGCTTACTTTTGTATTCCTAGGTAATTTTTCAATTTCAACTATTTGAGCAAGTAAGTATTGTAAATCAGATTCTGTCCAATTGTCTATATCTTCATTAGATAGTTGCAGGTTTTGTTTTCGTACCTGATCTATATCAATTGTTATTCCAATACTAAATGTCGAACGATTATCAGCAACTCTTTTTAAAAGCATATCTCGATTGCGAACAAGCGTCTCTTCATCGAGATTGTTGACTCTACTTGGGTCTAAATCCTCGATTAAGGGAGTTAGTTCTTCTACATCCGTCTTCAAAATTGCTTCTCTTTTTTCCTGTTCTTCAAGACGGGTTTTAGGGTTACCACTATAATATTCTTCTTTTGAAACCAAAAAGTAATCAAAGTCAAAAGATTCCAATTCGGCTGAGTTTTTAATATAAAGTTGTCTAAGCTGATCATCTTTTAAATATGTTGAAGTCAAGCTTCTATTTTGAAGTATTTTATCGTAAGCTTCCATAAGTCGGTCATAGTTATCATCATTAGAAACATACTTCATTTCTAAACGATAGACTGTTTTCTTGGAAAAACCAAAGAAAATTTTCTTTTCTACTTCTTTAAGCCTCGGATTGTATTTAAGGACTGGAGTGTTCTCAACATAATCTTTTTCAAAATCTACATAGACATCAACAAATTGTTCCGTTCCTTTAACGTAATTCGGATATCCCGCATAATGAAAGGTATCTTCAGTCGAGTATCCTTCTGCTTCTAGTCCTGCAGCTTCTACTACGGAACGAATGTTTGAAATAGCTGTTTTAGCTAAATTACGATCGACTCTGTTGTTGTTACATGCTGACAATATAAATAATGTGAGAATAGGCAACAGTAAACCAATTACCTTCTTAATCACTTTGCTTTTCATTTCCCCTCCAAATAAGCATTCGTAGCAAAATACTAATGATTGTTAGATTCACTTCAGGAAGAAGGCAAACTTCCCTGTTTAGTCATTTTCTTGATTTTCTTCCCATTCGTGGTAGCCAGCGTAGAGCTGGCTTTTATTCCACTGGTAGAGTTTTGCAACTTCCTTAATTGCTTGATTTTTCTTCATGCCTTGCTGAATGCGGGCTTGGATTTCTAAGAACAAGTCCTCCTCGTCCTTTTCTTCCACATCCTGACTGGCACCTTCAACGATGAGAAGGCATTCGCCCTTGAGTGGCGTTTCAGCGATGCTTTCTAGTAGCTCTGAAATCTTTCCTCGTTGGTATTCTTCATAGATTTTAGTCAATTCCCTGACCAAGACTACCGAGCGGTCACCATAGACTTCTAGCATATTTTCTAATGTATCTGCCACACGATGAGGAGATTCATAGAAAATTTGTGTTTCAGGATAGTCTTTTTTGGCTTGAAAAAATTGCTTTTGCTGGCCTGATTTTCTAGGTAAGAAACCGTAAAAGATATGTGGTTGTGGTGCTAGGCCACTGGCAATCAAGGCAGAGATGCCTGCACTGGCACCTGGAACGGTAACAACTGCGATTTCTTCCTCAATAGCTGTCTTGACCAAATCATGCCCAGGGTCTGAGATACTAGGCAGACCCGCATCAGAGACCTGAGCGATACTTTGTCCCGCCTTCAGAAAACCAATCAAATCAGGAATTTTTTCCTTGGCATTGTGCTCGTGAAAACTGATCTGTTTGGTTGAAATATCAAAATGCTTGAGCAAAAGCCCCGTATTACGGGTGTCCTCAGCCGCAATCCAGTCCACTTCTTTTAGAGTCTGGATGGCACGAAAGGTCATATCGTCTAGATTGCCAATCGGCGTTGCTACTAGGTAAAGCTTGCCATAGGGAGTTTGCCCCTTAAAACTTTTTTGAATCTGCATGCTTACTCCCTGTATAACAACTCGTCACAGAACATACATTCCTCGTCCTGCTCCCGGCGTTGTCCATAAAAATCATTACATACGTGAAAACCGTCTTTATAGATCCGACGGACGCTTTCACGAACATGCTTGGCCTTAACGGGAGTATCTGCTTCCACCTCGCCTAAGCGTTCTCGCAACTTACTATTTTCCAAACGAAGAGCTGTATTTTCCTCTACCAGGCTCTTGAGATTTTTCTTGATGGCTTCCACATCGGCCAAGGTCACCAATAACTGTTGAGAAAAATCGTCTAGCGCATCAAATAATTCTTTTTTGTCCATAAACCAGCCCTTTCCTTTCTTTATCCTTCATTGAGTTTATATTTCTTTCAAGACCAGATATTCCATGGCGTTTTGAAAGCTGACATTGGCTTGCCACATTTTTCTAGCTTCTAGCAAATCTTGTAAAATCTGTCGAATCCTTGCTTGCAAGAGATCCTGCCCACAGAGCACTTCGAGGATTCGCAAAACCTGATCCTGTTTTTCCTTGTCATCTGCCAAGCTAGCTAATTTAGTAACCTGAAGATAACTTTCTTTTTTCTTGGCTAATAACCAAGTCAGCATGCGCTCACTTTCATCCACCAAGGTCCAAAAACTTGCCTGGTTTGCCAACTTTTCTGCTTCAGCTCGTGATTGACAAAACTGGGCTAAGAAAGTCGCTTTTTTCTTAACCAGACCTGCTTGCTCTAATTGATGGATGAGCTTTTCTTCTTGCTTTTTAAAGTGAAAAATTTGGGTTCGACTACGGATAGTCGGTAATATCTTTTCCTCATCGCTGGTCAAGAAGAAAATGTAAACTTCACTCTGGGGTTCTTCGATGACCTTGAGCAGAGAATTGGCCGCGTTGGGGTGCATTTTATCCGCCTGCTCGATAATAAAAACCTGTTGCTGACTTTCAATCCCTGCTTGAGAAAACTGGCCCACCAATTCCCGAATCCGTTCTGTCTTGATGACCTGATTGACTGGCTTAATCAAGGTAACATCGGAAAATTCTTCCTGTTCAATCAGCTTGCAGTTTCGGCATTTTTCACATGGCAAAACGCCTACTTTATCCGTACAAAAGAGGCTCTTAGCCAAAAACTGCGCCATTTCCAAGCTTCCAAAGAAACCTGAAAAGAGATAGGCGTGATTGAGCTGATCTTGTTCTAGGATACGGACAAAGCGGTCAAACTGGTCTGGCTGCCAAGCTTTTAGTTGTTCTTGTTTCATTTAGCCAAGCCCATTCTGTCAAACAAGACAGCCTTGGTAGTTTCCACAACTTGCTCCAAAGGAAGACTCGCATCAATCTTGACAATGCGATTTCCTTCTTTGTCCAGAAGAGAAAGGTAGCCTTGACGGACTTTCTTGTGCAAGTCCAAGCCTTCCAAGTCCAAACGATTGACCTCGCGGTCACTATTAGCAGCAATGCGAGCCAGCCCTTCTTCCACCTCAATGTCAAAATAGAGGGTCAAATCGGGTTTGAGGCCATCTGTCGCAAAGTGATTGAGCCAATCAATGGCATCAATATCCAAGCCACGGCCAAATCCCTGATAAGCAAGGGAACTATCGATGAAGCGGTCCATAATGACCAGCTTGCCGGCTTCAAGTGCTGGGAGAACTTTTTCCACCAAGTGCTGTCTGCGACTGGCGATATAGAGAAGAAGCTCTGTTTTAGGATCCATCTGCGTATGACTTGGATCCAAAATCACTTCCCGAATCTTCTCTCCAATCAAGACTCCGCCAGGTTCACGGGTCGTCAACACTTCTACTCCTTTTTCCTCTAAAATTGGGAGTAGAGCCTCTAAAACACTAGTCTTTCCTGCTCCCTCCGGTCCCTCAAGAGAGACTAAAAATCCTTTTGACATGTCTAACTCATTTCTTTTTTTCTACCTTCTATTCTATCAAAAAAATAGGTTTTTGTGACAATCTTTTTGTGTCTTCTCCATTCAATCGACCATAAAAGAGGCTGGGAGTCATCCAACCTCTTATTTACCTAATTCTTGTGTTCGTTTGTAGGCTTGATGAACTGCGTCCATGACTGTGCCTCTAAAGGCATGTTCTTCCAGACTCGCTACACCAGCGATAGTCGAACCACCTGGACTGCAAACTTGATCTTTCAAGACTCCAGGATGTTGCTGGCTTTCGAGAACCATTTGTCCAGCACCAACTACTGTTTGGGCTGCCATTTTCAAGGCCCTTTCTCTTGACAATCCTGTCTGCACACCTGCATCTGCCAAAGCCTCGATAAAGAGGTAGACAAAAGCTGGTCCACAACCTGCAAGACCTGTTGCTGCGTCAATTAAGCCATCCCCAAGCTCAACCAATAGACCCGCATTGGATAAAAGCTGACAAAAGAGTTCCCTGTCCTCAGCACGACAGTTTGCTGATAAAGCGTAACTAATCACTCCTTGACCGATAACCACTGGAGTATTAGGCATGATGCGAATAATCCGGTGGTGACTTGGCAGAAGACTCGCTAGTTTTTCTAAAGTCAATCCAGCTGCCATGGAAATCAAAAGAAGGCTCTCTCGTTTTTCAAGAATAGTCTTATATTGAGAAAGCAAGTCTGAGAACTGGGCTGGCTTAACACCTAGAAAAATCACATCTGCTTCTGCAAAGATTTCGTCATTGCTGGAAGCCTGACCACCGAAGTTGGCGATGAAAGCATCTACTTTAGCTTGACTACGATTGGCAAGGAGAATCTGAGCACCCGTCTTGGCCTGCAAGACAGCCTTGGCCAAACTAGCTCCCATATTCCCCAAACCGATAAATCCAATCTTCATCTCTTACTCCCTTATATGTCCGTCACCAGTAACCACATACTTGTAGCTAGTCAACTCTTTCAAGCCCATTGGACCACGCGCATGCAGTTTCTGAGTAGAAATCCCCATTTCACAACCAAGACCAAACTGGCCTCCATCAGTGAAACGCGTTGAGGCATTGACATAAACCGCTGCTGAGTCCACTTGATCTGTAAAGTAGGCTGCAGCTTCAGCATTTTCCGTCACAATGGCATCCGAATGATGGGTACTATGGGCTTCAATATGCGCAACCGCTTCTTCTAAACTGCTTACAACCTTAACAGCGAGGACATAGTCTAAAAACTCGGTGTCAAAGTCTTGGGCTTCAGCTGCTCGACCTGAAAGAAACTGACTTGCTTTGCTATCCAGACGGAATTGAATTGGTTCCAGCCCGGCTTCTTTCCGACTTTTAACCAGAACTTGCTCCAAGCGAGGAAGAAAATGTGCTGCCTTGTCTTCATGAACCAGCAAGACCTCCATGGCATTACAGACAGAAGGACGGCTGGTTTTGGCATTGTTGATGATAGACAAAGCCTTGTCTTCATCTGCATCCTTATCTACATAGACATGGACAATCCCAGTTCCTGTCTCGATAACAGGTACGATAGCATTTTCAACCACGGCATTAATCAAGCCAGCTCCTCCACGAGGAATGAGAAGATCTAGATAACCCTTGGCCTTCATCATAGCATAGCTACTTTCACGACTGGTATCTTCCACCAGTTGAATCACCTCTGGATGAATGGCAGTTGTCTCCAAGCCCTTCTTCAAGGCTGTGACAATAGCATGAGCTGTTTGGTAGGCGTCCTTACCACTACGAAGAACAACCGCATTTCCACTCTTGAGAGCCAAAGCAGCTGCATCAGACGTCACATTTGGACGACTTTCGTAGATAATCCCAATAACCCCCATGGCCACACGCTTCTTGGTAATAACCAAGCCATTTTCAAGATGACTTGTTTCTAGGACTTCACCAATAGGATCTAGTAAAGCAACCACTTCACGAATCCCAGTTGCCATCGCTTCTATACGTCCCGCATCCAAATAAAGACGGTCTAGCATGACATCTGAGATTTTCCCTTTGGCCGCTTCCATATCGAGGTCATTTGCCGCTAAAATCTCCTCAGTAGCTGCCAATAAATGATCTGCCATGGCTAGCAAGGCTTGGTTTTTCAATGCTTCACTAGCAGTATTGATTGATTTCTTAACAGCCTGTACCTGTTCAAATTGTTCTTGTGTACTTACCATCGTTCACCTCTAAAATTCTGTAAAGAGCAGCTGGATTTCAGGAGTGATTGAAATCCAGTCATCACGGTGAATCAAGACTCCCTTAGCTTTTTGAGAACGAAGCATATCTTCTAGGGCTGAGACGCCAAATTGGACACGTCCCTTTCCAAGAGATTGACCTGTTTCTTTATCTGCTACTGTGACAATATCGTGGTAAGAGAAGTTTCCCTCCACTTCTACCACACCCGATAAAAGGAGACTTTTCCCGTTTTTTGAAAGTGCCTCTGCAGCTCCACCATCTACCCAAATCGTTCCCTGACTTTGAGCATAGAAGGCCAGCCATTGTTTCTGAGTACGAAGTCCCTTCTCTTGCGCAGCAAAGAAGGAACCATCCTTGGTCTCCTCCGCTGCCTCAATCAGGGCATCTGATTTCAAGGAGGAGCAAATATAGACTGGCACACCTGATTCCGTCGCAATTGTTGCAGCCTTGATTTTTGTTAGCATGCCCCCAGTACCGTTTGACGAACCTGCTCCACCAGCCATATCAATAATCTCACGATTGATAGTCTCGATTTTCTCCAAACGTTTGGCTGTTGGATCCGAATTAGGATTGCCAGTATAGAGACCGTCCACATCGGTCAAAAGAACTAAAAGGTCCGCTTGGACCATCGCCGCTACCTGGGCACTCAGAGTGTCATTATCACCCACCTTGAGTTCGTCAATGACGACACTATCATTTTCATTGATGATGGGAATCGCTCCACGATGAAGCAATACAGACAAGGCCTGATGGGCATTCTTATAGCGACGTTTATCTACAAAATCATCCTGGGTCAGCAAGATTTGTGCAGAAACGATCTGGCGCATGAGGAGGTTGGTTGTGTATTCCTCCAACAAAAGTCCCTGACCAACTGCAGCCGAAGCTTGTTTATCTGCAATCTTGGTCGGACGTTTTTTAAAACCCAAAGCACCAAATCCAGCCGCTACTGCCCCAGATGAGACTAAAATCAACTCATGCCCAGCTTCATGCAGCATAGCTAATTGCTGGGTAATTGCCTTTACTTTACTTCTTGATAAACTCCCGTCTTCATTTGTCAAGGAGGAGGTCCCCACCTTAAAGACGATTCGTTTGTACTTCATATTCTCACTCCGATTCTTCATATTTATCCATTATAACATGAATGCTTTAAAATAGAAAAGACTTGAAATGAAAAAGGTTGAGACAAGGCATCTCAACTCTTTTATCTATTCTCAGTTTTACGCAATCTTTCCAGCGTTTCTTTAAAAATCTCTGGAATATCTGCTGTGAACTCCAAGGTTTCACCTGTTCTCGGATGAGTAAAACCTAGAGTCTTAGCATGGAGGAATTGTCCATGTCCTTTCAGGGTTTTACGAGGACCATAGACCTCATCACCAGCGACTGGATGGCCAATATAAGCCATATGAACACGGATTTGGTGGGTACGTCCTGTTTCCAGTTGCAACTCCACTAAGCTATAATCTCCAAAGCGTTCCAAGACGTGAAAACGGGTTACTGCAGGCTTTCCTTTAGCAGTCACAGCCTGTTTCTTACGGTCTTTTTCACTACGACCAATCGGCGCTTCAATCACACCACGATCATTTGGTAGATTTCCATGAACAATCGCCCAGTATTTGCGGAGAGACTTCTTATCCTTGAGTTCTTGCGCGAGTGCTAAGTGGGCCTCATCATTCTTAGCAATCATGAGCAGACCAGACGTGTCCTTGTCAATGCGGTGAACGATACCCGGTCGGAGAACACCATTGATACCTGACAAGTCCTTGATATGGTACATGAGGGCATTGACCAAGGTTCCGCTAGTATGACCGGCGCTGGGATGGACCACCATGCCTTGAGGTTTGTTGACAACGGCTACATCCTCATCTTGGTAGATGATTTCTAGTGGAATATCCTCAGCCACATACTCTAAAACCTCTGGTTCTGGCACATAGTAGGTGACGATATCCCCCTCTTGGACAGTGTATTTTGCTTTCTTGACTTGCCCATTAACCAAAACTTGTCCAGCCTTGATTTGTTCATTCGCGAGACTGCGTGACAATTCTGTCAGTTCTGACAGAGCCTTGTCTAGACGTTGCCCACCCGTTTCAATTTTTATTTCCATTTACTTCCTCTTTAAGCATTGCAATCAATAGAACAACGACACCGACTGTCAAATAGCTGTCCGCAACATTGAAAATCGCAAAGTTGATAAAGTCTAGGTGAAACATATCCACCACAAAACCTTGACTCATTCTGTCGATAAAGTTGCCCAGACCTCCCGCTATTATCAGGGTCAGTCCAAAAACTAACCAGAGAGAATCCTCCATGTGTTTATGTAGGTACCAAATGGCTCCTACCATGACGACCAGTGTAATGACAGCGAATAACCACTGCTGGTCTTGTAACATGGAGAAGGCCGCTCCCCTATTTTGCAGATAGGTTAAGCTAACGAGATTGGGGACCCACGAACGCACTTCACCCAGTGGAATCTGTTGGACAACATAATTTTTGACCAACTGATCCAACCCAATCAAAAGCAGTACAATGACTGCCACTATTCCTCTTTTTTTCATGATTTCCTCTTTTGATCAAAATATTCTTGCATAACCTCAACGAAAAGGGTACCAGCTTGGCTAAGCTCCACTTCCTCACGTTTGACGTAGACCATGCGATTATCTAGATTATCCTTGAGACGAATGACTGTGATGCCATTGACACTGTCACTATCTAAAAATCCAGACCCTGTCGCATAGGCGTCAGTCCGCTCCAAAATACCATTCAAAGTAGCACGGTCCGTCACATTGAACATCTGGGAGCTAGCACTGGTATCGACAAAGTTCTCTGAATAGTAAAGGTACTCGTCCTTTTCCTGAGTAAAGCGAACTGTTGGTAAGTCAGCTAAATCCTCCATGACCAGTTCTTCTTTTTCCGCCAAGGGATGTCCTTCACGCAGATAGATGTGAGTTTGAAAAGGAATCAGCTCAATGACTTCGAGACCTAACTTTTCAATCCGTTGCATAATTCCCTTTTGATTTTGATTGTTGAGGTAGATAATCCCAATCTCACTATGTCCTTGGGCTACTTCGTCTAAAATTTGAACTGTGGTAGACTCAAAAATACGAAAGTTCTTATAATCAGGATAACGCTCTGAAAAAGCCGTAATGGTTGGTGGCAAGAAGTCATAGTGCTGACTAGCAATGGAAAATTCATCCTTTTCTTCCTCAGGATTGGCATACTGATTTTGAAAAACATCAAAGCCTTTGACCAATTCTTGCGCTTTCTCATAAAATTCCATTCCGCGACGAGTCAAAAATGTTCCCGAACTCGTCCGACGGAAAATCTTAAAACCCAGCTCTTTTTCCAAATCGCGCACAGAAATAGACAGACTCGGCTGACTAACATACATCTTTTCAGCAGCTTCACGGAAAGTACCACTATTGGCAATGGCCACAACATAGCGTAATTGTTGAATATTCATCTTTTACCCCCAACTTCTCTATCTGTTCATTATACCATAATTCAGAAGTTTTCCACAAAGGAAAAAGAATATCCATGATAAAATCCAACTACACTCGAATTGGGTATATAGAGCTAATAAAAACATAAGATTTCATCTATAATTTCCCAGAAGTTCGGTACAAGAATACATTCTTTTAGAAGTTATTTGTTATGATAATAGAGTCTAAAATCATAAATTGGGGAAATAAAGAGTCCGTTTAAAAAAGCTTTCAGAAAGTGATGTTTTACTTTCAACTCAAAGATATTTAATCATTAGCAAATCTTGAGAAGGTCAACTCCAACTAAATTCTTTACCCAATTAAAGTCAAACTAAAAGGACTTGGCTCTGTACAATACAGAACTAAATCCTTCAATAATTATTTGTCTAACTTTTTGGGGTCAGTATATTAGAAATTTTTTATTTCACAGCTTCTTTCAAAGCGTCTACCTTGTCCAAACGTTCCCATGGAAGGTCAATATCTGTACGTCCCATGTGTCCATAAGCCGCTGTTTGACGGTAAATTGGACGTTTGAGGTCTAGCATTTGGATAATTCCTGCAGGGCGAAGGTCAAAGATTTGACGGGTTGCTTTTTCAAGTTTGCTTTCAGCTACTGTTCCTGTACCGAAGGTATCGATACGGACAGAAACAGGTTGCGCAACACCGATAGCGTAGGCCAATTGCACTTCTGCCTTCTTAGCCAGACCTGCTGCAACGATATTTTTAGCAATATAACGAGCTGCATAAGAGGCTGAGCGGTCCACCTTCGTCGCATCCTTACCAGAGAAGGCACCACCACCGTGACGAGAGTAGCCACCATAAGTATCCACGATAATCTTACGGCCAGTCAAACCGGAGTCCCCTTGAGGTCCACCGATAACAAAGCGACCAGTTGGATTGATGAAAAATTTTGTTTGCTCATCCAAGTAAGAAGCTGGGATCACCTCTTTGATAACTCTGCTAATCACATCATTGTGAATTTGTTCATTGCTAACTTCTGGGTCGTGCTGAGTTGAAATAACGACTGTATCCACACGTACTGGACGGTCATTCTCATCATACTCAACTGTCACTTGTGATTTGGCATCAGGACGGAGATAGCTGATTTCACCAGACTTACGAAGTTCTGCCAAACGACGAACCAGTTTGTGGCTGAGTGAGATTGGTAATGGCATGAGTTCTTCTGTCTCATCCACCGCAAATCCAAACATGAGACCTTGGTCTCCAGCCCCAATCAAGTCCAGTGGATCTTGATCTGCATTCCCACGAACCTCCAAGGCTTCGTTAACACCTTGGGCGATATCTGGTGACTGCTCAACAAGCGACGGATGAACTCCCACCGTCTCCGCAGAAAAACCATACTCTGTATTGGTATAACCAATCTCTGCAATGGTATCACGAACCACACGGTTAATATCTACATAAGCATGTGTAGAAATTTCACCAAAAACATGGACGGAACCTGTGTAGACAGCTGTCTCAGCTGCAACGTGCGCATCTGGATCCTTTGCTAAAATAGCATCCAAAATCGCATCTGAAATTTGGTCTGCAATCTTATCCGGATGCCCCTCAGATACAGATTCAGACGTGAATAATTTACGTTCTGACATAAAAATGTCCCCCCTTAAAAAATATTGTTATAGAGTTACAAAGTACTGATAAAAAATCCTATCCTCTACGGGTTGCGACTCGAAAGAAAAATAGACCTTTCTACCACCTTATCGGGACTATATAACCTTATCATTATACCACTTTTTATTTTTTTTTGCAGTATTTTTGAAAATTCATAAAACTAAGTTAGAAAAAGGAGCTATGTAGCTCCAATTTTATACTTAAAATGTTTGGCGTTTAGCTTTACGCTCGGCACGGCCACGAGCACGATTTTCAGCACGCTTGGTTTTGCGACGTTTTTCATCCACCGCCCATTGAATCTTCTTCTTATAACCTGGTTTGACTTTTTTCTTTTTCTTTTTAACCAAGCCAATCATTTCAATATCAAGCTTATCCTGCTTCTTTTCACGGTTGGCACGACGATCACGGTCATGGGTATCTTGGAACTCTCCGTCTTTGACCATCTTAGGAATAAACTTGATCCCTAATTTCTCCAACTCACGGATATCCGAGTCATCACTTGGCTGATAAAGGGTAATAGCTGTACCAGGCAAACCATTGCGTCCAGTACGTCCAACACGGTGGACAAAGAAAGATAAATCCTGCGGAATGGCGTCATTGATGACATGACTGACACCTTCAATATCAATTCCACGCGCTGCCAAGTCCGTTGCGACAATGTACTCAAAATCAAGATTTTTCACCTGATTCATGATTCGCTTGCGCTCACGAGGGGCAATATCTCCATGAATCTTCGCTACCTTCAAACCTTGAGCAGTCAAGTATGCATGTAATTCATCTGCGCGCGTCTTGGTATTAACAAAAATCATGGCTAGATATGGTTGCATGGCTTGCGTCAACTCATAAATCTGAGCATTTTTATCTCGTCCCTTGGTCGAAATCAACCAGTTATCAATGGTATCAGAGATGACTGTTTTAGTCTTGATTTTCTCCATAACAGGATTTGATAAATATTTTTTCAAGAAAGGCTGTAACTTCTGTGGAATGGTTGCTGAAAAGACCATGAATTGCAAGTCTTTTGGAAGGCTCCCTGCAATCTTATCAACGGTTTCCAAGAATCCCATATCCAAGGTCATATCGGCTTCATCAATTACAAAGGTCTTAGCCTTGTGAATAGCCAAATCACCAGATTTGACCAAATCATAGATACGACCTGGAGTCCCGATGACAATGTGGGGCTGGCTACTCGCCAATTTATCAATCTGACGAGCCTTATCCGTACCACCCACATAGTTAACCACACGAACTTCAACATCTGAGTGGGCTGCAATCTGACGTGCCGCTTGGTAGATCTGAGTAGCTAACTCACGACTTGGAGCAGTAATCACTGCTTGCACGCTATCACTTGTTTCATCCAGTTGCTGGAAAATGGGTAGTAGGAAAGTGTGAGTCTTTCCTGAACCTGTTTTTGATTCCCCTACCAAGTCACGACCTGCCAAGACAATAGGAATTAACTTATCCTGTACCTCTGTCGGAGTTGTAAATGTCAACTCTTCCAAAGCCTTTTCTATATAGTTTTTAAACTGAAATTTCGTAAATGACATATTATCCTCAATTCTATTCATCTAATCATTATACCATATTTTGAACATTTTCAGTAGTCCAACTCATCTTACCTCTAACAAGGCTCTCAATTTCTCCAAATACCACTCTTAGACTAAAAATCACAGATTTTATTTCTATCCAAAATTCAAAAAGAGTCTGAGACAATAGTCCCGTTGCTTTTTGCATGGTTGCGATAGTCTTGCTAAAATAGAATTGCTCAATAAACCATTTAGAAAGGCTATCTCATGCATATTCACCATAACACAAATCAAACGACTTTACCACTAGAAATCCGTTCTTTCTTGCCACAAGACCATCTTGTCTTTACCATTGAAAAAGTGGTGAATACCTTGGAGAAACGTCACTTCCACGCTTTCTATCATAACTTTGGTCGGCCGTTTTATCACCCTAAAATGCTTTTAGCCGCTCTACTATTTGCCTATTCACAAGGGATTTTATCTGGACGAAAAATTGAAAAAATGATGATTGAAAATATCGCCATGCAGTACTTAACAGGGTAGTTGCTTGTCAGCTACCGCACCATCAATCGCTTTCGAGTCGCTGCGGGGATAGAAGACTTCATTCGTGATCCTTTCATTGACCTCAATCTTCGTTTGAAAATGGAAGAGTTAGTGACTTTAGATTGTCTGTTTATTGATGGCAATAAGATTGAAGCCAAGGCCAATAAGTACAGCTTCGTTTGGAAGAAAACGACAGAGAAATTCTCCGTCAAACTTCAAGAACAGATACAGGTCTATTTTCAAGAAGAAAGCACCTCCATTTTATGCGGATGAAAGAAGACCACATGAAGAATGGTCAGCTCAAAGCTGGTTATAATCTTCAAATCGCTACTGAAAACCAATTTGTTCTTCATTATGATGTCTTTTCAAATCCGATAGACACCAAAACTCTTCTGCCCTTACTTGAAACCTATCCGCATGACTTAAGGACAGTTGTCGCAGATGCTGGATATGGAAGTGAAGAGAACCTCCTTCGTTTAGATGAAAAGGAGGTGAACCATCTGATTAAATATGCCATGTTTGATAAGGAAGAGAAGAAAGGGTATACACAGTCGGCTAGAAATTTAGCGAATTGGCACTATAATGACAAGGAGGAAAGCTACACACATCCTGACGGGTGGTGCTATCGTTTTCATCATATCAAACATCAGAAAACACAGACGGGCTTTCAACAGGAAATCAAGGTTTACTACTCTGATGAATCTGAATCAGCCCCTCAAAAGGGACTGTATATGAACGAACGCTATCAACACTTAAAAGCTAAAGAATGCCAAGCGCTTTTATCTCCCCAAGGTAACAGATTTTCGCTCATGTGGAACCTGTTTTTGGGCAGATAAAGGCTTGTTTTGGTTACAAGAGATGTAACCTAAGAGGCAAGCGTCAGGTGAAAATTGACATGGGTTTAGTGCTCATGGCCAATAATCTCCTTAAACACAATAAGAGAACGGTTCAAATTTAAAAAGCTAGAGTTCCATAATTGGGAATCTCTAGCTTTTTTGTAGCTGAGAACTATTTTGTCTCAGATACTCAACCTTCAGCTTGCGACTCAGATAGATTTGTCAAACAGTCAAGCAGGTGCTTAAGAATCTTTTAAAAGTCGAAAGCTTCTAGATAAAATTAGTGCTTAATCATCTTCCCACTTGCGACCAAGAAGTAATCCTCCTTGACCTGCAAGAAGAGAGCTAGTCATTAGCCAAGTGAGTGAAAGTGGTGCAGTGCTACCTGTATTTGGCAATGTAGTTTGTTTTTCCTCTTTTCCTGCTGGACTTTGAGCTGGTAGATTATCTTCAGGTTTTCTTGGTTGAAGTCTATTTACCTGATTATTATCAGCCCCCTGCTCTCCTCCTAGATTCACTGGTGGAACTGGATTTGGTTGAGGTGCTGGTTCAGAGCTTTGTAGGATAACAATAACATCCTCAAAGTATTTCCAAGTTCCTACAAACTCCACATAGCCATTGTTTGCCACTTTACTTGGAGCATCATAGCCAGTAAAAGGCCAGTAGCTTTTTCGGTTAGGATATTCTTCTGAGATATTAAAAAAATAGTGAAATTCTTTTGCTTTTACTACTTCACCCTCAGCAAATCTTCTTTTATCTTCTGGATGCCAATCTGCTATCCCAGATGGGAAAGGCTTATCAGGTGAACCATTAACCGCTCTATAGGTATCCTTGTATGGTGTTGGTGTATATTCCCACTTACCTGTGAAGAAAACATCATCTTTATCAATCACCTGACTATCATCGTCATAGTCCTTAAAGGTTCATCTACCACTTCTATCATCCTCTTCATAAGTTGTTTCAGTTGGTTGGATGATCTTTACTTTATTGCCCTTATAGTAGATTTTTGTGTCTTCTGGCTTCAAGTAGTTCAGACCCCACGGAGTTATTTTTCCTGGTGTAACACTTTCAAACTCATAAAGTGCCGAGCGAGGAGTCTTATCCTTGTCTGGGATGAACTTCGGATTTTTATCACGAAGACCAGAATTGACAAAGTTCACGAGATTGCGATAAACTTTATCAATTTCTTCTTGCTTTGTTGCAGTTTGAAGTACACCATCAGCAACTGTCATTACGCCGTTCAAGATTGCTAGACTATCGTCTGTCTTACTTGAAAAGTCCTTGCTGCGCAGGTTTTTGAGGTAGTTCTCTAAAGTGCTCTTGTTTAGACTAGCATTTGCTGTCGCTGGTTGAGCAGTGGCTGCAGCTGGCTGAGCATTTTTAAAAGCAGTCGAATCGGTCGCTTGACTTATCTCTGTCGCAGCAGGTGTAGCAGATTTCTGCAATTCACGGCTAGACTCTGCTTGTGATATTTCACCAGCCTCTTCCGAGACTTGAGACTCTGGTTTCTACTCCACCTTCTCTGTCACCACAAGTTCATCTGCATGAGTTACCTGAGTAACTCCAAAAGCAACCGGGGCAAACAAAAAACCAATTGCAAGGGAGGCAGTAGCAACTGACAATTTGCGAATTGAATATTTTATCTCTCTATCCTGAAAAAAACATTTCAGTCCTCCTTTTCTTTTAGAACTTTTATTCTACCATAACTGACTGATATTATAGAATTTTTGCTCTAAATCTTTTAAAAATTATCTGGCGATATTTTTCTATAATATACAACTATTTTAAAAGTTTATTCTATAAAATAATTGTAATAATAAATTTCTGTAGATTTTATTTTACTTGATTCTACAAGACATATCAAAAGGGCGAGAACAAATTTTGTTCTCGCCCAATATTAGCTTTTCAACTCCTACTACAAACTTCAAAGAGTTTTTTATCAATGTCGATAGGCTATTTTTCTTCTTTATCAACCTTCTCATTGTCTTTTTTTTCTCGTGCCAATCGAAGAGCACGTTTAGGATTGAGACGATTAAACAATTCTTCGAGCTTTTTTTCATTCCATACATCTGCTGCAGAAACAAAATTTCCATCTGCATCTCGGAATGATATCGGTTTATCTCCCATACCAGCCTCCTAGTCTACAAATTCAAACTCAAATTTACCGATTCGGACTAAGTCTCCATCTTTGGCTCCACGCGCACGAAGGGCTTCGTCAACCCCCATACCACGTAACTGACGAGCAAATTTCATGACTGACTCATCACGGTCAAAGTTGGTCATGTTAAAGAGTTTCATGAGTTTCTCACCAGAAAGAACCCATGTAGCATCATCGTCACGGCTAATTTCAAAGGCTTTTTCTTCCTCATCAAAGCCATAGTAAGCTTCTTCTTCCATATCAGACTCGTCATAGAGCAAGAACTCTGGAGTCTTATCCAACAATTCAGCTGTCGCATCCAAAAGGGGTGCCAACCCTTGCTTGGTTAAACCAGAAATAGGGAAGATGGCTGGTAGTTCTTCAAACTCGTCGTAGTTTGCTGCCAATTTCTTCTTGAAGGCTTCAAGATTTTCCTGACTTTCAGGCATGTCCATCTTGTTGGCCACGATGATCTGTGGACGTTCCATGAGACGAAGGTTATAAGATTCTAATTCCTTATTGATAGCAAGGTAGTCCTCATAAGGATCACGTCCTTCACTAGCCGACATATCAACGACATGGAGGATAACTCGAGTGCGTTCGATATGACGGAGAAACTGGGTTCCAAGACCAACACCTTGACTAGCCCCTTCAATCAAACCGGGAAGATCCGCTACAGCAAAGGATTCACCTGACTGCGTACGAACCATGCCCAGATTTGGGACAATTGTCGTAAAGTGGTAGGCACCGATTTTTGGCTTAGCAGAGGTAATCACGCTGAGAAGGGTTGATTTCCCGACAGATGGAAAACCGACTAAGCCGACATCCGCCAAGATTTTTAATTCTAGTTGCAACTCACGTTCCTGACCCGGCTCTCCATTCTCAGAGATTTCAGGTGCAGGATTTTTTGGTGTTGCAAAGCGAATATTTCCACGACCACCTCGACCACCATGGGCCACGATAAATTCTTGGCCATGCTCAATCAAGTCTGTAATCACTTTTTCTGTCTCAGCATCACGTACAGTCGTTCCTTGTGGTACGCGAACACGAAGATCTTCTGCACCACGTCCATGCATTCCTTTAGTCATCCCTTTTTCACCAGATTCGGCCTTGAAATGACGGTTATAGCGGAAATCCATCAAGGTACGCAAGCCTTCATCCACAACGAAAACAACGTTACCTCCACGTCCACCATCACCACCCCAAGGACCGCCATTAGGGACATACTTTTCACGGCGAAAGGCGACCATGCCATCGCCACCATTACCAGCCTTGACTTTGATCTTGGCTGTATCTAAAAACATACTCATATTTTCTTCTCACTTTAAAAAGGACTGGAAAATCCAGTCATTAGTTATTGTTTCTATCTTAGCAACTTGCTTAGAATCTGCTAAAAGCTCCAAGCGCTGTCGCAAAGATACCAGCAAGGGTTACAAACAACATAATTAGCACGACAAAAAGCGTTACTTTTTCAAACATTGTTTTTTTACGTTTTCCATTATCTCCAAAAGCCATTTGGACTCCTTTTTATTTCTCTTTGTTCTATTCTGATTCTCTTTTAATATTCGCTAGAAACAGGTGCAATTACCCATAAAATCAAGTAAGCAAGTACCCCTGCCCCATAACAAAAGGCAAGAACGCCCCAAATCACACGGACAATGGTAGGGTCAATATCAAAATAGTGGGCTACACCTGCGCAAACGCCTCCAATTTTTTGATCTCTACCACTTCTCATAAATTTTTTTGCCATCGTTTACTCCTCCTTTTTTACTTTTTGTCAATCTTTCCAGTAGTCTCGCATACTAGACAACTGTTTTTTAGACGCCTTCAGAATGCGTTTAGATTCTTTTACAGGGGCGCTGACTGCTTGTTGAGGGAGATATAAAATGGTTTTTAAAAAACGTTGACTCATAGGTTCTCCATCGAGCAATTCTTGTTCAAAATTATTTGAAATAATGGCATCAAGGTAAAACTCGTGAACTCGTTTCCCAAAATTCTCAGCAGAGATCTCATACAACTTGTCAGCCAACTTTTGCTCATCCATATCTGGAGTGGCAATCAAAGCCTCCAAAATGGCACCTGCAAGGTCCTGTTCTCCATAGTAGAGGGTTCCAAACATCTTGTCATTGATCAGATTATCCAGATAAGGATTGCCATGAGCGATGACAGGCGTTCCACTAGCTAGACTCTCTAGATAAGTCAACCCTTGGGTTTCACTAGTGGATGCAGAGATAAAGAAATCTGCCGCCTTATAGTACAAGGCTGTTTCACTTGGGGCGATCATACCAGTAAAAATCACCTGATCTTGAATTTGTAACTGGACAGCTTGTTCTTTCAGACTGTCCAAATAAGGACCGTCACCAGCAACAACCAGTTTCACCTTGTCTTCTTCTTTCAAAACCTGCGCAAAAGCGACTAGAACCGCTTGGATATTCTTCTCAAAGGAGATACGAGAAAGACTCAGTAACATTTTCTCATCTTCTTTAATCCCAAGCTTAAACCGAAGGGCAGCTAAATTTTCTTCTTTAATTTCAGGGCGTTCAAATTTAGCTAACTCAATACCAGTCGGGATAACACGCTTTTCAACCTTGACTTTGTACTTAGATAGAAGGTCTCGCACAATCTCACTAGGACAAATCACTCCATCAACATCGTGAAGGAAGCCCCGTACCAGATATTTTACCATACTTGGCCGAATCAGCATACCCTTAGCAATATAATGCACGTAATCTTCGTACTGGGTATGGTAGGTATGGATAACAGGAATTTTTAATTCTCTTGCAATCCAAATCCCTAGCAAACCTAGCGAAAACTCTGTTTGTGTATGAATGATGTCTAGCTGATACTGTTTGGCAATTTCAAGCGCCTTTGTAAATCCACGATAAGCAAAACGTCGATCCTTAAATGCAAAAAAGGGAACACTCGGAATGCGAATGATTTGCCAATCCTCGTAGCGGTTCACATCTTTATCAGTTGTTGTAAAGATAAAAACTGCATGCCCTTGCTTTTCAAGTTCTGTCTTCAAGGTTCGAATACTGGTCGCAACCCCAGAAACCTGAGGGAAATAGGTGTCAGTAAATAAACCAATTCGCATAGATTACCTCACTTCTTGCCTAGAGCTGCCTGTTCCTGATAGAACTTCAACCAGATTTCCAATAAATGCTCCTCGGAATACTCTTTAGAAATCTCTCTAGCTTTTTCTTTCAAGTCTTTCAACTTTTCAGGATGATCTTTGTATTCGAGAATAGCTTCTCTCATCTCTGAAACATCACTTGTCGCACGATAATTCCCCTCTAGAATGACTTTGTATAGATCTAAATCCCTCAACATAATCGGTGCTTCACAACTTGCTGCCTCTAAGATAGTCATCGGGAATAATTCGTTGTAACTTGGTAGCAAGAACAGATCAGCCAAAGCGTAGAGCTCTCGCATTCGCTCCGGAGGAACAATACCTGGGAAAATTAGATTTTTAGGTGGATTGTCCATGATTTTTTTATAGCGTTCATAACCATCTGTCATCCCACCAAATGAAAAACCACCAGCCCAGATAAATGTAATTTCTGGCAATTCCTCCGCAAGGCGGATAAAGTCATCAATTCCTTTACGTTTCTGAACCTGACCTGCACCGACAACAACAAACTGATCTTCGGCTAAATCCATTTCCTGACGAAGTTTTGCTACTTGGTCAGCTGGCAGTGGATGCCATTTTTCTTTGTTTACAAAATTTGGAATATAAGTTACTTTTTCACGCGGAATACCAGCTGCCACCAAATCCTCGATAAACATGGGATTGACCACTACCAAGTGTTCCATTCGGTTGTAAAAAGAAAATACATAGCGTTTGATAATTCCCTTTAAGAAAAATGGAATCTTCAAACTCCCCTCAAGCGTATCAGGCAAAAAATGCACATAGCCAATTTTTCTCCCAGAGCGTTTCTTTTGGAATGTAGATAAATAATAAGGGAAATCAATGGTATGAAAGTGAGTTACATCTGCCTCCACAGGAAGATTCTCCGTAACAATCAACTGATCTTGGGCATCACGATGTAGGAGACGTACCAATTCACGGTAAGCTCCTGACACTCCTTGGCCAGCTACTTTTTCACTTGAACTTAGCATATTAATACGCAATTTTTCGTTTTCCATACCTTTCATTATACCATTTTATTTCCAGAAAATCAGCAAAAGAAAGAAGAGACCAAAGGAAAAAGGATAAAATTACCTTATTTTCCAATCGTCTCTCTCATTTTTTTAGTCTTTATTTAATTCCTAGGGCGATACGCGCGTATCGGCTCATTTTTTCAACTGTCCAAGCTGGATACCAGACCAATTTAACTTCGGTATTAGTTACCTCAGGCACATCTGTCATCGCATCGTGTATCTGGTCTGTCAAAAGGTCAGCCAGTGGGCAGCCCATAGTTGTCAAGGTCATATCAATTTCAGTGTGACCTGTTTCACCATCAAAACGAATTTCATAAATCAAACCTAGGTTGACAATATCAATCCCCAACTCAGGGTCGATGACTTCTTCCAAAGCATTTAAAATGCGTGTTTTGATCGTTTCAATTTGCTCTTCTGTATAAGCCATGTTATTCCTCACTCTTAGTCTTCAATAAAATCACGAAGGGGTTTGCTGCGACTTGGTTGACGCAATTTTCTCAAAGCCTTGGCCTCAATCTGACGGATACGCTCACGAGTCACGTTAAAGACTTTACCAACATCTTCAAGGGTACGCATTTTCCCATCATCTAGCCCGAAACGAAGGCGCAGAACGTTTTCTTCACGGTCTGTGAGAGTATCCAAAACCTCATCCAACTGCTCGCGCAAAACGATGCGAGTTGTGTAGTCTACTGGATTTTCAATCACTTCGTCTTCGATAAAGTCCCCAAGATGGCTATCGTCCTCTTCTCCAATCGGTGTTTCAAGTGATACTGGTTCTTGGGCGATTTTCAAGATTTCACGCACCTTGTCAGGTGTCATATCCATACGCTCAGCGATTTGTTCAGGAGTTGGATCTTGACCCAATTCTTGAAGGAGATTCCGCTGTTCACGGACAAGCTTGTTAATCGTTTCAACCATGTGAACAGGAATACGAATGGTACGAGCCTGATCAGCAATGGCACGAGTAATTGCCTGACGAATCCACCAAGTTGCATAAGTAGAAAACTTAAAACCTTTTGAATAGTCAAACTTGTCCACGGCCTTCATCAAGCCCATGTTTCCTTCTTGGATCAAATCCAGAAACTGCATGCCACGCCCTACGTAGCGCTTAGCGATAGAAACTACCAAACGAAGGTTGGCTTCTGCAAGACGCTGTTTTGCTTCGATATCACCAGCTTCAACAGCTAGGGCCAATTCTTTTTCTTCTTCGTTGGTCAAGAGAGGAACAACCCCAATTTCCTTCAAATACATACGGACAGGGTCATTAACCTTAGCAGAAGTTGAACCAATCAAGTCCTCATCACTGAGTTCAGGCTCTTCTTCTGTACTAAGGACACGTGCACTTGGATTTCCTTCGTTATCCGTGATAGAAATTCCAGCATCCTGAATCCGTTGCAAAAGATCTTCAATGCCGTCTGCATCTAAAGTAAAAGGAATAACCAAACTTGAATTGATTTCATCGTCTGTTGCTGTTCCTGTTTTTTTGTGGTTACGGATAAAGTCTGCTACTTGCACATCAAATGTCGTTACTTCTTTTTGTTTTGTTGCCATTATTACTCCATTCTTCTCTTTTGGGAAATCAATCGTTGAAATTCTTCCCAGGCTGTGTCTGTATCTCCTACATGACTAGCTTCCTGCACTTTCTTTTTAATTCTTAAGTTGTCCTTGCTGAGGAGGGCACGGTTACGAGTCGCTTCGACTTCAGAAAGTTCTTGAGGCGACATCTCTGCAGGCAAATCCAGACTAAGCACATGGTACCAGGCATTTTCAACCTCAGGAGTCTGATGAGACAGTTCCTCTGATCCGATTTGTCCCTGCTCACTTAATAATTCGTAAAGAATCTGAAATTCTGGGGTATCAAAGAAAAAATCTTCTCTTAAGCGGTAGTCATTTAACACAACTGGATTCTCAGCCATCCTATAAAGGAGATGAGCCTCTGCTCTCATAACTGCTGTCAGTTGCCGTGTCACAGGCAAACTAATCGCTGCTGGTGTAGGATGCTCCTTGACCCTCTCCTGCCTTTGAACAATCCGACTTTCATTTACAATCTGTTCTACCTGCTGGTAATCAAAGGAAGGTAGGTTATCCGCCAGAATGTGGATGTAAGAATTCTGGGCAGTGATAGACTTTTCTTTGGCGATTAGGGGCGCAATCTTTTCAATGAACTCGATTTGCGCCTGCAAGTTATCACTATTCTCAGGTTTGAGTTGGTGAATATAGAACTCTATGGGACTGATACGTGTCTTGGTTAAGAGGTAGGCCAGATCTTCAGGAGAATTCTTTTGTAAATACTCATCTGGGTCCATGGCATCAGGTACTCGGACAACTTCCACTGAGAAATCTTTTAATTCTTCCAGAGCTTTGGCTGTCGCTGCCTGTCCTGCCTTGTCACCATCATAACTGAGAACAATCTTTTTGGTAAAGTGTTTAAGGTGGTCAACATGCTCTTTGCTTAAGGCTGTTCCCATGGAAGCTACAGCATTTTCTATTCCAGCACGGTAGGCTGCGATCACATCCATGAAACCTTCCATCAGATAAAGTTCTGCTATCTTACCTGTTCCCTTTTTTGCCTTGTCCAAATGATACAATTCGTAACTCTTATTAAAAATTGCAGTTGAACGGCTATTTTTATACTTGGCAGTCTGATTATCTGTTTCTTGCCAAATACGCCCTGAAAAGGCAATGACCTGCCCCTTGTCGTTGGTCAAAGGAAAGATGATCCGTCCGAAAAAGGTATCAAAGAACTGATTGTCATCTGACAAATAAAACAAGCCCGAATCCAATAAATCCTTTTCTTCAAACTTGCCAGATAAACGTTGGTAGAGATAGTTTCTCTCTGCTGGAGCGAGTCCAATTTGGAAATGCTTCAGGACATCGTCCGTCAATCCACGTTTGTAGAGATAAGCCCTTGCTTCTTCTCCCATCTTAGTCGTCATGAGGATTGCATGGTAAAAGCGTGCTGCTTCTTCATGCATATCATATAGAGCTTGATGAGGAGAAAGCTGTTGAGGACGAGACTGGATAGGCATGGCTAGTTGAATACCGACGCGCTCACCTAAGAGCTGAACGGCTTCCATAAAGGACACACCTTGGTATTCTTCGATGAACTTAAAAACATCTCCTGAACGACCACAGCCGAAGCAATGATAAAACTGCTTGTCTTCCACAACGTTGAAAGAAGGGGTCTTCTCACCATGAAAAGGACAGAGCCCTAAATAGTTCCGTCCAGCCTTTTGTAAAGAAATCACGTCGCCTATGACTTCCACAATGTTGGTATTGTTTTTGATTTCTTCAATAACTTGCTTGTCAACCATACACAATACCTCCATCTTATCATAGTTTTACGTTAACTAGTATAGCTTATTTCTGAAAAAAAGTAAACCATTTCATACCTTTTGCATGAGACTATTTCATAAGTTTCCAGCTATCATGAAAAACTGTATCTTCTGAGCAAATTTTCTACTCTTTGCAAAGAAATTAAAGACTATTTCACTTGATTTTCGAGGTTATTTTTCAATATCCTGCTAATATACTGACCATCTTTTCTGCTGATACAAGCCGTTGCAAAAGTCATGGGTGCTATATATACTTCTCCTCGATAGGAAGGATCAACCAACACAGGCATGGAATAATAAGCATTCTTTTTATTCTTTAGGTCAATGAACCACTTGCCACCTAAGTGCTTGCGGAAGGTTTCTCCGATATAGACTGTTAAATAATCCAAGAGTTTTTTATCCTCTATCAAGACATGGTGATTTTCGTAATGAGCCAAAATCCAAGCCTCCAAATCATCCAAGGACTGCATGCTATAGTCCAAGATTAAATTTTGCTCTTGGGCAAAATCCTTAGTAAAATAATCCATTTTAAATTCAATCTGGAAAATCCATTCCTGAAAGTCTTCTTGTGTGTAAGTCATTTTTTACCTCCATAAACAATATGTTTTATTGAATTTTTTTCACTTTGAATGACTTATTATTATCCTAGATATCCTTGATTTTGATATTTTCTTAAAAGTATAGGAAAAATAAGTTTGAGTCGGCTCCATCCTATTCAGAAAAACTTAGTGGCACAATCTCTACATCCCCAAGATTATCAACCGAGTAACGTTGACTACCATTTTTAAACCAGCATTCTAGAACGACATCATAGAGCATGAAGTGGGATTTTTCTTTAATCCAAGCTTCATCAATCCCATAAGGCTTTAAATACTCTAGTACTTCGTTTGGATTTGTTATCTGAAAATTTGGTAAGCCTTTAGTCGAGCTAAAACTATAGGAACTTTTTAAATGTAGCTCTAAATCAGATTCTTTTCCACTCTTCACTTCTATATTATAATCAATTAACCCGTAAGCTAATGATTGATCAGATTCTGAAATTTCAATAGTTTGTTTGAGCATCTTATCTCTATAATCATAGTCAATAAAAAGATATCTGCCATTAGGTAACGATCGTCTATACTCAATTAGAAATGTTTCTTCAATACCTACATACACTAATATAGTTTCACTCTCAGATAAGCCTGATTCAAGACTCATACCAACTATAATATCCTTATCGCGATATGATTCACCTCCGTCAACGGCTGTACTAAAATCAGCGAGGCCAGGTAAAACACCACTATTTATCTCTGCATAGTTCATTTCTAAAAAAACATTACTTAAAGATTCATGCACTCCTTTATAATAATACTTTTGATAGACACGATATAGACCAAACAAAGTTAGAAAAACTAATAAAATTATGAGTACGATTTTTAAAATTTTTTTATCTACCTTTTTCCTTACTTAAACCTTGGATAAGCTGAAGGTCACTTATAGATTTGTATTCATTATTCTTTGACTGCTTCAATATTCTTAGATTTGAACAATCAAATCTATCAATTCGTTAATTTGCATGAATATCCTTTTAAATCTAGGTTTAGAATTACCATAATATAAAAGTTTTAGAAATCTTCGAAGTGTTTGAACTGCTACTTTTTTAATTTTTAAACCATTCGATAGCTCGAACTGTCAAAAACTCTGAGAATTGACGAATTCTATGTCTAGAATAGCTGATTTTAAATTCTATCTTGAATGGTTCTGAAAAATTTTTGGTTTACCACTTTAAAAGATGACATTCTATCACTTTCTCAACTCTTTAATCTTAAAGAGTCTAGGAATAATCTTATATTTATACTCCATGCTAATACTTATTATACTATAAAATGAAGCAACTTGGACAAGTGCACCAATTCATCTAATTATGAAACTAAAAAACCTAGAAACATCTGCATGTTTCTAAGTTAATTTTCACTATTTTTTGATGATTATTTAACTCATCTATTCAAATAATTGATAGTAGTCTGAGATTTTCATCTTAGCTTTTTCTTCTTTATTGAGGTCTTGGATGATGCGACCTTCCTTCATGACAATCAGACGATTGCCATACTTCAGCGCATCTTCCATATGGTGGGTAATCATCAAGGCTGTCAGATGATCCTTGCTAACAAATTCATCTGTTAACTCCATCAATGCCACACTTGTTTTTGGATCAAGGGCAGCTGTGTGTTCATCCAACAAGAGCAACTCAGGTCGCTTCAAGGTTGCCATCAAGAGACTCAAGGCCTGGCGTTGACCGCCTGATAGAAACTCAATCGGAGTGTCCAGGTGTTTTTCAAGCCCATTTCCCACTTTTTCAATGGTTGTCTGAAACTCTTCCCGATGGCTTGAAAGTCTTCTAGGAAGGAGTCCTCTCTTCTCACCACGAAACTTGGCAATCAAGAGATTTTCCGCCACCGTCATACGGGGAGCCGTACCCATCTTAGGATCCTGAAAGACACGAGACAGGTACTTAGCCCGCTTTTCAGGTGAAAAATGCGTCACGTCCTCGCCCATGATACGGATGCTTCCACTTGTTAAAGGTAAGGTACCTGCAATAGTGTTAAAAAGCGTTGACTTCCCAGCTCCATTTCCACCTAGGATAGTAATGAAATCATGTTCGAAAATTTCAAGAGAAACATCATTCAGAATGATTTTTTCCTCGTCAAAGCCATTCGTAATGACTTTGGTAGCATTTTTTAATTCTACAATTGCTGTCATTTGCTAAACTTGACTCCTTTCAGGTATTTGCTTTTGAAGGTTGGAATCATAAGGCAAACTGCCAAAATCAAGGCGCTATATAGTCGTAAATAGCTCGTGTTAAATCCAAGAGCAATCACTCCCCAAACGAGGAACTGATAAGCGATAGACCCTACTACGATGGTCATGAGTCGCTCTGCCAAGGTCAAACTCTTGAACAAAACCTCACCAATAATCAAGCTAGCAAGCCCTACGACAATCACGCCAATTCCTCGAGAAACATCTGCATATCCTTCTTGTTGAGCAATTAAGGCTCCTGCAAGCGCAATGATCCCATTTGAGAGAACCAAACCCATGAGTTCCATACGACCTGTATTGATACCAAAGCTACGAGCCATATCAGGATTGTCACCTGTAGCGATGTAGGCCTGACCTAGTTTGGTATCTAGGAAAAAGAGCATGAGACCAATAACAAGAGCAACAAAGATAAAGCCCGTCAGGAGTTGATTGAGGTCTGAATCGAAAGGCAAGACATCCTGAATTTGCTTGGTTCCAAGAAGACCCAGATTGGCACGCCCCATAATCATGAGCATGATGGAATGGCAGGAAGTCATAACCAAAATCCCTGATAAGAGGGTTGGGATTTTTCCTTTGGTATATAAGAGTCCCGTCGCCATTCCTGCTAGACAGCCCGCTCCTACTGCAGCTAAGGTCGCTAAAAACGGATTGACCCCCTGTGTTATCAAGGTTACAGCTACTGCTCCTCCTAAAGGAAAAGAGCCCTCAGTAGTCATATCCGGAAAATTTAGAATTCGAAAAGTCATAAAGATTCCCAAACCTAAAATCGCCCAGACCATCCCCTGAGAAATAATGGATACTATCATAATCTTTCACTCACTTCTTTCTTTAGTAAAAATGGGAGGAGATGTCCCCAACTCCTCCTTTATCTTTATTCAATCACTTGTCCTGCTTCTTTAAGAACAGACTCAGGAATTGTGATACCAAGTTCTTGCGCTAGTTTTCTGTTAATCACTGACTTACCAGTTGAGAAGACATTAACTGGAGTATCAGCTGGTTTTTCACCTTTCAAAACTTTAGCAATCATCTTACCAGTAGCCACTCCAAGATCGTGTTGGTCAACTACTACAGATGCTAATCCACCTGCTTCTACCATGGCAGTTGCGCTTGGGTAGATTGGTTTTTTAGCTGTTTGGTTGCTTGAAACAACTGTTGGGAAGGCTGATGCGATGGTGTTGTCAATTGGAACCCAGATTGCGTCGACCTTGCTGGTCATAACATTAACAGTTGAAGCAATTTCGTTAGTGGAAGGAACGGCAAAGGTTTCGACTGTCAAACCTGCTTTTTCAGCATAAGCCTTGAATTCCTCAACTTGTGATTTTGAGTTATCTTCGCTACTTGAGTAGAGGGCTCCGATTGTTTTGACATCAGGTGTCAAAGCTTTAATCAGTTCCACTTGCTGTTCAGCAGGGTTATGATCTGACACCCCTGTGATGTTGCCACCTGGTTTTTTCAAATCTTTGACCAAGTTAGAACCGATTGGGTCTGTAATAGCTGCCATGATAACAGGTAGGTCTTTTGTAGCACTAGCAAGTCCTTGAGCAGCTGGTGTTGCAATCCCAACAACAACGTCGTTTCCATTTGCCACCAATTGTTTACTCATGGTTGCAACCTTGCTCTGATCTCCTTCAGAGTTCATAAAGTCGATTTTTACTTGGTCGTCCTTATAGCCTTCTTCAGCAAGTCCATCTTGAATTCCTTGGTAAATCAAGTCCAAGGATGGGTGACTAACAAATTGAAGAACACCAACCTTAGCAACCTTTTGCTCTTCCTTAGCCGCTGGCTTGTTCATTGATGAATAAATCAAGCTAGCCACTACCAATACTGCTAATCCAGCGATAATTCCAATCAAACGTTTATTTTTCATATTCTTTCTCCTTAATTCTTTTATCTTAACTTTTTAAATCACATCATCAAGCGATGCCATCGTTTAAATTCCATCATCATCCTCCTAATAGAAAAAGTCCTCACACAAAAAACTTGTGTGAGGACGTCTATGCGCGGTGCCACCTCAATTATAGGGAATCCCCCTATCTCTCAATCTCGCTTCACGAGTTGCACTGTAAGGTGTGCTCACCGAATTCTTATGATTTCAAATTCTTTAAAACATTCAGCCCAATTTTCATCACTTTCATCTATCTATTTCCACCAACCACAGACTCTCTAAAAAACTTCAATGATTACTTTCTGAATGTTTAAATTATATCATTTTTCAATTACTTGTCAAGACTATTTTTAGAATTTTTTAAACAATTCAAAAACTTCCCCTAGAAAAAGAGAAAGTTTAGAAAATATCAACCTGAATTACGCAAACCTGTTGCAATTCCGTTAATGGTTGTATGAATCAGTTTTTCTTCGTCAGCTGACAATTCACCACGACGTTGACGTTTAATCAACTCCAACTGGATGTAGTTGAGGATATTAAAGTAAGGCATACGATAGTTTAGACTGTCTTTTAGGTAAGAGTTTTCTGCCAAGAGTTCGTCATAACCTTCAATAGCTAAAATAACATCCTTGGTCAATTGCCATTCATCTAAAATAGTGTAAAAGATAGCTTGCACTTCTTCATCTTCACAGAGCTTGGCATATTCAAAAGCGATGTTCATGTTAGACTTGGACAAGACCATGTCCACATTGGAAAGTAAAGATTGGAAGAAAGGCCAGTTTTGGTACATATCACGAAGAAACTCGATATTTTTCGGATCTTGATCAATAAACTCTTTAAAGCTGGATCCTACACCATACCATCCAGGGAACATGACACGACTTTGTGACCATGAGAAGACCCAAGGAATAGCACGCAAACCGCCAATTTCAGTGATGGTCTTACGAGCTGCTGGACGCGAACCGATATTGAAGCTTGAAATAGCCTTGATCGGACTGGATTCAAAGAAATAGTCATAGAAATGTTCATTTCCAAAGACCAAGTCACGGTAGATATCATAACTACGGTCCACTACTTGATCCATAATAGCTTCGTAACGGTTTGATGTGTTGGTATCACTCTTCTTCTTGGTAATCATACGGTTAATGGCTGCAGAAACCAACATCTCAAGGTTGTAATAAGCAGCATCTTTGTTACCGTATTTGTTTCCAATCACTTCTCCTTGCTCAGTCAAACGGATACGATCCTTGATAGACTTGAGCGGTTGAGATGTAATGGCTTCATAAGTTGGGCCACCACCACGACCCACAGTACCACCACGACCATGGAAGAAAGTGACCTTAACGCCAAATTCATCACCGATAGCAGTTAGTTGTTGCTGCGCCTTGTACAGGGTCCAACATGAGGACAGGTAACCACCATCCTTGTTACTATCAGAGTAGCCGAGCATGATTTCCTGATAGTTATCTTTTGAAGCAATCCATTTTTTAGCTAAAGGAAGAGAGAAATATTTTCTCATAGTTTCTTCCGAATGATCTAAGTCCTCGATAGTTTCAAACAAGGGAACAATTTGAACCCGTGCTTTTTGGGCATCCACCAAGCCTACTTCTTTGAGCATGATGGCTAGTTCTAACATATCGGATACACTTGTCGCGTGAGAAATGATGGTTTGACGAATGACATTTTCACCCAGTTTATCCTTCAACTTACGGGCAGCTTTAAAGATAGACAGTTCTTTTTCAAGCATTTCTGACTTGTCAGCATGAGTTGCTGAGAGGATACGAGGGTCTTCTTCCAACTCTTTTAAGAGAAGGCTACATTTTTCGTCTTCAGACAGATCGCTATAGTGGTCGTTGATACCAGCTGATGCTAACAATTCAGCCACACAGGCTTCGTGAACACTAGAATCCTGGCGCATGTCGATAGAGGCAAGGTAGAAACCAAAGATTTCAACTGCTTGCATCAACTCGACAAATTCTCCCGAAATCAGGTAGTCACCTTTGTTCTCTAATAGAGAATCTCGGATGGCCAACAAGTCTTGGTAAAATTCATCTGCGGTAGCATATCTTGGATGAACATCCTTATCTTCGATAAGATAGGTCTTGGTTGCCTGCATCTTAGCTTGGATGTCAAAGAGGGCACGACGATAGAGTTCTTTTTCGCGATAAATCGAGTTATCCTGTGACTTAAGAGCCATCTCACGAACCTTGTCGCTGACATTCACAATACTGGTTGAGAGTGAGAATTCACGATAGAGGTTATAAATCTTCTCATCGTAGTAATTCATGATGACTTCACACTGGGTCAAGGCAGATTTGTTGAGGGTTTCAGCAGTTACGAAAGGATTGCCATCACGGTCTCCTCCAATCCACATTCCCATGGTAATCGGTTTTGGATGTTGGAGTTCGATACCTTGTTCCTTAGCTAGTTTCTTATACTCAGCCGTCAAACGTGGAACAGCATTCAAGAAAGAACTTTGATAGTACTCCATCACGTTGGTGATTTCGTTGGTTACTTTCAATTTCTTCTCACGAATCATGTCCGTTTGCATGATAATCTCAATATAACGACGGAGATCCGTGTGCCATTTTTCTTTATTAATCAAACCGAGTTTGACATCACGGTACTTGCGCAAAAGAGTATGGATATGGTTGGTCAAATCCAGCATACTCTTGCGTTGTACTTGCGTTGGATGAGCGGTCAAGACAGGAACGACATTTAACTTTTCTAAAATTTCAGCTGCATTTTCTTTTTCAGCTACCATCTTAATCGTTGTAGATAGTTTTCCTAAATAGTCTTGGTCCACATTGTTTTGGTGATTGATTTCATAGGCCAAATCCACATCCTCAGAGATATTAATCAAAAGTGGAAGGATAGAGAAATAGCGTGAAATGTAAATCATTTCTTCATTCGAAAGACTGGTCACTAGGTCATTGAGCCCTTGATAATTCTCGCTAGTTGATAATTCTTTCAACTGGATAATCTTTTCAAAGGTTTCTGGCGCCAGCATATTTTTTGTGATATCTTCTAATAGCTCAGTCAGAATCAAGACTTCTTCTTGGACGACTGCTTTATTGCTATAGTTTTCTAATTTTTGAAGTGACATAAACTTTCCTTTCCATACAATCCTTATAGGCTTTCAGAAGTTTGACCTTTGAATTCTCTAATAAGTTTGGCACGTTTTTCGCTGGCATCGATGTTTAAAACAAGAGCTATGGCTACGGATAAGACCAGGAGACTATTTCCACCTTGTGAAAGGAAGGGGAAGGTTACCCCTGTAGAAGGAATCAAACCGGAAATCCCACCGATATTGACAAAGACCTGCACAAGAATCATGCCTCCGACACCGATAGCAACCATAGAATTAAAGGGATCCTTTGCTCGAATTCCGACTAAGATAATTCGCAAAATCAAGAAGAAGAGTAAAGCCAAAATCATACTTGCTCCTACAAATCCAAATTCCTCAATGACAATCGAAAAGACGAAATCCGTGTGGGCTTCTGGCAAATAGCCTCGTTTCTCGATTGAATTTCCTAATCCTAGTCCAAACCAGCCTCCATTAACCATGGCATAGTAGGAATTTGCAAGCTGGTGTCCTGCACCTGCTAGGTCGTTAAAGGGATTAAAGAAGGCACTAAAACGTTTAGCAACGTAACCAAATACAGGAATTTGAGAGAACTTTTCAACCCCAACAAAGCGAATGACAGACAAGACTAACATTGAACTTCCTGCCAAGAGAGCCAGTATAGTCGAGAACCAACGATAGGCAATTCCACTAACCGTATACATGATAAGCGCCACTAAAACCAAGATGGTTGCATTTCCCAAGTCTGGGAAAATTCCCAAGCTACCAATTAGAACTAGCAGAACAAAACGCCAGTCATTAAAAGCACGAGGTAACCACTGGTTTTGGGTCAAAACCTGGAAGTCATAAACCGCAATCTCATCTTGCTGTTTTGAAAAACAATGCGCCAAATACCAGATGATGATAATCTTAAGGTATTCAGCCGGCTGAATCGTTACAGGTCCTACAGAGATCCATCCGTATGCTCCATTGACAGGTGTTCCGACCAGTCGCGCCAGAGCTAAGAGAACCATCTCGACCCCCATAACAATGAAGATCAGACGCCCATTTCTCAGGAAACCTAATTTTAATTTGTAGATTAAGGCAATCAGAAGCAAACTAGCTACCCAGAAGATTCCCTGGTTACGTACCAATTGAAATGCACTTTTCCCTTCTTCAATCAGGGTTGCACTCGTTGTCGAATATACCACAATCAGCCCCAAAATCGACAAAAGGAAGTAAGGAATCAAAATGGAATAGTTTAGTAGGTGCCTTTTACTAATTTTCATATTTCACCACTCTAATAGGAACAGAAGCTTCTGTTCCCAATTCCGTCTTATTTTCTAGTTTTGATAGCTATTATACCATTTTTTCAGAAAGAAAAAAACTCTTACCCTTTAATCCTTCGAATTTTGCTCTTTGGTCGAAACGGATTGCTAAAAAATACAAACTTCATGACAAAGTTTGCATTTTTCTTTTTTATTCTGCTGATGAGCTGCTACTTGAGCTTGAGTCACCACCACCAATGTATTGGGTGAAGATGTTTTGGAAGGCTTGGTCTTTGACCTTGATATTAGCAGCTTGCAATTCTTTTCCGATGACACTCTGAACGAAGGATGAATCGTTTTGCTTTTGTGTCAAAATGACAGTTTTTAATTTTTCTTTGTAATCATCTAAATTTGAGGATTTTTCTGTTTTCTTGGTTACTTTGATGATGTAGAATTGGCTACTATAAGCTTGGGTACCAGTTGCTCTAATCACATCAGACACCCCATTCACATCCAAAGCAAAGGCAGCCTTCTTGACTTGTTCAGGAAGTTCTGTAGAAGCAGAGTCAAAAGTGATTTCTCCACCATTTTCTTTTGTCTTGTCATCGTTTGAGTTGTCTTTTGCCAACTGGGCAAAATCAGCTCCTTCAGCTTTTGCTTTTTCGAGCACTTCTTTTGCCTTGTCTTCATTATCCATACGGATGATTTGCGCTGTCACATCGGGTGTGTAAGCTTCGAAAGCTTTTTGGTAAGCTTCGTCAGTTAGTTCATTTTCTGCTGCTTTCTTAACTGCCAATTCAACCAATTTACTGGTGCGAATTTGAGCTTTACGAGTCTCAGGAGTCATCCCCGCACGTGAAAGAACATTTTGATAACTGTCACCATATTTCTTCTGCTCTTCAGCAACAGCATCATCCACTTCTTTATCAGTTACTTCTGAACCATATTGTTGTTCGAATACTTTTTGGATGGTCATATTTAGCAAGACTTGTTGCGCAGTTGGATTATTCTTTACTTCTTCAAAGAATTGATGTTCTGTAATCACATCACCCTTCATGCTGATGAGGTCAGCTCCTTCAGAACTTTTTGAACAAGCAGCCAAAGTCGCTACTGATAATAAGGTAATGGCTCCTGCCAATAGTTTTTTCTTCATGTTTACTCCTTTTATGGTAAGTTACCTTCTCTATTTTACTAAATTGTCTTAAATTTTTCTAAAAATCATTCACTCTCAGGAAGTTGGACATCTGCTACATTTTTTCTTAGCATGAGAATGCCGTCCCCAAGTGGAACTAGAGTCGCTGTTAAATCTGGATTATCCAAAGTTGCTTCGAAAAGTCTTTGCAATCCCTTATAGATTGTGCGTTGACCCCGACGGACTTCCATGATATCCTTGGCAACATCACCTCCTTGGAAAATGTCATCCAAGACCACTACTCCACCAACTTCCAAATGTTTCAAAATTTCTGGCAGAAAGACAATGTACTTGGACTTGGCTGAGTCCATGAAAACAAAGTCATATGTTTCAGTCAAGGTTGACAAGACATCTACAGCATCTCCTTCCAAAAGAATGATTTGCTTGCGACTGTCAAACTGGGCAAAGTTTTCCTTGGCAAAGCCGATCATCTCAGGATTACGGTCAATGGTTGTAATCTTAGCATCTGGCGCATGTTCCGCCATCAAGAGGGCTGAAAAGCCAATTGCCGTCCCAATTTCCAAAATGTTCTTGGGATGTATGGTCTCCATGAGAAATCGAAAATACGCGACCGTTTCATGGGGAATGATTGGGATATTTTCCTTGCGAGCGAAGGTTTCCAATTCTTTCAAAGAACCAGTCACCTGCTTTTGACGCTGGCGCATGAGTTCAACGATTTCTTCCTTGACGACAGGCCGGCGCATATTGTGATTGGCATTTTTACTATAAGACTCTACCATCTTAAGCTAGTCCCAATTTTTCAACAAGAGCTTCAAACTCGTTCAAGCGACGTTCAAAGACAGCAAAGGCATCGTTAAGATAGTCTTCTTTTTCCATATCAACACCCGCTTTTCTCATAACATTGAGCGGATAATCAGACTTACCAGCCTTGAGGTAGTCGATATAGCGGTCACGATCTTCTTGACTTCCATGGACAATCTTTTCAGCCAAGGCTGAAGCAGCTGCAAAACCAGTCGAATACTGATAAACATAGTAGTTATAGTAGAAGTGTGGTATGCGTGCCCACTCGTATTGGATCTGAGGATTGTCTTCCTTGCTGAGTCCATAGTACTCTTGATTCAAGTCAGCGTAGAGTTTATTGAGGAAATCACTTGTCAAGACTTCTCCATTTTGGTCTGCTTGGTGGATGGCGTGTTCAAACTCAGCGAATTGAGTTTGACGGAAGACTGTTCCACGGAAACCGTCTAGGAAGTTATTGAGAATAGCAAAGCGAGTTGCATCGTCTTCTACTTCTTCCAACAATTTCTCTGTCAAGATATTTTCGTTAGTCGTTGAGGCAATCTCAGCCAAGAAGATAGAATAATCTCCGTAAACATAAGGTTGGGTTTCACGAGTATAGCTAGAGTGCATACTGTGACCTGTTTCATGGACAAGGGTAAAGAGATTATCTAGATTGTCCTGCCAGTTGAGAAGCATAAAGGCATTGGTATCGTAAGAACCACCAGAGTAGGCACCAGAACGCTTGCCTTGGTTTTCATAGACATCAATCCAACGCTCACTGAAGGCACGTTTAACACGGCTCAAGTAGTCGTCACCTAAAACTGCCAAAGCTTCTTCTGCCTTTTTCAAGGCTTCTTCGTAGGTAAAGCTATAATCTACTGACGAGAGTGGAGTGTAGACATCATACATCTTGAGATCTGAAATCCCCAAGATTTTAGAACGAAGTTCGAGGTAACGATGCAAAAGCGGCAAATGCTTGCGAACTGCTGCTACTAGATTGTCATAGACACTTTCTGGAACAAAGTTGGCTGCGAGGGCTGCATGACGAGCACTCTTGTAGTTGCGGACTTTGGCACGGTAGTTTTGCACCTTGACATTTGTCTGCAAGGTCTTAGCATAAGTGTGTTGGAATTGCTCGTAAGTCGCATAGAGGGCTTCATAAGCACCACGTCGCACTTCACGGTTTTTAGATTCCATCAAGCGGATATAAGTGCCGTGAGAGAGTTGCACTTCCTTGCCTTCATCATCAAGCACATATGGGAAGCTAATATCCGCATTGTCCAAGATGGCGAAAGTTTCACTAGCCGAGCCAAAGATTTCTCCTGCGCCAGCCAGCAATTCTTCTTCACGTTGCGAAAGAACATGGTCTTTCTTTTGCAAGAGCTTGTCAAAAAAGTGTTTGTAAACTTGGAGTTTTGGTTGAGCTTCTAGGAAGGCTGCATACTGCTCTTGGCTAATCTCCATAAATTCAGGTTCATAGAATGAAAAGGCTTGTTCTAACTGACTGTATAAGGTCATAGCCCTGGCATAGTACTCCTGATACTTGGCTTCACGCGTGTCTTGGTCATTTTTCATATGTGCATAGACATAAAGCTTTTCAATTTGGCGTTCTAAATCAAGTGAAAACTCTGTAATTTCAAGCAAACTGTCTGCGCTGTCCAAAAGATGTCCCTCATACTGAGATGCTGTTTGTACTTTTTCAGTTAAATCTTTCAAGGCTTCTTCCCAAGCCTGGTCTGTTGGGTAGATTGTTGAAAGATCCCATGTATCTTTTTCATTTATTTCATGTCGTTGTAATACCATAAGATTCCTCCATCCTTTCTATTTTACCACATTTTTTGAGAAATATAAGTGATAAAAGGCTGGTGGATAGAGCTTTTGGCTATTATTTTTCGGATTTATTTGATAGTAAGCGAAAAATTCTTTATAATAGCTACTTAAATCTTGATTAATTTGACAAAAATCTCCTGATTCTATTGGTCTGACTTGGGGATACCAGTCGTCCAGTTGACGGTTTAATAGATTGTCTCCTCGTTGATAAGCCTCCTCCTGTTTTTTCATCCAGTAAGGGGTTTGGTAGTACAACTGTTGGCGAATGTAGTGACAGATAGTTGGATCTTGAGAAACTGTAAAACCAGACAGCCTTTGTTTTTGATAAGGAAATCGTAAAATTTCCAAGAGATTTCCTTGGCCATAGGAAAATTCCTTGACCTGAAAATGAATCTTGCCACGTAGGTCCTGGTGCAGAAGATATTTGAGTCTCAAAACTTGCTTTTTGAGATCTAGTTCCCAAACATAGAATCCCATATTTTGACTAAAATAGAGAAATCCCCTTTGCAATTGTGTTAATCGCTCCTTTAACCAGAGTTTTTCTCCCAGTAGCCAGATAACTTTGTAGCCCTGACTACGGTAGCCTTGACTTCTTTCGCCTAAAATCTTTTGAGACAAGGGACTGCACTGAACCTCCAGAGCTAGTTTCCCATTGACGAGAACATCCGTAATCTGCTGAATCCTGGGCAGACTATATTCTAAGGCGACCTGACTGTCTTTCTTGGCCCAGTGATAAAGGGCCTCTTTATTTCCCAAGTGTTCTGGACTTTCATTCTCAAAAATAGCGATACAATCTCTTAAAGATTCATGGGCGAAATGCGTTCGAATGCTCTGTCCTTGGCGTAATCGTAGTCCGCCCCCACAGGCGGGGCAGGTATAAGCTTGCTTGGTAACATCTTTTTCGAGAGCATTCACAAAATTTCCCTTGGCATCTATGGCTACAAACATGGCCTACCTCCTTTTCTCATTTATTCGAAAAAGAAGAAAAAAAAGACTGGAATCCCAGCCTTTCATGATATTATTTCTTATCTTTTTTGTCTCTTAGAATATTTTTTTAGCATGGGAATGAGATTGGGAATCTGCTCACTTCTAATGACCAGCACGCCGTATTCCTGGCAGCGATTGGCATAAGCTGGATTGATTTTCCCCGTACAAACAATCAACTTGAGGCAACTCTCCCCAGCAAAATGATTGGCATAGACTTCTAGTTCGTTGATGGCTTCAACTGATAAATCTGTCATCTTGCAGGAGATAAAGGTAATCGAGCGGCCCTTTCTCAGAATAACATCAATCTCATTTTGGACATTATCCGCCTCTGGAAAGATGCCATTCCAATCAATCTCACCACCTATCATGCACTCATCAAACAGCTGAGACTCAAGCGCCAAGAGATAGAGATACACCTCTAAAATATGCCCTTTGTTGCGACAAAAGATTTGAGCTTCTTGACTTGGAAAGCTGTAGCTTACTCGCTCCTTGTCCTCGCCTTCAATACGAAGCATCCCCGCTTCCACTAGTAAGGGGATAAGGGATCCTGGATAGAGGTAATGCTTGCCGTTGTTTTCCAGTTTCTTTTCGGTTTCAGCATGCAGGTCATTAGTCTTAGCTAGAGAAAAAAATTGGGTTACTTGGTACCAATGGGCGGGATTGGCAATAGCAGAGCTGGCTAGTTTTTTAATAGCAGCAATTTGCTTAGGAGTATGTAAAGGCCGTTTGGATTTGAGAAGCTTGCCACCACGTAAGGCTATCAACTGCTGAATCGTTAGCGTCGGCACTTCCAAGTTATCCTTTTCTAGCTGCCCTAACTTCCATTTATATTGCTTACCCCTCTCGATATCCATGGCTACAATTGGAAGTTTTCGATCCAAGCCATATTGATAGAGAGATAAGGCTAGTAGTGAATCTCCGCCAAAAACATCGAGAAGGACTTGGTCATAGCCTGCAAGGCAATAATCTAACTGGTCTGTTAATTGTTCTAAAGATAGCTGACGAAAGGTCACACGCTGGATATGGGGGACTTCTTCAAGGATAAACTGACGGAGAGAAACTTTCTCTTCATTGCTTATTTTTATCAAAGATAGAAAAAGAATCTCGTCACAATCACTGATAAAGGCTTGGTAGACATTCTTTTCCAATACATATCGATCATACAATTCCACCAAAAGACTCGTCATTCGACCACCTCCATCATAAAGACTTTCTTTAGCTGAGAGTATCAGCGACACAGTTCTACTAATCACATTTCCTACTTCTAGTATAGCATAAAATCCTGCTCGTCCCAATCTACGGCCACAAACAAAAAGAATAGAAACCTTGCAAAGTGGTTTCTATTCACTGGGTTAAGTTTGATTTACTTGATTTTCTTGGCTAGCATAGTCGCAAAGCGTAGTTGAATGCGATTACCATTTTCATCACGACGGTGCAGATGTCCTGGATTTTCATTGTACTTGACCAACTCCCAATCCTTGTAGTAGTCCGCCAACTCCCCTTCTTTAAAGGTGAATGGGAAGTTGACTGAGCAAGGATAATCCTCTGTATCCATGGCACAGACGATAAGATTATAGCCACCGACCGTGGTGTGCTCCTGCATATTTTGGATAATAGCTGGAATGCGGTCCGCTTGTAGGAACATCAGAACAACTGTCGATACGATAAAATCATAGGCTTGGCTAATGCTGGCTGAATTGATATCATAAAGTCCTACAGGCATGTCTAGATCCTCTTGCTCTACGATGCTTTGCAAGATTTCAAGGGACAATTCATTCTGATCCACAGCTGTCACATCAAAACCATTCTGTGCAAGAAAGAGAGAGTTACGGCCTTGACCACAACCCAAATCCAAGGCTCTTCCTGGTTTCACCGTTTGCATAGCCTCTAGGACCTCTGAATGGACTGGATTGGTATTGTATTTCTTAGAAAAATAATCCTCAGGTTTACAATAAAATTCCAAGTACCATTCTACATCTTCAGTGGCAGCTTCCACTCGGTGCCAGGCTTGTGGTTGCGCCATGGGATTGTCAGCCCCTGCCTCAAAGAGGTGCTCAGCTAGAACCTCACCATCTTCAGTCAGCTCAATAAACTTGAGTACCCCCTTCAAGACAGTAATTTTTCCCCAAGTACCGACTTTAGTATTGTGCTTTTGCTGGACAGCTTCTGGCATGGTCTGTTTATTCCACAAGGGCATCCGTTTATAGGCAATTAATTTTTCCATTTTACTTCCTCTTCTTAACGCTGGTTGACAGCTTTCATCACACGCGCGATGTCGCGGTTTTGTTCACGACGTTTGATTGACTCCCGTTTGTCATAGTCATGTTTCCCTTTTGCAAGTCCTAAAAGGAGTTTAGCATAACCATCTTTAATATAGACTTTGAGGGGAACAAGGGTCATTCCTGTCCCTTTGGTCTCTTGTTCCAATTTTTGAATTTGTTTTTTATGGAGCAGAAGTTTACGACGACGTTCTGGTTCCTGGTTCCAGATATTGCCCTCTTCGTAAGGGGCGATATGAACGTTGCTCAACCAGACTTCCCCATTTTTTACTTGGGCAAACCCATCCTTGAGATTGATTCGAGCTGCTCGAACACTCTTGATTTCGGTTCCAGTCAGGACCATTCCTGCTTCAAGCGTATCTACGATTGTATAGTCGTGGTGCGCTTTTTTATTTTGTGCGACGACCTTTCCCTCGCCCTTTGCCATGTTTGGCTCCTTTCTTAGCTACTTCTTTGTAAAAAGGTTTTTTCCCCTTTTTCTTCTTATCTTTTTGTGAATGCTTGTGCTTATCATTTGAGCGCCCTGATTTTCTCTTGTCTTCCTTCTTGTCTGAACGACGACCTATATCCTTGCGACTAGCCTTTTTCAAGCCCTTCTCGATGACATCAAATTCACTAGGGATATAAGAGAAGTCAATCTCACCTGTCATCTTATCGGCTCTTTCTACCCGAATACGAATCTGCTGTCCTACACGGAAAGTTGTGCCTGATTTTTCCCCACGGAGTATCAAGTCACGCTCATTGAAATGATAAAATTCAGGTAAATTGGTGATGTGAATCAAGCCCTCAACTGTATTTGGCAATTCGACAAAAAGACCGAATTTGACGATGCTGGATACAACTGCATCGTACTCTTCACCAACGTATTCTTCCATGTACTCAGCCTTTTTCATGGCTTCGACTTCACGCTCTGCCTCGATGGCACGGCGCTCACGATTAGAAGACTGAGTTGCAATTTCTGGAATCACTTGCTCAAAATGCTCTGCTATTTCCATGGAACATCCATAGTCGCGAATCATCCGATGGACTAGAAGGTCAGGATAACGGCGAATCGGACTGGTAAAGTGAGTGTAATAGTCAGCCGCTAGTCCATAGTGACCGTGATTATGCTCTGAATAACGAGCCTGCTGCATGGAACGAAGAAGCATCATGGATAATACATCCGCATAGGGCTCTCTCTCAACAGCACGCATGATGTCTTGAAGAGCCTCCTGGCTAATCTCACTGGCCGTCCCATAAATTCGCAATCCAAAGCTTGAAGCGTAATCAATAAACTTCTGAACTTTTTCAGCCTTGGGCTCCTCGTGAATTCGATAGATAAAAGGTAGGTTCAGCTTGCTGAAGTGCTCGGCAACCGTTTCGTTGGCAATTAACATGAAGGACTCAATCATCCGCTCAGCAACGCCGCGTTGACGAAGGACAATATCCACAGGCTTGCCTTTTTTATCCACCAAAATCTTAGCTTCGCTGGTATCAAAATTCAGGGCACCACGTTTTTCACGCATGTTTTCTAGCCTTTCATGAAGCTTGACCATGAGCTCGATACTAGGAACAATTTTCTTAAACTCTTGTCTCTTCTCCTCGTCACCTGCTAGGATATCATTAACAGCACTATAGGTCATACGAAAACTAGTTTTGATAACTGTTTGTGTAATGGTGTAATTAACTACACGACCATGTTTATCAATTTCCATAATGGCAGACTGGGTCAGGCGGTCAACTTGTGGATTGAGAGAGCAGATGCCATTTGACAAACGCTCTGGAAGCATTGGAACCACTCGGTCTGTTACATAGACAGAAGTCGCGCGGTTAAGGGCTTCCTTATCAAGTGCAGAACCCTCTGTCACATAGTAGGAAACATCCGCGATGTGAACACCGAGTTCGATATTACCATTTTTCAAAGGCTTGATGTGAACTGCGTCGTCCAAGTCCTTGGCATCCGCACCGTCAATAGTAAAGGTAAGCTCATCTCTTAAATCAAGACGCCCTTCCATATCCTTTTCTGAGGGAGCATCCGGTATATTTTCTGCTTCTTTGAGAACAGCCTCTGGAAATTCAGAGACAATATCCATAGACTCCAAGACTTCAAGGACATCAATCCCCGCATCAGTAGAATGTCCTACTACATCAAGTACAGATGCTACAAAGAAATCGTGTTTTCTACTTGGGTATTTGTCGATAAAGACCTTGAGAACCTCTGTCCCTTCAAGTTTGAGGGCTGGTTTCTTCACATAAATGGGTTGGCTGATTTTCTGATTTTTGGAACGAATATAGCCAGCATACTTGGGCTTTTCCTGATCCAGAACGATTTGCCCGACAACGGTTGTCAGGCTGTGTTCTAAGATATCAATAATCTTGGCTTCCGCAGCTGTTCCCTTATTACGGTCAGCAACTTTCTTAATGACTACCTCAACGGTATCGCCATCAATGGCATAGTTGACATCATTTTTCCCTACAAAAAGATCGTCCTCTTCCCCTTCTAGACTAACAAAGCCAAAGCCGTTTTTATGGGCATGAAAAATCCCTTTGAGGGTGATTTCATGTTTCTTCTTCTGGTCCAAGGTGAGGCTTCCATCTTCTCCAAATCGAATCTGGTGCTTTCTTTCCATCAGAGACAGGGTTTTAATCAACTCACGGAAATCCTTGGACCCATCCTTTCCGAGAGCCTGAGCTAGGTCATTTACCGTCACTCGCCCCTGCTCTTGCAAATATTCTTTAATCTTATCTTTCATGTTTTCTTTCTAGATTTTTATAATTTTTTTGATTGATGACTTTGTAAATGTCGTAAAAAATAAAAATAGGCAAAGACCTAGTCCTGCCCATTTCTTATCTACTTGATAATACCGTCAATGCTAAGGCAATGGCTAGCCAGAAAAAGACTAAAATACCTGTCAAACGTTGCATCACAGCTTCAAAACCACGAGCTTTACTACGTTCAAACAAATCGCCTGCGCTGGCATCAAATACATTGCTGGATTGGTTTTTAGTTGGTTGCATGAAAATCGCAATCACAATCACAACAGATAATACTAATAAAATGGTTAATAATAGGTTGTACATATCAAACTCCTTAAAATCCCTATTATTTTACCATAAATTCTACTTAGATTCAAGATGCAGGGTTACTTTTCTTTCCTTGGGACAATACTTTAAAACCTCAATCTTGTCTGGATGGGTTTTGGAGTTCTTACTGGTTAGGTAATTAATACTGCCACAAGAGGAGCATTTGAGATTAATTTTTACTCGCACTAGATTTCCTTTACTTTTAATAATGATCTAAATTGAACTAAGTTGTATAAACAACTGAGAGCCACACAGGCTGCTGTCGCATAAAAAACAGAGTGGTAGCCGAATTGCCCTGCTACTGCTGAACCAGTCATGGGACCAACAACACCCCCAAGGTAGAAAAAGACTTGGTTAAAGGCAAAAATTCTTGAAATACCTGATTTTGGAGTCATTTTGCTGAGAAGAGCATTGACACCTGGTATGAGAGCTCCCGTTCCCAAACCAAATAAAAAACGATACAAGCCAAGTTGAATGGGGCTGGTTGCATGGGCACAAAGAAGGTAAATAATGACTGAATAAACCTGCGCTGCAACTAAAAGTCTATGATTTCCCACCTTATCTCCTAGTTTTCCCATCACTCCAGCACTCATCATGCTAGAAAATCCCATGCTGGATACGATCAAACCAGATACAAAGAGGAGATTTTCAGTCTGCCCTAAGTCCCGAACATAGAGAGCGAGAATGGGACCAATTGATTGAGCTGAAAACTGAATGACAAAGCTAGTCAAAAATAGGTTTACTAAAAGCCTAGGATACTTGAAAGAAGAAAATAATTCTTTCGTCGGGATAGCCTTCTCCTTGGCTACTGGTTGAAAATCTTCCTTGATAAAGAAAATGGTTAGGATTGCAGCTAAAAATAGGAAAGCACCCACCAATAAAAAGACGTTACGAATCCCAAAAATTTCAGCAATCAAGCCACCTACAAAGGGGCCGGTTAGGGTTCCTGCAACAACACCTGTTGATAGAGTCCCCAAAGCATAGCCAGACTTATCCTTGGGGACTTGACTGGCTATTAAAGCTGTCGCATTAGGTACGAAACCTGTAAATACGCCATTTAGTAATCTAAGAAAGATTAACCAATAGATATTCGGCACGAAGGCCAAACCTCCCATGGTGATGGTCATAGCAAGACCTGCTCGAATCATCATGGGTTTTCGACCATATTTGTCAGCAAGAATACCCCAGATAGGAGAAACTAGAGCTGCTGAAACAGCCGAAACTGAGATAGCTAATCCAGCATAGAAAGCAACTTGGTCCCCTTCAATTCCCAACTGCTCTACAAAGATAGGCATGAAAGGGACAACCAAGGAAATACTGGCTCCCGTTAGAAAACTACCGAACCAGGCGACACGAAGATTCTCTTTCCAACTAATCTCTTGCACAGCTATCGCCTCCTTCAAGTAACTTCACTACTTGACCCACAAGCTGATCGCGACTGCCATTATTATCTAATATATGGCTCGCCAATTTTTTCTTTTCTTCTAAAGACCACTGGGTTGCCAGACGGGACTCTGCTACTTCCTTAGAAAGATGATCTCGTTTCATGAAACGTTCCACCTGAACATCACGGTTCAAATAGACCAGCCATGTTTCATCAAACCAGGCACTGTAGTCCTGTTCAAAAAGTAGGGGAATATCCATGAAAAAAATCGCTTCTGTCTGAGTCAACTGGTCTCGCAATGCAGCCAATTCCTCACGAATAATCTCTCCTTGAGTTATCCTAGACCATTCACGTTCTTCAGGATTTGAAAAAATGAGACTAGCTAGGAGAGGGCGATTGAGTTCTCTATTTTCAAGGATGATTTCCTGCCCAAAGTGCTGAACTAAGACCTGATATAGGCGCTCGCCAGGTCTTTGTAGTTGGTGGACGACTGCATCAGCGTCCACCACTTGAAATCCTTTTTCTCTTAGGAAATTTGTCACAGTTGACTTACCCGAGGCAATTCCTCCTGTGATTCCGATGATTTTTCCCATCAGCTCCTCCTTTGACACTGAGGACAAAAATGAGTTCCACGTCCGCCTAGTTGAATTTTCTCAATCACTGTCCCACAGCGGGAACACGCTTGCCCAGTCTTATCATAGACCTGATGGAAGTCCTGCATGGTTCCGTCTTCTCCAAAGGCATTGGTATAGGTTCTAATGGTGGAACCACCCTTTTCAACTGCCTGTCCCAAAACAGCAATGGTCTGGTCATGAATAGCTGACGCTTCTTCTGCAGTCAAAGTTTGGGAAGGTCTAGCTGGATGAACCTGAGCTCGCCAGAGGACCTCATCCACATAGATATTGCCAAGGCCAGCTACCAAGGTCTGGTCTAGGAGATGGGATTTGATAGGCTTTTTAGACTTGGCTAGGGCAGCTTGAAAGACCTGCAAATCAAAGTCCTGTTCTCTTGGTTCGGGACCTAATTTTTTAGAAATAAAGTAGGCATCCAAAAGGTCGGGTGCCAGCAGTTCCATAGTACCAAACTTGCGTACATCCTCATATACAAGAGTGCCACCATCTTCAAACCGAATCAAAACATGGGCATGCTTGCGTTCTGGAACTTGGTCTGGATAGTAAAAATACTTGCCCTCCATCCGCAAATGGGAAATCAAGACCTTGTCTGTTAGATAGAAAAGCAAATATTTTCCACGACGTCCCATTGACTCGATAATCTGACCAGGCACTTCTTTTCGAAACTCTTCCAAATCCGTCTTAATCATCTTGGGATAGCGAATCTCTAGGCTGGAAATCTTCTTTCCCAAGATCAATTTTTCTAAGCCACGACGAACAGTTTCAACCTCAGGTAATTCAGGCATAGTTCCTCCTTCTGTAAAAACAAGAAGCAGGCATGAGCCCACCTCTACTTAGTATTCTTTTTCATTATAGCCAAAGTCAGCCAAATCTAGCTTTTTATCACGCCAGTTTTTCTTGACCTTGACCCAAGTTTCTAGGAAAACCTTATCCCCTAGCATGAGTTCGATATCACGACGGGCCATAGTCCCAATTTTCTTGAGCATAGCGCCACCCTTTCCGATGATAATGCCTTTTTGGCTATCTCGCTCCACCATGATGGTTGCTCGGATATGGACCTTGTCTGTCTCTTCATCACGCTTCATAGAGTCGACTACTACGGCGACTGAGTGAGGGATTTCTTCACGTGTCAAATGGAGAACCTTCTCACGAATCATTTCTGAAACCAAGAAACGCTCAGGGTGGTCAGTGATTTGATCAGATGGGAAATACTGGAACCCTTCCTCCAGATTTTCACTCAAAATATCGATTAGACGAGAAACGTTATTTCCCTGAAGGGCTGAGATCGGAACGATTTCCTTGAAGTCCATCTGGTTACGGAAATCATCAATCTGAGCCAAGAGCTGGTCTGGATGAACCATATCAATCTTATTCACCACCAGAATCACAGGAACCTTGGCAGCTTTCAGACGCTCGATAATCATATCGTCGCCCTTACCACGTGGCTCATCAGCTGGCACCATGAAGAGAACAGTATCCACTTCTCGCAGAGTACTGTAGGCAGATTCCACCATGAAATCCCCAAGAGCTGTTTTAGGCTTGTGAATCCCCGGTGTGTCGATAAAGACGATTTGTTCCTTATCCGTGGTGTAAATCCCCATGATTTTATTGCGCGTTGTTTGCGCCTTGTCACTCATAATAGCAATCTTTTGCCCCATGACGTGATTCAAAAAGGTTGACTTCCCAACATTGGGACGTCCTAAAATGGCTACAAAGCCTGATTTAAATGTCATAATTTCCTCTTAGTGTTTAAAATAGTATATCCCAAATGCGTGGGAGAAAGATAAGTGCACCTGTCACTGCAGCAAAAAGAGAGACCACCAGCACGGCTCCTGCCGCCATGTCCTTGGCTTTCTTTGCCAACATAGAAAAGTGATAGTGACTGGCTAAATCCACCACATTTTCAATAGCAGAGTTAATAATTTCAAAGGCTACTACCAAGAAAATGCTCATTAGGAGAAAGAGCCATTCGATTCGTGACACCTGAAAAACAAAACCTGCAAGGATAACCACAAGGGCTGTCACTGCATGTTTTCGCATATTGCGTTCTTCCTTGATTGCAGTCAGAATTCCTGTAAGGGCAAATTCTAAACTGGATACCAGGTCACGATTTTTCCATTTTCGTTTATTGTCTTGTGAGTCCATAGGCTGTCAAAATTTCTTCTTGTAAACCGAACATCTCCGCTTCTTCTTCCGGAGTGTAGTGATCGTAGCCGTTAATGTGTAAAAAGCCGTGTACTGCCAAGAAGCCCATCTCACGCTCAAAGCTGTGACCGTATTCCTCAGCCTGCTCATGCGCTTTATCGATAGAGATGAACAGTTCCCCAATATAAGCATCAAACTCAGACATCATCTCTGCTAATTCAGGATTTTCAAGCAAATCCTCTTCGTCAAAGGCAATATCCAACTCTGGTTTATACTCAAGGCTGATAACATCTGTCGGACGATCCGTATCACGGTACTCCAGATTGAGTTCGTGGCTACGCTCGTTGGTCACAAAAGTGACTGCCATCTCCTTGTCTTCTTGTCCTATTTTTTGGGCTGCAAATTCCAAAATTTCTTGGGTTTGGTGCAAGATTTCTTGTGAAACTTGACCAGTTTCATCTACCATTTCAATATACATGTACTTCTCGATTCTCTTTACTTGGCTTTATTATACCATATTTCCATGATTTTATTCTACCTTTTTGATATAATACTATGGAATACAATCACAAGGAGAGAACGATGTCATTTGACGGATTTTTTTTACATCACATGGTTGAGGAATTGCGAAGCGAGTTGGTCAATGGTCGCATCCAGAAAATCAATCAACCTTTTGAACAAGAGTTGGTCCTGCAAATCCGCAGCAATCGCCAAAGCCATCGCCTGCTCCTCTCTGCTCATCCCGTTTTTGGTCGCATCCAGCTGACCCAAACAACTTTTGAAAATCCAGCCCAACCTTCTACTTTTATCATGGTTTTGAGAAAATATTTGCAGGGTGCCCTGATTGAGTCAATCGAGCAAGTGGAAAACGACCGTATCGTGGAAATTACCGTTTCTAATAAAAACGAGATTGGAGACCATATCCAGGCTACCTTGATTATCGAGATCATGGGCAAACACAGCAATATTCTACTAGTCGATAAAAGTAGCCATAAAATCCTCGAAGTCATCAAACACGTCGGCTTTTCACAAAATAGCTACCGCACCTTGCTTCCAGGATCAACCTATATCGCTCCGCCAAGCACCGAGTCTCTCAATCCTTTTACTATCAAGGATGAAAAACTCTTTGAAATTCTGCAAACCCAAGAACTAACAGCAAAAAATCTTCAAAGCCTCTTTCAAGGTTTAGGACGAGATACGGCATATGAACTGGAAAGTTTATTGGTCAGTGACAAACTATCCACTTTCCGAAACTTTTTCAGTCAAGAAACCAAGCCATGCTTAACAGAGACTTCCTTCAGTCCAGTTCCTTTTATGAACCGTGTAGGAGAGCCTTTTGCCAGCCTTTCTGATTTGCTGGACACCTACTATAAGGACAAGGCAGAACGAGACCGCGTCAAACAGCAAGCCAGTGAACTGATTCGACGTGTTGAAAATGAACTTCAGAAAAATCGACATAAGCTAAAAAAACAAGAAAAAGAGTTACTAGCGACAGACAATGCTGAGGAATTTCGCCAAAAAGGGGAATTGCTAACAACCTTCCTCCACCAAGTGCCTAATGACCAAGATCAGGTTACCTTGGACAACTACTACACCAATCAACCTATCACCATTGCGCTTGATAAGGCCTTGACTCCCAGCCAGAATGCCCAACGCTATTTTAAACGTTATCAGAAACTCAAAGAAGCCGTCAAATACTTGACTGAACTGATCGAAGAAACCAAGGCAACCATTCTCTATCTAGAAAGTGTCGAGACCGTCCTCAACCAAGCTGGACTGGAAGAAATCGCTGAAATTCGTGAAGAATTGATCCAAACAGGATTCATTAGAAGACGCCAACGCGAAAAAATTCAGAAACGCAAGAAACCAGAACAGTATCTGGCCAGCGATGGCAAGACCATCATCTACGTCGGACGCAATAACCTGCAAAATGAGGAATTGACCTTTAAAATGGCCCGCAAGGAGGAACTTTGGTTCCATGCCAAGGACATCCCTGGAAGCCATGTCGTCATCTCAGGAAATCTCAATCCTTCTGACGAAGTTAAGACGGACGCTGCAGAACTTGCTGCATATTTCTCTAAAGGACGCTTGTCGAACTTGGTTCAAGTGGATATGATTGAAGTTAAAAAACTCAACAAACCAACTGGTGGCAAACCCGGCTTTGTGACCTACACAGGACAAAAGACCCTCCGTGTCACACCAGACCCAGAAAAAATCGCATCCATGAAAAAATCCTGATTTCACTTGAAAACAGGATTTTCTATTACAAATTTACTCTGCAATCAAGGTTTCCAAGCCGACCTTCATCATATCAGTGAAGGTGTTTTGATTTTCTCAGCCAGTTTTTAGTAACTCTTAAAGAGCGAGATTTTGGTCAATAAATGAGATAGTTTTCTCTTTCAAGTAACAAGGTTTTGTTGCTATCTTCTAAAATTCTTTTATTGTCTCAATTTCGAAAAGACTTCCCCAATCTTACCTTCAATAACCAATGTAGCTTGGCTGTCTTGTGGAATACTGGTTTTATTGATAACGACCAGATTTGTCCCAGAAAAATAGTTTACTAGGCTAGCTGCAGGATAAACAACCAAGGAAGTCCCACCAATTATCAGCAAGTCAGCTTGCCGAATAGCTTGTGCAGCTTGGCTAAAAACATCCATGTCAAGTGATTCTTCATACAAGGTCACGTCAGGCTTGACCACCTTACCACAATCTAAGCAGTGGGGAACCAGTCCCTCGAGAGCCAAAAAAGCAGTTAAGTCATAGAAACGTTGGCAACCTAGGCAGTAATTGCGGTCCGCACTCCCATGCAATTTAAAGACTTTTGGGGAGCCAGCCATTTCATGAAGACTATCGATATTTTGTGTCACAACAGCCTTTAGCTTGCCAGTTTTTTCCAAAACAGCTAGGTAGTGATGAGCTGCATTAGGCTTGGCTTCTGGATAAATAAGGTATTTTTTATAGAAGTCAAAAAATTCTTCTGGATAGCGCTCAAACATGGTCCGAGAAACGAGTTGCTCTGCCGTAAAATGACGGCCTAACTGATGACTATAAACACCATCTGAACTACGAAAATCTGGGATATTAGACTCGGTTGACACTCCTGCCCCTCCAAAGAAAACAATCCGTTGGCTTTGATCTATCAAGTCTTGTAATTGTTCAATTTTATCCATCACATTTCTCCTTAAGCTGGGATCTAAAAAAGTTGAAAACCAATAGCTCCAGCAATCTGATTTTCAACTCTTTCATTATCATTGCTTAGATATTGAAAATAAATCTCTTACAACAGTTCTTGTAACTAATGTAATTGAAAAGCTATTCTCTGATTACTCTGCAATCAAGGTTTCCAATCCGACCTTCATCATATCGGTGAAGGTATTTTGGCGTTCTTCTGCAGTGGTGTCTTCATCAGGATTGACCAAGCTATCAGAAATGGTCATGATAGCAAGTGCATCGACGTGGTGTTGGGCAGCAAGATAGTAAAGGGCTGCTGCTTCCATTTCCACAGCTTTGACTCCCCATTTACCAAGCTCGATGTTCTTTTCAAAGTAGTTTGAGTAAAAGACATCTGACGACAAAACGTTCCCAACGTGGGTGGTCATACCAAGTTCTTTGGCGATATGGTAGGCCTTGTCTAACAAATCAAAGCTAGCGATTTGTGGGAAATCATACTGTGGCCAGTCGTTGCGGATGATATTTGAGTTGGTTGCAGCTGCTTGTGCCAAAACCAATTCACGGACGTGGACATCTTCATTCAAAGAACCAGCAGTTCCCACACGGATCAATTTTTTCACACCGTAGTCCACAATCAACTCACGCGCATAAATCGAAATAGATGGCATTCCCATCCCAGTTCCCATGACAGATACACGGTGACCCTTGTAAGTACCAGTGTAGCCAAACATGTTACGCACTTCGTTAAAACAAACAGCATCTTCAAGGAAGTTTTCCGCAATAAATTTCGCACGAAGAGGATCTCCAGGAAGAAGAATTTTATCAGCAATTTCACCCTGCTGAGCAGCAATATGGATAGACATAATTTATGATACAAAGAGCGAGAAGAAAACGACTGAAAATTAGGAATCTGACTAGAAATCCTGATTTCTCAGTCAGATTATCTATTTTCCAAGTTTTCCGCTCGTGTTCAAATTAGAACACTTCGCTCTACCTTTCTTTATTTATTTTTATATTTCATAGCTAGGAAAAATCGTATCCAATCATGACTCCGACGAGCCTAGTTCATTTTTATTTCAAACAGTTATTGATAAACTGACAATAGTTTTTAATCCTTTAAGATAAATCCTTGATTAGAAGAAACGGGTATTTCCTACCTAACTACTTTATTCTTTGACATCTTACACAGTATACTAGCCCAAGGAAAGCGGTCTAACACTTTTGCAAAACCATAAGCTAGGAAAGCCGTTACTAAGAGATACGGAAGAGAATCTAAACCTAACCCAGTGAAACCAATTACTAATCCAGTTGCAGACCAGGGAGCCCTCAAGGTCACTGATAAAAAGCAAACCGATCCCAAAAGCAAAATGCTTGACTGGCTGTCCAAACCTAGAATCATGGCTAAGAGAGCAGCTCCAGCCATCCCCAAGGCAAAAGATGGCGTAAGAGTACCACCATAGGCCCCTGCCCAAAGGATAATAAGAACGACCACTGCTTTTAGGAAAAACATGAGAAGCACTGTTTTACCATCGCTACCATTTAAAATTTCCTGAGCCATCATGCGTCCATTGCCAAGTAGATGTGGAAAGTAACTTGCCAGACCAACAAGAAACAGAAAAGCTGAGGGCAAAGTGAGAAGTATTCGTTGATCTTTTATCTTGTTTGAAGACACTTTTTTACTTAAGCGACCAAAAAGCCAAGCTAGGGGAGTTAAGAAAAGAAGTAATAAAGGGACAATCCACACTTCCTTTAATGACCATGTGATAGCTGGAAGCTGGTAAAGAGCATGATCTGAAATAACCAAGCCTGCTATATAGGTAGACACATAGGTAGTCAAACCGACTAAGACAAATCGCTTGATAGATAAAGTAATTCCTAGAGTCTCAAAAACGAAGAAAACACTGGTTAATGGAACCTGATAGACAGCTGCTAAACCAGCACCAGCACCACAAGCAAGGAGAAAGATTCGATCCTTCATAGACAGTATACATATTTTTCCAATTGGACCTGCAAATAGGGCTCCAATCTCTCGTGGTGCAGCTTCTTTGCCAATAGGTGCTCCCCCTCCAACTGCAATAATCTGCCAAATTGAATGAAATAGCTGTTTTAAAAAATGAAGCTTGTATTGTGAAGTCTCATCCTTCATCTGAGCTTTGATGGAATAAATCTTCGACCTTTTTTGCAAGAAGTACCAGACTAAGGACGAGCTAAGACCCACGATTATTAAACTTAGTCCTATCCGTGAGGAGGAAACTCCATCTGTCAAAAATCCATTATGATGCTCTGAATGACCAAAAGCTAGCCCCTCCGCCATCTCTAAAAGATAATGGAGAAATATACCAGATAAACCCGAAACTATTCCTTGCAGAATTACTGCTATGAATAATCTAAGATTATAAGGAATCTTTCGAAAAATTCTCCTCAATTCTATTAACATGATTACAATTCAGCAAGAATCGCTTTAAGCAAGCCTTTGAAGTCGCCTTTGACACGTTCAGTCACTTCTACAACCTCTTCGTGATTGAGTTCTTCTTGGAAACCAGCAGCATGGTTAGTAATACATGAAATACCGAGAACTTTCAAGCTAGAGTGCGCTGCAGCAATAACTTCAGGAACAGTGGACATACCAACTGCATCTGCCCCCAATGTCTTATAGGCACGAATCTCTGCTGGGGTTTCATAAGTCGGACCTGTTACACCAATATAGACACCTTCATCAAGCTTGATACCAAGTTTCTTAGCCACTTCATGGGCAGTAGCACGATATTCTGGTGTGTAGGCTTTAGACATATCTGGGAAACGTGGACCAAAATCATCCAAGTTTTCACCCATCAATGGATTTTGACCCGTCATGTTGATATGGTCTGAGATAGCCATCAAGGTGCCAGGGCCATATCCAATACCACCAGCTGCATTGGTTACAATGACACCTTCACATCCGAGAACTTTCATCACACGTACTGGGAAAGTCACGACTTCAAGAGGATTGCCTTCGTAGAAATGGAAGCGCCCTTGAAGAGCCAAGACCTTGCGACCTGCAAGGTCACCATATACCAATTTACCAGCGTGACCGACTACTGTCGAACGGCCCCAGTTTGGAATATCTGCATAGTCTACTACAACTGGATTTTCGATTTCTTCTGCCAATTCTCCAAGACCTGATCCAAGGATTAGACCGAACTCAGGTGCTTGGATTCCCTTGTCTTTCAGGAAAGCAGCTGTTTCCTTGATCTTATCTAAAAATGTCATTCTGTGTCTCCTTTATTATTTTTTAGCATTTGACCGATTTTGTCAAAAGTTTTAGCATTGCGAATGGTGATATTACGATAAAAAGGCATCTTGAGCAAGTACTTATGATAGGCAGTTGCATAGTAGGATTCCTCTGAGATTTTCCCCCAGAAAATCCCAAGTCTTCCAAAATGAACCACTTCATCTTTCAGTTCCAAACTGTTCACTTTCTCGATGACTTGAGCCACATCCAATCCCTCAGTGTAAAAGAGGACATCCTTTCGTGCCAAATCTTTGGTCCACCATTCAGGCAGATTTTCAAGTTCCGCTTCAAAGTCCCCTAGACTCAGCAAAGAAAAGCTCTGAATAAATGGATAATGGACTTCAAAGAAAGCCTCTAACTTTTCAACCAATCGGGCTTTGGGATCTGTCGAAGTAAAGAAAATATTGCCACTGTTGATGTAGGTCTCAACCTTTTCCAGTCCCAACTCTGTCAATTCTTGACGAAGTTGCGCCATGACAACCTTATTCTTCCCACCGACATTAATGCCCCTAACCAGTAAAGCGTAGCGCGTCATCTTATACCAATTTATCTAAGAAACTTTCCCCAATCATGGCAGTTTCCACACCAAAGTTATCGGCAACAGTCGCTGAGATATCTGCAAAATGTCCAACTGGAATGACACCATTTCCTTTAAAAGCAGGGCTATAAGCTAAAAGTGGAATGTATTCACGAGTGTGGTCTGTTCCTGCATAGGTCGGGTCATTTCCATGGTCCGCAGTAATCAAGAGAAGGTCGTTCTCTCTCATGGCTGCGGTAATTTCAGGCAAGCGTTCATCAAACTCATGCAAGCAATCACGGTAACCATGAGCATTGCGGCGGTGGCCGTAAAGGGCATCGAAATCGACCAAGTTTGTGAATGAGAATCCTTTTTCAAATTCAGCAAGTCCCATTGTCTTCAATAGTGTATCAATTCCATGGCTGTTTGACTTGTTGTGGCCCATATCATGGTTGATACCCGCACCGTTAAAGATATCGTTAATTTTACCAACAGCATAAGTATCGATACCCGCTTCATTGAGTTTATCAAGAACGGTTGGTGCAAATGGAGAAACGGCCAAGTCACGACGGTTGGCTGTACGAGTGAAGTTACCTGGCTCACCCACATAAGGACGGGCAATGATACGACCTAGAAGGGCAGGGCGCTCAAGGGTAATCGAACGAGCGTATTCACAGATACGGTACAATTCATCCAAAGGAATGATATCTTCGTGGGCAGCAATTTGCAAAACAGGGTCAGCTGAAGTATAGATAATCAACTCCCCAGTTTCCATCTGACGTGGTCCAAAATCATCGATAACAGCAGTTCCTGAGTAAGGTTTATTGGCTTCACGAATGACCTTGCGCCCTGAAAATTCTTCGATTTTTGTCAAGATTTCTTCTGGGAATCCGTTCCAGAAGGTATCAAAAGGCTCCGTAATGTTGAGTCCCATGATTTCCCAGTGTCCAGTCATGGTATCCTTACCAAGGGAAACTTCTTCCAATTTTGTTACATAACCTGTTGGATTGCTTTCAGCTGGTACAGTCTTAAGGGGCGTTTCGCGAGGAATATTTCCCAGACCGATTTTAGCCATGTTTGGCACATTCAAACCAACTGTTTTGGAAATGTGTCCTAGTGTGTCAGAAGCACCGTCTGGAACCCCTGCATTGACAAAGTTATTGGCATCTGGTGCAGCACCGATTCCCACAGAATCCAGTACCACCAAGTGAATACGATTAAATTTTGACATAGTCTGTCTCCTTACTATCTTAGTTATCTTGCTTTTGTTGAAGTTAAAATCTGAACACCATCTCGTCCCGCTACGATGACCTTATCCACCATTTGGTTGAACAATCCATGCTCTACGACACCAACGACATGGTCCAATTCTTGCCCGAAAGCAATCGGATCTTCAATGACATCCAAGGCTAGGTCAATGATAAAGTTCTGCATATCGGTCACAAAACGTTGGCCATCTTTTTCACGGAAACTTGGTTTGTAGCCAGCTCGCTCAAACCGACGAAAGACCTGTTCTGCGCCATACTGAACCACTTCCACAGGCAATTTAAAAGCACCTAGTTTCTCTACCAGTTTGCTTTCATCCACCACCCAAATGTATTCTTTTGAGGGCGTTGCAACAACCTTCTCCATCAGAAGGGCACCACCACCACCTTTGATCCCGTTAAACTGGCTATCTACTTCATCCGCCCCGTCAACCGTCACATCGACAAAGTCTACTTGATCAATAGACTTGAGCGGGATGTTAAGTCCTTCAGCCTGTTTACTGGTTACACTGGAAGTCGTTACAGCAGTAATCTGCAAACCTTCTTCCTTGATCCGACGACCTACTTCCTCTACGAAATAGTAGGCAGTAGAACCAGTTCCCAGACCGACTACCATACCATCCTTGACAAACTCAGCAGCCTTGATACCTGCCATCTTTTTCAGATTCTCCACTTAAATACCTCCAATAAAGAGCTACTTTCATTATAACATGTATCCGTTTTTATTTCATGAATACACTTGAAAAACCCGAACATTTTTATTTCGGGTTTTGGTGTCCTATTTAACCATATCAGGATCGTAATCATAGAATCCTGTGTCGAGGAAACGGTTTTTAGGATGTAACTTGCGCACTTCCTCATCCAGCAAGAAGGCTTGATCATGGCTAAAGTTCCCCTCTTGGATCAAGCTACGCGCTTGGATAAAGAGTTTGGCAATTTCTACAAAATTCTGACCTGGGGTGTAAAGACCCTCAAGTTTCCAGTGAGTAAAACCATGCTCCACCAATTCTGTCAATTTGGTCATCAAATCCAGGTCATTATTTGCAAAGATATGAGTACCATGATTGTCTTCAAAAATGGAATAATGGCTTTCTGGGTCACTCGGCTCTGCCAAGAAGAGGTCACGTTTACGCGTTTTTTCATCATCGATATGCGTAAAGTTATAGTAGTTTTGTAAGAGCGGACGCTTAGAATGGTGGATGACACTAGCTCCGTAAACCAACACTTCAGCAGGAATTTCCAAAATCTCAGGCATCTTGAAGAGCTCAGCAGATGGAATTTCACGTGCCAAGACAGCCTCAGATGCGCCAGCCTTTTGTCCCCAGAAGTTAATCTGACGACTGCTTGTCACCATGGTTGAAGCATCATAAATGGTCTTGAAGGAATAGCCATCACGGTTGACCACGTAAAAGACACCTGCATCTCCTACTGTAATATAGTCTGTCTTGATTTCTTCCAAGAAGTCTAGGAAAGGCTTGATACGGTCCATCATATCTTGGTGCATGAGGGCATTAACCGCAACAATCAATTCTTTGCCTGCTTCATGAACCAACTTAGCAATCTCACGCAATTGGTCATAACTAAAAGTCGTTGGCAGACGAAGACCAAAATCTTTCTCACCAACATAGATACGATCTACGCCAGCTTCGAGTAACTGTTCAACTTGTTCAATACTTTCAGCAGTTGCTGTAATAATAATCTTTTCCATAAGAAAAATTATACCACATTTCTCAAAAATCAGCTATGAATACTGAGAGTTTCACAAAAAGTTAAACTTATTTCTATCTTTCCCAATCAAAAAAGTGAACAGTAACTTGTACCATTCACTCTATTTTATACATGTGTTTCTTCAACTAGGTGGCCATCGTTCATGACATAAATACGGTCAACCTTATCAAGAAGACGGGTATCATGTGTAATCATAACAACTCCTCTACCTTGTTCATGGGCAATGGCAGCCAGCATCTCCGTTACTTGGTAGGCACGCTGGGTGTCTAGACTGGCTGTCGGCTCATCTGCAAGAACGATGCTCGGATTGTTATAAAGCGCTCTAGCAATCGCGGCACGTTGACGTTCACCACCTGATAGAGCTTTGGGATAATGATCTTGTACTTTTGCCAAATCCAACAAGTCAAACAGCTCTTTTCGGTCACTTTTACTATTTTTTCCCTTATCCAGTCTGTCAATCAAATCCAGCTGTTCCTTGACCGTTAGAAAAGGAATTAAATTTGAAGCCTGGAGAATGAAGCCAAACTCTCTAAAACGGAGGTCTGTTTTCTCCTTCTCCGTCAAACTGCCTGTTTCCTTCCCCTTTACTAGAATCTTTCCACTCGAAGCTTCCTGTAGTTGTCCTAGAGTTGTTAGAAAGGTCGTCTTTCCAGATCCAGAAGGCCCGACGATAGCCACGAACTCTCCCGCATTTAGCTGAAAATTCGTCTCATGCAGAGCTACGACTTTCATCTTTCCTTCCCCGTACGTTTTTGTCACTTGAGTCATTTCAATCAATGTTGTCATACTATTCTCCTTATCACTCTGCAATCGCAGTAATCGGGTCCACCTTTAGCAAGCGTGGAAGTGAAATGACACCACCTAGAAGGGCCATCAAGGAAATTACCAAACTTAGGACAGAGTAGGCTATCCAACTTGGATAGAAAAAGAAGGTAGCTGGTAAGACTAAAATCACTCCTCCGATTGCCAGCAAGGCTAAAGCAATCCCCATACCAGCTAGGAGGAAGATTTGACAGAACAGAGACCATACAATGGTTTTGATCTGTATCCCTTGAGCCCGCATTATTCCATAAAGACCTAGTTTTTGGATGGTAATGATATAAACAAAAATCCCCACAATCAAGCCTGTGATAACAATCATAGCAAGAATCATTCCTGAAAATACATTAACCTGAGGCGTGTAACCAGGAATTTTCGATATCATTTTTGGAATGGAAATCTGTTTCAGTCCATCTCCAGACACTTCTATGTCATTTTTTAATACCAAGGCAGAGATGGGACGATTGGCCTTCAAGGTTCCTTGTAAGGTCCAATAAGTTGTCAGACTTGTAAAGACAACAGGCTCGGTGAAAAACTTATTTCCTTGAGTCAGGCCTACAATCTTGTAGCTTGCCTCGCTTCCATTGAGCTGAATGGCATCACCTAGCTTCATCCCATAGTTCTCAAAAGACTGATCCACGACAACCTCATCATCTCCTTCAGGATAACGACCCTCCGTCAAACTAGGAGAGATAAAAGAGTCCCAGTTTTGAGCAAAGATGGAAACGTTGATCTTTTCACTACCATTGACTAGATTGGTTACAGCGAACATATAGCCCAATGGAGCAGCCTCTTCAGAACTCTTGTCCTTGTAGTCCTTTTCAGGAATAAAGGATGCTGTCAAATTATCATTTGCGTAGTCGGATAAAACGACACCTGTCGCTTGCCAATTATCAATAGCTGCTCGGTTGTTTCGCACAAGACCGAGAGCTAGACTGGTCATAAAAAAGACCATAAAAGCGATAAGAAAAATGGTCGTTAAGATCAAACTATATCGAAGTTTGTTTCGTACTATCTCTTTGATAGCAAGATACATGCTTATCTCCTTTTACTTTTCCCAGAGGTAGCAAGAATGCCACCCAGTCCAATAGACAGAATCTCTGTCCTACCATCCATTCAAAACAACTCCTACCAATACTTTTCAAAAGTATACAGGTAACAACTTAACAAATCATCTTAGGAAAAAGCCTCAGCTTGCTATCAATTTATATAAGTTATCCTTTCCTTTCTCAGTATATTTATAATAGAGAAGGTCAGGTTATCTGTTTTAAGTGTAACATCCATGCTATCATTTTCTCTAGTGGGTGTCAAGAAGAGAGACTTAGAAGTTGATAAGAGACTTTAGTAGTTTTGTAACCATTCTGTAATAATTCTCTGCATAAAAAATGATAAAATAGTTATGTACTGTTAAGGAGAGAATCATGTCCGCAAGAAAACTAGAAGCTTATGAGTTTGAACAAGCTCCCGAATCGAAACAAACTCCGCTTTACCAAGATTACACACCTGAAGCCCCAGTCGGTCCTAACCTAAAAGAGATTTTATTTTTTGTAAATATCGCTTGTTTCTGTATTTTTATGGCACTTTTTAGTTTTATCTTTTTAGCTATAAAATTAAATACAGCTTTATCCTTTGTCGCTGCAATGGGTCTTAGTTTCGCCCTTTTACAACTTCAAAGAAAGATGATGAAACGAAAATTTTCAAAATAAAGGTTGGTACTACTACCAACCTCTTTTCTAGTTATCAAAAAAGACAGTTATCTAACTGTCTTTTTTATTTATTCTTACGTTTTGAAGGCGATTGAATAGCGATCTTAACTTCAAATATTGTTCCTCTAGGTTTGTTATCTTTTACGCTAATCGTTCCTCGTAATGCATCTACGATCTGCTTGGCCAAAGATAGTCCAAGACCAAAACCACCTTTCTGACGAGTTCTCGCCTTGTCTACACGGTAAAATCGGTCAAAGATTTTCTTCTTGTCATCAGCTGAGATTCCAATTCCATTATCCGTTACTGTTAGATAGAGATGACGATCTGTAGCATGAACTACAAACTCAATTTTCCCATCTTCTTCTGTATACTTGATGGCATTGTCAAACAAGATGGTCATGAGCTGTTTTAGGAGCAACTGATCGGTCATGAAGGGACGATAAATCCGATTTTCATACTCAAAAATACGATCATTTTCAGAAGCAATCAACTCATAGTTAGCAAAGGTCGTCTTAAAGAACTGTGGTGATACTTCTGCTATTTCTGGTTTGATTCCATCATCGCGACGTGCAAGGTTGAGAAGATTGGTCGTGAGGAAGCGCATGTTGCGAACTTCTTCAAGACTGGAAGCGATACTTTCGCTGGATTCCATAATCGTTGCCTCTGGTTTTCGAAAGAGATTTTCTAAACGATTTTGTAAAACGGCCAAAGGCGTTCTCAGTTCGTGACTGGCATTTTCAACAAATGACTTCTGCTTTTGCATACTTTCCAGCAAGGGTTTGACACTGACACGTGCCAAGTAAACACTGGCAATTAAAGACAGGAGCCAGAAACTAGCCATGACTACAACAATTAAATGCTCGTGGTTTTGGCTGATTTGCTCGAGCTGGCTGGTATTGATTAAAACCGCCGCATATTTGACGTTGCTTGAAACAGTGGACGAATTTGTTTCCATCAAGATCATTCGATAGGTTTCTTCCTGACCGTAGCTATTGACAACTTGGATTTGGCGAATGTGATTCAACTCCTTTTTGTCCAGCTTGATCTTGTCCAAACCTAAAAAACGATTGCCCAGTAAGAGTTGGTTAAAATCCTTGTCAAAGAGCAAGACTTCCGTATTGGAGCTGACATTGGGCTTGATTTCAGCCTTGTTGGCATCCGCTGTTGCTGGTTGAATATCCTTGACCTCTTCAGTCGCCCGATTCAGGGCTAACTGGATAACCGCTTGGGGACTGCTACTAAGGGCTTGGAGTTTTTCATCTACAGAAGTGTAGAGACTCGAGTGCATGACCTGGAGGATAATCAGGGTCATCGCAGAGAAGATCAGGGTGAACACTCCAAAGTTTCGAATGAAATAGCTGAAATCATCCGCATACCATGTTTTTTTTAGTTTATTGAACATCTTTTAAAATATACCCGACACTACGCAAGGTTTGAAGATTTTCAGCAAAGGCTGTTCCCTTCAATTTCTTACGAACTTTTGAGACATAGACTTCTACAACGGAAATCGTCGTATCGCTATCAAATCCCCATAGACGGTCAAAAATTTGCGTCTTGGGAAGAATAACATTTTGATTTTGAAGGAAATAAACCAATAACTCAAACTCTTTTCCGAGTAGTTCCACAGGAGTATCTTCCACTTTCACTTCATTCGTTGAAAGGTTGACGACAATATCCCCATAGGTCAAAGTGTTTTCGTTAAACTTGCCTGAACGTTTGAGAAGGGCTTGGATCCGCATTTTGAGTTCTTCAAGGTAGAAAGGTTTGGTGAGGTAGTCATCCGCTCCAAGCTCAAAACCGTGTCCCTTGTCATCCAAACTCTCTTTGGCAGTCATGATAAGGACTGGTGTCGTAATTCCTTTTTCGCGCAACTCTTTCAAGACTTGGAACCCATTTTTTTCCGGCAACATCAAGTCAAGCAAAATCAAGTCATAGACGCCACTTTCAGCTTCGTAGAGACCTTCTTCTCCATCAAAAACCTGCATGACATCTGCAAAATCATCCAAAAAGTCAAATACTGAGTTTGACAGGCCTAGGTCATCTTCTACTAATAAGATTTTTATCATCAGAAACTCCTCCTTGTTATGATTATTATACCAAAATTGCCTTAAAAAAAACTCAACTCTCTCTTCTTTTCAGATAGAAAGTTGAGTTTTTGTTTACATTTTGAACGAATTAAGCCTTGCCATATTGGGCTACAACAGCTTCTACTGCTGCTTTCTCACGCTTAATCAAGTCAACACGCGCTGCGATATCCTTGATTCCCATGCGGATGTTACGGCTAAGAGCGAGGTCAGAGAGCTGTGGCTCAAAGAATTCCTTGTACTCTGCCAAGCGTTGCTCTGTCTTAAATACATGGGCAGGTAGGATAACAAAGCTGTCAAAGCTCATGTCACCACCAAGAGCTGCCTTGATCCAATCCCAGTTTTCACGCGCCCAAACCCAAACAGTCTCTTGAGTTGATTGGTGTCCGAGGAATTGGAGGTACCATGAAGAAAGGTCTTGTGGTTTCACCACAAATTTGTCCTTCCATGAACGAATCAAGGTTTGGATATTGTCAGCATCTGTACTGTAGGCTAGAGCAGCTGCCAACTGACGTTTGAAAACAGCATCTGTGGCATGAGTGTAGAGGTCCAGATAAGTTGCGACCAAGTCTTTGGTCTCATGGTGTTTCATCTCATTGATGAGAACTTGAGCACGGATGGCTGCTGGAAGTCCTGCAAGGTTCTCCTTATGAGCTGCAAAGATTTGACTAGCGACTTGACTAGCTTCTGCATCATTGGAGCGAATCATCATAGAAACGGCCAACTGACGAACCAATTCATCCTCATCTGATTCTCCATCTTTGGCTTCAAAGCCAAGACGGTCATAGTTATGACGAGCCAATTTAGCAACCAGTGATTTGAAGGCTGTTTCAACATCTGTTCCTTCATCGATAAAGCGTTCAAGGGCAGAAATCACTTGAGAAACAGCTGAAACCACAAGGTAAGACTCTTCCTTAGCAAGTTTATCAAGGACTGGGAGCAAGTCCGCATAAGAAATGTGCCCTGCTTCAGCAAGCAGACGACGTTCTTGAACGATTTGCAGTTTGCTTGTGTTATCAAGTGTTTCTAAGTCAGCAAGAACAGCATCTAACAAATCTCCTTGATAGTCTGTAATATAGTGAGCTGTATTTTCAGTATTGAGACGAAGAGCTCCTTTATTTTCAGCAAGAAGAGCTGCGTAGCCAGGTATTTCGATACTTTCAGTTTCGAGTATATCTGGTAGACCTTTCCAGTTGCTGTTGAGTGGCACAACCCAGAGGCGGTTCTTGTCTTCGTGCTCACCGATGAAGAATTGTTTTTGCGAAATCTTCAAGACATCATTTTCAACTTTGACAGTGAGAACTGGATAACCAGGCTGTTCCAACCAAGAATCCATGAAGGCTGCGACATCACGGCCTGACGCTTGACCAAGAGCATTCCAAAGGTCACGACCAATGGTGTTGCTGTACTGGTGCTTTTCAAAGTAAGCATGTAAGCCTTTAGCAAAATCCGCATCACCTAGCCAACGACGAAGCATGTGCATGAGACGGCTTCCTTTGGCATAGACGATAGCGCCATCAAAGAGGGTATTAATTTCATCTGGGTGTTTGACTTCGACATGGACAGACTGAACGCCATCCGTCGCATCGCGTTTAAGCGCAGCTGGAACTCCACCTGTTTGGAAATCTTCAAAGATATTCCAAGTTGGCTCGATGGCATCCACACAGACGTATTCCATCATGTTAGCGAAGCTTTCATTGAGCCAGAGGTCATCCCACCATTTCATAGTCACAAGGTTACCAAACCATTGGTGAGCAAGCTCGTGTGCTACAACTAGGGCAACTTCTTGACGGCTAGCAAAGGTTGAGTTCTCATCCACAACCAAGTAAACTTCACGGTAGGTCACAAGACCCCAGTTTTCCATGGCACCAGCTGAGAAGTCAGGAAGGGCGATGTGGAGCGATTGAGGAATTGGATACTTAACTCCGTAGTAATCTTCGTAAAACTCGATAGAGCGAACGGCGATGTCCAGTGAGAAATCAAGGTTAGATAATGGGTGGGCTTTGGTTGAGTAGACACCTACAAGGGTACCATTTTTAGTTTTAGCGGTCACCCCTTGCAAATCACCTGCAACAAAGGCTAACAAGTAAGAAGACATGCGAGGTGTTGTCTCAAACTTCCAGATGCCTGTTTCCTTACGGTTTTCCACATCAATTTCTGGCATGTTTGAAAAGGCCAACTCACCTTCTGCCTGGTCAAAACGAAGAGCGAGGTCAAAGGTTGCTTTGGCTTCTGGCTCATCCACACACGGAAAGGCTTCACGCGCAAAATGGCTCTCGAACTGAGTAGACAAGACTTCCTTCTTGACACCATCCACTGTGTAGTAAGAAGGGTAAATACCTGTCATGTTGTCTGTGATTTTTCCTGAAAAAGCGATGACTAATTCAACTTGACCAGCCTCAGCCAATTCGACATGAAGGGCTTCATTTTCATGATCAACTGTAAATGGACGAGCTTGACCTGCAACTTCTACAGAAGTGATTGCCAAATCTTTTTGGTGAAGGGAAATACGGTTAATCTTGGCTTGACCAGTGATGGTCACCTTCCCAGAAAAGGTCTTGGTCTCACGACTCAAGTCTAAAAATAAATCATAATGTTCAGGAACAAATTGCGTAATAAAATGTTCTACTGCTTGCATAGTTTTCTCCTATTCTAAGTTTAAGAGCTAGAGCTCTTCTTCAAACAAACTTATTATATCATGTTTCGCATGAGAAAAAAGGATTGGACGGTGATTTCCAAAACTTTCTTCCTTTTACATTCTACAGTGGGTAGACCTTGCGAAATTCTTCCAAAACGACCTTGCTGTCAGGTGTAAAAGTCAGTCCTGCCTCTCTCAGCCACTCGGCGAAACAGTCCTCATGAACCTGACGCCAATAGGCTAAAGATTTGTCTCCCTCACCTTCCTTAAAGGCATGGTCAGCAGAAACTTGATTAAAGGGCTGAACGGAAACCTTTGTAATTTCGACAATGCAGACAGCCTGATTTTGACTGTCTAAAATGACATCGAAGGTCCCTTCTCGCGGAAGAGGTTCGACTTCTAGAGCGTAGAGGTCGTAGGCTGAGGCGGTTGCTGTCTTTTCGCCTCTTAAAACCAAATCTGCCAAGAGATCGGCTTCCACTCCAAAAGCCCAGGCATCTATCTCATCTCCAATCGCGGGGTTAATTTGCTTGTAAATATTCCACATTTCTTGCGGTGTCATAGGTCACTCCTTTGTAATTTTTTACTTACTTCTTTTACACGTTTGAGGTGGTCTGGAAGGTCAATCTCTAAATTAAAAATCTCTGGAATAGAACTGTAGTGGATAATACACTTGATACCCATCTGATTTATTTTTTGTATGAAAGAAGCATTCAGATAGCCTGCTACAGCAAAGTCAATCTTTTTTATCATTGCTTTATCCTGCACCTGTCTTAGCATATCTAACATTATTGGACTTTCCATATCATGCCATTGACTGTTTCTCACAGTCGCAAAAACAAAAGAAGTCAAATCATTCATTCCAACTATAATCTTTGAAATACCCGTTTCTATTATTCTGTCCAAGTCAAAATAAGCTGACGGTAATTCAATCATTGTGCCGACTTTTCCAGTAAAACCATGCTCACGCAATACTCTAATAGCTTGTTTTAATTGGTCGGCATCATTGACAAAAGGAAAAATAAGAGACAGATTGGGATTTGTTTGATAAACTTCTGTAACGACATGTGCCTCAGTCTGAAATTCATTCGGACACGCCAGCAAACGCCTTATCCCTCTATATCCAAACAAGGGATGATTTTCATCAAAATACTCTTTAGTCCCTTTTAGACAATTAGCTTCTGTATTCGTTAATTCTGAAAAACGATACCATACCTCTTCATCTGAGTACAAGGAGCAAATGGTATCTAGATAATCTTTTACAAATTGCTGGCAACTTGCTAATAGGATGTTTTGATTAAGCTCTCTCAACAAATATTCTCCACGAATCATACCAATATGGTGGAATATTTTAGGATGAACCTTTTCAACAATTTTTTCGCCACTAAGGGCTAGCTGGTTATTCATTTCTTCCCCTCTTTCCATCATTCAAATTTAGCTACACTTCCTCATACCCTAAATGGAAAAAGTACATACATCCCCTGCTCCTTGATAAAGTTTTGTAATCTTTCGATTTGTTCTTCTATTTTAGACTGGATATCCGCCTCGTCCAGAGTTGATTCCGCACTAAACAACTGAAGTTTTAACAAGTCTGCTAAGTAAAGTAAGCACCATTCCATCTCAGATGTAAGGGTCGAAGCTTGCTCGATTTTTGCAAGCTTTTGTTCCAAGGTATCACCATTCAAAAATCTCTGATGTACTCTCCTTCTTATTTTTCTAGTTGTTTCCTCCCCAGAATCCAGTGGACTTAAAAGGAGATTTTGATAGATGAACACCTGATTTTCCGTCTGCTTTTCCATATAGGCCAACAAGACTATTGAACTCTCAACAAAGGTCCAACTATTATAATCTCCTTCAAAGGGAATTTGTAGCAAAATATCTAACAACTTTTTAGCTAGTTCTTTTTGACCATCTAGATAGAGTAAATAAGCAAGGTGATTAAGAGACTCAAGATAGGAACAGTTGGTCTTCATGTGCTTTTTTAAAATCTTTTCTACATAGGGTTTTAAATCTGGATGATTTTCCACTAGCTCAAATACTTCTGTCAGCTTCATTTTAACTCCTTACTGTATTTGCCTATACTTACTGTATTCGCCTATACTTAATGGAACTATGTAAATCCAGCTTAGTTACTAGGCAAAAGGCATAAACGTATCATTCCGATTATAGTAATTCAATGCATCGACCAAGTCTTGGAGACTTGCGTCTGGCTTTTCTTCCAAGGCTACAATCAAAACATCAATCAACTGTTCACCATAATATACCAGATTAAGATTTCTCTCTACTACTTCCACAGGGTAGACATCTTTATCATCAACTACAACTGGATAATCCGACACCAAAATAAAGGCTATCGAGAGCCAAATTCCCTTCATCATTGCCATAGAGGCAAAAGTCATCTTGAGTACATTGTTCTAACTTAACTTGCTCTAAAATATCTGCTAGTGAAAAGAATTGGTGTTTACGCATGATTGCTCCTTTTATTTCTACTCACCTTCCACAAAACTAGTCAGAAAAGCCTCAAATGAAAGCCATTGACCAAAAATCTCAGCTCTTTCTTCTAAAACATAGTAGTAAACCTTGCCAAAATCTTCTTCCCTTAGAGACAGAGCATAGTTGCCAGACCCAGGATCATAGGCAAAATGAAGGAGGTCTTTAGCCTTAAATCCTGCTGGAACAACCTCATCATCAAACCAGTTGAGGGCCTTCTCCATCTCCTCTAGTGAATAAAAAGCATTGAAAGGAAAGAGATGTTTGTCATCATGAACACCAGACACACAAGAGTGACCACCATTGTACTGAAGATAAAAGTTTAACATGGATTCGGGCAATTTCTTTCCAAGGTTCTCCTCAAATTGTAAAAGATCTTCTCTTGTAATTGGCTCATTCGCATCTGTTGCTCTTAGCATAATTATCCCTCCGGTTTTACAATCTTTCTTCTAAGACCTTGTCAATAAAGTCATAGACAGTTGCAGCAACTTTTTGCATTTCTAAAGAGCCCAAAGCACCCAAATCATTTTCATAAATGCAATCATCAGCATTTTTCTTGATAAAATAAACCAAATCTCCCTCTTGACCAATCAAAAAGAAGTCTGATTCATCTACTTCTATCTGATAGGTCTCATTACGCTCTAAGAGATCCTCCTTAGCATACAAACAGATACCTGAGTCACCAATCTCATAAGAATCCACTTCGTCCCATTCTGATAAAAACTGATAATAGAGGCTTGGTAACACAAATCCGAACTCATCTCTTTTCATAGCTTACCTCCACATATTCACTCAATAGCAACTATATTACTTCAAAGACCAACCACCATCTATTGTAATGATTTGTCCTTGCATGGCGCTTGCTTTTCCACTTGCCAGGAAAAGTGTAACATCTGCTATTTCCTCTGGCTCAATCCAGCGCTTGATAGGCGTTTCACTAGCCACCCAGTCAGCCAATCCACCTGGCTCAAAGTCCGCAGCGGTCATAGCTGTCTTAACTGCTCCTGGAGCGATCCCAAAGACCTGAATCCCAGCCTCAGCATAGTCTAGAGCCAACTGCTTGGTAAACCCAGCCAAGGCATGCTTAGACGAGGTATAGGCGTGACCACCTCCGCCAGCTAGACTTGAGGCAATCGAACACATATTGATGATGATTCCTTTTTTATTTTCCAACATTTGTGTCAAATAATGCCGAGTCAACTCAACAGGAGTCACGTAGTTGATTTCAAAAATCTCTTGAATTTCCTGCGCTGTTTGATCCAACAGTGGTTTGTAATCATCCAAAACTCCTGCAGTATTGCACAAGACATCCACCTGAGGACACCAGTCAAAAACAGGTTTCAAGTCTAAGGTCAAATCTCTCTGTAAAAAGTGGAAATCACCCTGTAAAAATGGATTTTCGCCTTGGTCAACTCCATAAACTTGATAACCCTTCTCTAAAAAGAGTCGAGCTTGAGCAAGTCCGATACCTGAACTCACTCCCGTAATCAATACACGTCTAGTCATGCACTTCTACCCAATCCGTTGCCAAAACATCACAAGGTGTCGGGCTCCACATGGAAAAACCTTCCCCTTCTCCAGACACGTTGATTAGGAAATAGGGCGTCACCTCAAGAGCTACACCATTTTGCTCGATGGTGTCAAAAAGTTGGACATAGTTTTCTGCCCCTCCCCAACCAGTTCGTACATATTTTTTCTTAGCCTTTAATCCAGGCAATATTTCTTCAAAAGTCATGTTGTTCTCCTTTAATGCTACACTCTTAGTTTAATTATAACAAAAAACCGCTTTCCAACGGCTTTTTGACTGTATTTTTAGTAGCAACTTCCAAATAATTGATTCCCACATACTGCAACTCAATCTTTCTCTGGATCAATTCATCCTTTTGATAGATTGGTGTCACCTCGTAGTCAAGATAGTAGTTTGGGTGATTAGACAACCAAGAGTCCAAACAGTTCTTATAGTAAAGCATGCTTTCTTGATTAGTATTATCTGTTCCAGCATTGAGCCAGTCGGTCATAGAGACCAAATTTCTCTTTTCATCGTCCAATCCACTAAACTGATACCCATTCAAATGACCTCTACATAAGTCACTCATTTCAGTTGACAAAAAACCTGAAAAAGGAGAAGACCATCTGGTCTTCTCCTAAACTTTCGATTTCAGGAACTCTTTATCGTCCATCAACCACAAGATTCTTGTCAAATACTTACTCTTCCCTCTTTTTGAACAGGAACAATCCTGTCAAGGCGGTTAAAAGACCAAGTAAGAAGGCGGAATCTGTTGCTGTTCCAGTATTTGGCAAGACTGCAGTCTCTTTTCTTTCTGGAGTCTGTAGCGGTGCCTCTGGTTTAGCTTCTTGATTCTGAGGAGAATCAGGCTTGTTAGTTTGATCTTGTGAAGGAATTTCTGGTTTTTCTTCCTTACTTCCAATTTCCACGATTTGATCCACTGGAGCTTTGGAAACGAAGCTATCTCGAGTCACTCGACCACTTTCCTTGCCATTCTCAATCGTCACTTCAACAAGCGTGGTCTTCTCACCAACCTTACCTTCTTGGACAACTTTTCGGGTGCCCTTAGGCAATTGTGGATTTTCGCGTTCAATGGTCTTGAAGCCAACTTCTTCAGTTACCACATCCAAGCGTGGCTGCTCAACTACAAGTTCTTTATCACCCGCAGCTGGTGTCACTTGCTCGACTGGTTTACCGATTTCCACGATTTGATCGACTGGAGCTTTAGAAACGAAGCTATCCCGAGTCACTCGACCGATTTCCTTGCCATTTTCAATCGTCACTTCAACAAGCGTAGTCTTCTCACCAACCTTACCTTCTTGGACAACTTTTCGGGTGCCCTTAGGCAATTGTGGATTTTCGCGTTCAATGGTCTTGAAGCCAACTTCTTCAGTTACCACATCCAAGCGTGGCTGCTCAACTACAAGTTCTTTATCACCCGCAGCTGGTGTCACTTGCTCGACTGGTTTACCGATTTCCATGATTTGATCCACTGGAGATTTGGAAACGAAGCTATCTCGAGTCACTCGGCCGATTTCCTTGCCATTTTCAATCGTCACTTCAACAAGCGTGGTCTTCTCACCAACCTTGCCTTCTTGGACAACTTTTCGAGTGCCCTTAGGCAACTGTGGATTTTCACGTTCGACGGTCTTGAAGCCAACTTCTTCAGTTGCCACATCCAAGCGCGGTTGTTCAACTACAGGAGCTTGAACGCCTTGGTCTGGTGTCACTTGCTCAACTGGTTTACCAATTTCCACGATTTGATCGACTGGAGCTTTAGAAACGAAGCTATCCCGAGTCACTCGACCGATTTCCTTGCCATTTTCAATCGTCACTTCAACAAGCGTAGTCTTCTCACCAACCTTGCCTTCTTGGACAACTTTTCGGGTGCCCTTAGGCAACTGTGGATTTTCGCGTTCAATAGTCTTGAAGACAACCTCTTCAGTTACCACATCCAAGCGCGGTTGTTCAACTACAAGAGATTGAACGCCTTCATCTGGTATCGTCTTGTGAACTGGTGGTGTTGGTTGACTTGGATCCGCAAACTTTTTAACTAATTGGATACGGTATTCTTTAATGGTTTGACCGTCTTCCGTCACCACACGAACAAGACTTGGAAGCTCATCGCTCTCAGATTGAACTACTGTCACAGTTGCATTGTTTGTTGCGGTAGCTTCAATCCTTGGCCTTGTACCTTGATACTCCAGACGGTAATCTGTCTTATCTGCTGCAAAATTAGACAAGGTTTGACCGTTGACAGTAATGCTTGTTGTTGTCGTTGACTGAAGCGCCTCTGTTGGAGTAACTGCAGAGAATTCTACTAGAGCAATTCCGTTAGTAGTATCCTTGCGCGTCATGCGAGCACGGATAGCTTTTGTTTTAACAGCATCAAAGTTGAAATGAATCATCTTGCCAGCTTTGATTTCACTGTCTGCTGTATAGTTCAACTGCTTCCAATTATTTGGATCGTTGAACGGATGATCAGCCTGCTCAGAATAGCGTGAAGTCGGATTTGGTTCAGCAAAATCTGGTCCAGCATAGTATTCTAAAACTAGTTTTTGTGGTGCATCTGTTCCACCATCTCTGAAGAATTGCATACCTACTTGCGTCACTGTTTCAGCAGCAATTTTACCTTGTTTTTTGAAGAGCACACCAACAGACACTTCTTTACTTGGAGCCTGTCTTGACCAGTTGGTCCAGCGATTGCTTTCGTTAGTCGAACCATCATTGACATAGTAAACCTTGTCTTTTGAAGCTGGATCTGTATCATTTGTTATTGAGGCAAAAGCCAGAGAATCTTGGTCATTGTGATTTTGGTTCAAAGCAGCGTTACGTCCAGTTTGCTCGCTTACTCGTACTTTAAGCCGCGCTTGCAAATCTGTCCCCGGAATCGTTCCTGTCAGTGTAAAGTTGCCTTTGGTCTGAAGCAGACTTTCATCAACTGGATTCCAAGTAACGGCTAAATCTTTCTTAGTCCACTCTGTACCATTTGGATAATAAACAGGTACAGTTGATGGCAAATTGAGTTTATCTCCAACATTCACGACCGTTGATAATGTTTCAGCTGCCACCGGCTTGCCTACTTGCTTACTTTCTTTAACAAAGCGAATGCGGTACTCATCTATGATTTGACCATTTTCAGCCTTGATGAGGACACGAACAGGATCCTTTTCAGTTGCGGCTGGAATGACTGTCGCCAAACCATTATCGCTAACTTCTGCGGTCACTTGATTGCCTGTTTCTTTCTTGACAATCTCATATTCCTTGATAGCACTGTTAAATCCTGGGATAGCTTGTCCATCCACCATAAGCTTAGCTTTTGCGCTTGTCGCCTCTTCAACACTGTTACCCATAACGGTCAGCTCGGTTAAACCAACACCTGAAGTGTTCGCTTTCTTCTTCATACGAATACGGATAGCCGGTGTTTCTACCTTATCAAAGCGGAAAACATTTTCAGAATTAGCACTCAGAGTCTGAGGCGCACGAAGACCGGTTACAGGCTTCCAATTACTTGCTTGGTTGAATGGATGCTGCGCTTCTTTGCGGACATGGTTGACATCTTTTGGTAATTCTGGAAGATCTTTGCCAGCGTAGTATTCAATGACATAGTCCTCTGGTAGGCCAATAGCACCGTCTGTATAAAAATCTGCTTTTAGATTGTCAACGAAGCGTTTGGTCAAGTCGCCTGCATCTCCAAATAGAATACCTGCATAATCTTCTTCATTACCAGTACGCCAGTTGGTCCAACGGTTCTTGGCTCCACTTGGGGTTCTTGAAACATGGGTATCATTTAAAGCGCTAGCACTGTCATCCCCACCAGTATCCGATACAAAGGCTGCTGGAAGTTCTGACCCTGTCCATTGTTTAGAGATATTTTTGTTTTGGACCGTTTGCTCAGACACTCGGATGTGAGCCTTGGTTCTCAAATTGAGTCCCTGAACTGTTCCTGTAACTTCTACTTTCCCAGCTTGAGCTGTGGCATCTGCCGGAACATCATCCCAAGCTACTTCTTTATACTGGACACTGCCATCAGAATGATAAGTACGAACTGTTGCAGGAAGTTTAATCTTCTCACCTTTTGATACAGCCAATGACACTTCTTCAGCTGTCAAGAAGCCTTCAACAGTCACATGAGCTTGCGCATCAATGTCAGTACCTGCTACTCGCCCCTTGACGGTAAAGCTATGATAGTGATCAACCTTTTCTTGGGAAATCGGCTCCCAAGTAACGGCTACCTTACGTGGCAAACCTTGATTATAAACTGCTAGAACTTCTTGCGGAAGACTTGGCAACTTATGCAAGTCTGTTGATAGCTTAATCGGCCGAAGTTCTGTAATGGTTTTTTCTTGCGCATTTTCAACAATATTTAAGGTCAACTCTTTCGAAGTCAGAGTTTTGTCTCCCTTGGTAAGACGAGCTGAGATATGAGCTGTTCCTTTACGGTAGAGTAAAAGCTTGCCATTTTCCGCTTTTACTTCTGCTCCATCTCCAGACTTAATCGTGAGTTCTACATCATTTTCCGACAGAAGCGCTCTTGTGCCATCTTCATAAACACCTTTGACCTTATATGGTATAGCTTGATCTTCAACCAGATTTTCTGTCTTATCCACTTCAAGTTCGATACCAGTCAAGGCTGGACTAGCCTCAACAAACTGCAAGCGATAAACTCTAGTTAGGCGGCCAGACTCATCTGTTACAAAAATAGAAGTTAACTTATCATTACCAGCACCAGCCTGCTGAATGGTTGCTGTCGCTCCACCGCTTGTGGTTGCTGAAACAGTCGGAATAGTTGCTCCATAAGCAAGCGGAATACGATAGTAAGTCTTGTCTGCACTAAAGTCTGCCAGACTCTTGCCAGCAATCTGAATGCCTGTCACAGAACCTTCTGGCACCTCCTCATCGGATGCTTTAAATCTTGCTGGAATTGAGATATCGGTGTCTTCAATCTTACCTGTAGCCTTTGTTTCACCTTTTTCAGTCTTCAGGGCTTCTGGATCTTCCAAAGTCCATGAGCTGACTTCTGTATCCGAGGTCGAGCCATCAGAGAATACCGCAGTAACCGTCTTATCCAAGTCTTCTGTATCAGTATTGACTGGTACCGTCTGTTTTTTCGGTAACCAGGCAACCAAATCTAGTACCTTCACTATCAAGCGAGCTGGATGCTTCGTCCCTTCTACGCTTCCTGTAACCTCTTTGACACCATGGGTCTTAGTCAGGTCAGCCGGAGCCTGCCAAGTCACGGACTTATCTTCTGTACTGCCATCGCTATAGACAGCTTTGACTGTCTGTGGAAGTTGTACTTCGTCACCAACCATAGCTGTCGCTTTTGCAGGAAGGAAACCGACTAATTCCTTGACCGATTGGTCTTTTTTCACTGTATAAACAGTTGCAGAATCAGAGCCCAAACCTTCTGAATCAGCGAAGAGGGTAAACTTTCCTGCTGTTTCAGTTGACTTAACGACGACGACACCCTTACCATTAAAGGCTCTTCTCTTCCAGGTTCCATCTGCTTGAGCTTTATAACGTTCACGACTAGCCTGCTCACCATTATCCACACCAACAATCTCACCTTGACCATGAAGATTGAAATGCACAAGGTTATTGGCAGTTGGTACGAGATTACCATTAGCATCTACGATTTCATAATGGATATAGGTCAAGTCTTTTCCATCCGCTCCGATAACATGCTCTTCTTTGACAAGGCGAACATTGCTTGCTTGCTCAGCAGTTGTCACGGTATCACGGGCAATCTCTTTGCCAGACTCATCTCGAGCAACTGCTACAAGTGTACCCGGTTTATAAGCAACCTTCCACTCCAGATAGAGTTGACCATTTTCACCTTCTTGGTAACTTCTGCCATCAGCAGTCTGTTTCTTAGCGAAGGTCTTCTTACCAAGTGATTCATTGTTCAAATAAAGTTCAACGCTAGCTGCATTTGAGAATACGCGAACAGGTACTTTGCCATCAACCAGCATCTTTCTATCTCGCAAGCTTTGCTCGTCCCAATTCCAGTGTGGAAGCATATGAACCATCGGCTTATCTTTGACTGAGCGCCATTGGCTTTGGTAAAGATAGAAGTCATTCTTAGGCAAACCTGCTGTGTCAATAATACCAAAGAAGGAGCTCTTTACTGGTGTTCGGTCCATATTATGCCAAGGAGTTGGTTCACCGATATAGTCAATACCAGTCCATATAAATTGACCTGCATAACCGGCACGATCACGATCAAAGGTCCATGATTGAGTCGCTGTTCGTCCCCAAGCCACCTTGTCATTTCCATAGTCAGACTGCTCGTAGTGACGACCAGCGCTGTGGTCATGGTTTAAAATCCGTGATGGGTCATAGTAAGAACCACGAGTTCGAGTTGCAGAAGAAGTTTCGGATCCATAGATCTTCCAGTCTGGATGAGCTCTACGCACGGCTTCATAGTTGTGCTCCCCATAGTTCATTCCGACAACGTCCATGATTTTAGCGATTTCCAGAAAATCTCCAGAAGAACGTTGACTAAATTTGTTTTCACCCATAGTGACATAGCGCTCTTTGTCAATTGCTTTGATAACAGCCTTCAAGCGCTTAGCAGTCGCAATAGAGCGCTCATCACCATTGGCTTCTTCTACTTCATTTCCGAGAGACCACATGATGATGGATGGATTGTTTTTGTCCTTTTCAACCATCATTCTCAAATCAAAGTCAGACCACTTCTCACCCGGTTTAGCATCTGGATGGGTTGCTTCTTGATCAAAGAAGCGGCCGTAGTCATAGGTCTTTTTACTATGATACCAAGTATCAAATGCTTCTTCTTGTACTAAGAATCCAAGTTCAGCCGCAGCATTCAACAATTGCTCGCTGGCTGGGTTGTGGGAAGTACGAATAGCATTGACTCCCATCTCCTTGAGTAATTTTAGTTTACGATAGATGGCCTTGGCATTTTCTTCCGAACCTAAGGCTCCATTGTCCTGGTGAATACATACGCCGTGGAATTTCATGCGCTCACCATTTAGTGAAAATCCTTCTGCTGCAGTCCAATCAAAGTAGCGATAGCCAAAGGTATCTTCGGTCACATCAACCAACTGATTGTCCCTATAAACCTTAGTCTTCATGACATAGAGCTGAGGTTTATCTGATTTGGTCGTCCATAGAGTAGGACGGTTGACCTGAAGGGTCTGGTCAAATTGTAGCTCCTGATTGGCTCCAAGTTCTTTTATAACAGAGCGAACAGCAGCTGAGACAGCCTGGCCTTCTTTGGTAAAGACTTGGTGTTCAACATAAACCTGATGTGCCTTGCTATCTGTATTGACAACTTTGCTTGCAATAACCGTATCAACATCACCCTTTTGTTGCTCCTTTAACTTCGGTGTTGTAATAGTATTGCCGTGCTTGCTGACATGTAGCTTATCTGTCATCTTCAGATGAACATCTCGATAAATACCACTTCCTGAGTACCAACGACTACTTGGTTGTTTATTGGTGACCTGAACTGCAATCGTGTTTTTACGACCATCTTTGTAGAGGTAGTCTGTAATATCATAAGAGAATTGATTATAGCCGTTTGGATAGTGTCCAACATGTTTCCCATTGACATAGACATGCGAATCCATATAAACCCCATCAAAGGTCAAACGGACATTCTTGTCTTTATTTTCTTCCTCCAGTGTGAAGGTCTTGCGATACCAGGCTACTCCACCATTTAGCTGACCACCTTCGTTGCGAGCTGGAGACGAGTGATCAAAGTCAAAGAAAATACTCCAGTCATGTGGGAGATTGAGCTTTTTCCAGTCCTTCATATCAATATTTTCTTTAGATTGATCTCCGGTAGGGTTGAGCTTAAAGTACCAGTCTTTATTAAAGTTTTGCTTACGAGCCTCAAGTAAGGCTTTCTCTTCTTCGGTAACTGGAGATGTTGTTATCGGTTGTACCTGATTTTGTTCCTTTGAAATCAGCGGTGCTGGCTTTTCTTGTTCTACAGTTCTTAGAGACTGAGATTGGTGTGAGACTTGTTCTGAATTTATCGTATTTTTGTCTTTCTGACTAAAAGAAGAATCTGGCAGAACTGATTCTGAACTTTCTGCCTTTCCATTTTCATTCTTTTTAGAAGGAGTTGGTGTGTCTTCATCTGCCTTCGCTTTGACGAACTGAGCAGTTTCTTCAGTTGCCAAGTTTGTCTTTCCTTCAAGTTGCTCGACCTCACCAGTTTCAGTTCCCCCCCTGTCTGAAACTTCCCCTCTAGCTATTGCTGGACTAGGTGCCTGTACTTCATCAGCCGATGCCAAAGATGTACCGAATAATAGTGCTCCAATCATGACAGAGCAAGCACCGATAGCGTATTTTCTAATACTATACTTACATTTCTTTTCCATAAAGAAACCTTCCTATCTGACGCTTTTCGTAAGCGTTTACAATTTTATCCAAAAAATATATTTTACTTTAAATTTTAAAAATAGAATCATAATAAAACAGACGGAACATAACACACATTAAATCCTTTATGGGGTTATGTTCCGCCTTTAAATCCTAATTGCAAAGACTAATTTCTATGCATTAGGAATTGCGTTGAAAACTGCCAACTTCTACTCTTCCCTCTTTTTGAACAGGAACAATCCTGTCAAGGCGGTTAAAAGACCAAGTAAGAAGGCGGAATCTGTTGCTGTTCCAGTATTTGGCAAGACTGCAGTCTCTTTTCTTTCTGGAGTCTGTAGCGGTGCCTCTGGTTTAGCTTCTTGATTCTGAGGAGAATCAGGCTTGTTAGTTTGATCTTGTGAAGGAATTTCTGGTTTTTCTTCCTTACTTCCAATTTCCACGATCTGATCGACTGGTGCTTTGGAAACGAAACTATCTCGAGTCACACGGCCGCTTTCCTTACCATTCTCAATCGTCACTTCAACAAGCGTGGTCTTCTCACCAACCTTACCTTCTTGGACAACTTTTCGAGTGCCCTTAGGCAACTGTGGATTCTCACGCTCGATGGTCTTGAAGCCAACTTCTTCAGTTACCACATCCAAGCGTGGCTGTTCAACTACAAGTTCTTTATCGCCCGCAGCTGGCGTTACTTGCTCGACTGGTTTACCGATTTCCACGATCTGATCGACTGGTGCTTTGGAAACAAAGCTATCCCGAGTCACTCGGCCACTTTCCTTGCCATTTTCAATCGTCACTTCGACAAGCGTGGTCTTCTCACCAACCTTGCCTTCTTGGACAACTTTTCGAGTGCCCTTAGGCAACTGTGGATTCTCACGCTCGATGGTCTTGAAGCCAACTTCTTCAGTTACCACATCCAAGCGTGGCTGTTCAACTACAAGTTCTTTATCACCCGCAGCTGGCGTTACTTGCTCAACTGGTTTACCAATTTCCACGATCTGATCCACTGGAGATTTGGAAACAAAGCTATCTCGAGTCACTCGGCCACTTTCCTTGCCATTTTCAATCGTCACTTCAACAAGCGTGGTCTTCTCACCAACCTTGCCTTCTTGGACAACTTTTCGGGTGCCCTTAGGCAACTGTGGATTTTCGCGTTCAATAGTCTTGAAAGCAACCTCTTCAGTTACCACATCCAAGCGCGGTTGTTCAACTACAGGAGATTGAACGCCTTGGTCTGGCGTTACTTGCTCGACTGGTTTACCGATTTCCACGATTTGATCCACTGGGGCTTTGGAAACAAAGCTATCTCGAGTCACTCGACCGCTTTCCTTGCCATTTTCAATCGTTACTTCAACAAGCGTGGTCTTCTCACCAACCTTGCCTTCTTGGACAACTTTTCGGGTGCCCTTAGGCAATTGCGGATTTTCGCGTTCAATAGTCTTGAAAGCAACCTCTTCAGTTACCACATCCAAGCGCGGTTGTTCAACTACAGGAGATTGAACGCCTTGGTCTGGCGTTACTTGCTCGACTGGTTTACCGATTTCCACGATTTGATCCACTGGGGCTTTGGAAACAAAGCTATCTCGAGTCACTCGACCGCTTTCCTTGCCATTTTCAATCGTTACTTCAACAAGCGTGGTCTTCTCACCAACCTTGCCTTCTTGGACAACTTTTCGGGTGCCCTTAGGCAATTGCGGATTTTCGCGTTCAATAGTCTTGAAAGCAACCTCTTCAGTTACCACATCCAAGCGCGGTTGTTCAACTACAGGAGATTGAACGCCTTCATCTGGTGTCGTCTTGTGAACTGGTGGTTTTGGTGTATCTGGATTAGGTGTCTCAGCTATCTCAGCATGATAGGTAGAAACCTCATAAAACTCAGGACGACCACCTTCCCACTTCAACTTAACATCTAATAAGTGGGCGCTGTTAGCAAGCTGGAAGGTTTGGAAACTTGTGGTAACCGCACCCAGATCTTGCCATGCTGTTTGGCCATCTTTGGAAATGGTTCTTGCCCAAACGTGCGCTGAGCTTCCTGCTGGAATATCTGAAATCAGGCGAACATGATTCGATTCTGTCTTTTCAGATAGATGGTAAATCAACTCACCGCTGTCTTGGGTCGCTTTGTAACTGCTGAGAATATTTCCATCTGCTATATTATTCTTTTCAGATGACTTGCTCTCTGTACCCGCACCTTCCACAGTTGGATTATTGACTGACTTAGTGTATTCTCCATTATTAATAACTAACTCTGTAAATCCAACAAAGCGATGACGATAAGGAGCTGTGTAGAGCACTCGGAGATATTTCGCTGCAGTTGCTTCTGGCAATTCTCCCTCAATATAGCGATTTCCAGGTCGCTGTGAATCATGTGTCCAGCCATCAGTTAAGGAGTCGTCACGTGCTGGATTTTCCTGACCATCTCCCACTGAAACGACATCTTTCCAGGTCTTGCCATCTGCGCTAACTTGAATCTTTCCATCACGAAGATAGTTCTGTGTGCCATCTTTAATGTAGGCACGAATCTTCTTGATTTGACGGGTTGCTCCAAGATTGAGCGTCATATGACCATCGGTTTGTGGATAATCAGAAAATTCAACATAATTGTTTAAATCACCATCAAAGAGCTGGTCTAGGTTTTTCGCTTTACGAACATCTCCGCTACCATAGTTAGGATCGATACCCATGCTGGTTGACTCAATTGATGTTGGTTGAATTTCCTTAGTAGTCAAAAGCAAGGAAGTCGTTCCGATTGCCTGTTTCTGACCCGTCTTGTTTTCAAGACGTACATAACGGACGAGCTGGTGGTCTTGTAATTCAGAAGCCCTATACCACTCCACTCCATTTGGAGAATAGCGGAGCTGGAGTGCTTGATTGGCATTCTCACCTAGTTTCAAATCCCCAATTTCATGGAGGCGATCTAGTTTCATGCCAAGATATTGACCCGCATCTAAAGTTGTTCCAGTTGGAATATTCATCTCGTAGCGACCCAATTTTTCATGGACTTGAGTAGCCTTGAGTTGATCAACATTAGTATCTGTGTATTGGTCTGTTCCAGTTTCTGACTCGACAGATAGGTTGCCAATTCGCCACCAGAAATTCGTCTTTTGCGTATTTCTAACGCGTACATAACGGATATTCTGATTGGTTTCAACTTCTTTGCTTTGCTCACCTGTCAAGTTGGCCACTGTTGTCCAGTTTTGTCCGTCAGTAGAGACTTCGATGACACCAGATGCTAGCTTATCTGTCACACCTTGTACCAAACGAATCTTCTTGACTGTTTGTTGAGAGCCAAGATCCAACTGCACCCAAGCATCTACTGGGGTTGTATCTCTTTCTCCATTTGCTGTTGAAGAACTTGCCAACATTGCTTCTGTGCTATCACTATTATCTGTCATCTTGGCAGACGTTGTATTAAGTTTATAGACCAGATTTGGACTGATGGTAATGCTTCCAGCTTTCTTCTTGGCATTTTCAAGAGGACGGTTAACTGCGATTTCACGGACTGCAAACCAAGTATTGTCTCGGTCTTCTGTTGCAACCATTCGAATACCTTTGGCTTTGATGTCAAGATTGTCTAAGGTAATCTCAGATTCATTGCCGACATAGTTACCTTGAGGAAGGGCAGTCCACTCACCCGCCTCATTTAAGTATTCAATCTTGGCCTTGTTAAAGGTATCTTTCGGATTGCTGATAGCTCCCATAGCAAAGCTCAATTTCTTGATAGAAATAGGCTTATTGAACTGAAGTCCAACATAATCGCCAGTACTAATTCTGGTTGGATTTTTAAAGATAACTTGAGTTGACAAGTCTCCGTCCAATACCTGAGTCAAATCTCCTTCACCACCTGTACGGTTAGTAATAAAGGTCGTTACAACTTTATCTGGATTCAGTTCTTTTTCGACCTCCTTAGCCAGATATTCTTTAAGGTTAAGGATAAATGGACGGATATGCTGTACACCTAGCTCAGCATTTTCGTAGTGGTCAACATACCAGAAGGAATGTTTCTTAGATTGCTCATAATCTTTCAAGCCCTTGTAGTAATTATTCCAAAGACCGTCAGCATTTTTGCTACCAATAAATTCAGTAGCTGTTAAGAGAGCATCTAAGGCATTCATCTGGTCAATGGTATTGTCAAGCCAGTACTTAATCTGCTCACGCATCTGTTCATTTCCTGATGCTTTATAGGTCTCAGCAGCAGCTTTTAGCTTAGCAAATTCTGCCTTCAACTCTTTGCGCTCAGCTGAAACATCTTGACCTGCTTTCAGCTTGTTCATGAAGTTTGTCAATTTCGGAGCTAGCTCTACAGACTCTTCTAGCTTCACAACACGATTATCCATATGTTGGTTAATCATGTGCTTACCTAGCTCACGGAAAGCTACAGATTCTTTGGTATCTGTGAAACGACCTGTTTCTGCAAAGTTGAAAGCTATATCATTAACAGCTTTGGCTTCTGCCTCATTCTTCCAGATATTCCAGCTGTACTCTGCAGCTGAGAAGAGAGCAATTTTAGATGGTTCTGATTGCTGCATCGGATTGAGCATGACCCCACCGATTAGGCTTGGATCCACATCAGGGTGTAGGAATTTCTCACCACCACCCAAGATAAGGTGTTGTTTAGAATTATCTGTACACGGCCAGTTGATCCAAAGTTGAACAGGACGATATGGTTGACCAGATGCCTCTATATTTTGCTTAAGTTGAGTCAAGAAGTTTTCAGAAACTTCACCCCAAATCTTGCCTCCTGTCAGAGTCATAATGCTACTTTTCGGAAGATTACGGTTTAGGGAACGCAGTTCGTCTTCCCGACCATTACCCCAATACTGACTTGGAACAAAAATCATCTCTTTCTTCAAGCCCGGATAAGTCGCTTGTTTTTCAGTCAACCAATCGGTCATATCTTTCATCAAGCGGTTATAACTTTCATAACCACCATAAGGCTGAGCTGCATCATCTGCAAGGATACCAAACTCACGAACGCCGACGTCCAGTAACTGGGTAAATTTAGCCTTGATTGCATTCAGGTCTTCTTGGTAAACCGTCTCGTTTTGGAAGCGAATTCGACTATTCATAAATGGATGAATGGTCCAAACATAGCGAGTCTTGTTTTCGTTCCCCACCTTAGCGAGCTGACGGATTTCTTCTAGTTTTTCTTTTGGATAAAGTTCTCTCCACTTGCTGTTGTGATATGGGTCATCTTTTGGTGCGAAGAAATACTGGGTCAGTTTCAAATCACCACCGTAGCGCATCAAGGCCGCACGATCTTCGTTGGACCATGGGTTACCATAATAGCCTTCGATAAAGCCACGATTCTTCACATCAGCATAGTCTTCAACATTGACCTCACGTAGAACTGGAGCAGAGCTATCATTTAGCATATGCTTGAGTGTTGTTAGTCCATAGAAGACAGCATCTGTATCTTTTCCGACAATGGAAATTTGCTGACCTTTAACCACTAATGAATAAGCATCAATCTTATCAAATAGTCCTTGGTTGACAGGCTCTCTTTTCTGAGCTTCTTCCGCTTTTGAGCCAGTCTGGTGAACTCCCAGATAGATATTAGTTGCTCCAGCTTCGGCTGTCTTACCAGTGGTATAGGAGATATTGCTATTTTGCAAAATAGACTTGAGTCGATTACGAGTGTAAATATCAACTTGCTCACCAATTACCAAATGAACTTTCTTATCTAGACGTACCAAGCCATCACCATAAGTAACCTTATGAGGAGTTGGGAAAATCTTATACTGTTTCTTAAGGTATTCTTGGCTTCTCAAAGCTGCTTCTACTACACTTGGATCTGCTGGTTTTTTAGCGATAAAGGTATCTTCCAATTCAACAGTTCCGTCATCTTTCGGAGCTGGAATTTCAGGTTTTAGATCTGGTTTTGGTGCTGGTGGTGTAGCAGGCTCATCTGATGCAGCTATTGGTTTCAAAAGATTGATTTCAGCTGCACTGGCATATCCTTCTACTCCCTGTAGAATCTTCAACTGGATTGTATCCGTTTCGACAGCTTCAAAGTTTGCAATCTTTTCAGCTGCATTATTATCCCAACTACCTTCAGCTACCTTAACCAATTGATCAGCCTTTTTAGCATAGACTTCATATTTAGTCACAAGACCATTTCCGCCACCTGGACGAGGAAGATAAGTCAAAGCATTTACAGCTGTCGCTTTCTTCAAGGTCATAGTAACCGTATAAGACGGATCCTTCTTCGTCCAATGTGAATGCCAGAAGGTTGCAGGATTCCCATCAAAGGCTTTAGAAACAGCTCCTTCTGTAGCATTTCCTGGTAGTTGCTCACTGCTTGCTTCCACACGGGCAATCTGATCCTGTGCAATCAAACGTGGATTGACAAATGGCTTATCAGACAAGCTGAGATTGTGCAAAGTACCTTCAAAACCTCCGATTTTTTCAAGAGGTAGAACAAGACTTGTGTGAGCCAATCTTGGGTGAGCTGGGTTGGCAATACGATTGATCTTTTCACCATTGACATAGAGCTCAGTTGACTGAGGTTTGGTGACAAAGACTAGCTCATAGCGTTTACCTTTTTCCAATGTCTTATCAAACTGAATATGGTGCTGCTCAAACTTATAGGCTACTTTACCTGACTCATCAGACAAATAGAGCTTGTTCCCCTCACTAGAAGCTAACTCCTGCACACCGTCACCTGTAACCGTCACATCAACTTTTAAGACGTGACTTGGACCGACGTTCCCAATGGCATTTTCAATCTTGCTTTCTTTATTGAAGACTAGACCTTTAGCGCTTTGTGTGATGTTTTCTGCATCGTAACGCTTGATTGTCTTTGGATTGATTTCATAGGTCTCAGTATCATCAATCTTGTACTCTGGATTACTACCCGGTGCATAAACATAGTCTGCGTGTGGTAAGGTTCTTCCTTCAAAGTTGTTAGCAGCTCGGTTTGATCCCCATGTCTTTTCAGCAGTAACTCTTGTTGCTTCAAAGAAGCGCTTGAAAATATCATAAGAAGTCATGCCTGTTTCGTGGAGATCAATATTATCATTCCAAACAGCATGTCCACCACCCAAGATATGAGGGTTTGAAGCAGCTAATTTTGGACCATTTCCTGCTGTCGTAAAATCATTTGGTGTCCAACGATTATATTGATACTCATAAGAAGAGTAATCACCGTATGCTCCTTGCTGGTTATTACCATTTGGCACACTGTAAGTCGGAACGTCAGTAATATTGATAATTTTAGCACCAGCCTTCAAAGCCGCTTGTGGATGTTGCCAGCCTAGACTCCAGATATCCACCTCGACATCCTTCAAATCAACTGGTGTTTGACCACTCTTACGGCTAAGTGAACCCCAAATTCGTGGCGTATAGCCCTTACCTTTAATGTAGGTAATCAAATCATTGACATAACGACGATAGTTTTCATTGTTGCCATAGTACTCATCTGTTCCGATGTGAATTGTCTTAACACCTCGAAGTGGGGCATTTTCTCCATCCAACAATTTATCATAAACAGACTTGACAAAGCGCAATGTTTCATCATAATTCTTATCCAAATCAAGCATCGCAACACGCTCTACATTGTGCTTATTCGGACTCAGCTGTCCTTTATACATCAAGTCTGGACGAACCTTCACAAATGATAAAGCATGCCCCGGTGTATCAATTTCTGGTACCAAGTTGATTCCTAACTCATCAGCCAACGCGATGAGTCTTTGCATTTCATCTTTGGTATAGTGTTGCTTAGAAGTCAAAGGTACACCATTGTCACCGACAATATCTGTCTGTAAACGGAAACCTGTATCTGCATGATTGAGTACATACTCAAGTTCCTGCTCCTTGGTCAGATTTTTACCTGCTAAGTGCTCCTTGAGGAAAATATAGTTATCATTCAAATGCAACTGCAAGTCATTCATCTTGTAGTAAGCCATGTTTAGCATAATGTCCACAAGGGTATCATAAGGAATAAACTTACGACCAGTATCTAGCATAAATCCACGGTGACTGAAACTTGGAAAGTCTCGAATTTCACCATTTTGGATATTTTCTTGCCCCATTTGAAGTAGGGTTCGAGTAGCATAAAAAGCACCTTTATTTGTCTGCGCTTCAATGGTAAAGACATTATCACGAATCGTAATACCATAGCCTTCTTCACCATAGCCCTTGTCCGTTACCTTTTTAAACTCAATACGATGAGCGGATGTACTGTCTCCCTTGGCAAGCTCTAAACCTCGAGAAATCAAGTCATTAGCATAGAAATTAGCTGCCCTGTCAAATCCTGAATCTCCAACAGATAGAACGGTATCTTCCAAAATAGAAGAACGTCCTTTCTCACCATGCCATTGCTGAACAGTTGGAGCCACTGTTGGCTTGTCTCCAACTCCTTCGTCTGCATAGCGACCAGGAACTCTAACTTCAAATTCCTTGGTAATGGTTTGACCTTCATGCACTTGTTGCAAAGAAACTTTAACTGTCTGCTCCGTTAGAGGCTGGTGGATTTTATTATTCAGGTCAATCACGCCTGTTTTATTGCTACCAACTAAGCTAACCTTACCTGGTAATTTAGGTAGGACAAGTGAATAGCCATCTTGAGCCAAAGTCAGTGACTCTACTTGGTTAAGACTTGTCACCTTATCTGGTTCTGGAATGTTAGAATAAGCTCGTATTTCCTGAATACCGACATTGCGCCAGCGCATACTACCTTCAGCATATTTAGTGATTTCCAATTTGAGATATTTGGCTTCAATCGGAACATCCAAATTAACTCTTTCGTCTAAAACTGGTTGACCATCTTTTTCATAAGCCAATTTCCACTTACGTGTCGCTTCCTCTTCATTGATAGCTTCAGCTGTAGCATAGTATAGTTTCCATCCTTGAATGTTTGGATCGTTCGGCTGTCCTGTTCTCTGTCTACGATCCCAATCGATTTCAATCCGTTTGACTGATGTCACTTTATCTAGTGTCATAGTCAACTGAGGATTGACTACATCCTTATCTGTCGCCCAACGACTAGTACTATCTCCATCAACTGCCTTATCAGCAGTAAAAGAAGTATTTTGTTCATGATTGGATGCGCTTACACGAACATTTAATAAATGATTGACATCAGGAGTCTTTTCAACTTCTGTTGTTGGTGTAGTTGTTGCTGATTCTGGATGAGTTAGTTCATTGCTCACCTTAGGTTGAGCTACTTTAGGTGAAGTCGCTTCCGCAGATGCTTCGGAAGTTGGTTCATGACCTTCTGTACTTGGAGTATCATTTCCCCCCGCCTCTGCTTTAGCTAGTTTATCAGCTAAATCTGCTGGCAATTCATCTAAGGGTTGAATCTTCTCTACCGCCCCCGAAGCAGCGTCATCAGTCTCAGTCGCTGCACTAGCAATCGAAACCGGACTTGTAGGGGTAACTTCTGCAGCTGCAGCTAGTCGGGAACTAAATAACATAGTTCCTATTACAACAGAGCAAACTCCTACAGCATATTTCCGTATGCTATAGGTAGATTTTTTCTCAAACAATCTCTTATCCATTTTCCTTTTCTCCTCCTAAAAGCGAGTAAGCGCTTTCAAATAATGCGCTTTATATATTATTATCTCTATTATGCAATCCTTCCCCAAAAATGTCAAGTCTTTTTATAAAAAAATTTAAAGTTTCTAATTAACTCAAGTATCAAACATTCTAGAGAGTAACTAACCGTTTTTGAGTCCTCATATTCCTCCCAAAGAAATCTTGATATTACTGAGCACTATCTCTAAAATATCACACCCGCATAGAGATTAGTTCACTTGTCTGAGACCTTACAGCGTGAGACGGATTAATACACATATAACAAAAAGGCTCTCCGAAAACTCGGAAAGCCTTATTTAATGCTACTTCTAGCTTCCTCGCCTTTTCATTTCAAGGCTCGGGATAAAAAGGTTCACTGGACCTTTTTATTTTGCGATTGGGTAAACAGAAACCTGCTTTTTATCGCGACCTTTACGTTCAAAGCGTACTACGCCTTCAACTTTAGCGAACAAAGTATCGTCTCCACCACGTCCAACGTTTACACCTGGATAGATGTGTGTACCACGTTGACGGTAAAGGATTGATCCACCTGTTACAGTTTGTCCGTCAGCTGCTTTAGCTCCAAGACGTTTCGCTTGTGAATCACGTCCGTTTGATGTAGAACCTCCACCCTTTTTGTGGGCGAAAAGTTGCAAGTTGTTAAGAGTCATTTTTAACATAATGTTTTCCTCCGTGTTAGTTTTCTGTGATAACTCTGGTTTGGACGAACTCAGAAGAGTCCTCCGATAAGTTTGCCATACCCAAGAAAAATGATTCGAAGAATAACTGCGTCATTTCTCTCTGGTGTGAAGGAAGATCTTTTGGTATTTCCACCATCAGATAGCCACCTTCATCTTCGTTTAATTCTAGGATTGGTTCATAGCCTGCAAATTTCTCAATAGAATTGATAAAGTTAATGGCAAGCGTAGAAACCGATGCACACACGACATCTAAGCCGTATTCGCCACTCTCGGCGTGTCCAGTAATTTCCGCACTCCTCAGCTCGCCATCTTCGGCTCTCTCAAAGACTGCCTGTATCATGTGTTCTCCTTAAAATTAAGCGTTGATTGCGTTGATGACAACTTTTGTATATGGTTGACGGTGACCTTGTTTACGGTGGCTACCTTTTTTAGGTTTGTACTTGTAAGTAACAACTTTCTTTTGTTTTCCTTGTTTTTCAACAGTTCCAACTACAGTAGCTCCAGCAACAAGTGGAGTTCCGACAACAGTGTTTTCACCACCAACAAGAACAACTTCGTTAAAAGTAACTTCTTGACCAGCTTCAACGTTCAATTTTTCAACGTAAACTGCTTGACCAACCTCAACTTTAACTTGTTTTCCGCCAGTTTTGATAATCGCGTATGTGCTCATTATGCACCTCCTATGATTTTTTGGGTTTCCCCGTATTTTGTGAAGACTCGCCTAGCATCGTGGGACGAACCACTTAGTATATGAGCTCTAAGTATAACAAAGTTTAAATTTTGTATACGACGAGCAACGATGTTCGTGCGGTTGCACAGGACTGTGCATAGTCAACTCTTCAAGTATAGCATATCTTCTTTTTTCTTACAAGCGAAATCAATCAAAATCAAGCTTTTTCTTTCCCTTTTTTCCTCCAAGAAGCAAAAAGCATACTGAGGTAAAAGATGCTCATCATCACGGGAACACCTAGAATCGTCTTTTCATGATAGAAAATCGTCAAGTAAGCTGAAAAGACAACTCCAAGAACAAAGCTGGTAAGTAGGCTAACGAAAATCAAGGCTTCACGCAGGAAGGGCGTATGCTTGGTCCGGAAATAATCCCCAAAAGCCAACATGGTTCGTTTAATATTCCCTGTCATAAAGGCATTATTATAGGCGATACCCGAAACTTCTCCAAAGGCAGTTGTCACCAGTCCCATACAGAAGGCCAAGGGTGGTACGAGATAGATATTATCCACAGTTTGCGGCACAAAGCCTATAATTAGGGACAGGACTGCAAGAGGAATTAAGGACAAAATCGGCTTTTTAACAATTCGTAGTTTTTCCTTATATAATGTCAGAAAAAAGACACCCATCATAAAGGACAACAAGGTCATTACTTTAGCACTAGCATCCGATACATTTTGTTGAATGAGTCCTACAGAAAGAAAAACGACATTCCCAGTCTGTCCAGCGACAAGGGTATTCCCTCGCACGATAAAAGTATAAGCATCGACATATCCTGCACAAAAAGTCAAAAAAAGCGCTAGTCGCTTAGACTGACGTGATATTTTCCTTATTGGTAATAATCTCATTTTCTCCCCCTTCTCATTTCATCTACTTATCTAAATATTGTACCACTTTCTCCAAGAAATGCGTAGTCCATTTGAAAATTTTTACCATCTGTTGGATAGTCCTTCTTTTCTATGTTATAATGAAGGAAGGATTTGAAGTCGGAAAAGGAGTATTTATGCTTAAATTAGGTGTCATCGGAACAGGGGCTATCAGCCATCATTTCATAGAAGCAGCCCATGCTAGCGGAGAATACCAGCTGGTTGCAGTCTATTCTAGAAAACTAGAAACTGCCGCAACCTTTGCTTCTCGCTATGAAAATATCCAACTCTTTGATCAATTAGAAGACTTCTTTAAGTCTTCCTTTGATGTGGTCTATATCGCCAGTCCAAACTCCTTGCATTTTGTTCAAGCCAAGGCTGCCTTGTCTGCTGGTAAGCACGTCATTCTTGAAAAGCCAGCTGTCACTCAGCCACAAGAGTGGCTGGATTTGAGACAAACAGTTGAGAAAAATCACTGTTTTATCTTTGAGGCAGCTCGTAATTACCACGAGGAAGCCTTGACCACTATCAAGAATTTTTTGGCAGACAAGCAAATTTGGGGAGCAGATTTCAACTATGCCAAGTATTCTTCCAAGATGCCGAACTTGTTGGCTGGGCAGACGCCAAATGTCTTTTCAGACCGTTTTGCTGGTGGAGCCCTTATGGATTTGGGGATTTATCCTCTCTACGCTGCCGTTCGCCTCTTTGGAAAGGCTCAAGACGCGATTTATCAAGCTCAACAGCTTGACAATAGCATTGACCTGAATGGAGACGGTATCCTCTTCTACCCTGACTTTCAAGTTCATATCAAAGCTGGGAAAAACATTACTTCCAATCTTCCTTGTGAGATTTACACAGCAGATGGAACCTTGACCCTTAACACGATTGAACATGTCCGCTCAGCTATTTTTAGCGACCACCAAGGAAATCAAGTTCAACTCCCTATCCAACAGGCTCCTCATACGATGACTGAGGAAGTTGCTGCGTTTGCTCAGATGATCCAGCAACCAGACCAGACGATCTACCAGACTTGGCTGGATGATGCAAGCTCTATTCATGAGCTACTATATACTATGCGCCAGACTGCTGGCATTAGATTTGAGGCAGAAAAATGAAAACCAAACTACCGACTGAATGGCAGGAATTGAGTGACCAACTCGGTTTTCAAGAATTTACCCCCATTCAAACTCAACTATTTGAGCCTATACTTGCTGGAGAAAACCTCCTAGGAGTGAGCCCAACAGGAACTGGTAAGACCCTCGCTTACCTCCTGCCAAGTCTTCTCAGACTACAAAAGAAAAAAGCCCAGCAACTCTTGATTCTAGCACCAAATACGGAACTTGCTGGACAGATTTTTGATGTATGTAAAACGTGGTCAGAGGCTATCGGCTTAACTGCTCAGCTCTTCTTATCAGGTTCGAGTCAGAAACGCCAGATTGAACGACTCAAAAAAGGACCAGAAATTCTGATTGGAACTCCTGGCCGTATCTTTGAGTTGATTAAATTGAAAAAAATCAAGATGATGAATGTGGAAACCATCATCCTGGATGAATTTGACCAATTGCTCGATGATTCTCAGATTCACTTTGTCGAGAAAATCACTCACTACGCACCTCGTGACCATCAACTCATCTACATGAGTGCGACGACCAAGTTTGACCAAGAAAAGATTGCGCCAAACACGCGCACCATTGATCTCTCTGATCAAAAACTAGACAACATTCAACATTTCTATATGCAGGTAGACCAACGTCACCGCGTTGATATGCTACGAAAACTGGCTCATATAGAGGATTTCCGAGGACTAGTTTTCTTTAATAGCCTATCAGATCTTGGAAGTGCGGAGGAAAAACTACAGTATCGCGATATCTTGGCTGTTTCCCTCGCTAGTGATGTCAATGTTAAATTTCGAAAAGTCATCTTAGAAAAGTTTAAAGACAAACAGTTGACCCTGCTCCTTGCAACAGACCTTTTGGCACGTGGGATTGATATCGATAGCCTAGAATGTGTCGTAAACTTTGATGTTCCTAGAGACATGGAAACTTACACTCACCGCGCTGGTCGCACAGGTCGCATGGGAAAAGAGGGCTATGTTATCACTCTGGTAACCCATCCAGAAGAATTTAAAAAACTCAAGAAGTTTGCTACAGTTCGAGAAATTGTCCTAAAAAACCAAGAACTCTATATCAAATAAGGTTGGCTCTCGCCAACCTTTTTCTTATCCCCAAGTAATTTCTAATTGATAGTTGGCAAAGGATTGTCCCTCTTGATTTAGCAGTTGATAGGCTAGCTCAATCTTTTGCCCATCCAATTTGTAGTGACTCGTTTGAATGATAAACTCCTGCATCCCCATTGGAGTCGGAATATAGGCTAAACTATCACTATCCTTTAGAAATCTCATAATAGTCTTCGGATTGGAAAAACGGGTCATCACTAGTTCTTGACCATGAAACTTGAGAACCACTTTTTCTTTTTCCTCATTATAAAAAAGCAGATAGCTATAATCCCCTTTTTCACGCACTTCCACGTCATAGAGTTGGTCAATCACTTCCAACTGTTCATCAAACTGAATCGTATTTCGCATCCGAATCTTCACATCAAATCCTCTTTCTTGTCTCTTGTCCTACTATTTTACCAAAAAGAGCAGGATTTTGCTATAATGGTCATATGAACGAAAAAGTATTCCGTGACCCAGTTCACAACTATATCCATGTCAATAATCAAGTCATCTACGACTTGATCAATACAAAAGAATTTCAACGTCTGCGCCGTATCAAACAGCTAGGGACTTCCAGCTATACCTTCCATGGTGGCGAGCACAGTCGCTTTTCCCACTGTTTGGGAGTCTATGAGATTGCTCGACGCATCACGGAGATTTTTGAAGAAAAATATCCTGAGGAATGGGATCCTGCTGAATCTCTCTTGACCATGACCGCTGCACTCCTTCATGACCTCGGGCATGGTGCCTACTCGCATACTTTTGAACATCTCTTTGATACAGATCATGAGGCCATTACTCAGGAAATCATACAAAGTCCTGAGACAGAGATTCACCAAGTCTTGTTACAAGTAGCGCCTGATTTCCCCAAAAAGGTAGCCAGTGTCATTGACCATACCTATCCTAACAAGCAGGTCGTGCAGCTCATTTCTAGTCAGATTGATGCAGACCGCATGGACTATCTCTTGCGCGACTCCTATTTTACAGGAGCATCTTACGGGGAGTTTGACCTGACTCGCATCCTCCGAGTGATTCGCCCAGTCGAAAATGGCATCGCCTTTCAGCGCAATGGCATGCATGCCATCGAAGACTATGTCCTCAGTCGCTATCAGATGTATATGCAGGTTTATTTCCACCCAGCAACACGCGCTATGGAAGTTCTCCTACAGAATCTTCTCAAGCGTGCAAAGGAACTCTATCCTGAGGACAAGGACTTCTTTGCACGAACCTCTCCACATCTCCTTCCTTTCTTTGAAAAAAATGTGACCTTGTCTGACTATCTAGCTCTGGATGACGGCGTGATGAATACCTACTTCCAGCTCTGGATGACCAGTCCTGACAAGATTCTCGCAGATTTGTCGCAACGCTTTGTCAACCGCAAGGTCTTTAAATCCATTACTTTTTCAGAAAAAGACCAAGACCAACTCGCAACCATGAGACAACTGGTTGAAGACATCGGATTTGATCCAGACTACTATACTGCTATTCATAAGAACTTTGACCTTCCTTATGATATCTATCGTCCCGAATCTGAAAACCCGCGGACACAGATTGAGATTCTACAGAAAAATGGAGAACTGGCAGAACTCTCTAGCCTGTCCCCTATCGTCCAATCCCTTGCTGGTAGCCGCCACGGAGATAATCGTTTCTATTTCCCAAAAGAAATGTTGGACCAAAACAGTATCTTCGCAAGCATTACCCAGCAATTTTTACACTTGATTGAGAACGATCATTTTACCCCAAATAAGAACGAATAGAGGAAATATATGAGTATTAAACTAATCGCCGTCGATATCGATGGTACCCTGGTTAACAGTAAAAAGGAAATCACTCCTGAAGTCTTTTCTGCCATCCAAGATGCCAAACAAGCCGGTGTCAAAATCGTCATTGCAACGGGTCGTCCCATTGCAGGTGTTGCCAAACTTCTGGACGACTTGCAGTTGAGAGACGAGGGTGACTATGTAGTAACCTTCAACGGTGCCCTTGTCCAAGAAACTGCTACTGGCCATGAGATTATCAGCGAATCCTTGACCTATGAGAATTATCTAGATATGGAATTCCTCAGTCGCAAGCTCGGTGTCCACATGCACGCTATTACCAAGGACGGTATCTATACTGCCAATCGCAATATCGGAAAATACACGGTGCACGAATCAACCCTCGTCAGCATGCCTATCTTCTACCGCACACCTGAAGAAATGGCTGACAAGGAAATCGTCAAGTGTATGTTTATCGATGAACCAGAAATTCTCGACGCGGCTATTGAAAAAATCCCAGCAGAATTTTACGAACGCTACTCCATCAACAAATCTGCTCCTTTCTACCTCGAACTCCTTAAAAAGAATGTAGACAAGGGCTCAGCCATCACTCACCTAGCTGAAAAACTCGGATTGACCACAGATGAAACCATGGCAATCGGGGACGAAGAAAATGACCGCGCCATGCTCGAAGTCGTTGGAAACCCCGTTGTTATGGAAAATGGAAATCCAGAACTCAAAAAAATCGCCAAATACATCACCAAAACAAATGACGAATCTGGCGTAGCCCATGCTATTCGAACGTGGGTATTGTAAAAAGATAAGAATAGACGAAAACCGCTCTGGAGAGCGGTTTTTTCAAATCAATAGTTTTTCTATCCCATCATTTTTTAAAGTGATTAAGTTCGTTCATCTAGGTAGGTAAATTGCTATGAACTATACTAAATTACCAATCACTTGATGATCCTCCACCATCAAAACCACCGCCAGACCAATCGTCACCCGACCAAGACGATGAGGAGTCACTGCTACTTTTCTCAGAATACTTACCTCTATTTTGACTACGGAAGTCTCTTAGTGCTTTTTGCGACCATGAACCATCATTAAAAAATGCAGTATCATAAGGGAATAATTTATCATTACCCTCATACATTTTATTGGATTTTCTCTTTCTATTTGAAGTAGATCCATACATAAAAAAATCAGATATATAACAAACAGCAGAAATCAAAAATGTAATAATAGAAATGATACCAACCCAGATAATAATACCTCCGAATATATTCCATACTTTTTTGAAGAATGCTAGTAAATAATTCCTCTCTACTACAGGTGCATCAGCTAATTTATACTCTTGATTGGAAATATTTTGTATTATATCAATAACAGCTCCGTCATAGTCTTTTGCTCGCATCTTATCACGAGAGGCATCTAATATTTTCTTAGCCTTTGTATCAGTCAATGTAATAGATAGGTTATTAGAGGTTTCAATACGAAACTTTCTATCTTTTATAGCAATCAGTAACAATGCCCCCTTATTGGAATCCGAATAACCGATTTTCCAAGATCTGGCTATAGTATTTGACAATTCTTCTAAAGATTCACCATTTAGACTCTCAACAATATAAATGCCAATTTGAATTTCCGATTTGCTATTTAGTTCTTGTAATTTATCCGAAACAACCCCTGATAAATAATGGTTTGGATCATAAATGCCATTAGAAGGTCTATCTGGTATCACTAGGTCTGCTTGAGCTGGTCCAATAAAAATTAGCAGGATTGTCAAAAAAGATATTAGGATTAAAGCTATTTTTTTAATCATGAAAGTCGAACCTTCCTTTTGTTGACAATTTACAATTTCAATAAGAATGAGAATAAACGATATTCTTTTTTTAAATAGAATTACTTCGATAAAGTCATCTTTCTATCAATCCATTCTAACTAGAATTGAAATACGAAATCAGATTATCTGCAGATGCCATGACCTTGTTATCCAGTCAATTTTTACTAATTCATTATCTATTTTTTCCATTGAACTAAACTAATTTGTGATTGAATTGCATCGAATAGAAATGCCATTGAAAAAATCAGAAACATTCTTGCCAACACTTTTGGCAGTCTCCAAGCCCTGGTGGATTCCCTTCCAAATCTATTTTACGTGTTTCTCATACCATTCCTGATACTCTTGGTAACTGTTGAGCGGAGTCTCTTCCTTTGTTTTAGGATCTATCCCAACAACATCTAGCTTATCCTGACCGACCGGCGCAAACCAATGGCGCATATCTTGGAAAATAGCTTCCGGATCGGAATAGTCACCTTTTCTAACTACTATTTTAGCCGCCCCTTCCATGCCCTTATAATATTCAGGGTAATCCCTAATAAAGTTTATATTAGTATCTTCTCTCACTTTTGAATCATTACGGTAGTATAAATAATAAATGGGGATAAGGCCGTATTCAGTAGCTATATCATCCAAATTAGTATAAGTAAAAGAGAAGGCAAATCGTTTGGAATCTGTTTTAACCTCGGGTAGAGCCGGTACTATCTGTTCGGAAGCTACATCCAAAGCAACCTCCTTCTTATCTTCTCTATTTTGCTTATTCGTCAAAGAAAAAACTAAATAATCTTTCCCGTTATCAGTGTAGCCTCTTTTCTCATAAAAATCCACTCTATAATTTTGGTCATAGGTTTGGATTAGTTTGACTACATCAATCGTCTTTGGTGGGTTCTCTAAATGATTGAGATCATAAACATCTAGCGTTAATTCCACCAGATTACTCTCGCTCCTCCCAACAAACTTTGCATTACTTATAACAAAATGATTGGATAAAACAACTGGAATCATAGGCTCCTTCATTTTATAATAAACATAACGGTTCTGGGAACCAAAGGTTTCAATGCGCTCCACCTCTGTTTTAACTATCAATACCTCATGGTCTTCCTGCCATTGGACATATATGGGCCAGGTATAAGAATAGACACCATAGCCCACCAAAGAAACTAGAAGCAAGCCCACAAACACCTTAGTTCGGAAGCTGAGAGTCTTTAGGTATTTCATTTGGTAAGAATCCTCCTTTATTTGACTTTGAAAGGATAGAGATAATCATCCTCTTATTCTCCTTTTTCAACCAGTATTCGACGTTGTTTGTTCAACTCACGGTCTTTGGCAACATCGTAATACAAATCAAATTCTTCTTTGCTATTGACTGAATGCTCTTGATCATCCTTACTGAGTTCGGCTGGAATCGTAAGCCCTTCGTAAAGATTCGTATTTGCTGGGACAAAAAGCTGATACAAATCAAGAAACTGTGAAACATCCCCATAAACCCTATCATAATCATACTTAGAATCAATCAAAAGGAAAAACTGTGAATCTTTCTCACTTAATAACTGATAAACTTTAGGATGAGCTGTCTCCAAAACACTTCCCTTCAATACATCTTGATGAAAGGAAAGTTGATTTTGGCGAAGACTATCATAGTAAGTTTGTAAGATAGTCATCTCTATCAATTTCTCTTTTGAAGAACCTAGATCTACCGAAGGAGTTTCAGGATACTGTTGTATTTTTGTGTCTTCCCAATCAATTTGCTTGGTTTCTAAATTTAACCATAACTGCTTTCTCTTAGTAATATACCAATCTGGATTATGAACAGCTATAGGGAGATAATCTTTCCCATTTATTTCTACAATAGCACCTATTGATACTGGAAAATAATTTTCATTGTAGTCTCCTACCAACTGATAGAGGTCTACTTTCGATTCCTCCAATCGTCTATCCCGTATTCGATAGATAGAAAGAGTAAAGTATCCGTCAGATTCATCTTGGGGTCGATTCCTAGCTAAGTTACCAGATTGTACTTTAATATTTAATCGAGTAATATACCTTTGATTAGAAGCGCCATTAGTTCTTGCAAAGCTATCTCCAAAAAGAGGATTATATTTTTGAAATAGTCTATCTTCGTCAGGGTTTAATGACTTCCAATGCACGGCCACTCCCCTGCCATCTTCTAAAAATTCATAAGAATCAATTTCCCATTTTCCTGTATAGTAACCCATATTTTCATATTTTTGACGTTCTTGCTTGGCCTGCTCTGATTGTTGGCGTTCTTGTTTATCCTGCTCTGATTGTTGATAACTATGATAACCCCATAGAAGCAGAACACCCAACAGGACAGATCCGACTATTAGTAGTACTTTCTTCATTTTTCTCCTCCTTATTTGCCATATTTCTGTTCGAAATACTTTTAACTTTTCCTTTAATCTGATTTAGACCATTCGCCATCTTTTGAATCTGTTTTGAAATGGTTGCCAAACAGAAAAACAAAGAAAATGTCCTTGTCCCATTATACCACAAAAAAAGAGCGGATTTCGCTCTCTTTATTACTCTGGCAATTCTATCTTTAAACTCATATCTGTGGGTTGTAACACCTTCTGAACAGCTGCGAGAAAGGCTAAACCGTTATCAGATGGAGAATACTGGAATGTGATATGGATGACTTTTTTGTCAAACTTATCACCATATCGTTCCACATACTGTTTGCTTTCGAGGAAGTGAATGTAATTATTCATTTTTTCTTGCAGAATTTCCAGATGGACTGCTTCTATCTCTTCCTCCCAGCCGACTGGATCAACAAGCAGTAACTCTAAATGATTATCAACTATACCAATTGCATCAAGTTCGTTAGGTTCCAGTTCTGAAACAATTGCTTGGGTGACAATTTGTCTAAATTCCTCTGCTGTAAAAAGACGACGAGTATTTCCTGAGTTTTTTAAAATAAAAGAAGGATGATTTTCGATGAAGAGCTTACCAGACTCATCTTGTGTATACTGTTTTTTAGATTTCCAAAAACCATAATCTGCATAATTCATCAACTCTTTACCAGTATGTTCTCCCGACATGTAACTATCTGCAGCTTCTTTTGGGATTTCTTGAACTACTTCTGGCATGGTAATATTAAAAGTTGGATAACGCAAGAAATACTTATCACCATCTTGACAAATTTCCAACATATCTTTTTGACTTACATAAATTGACTCCATTCTTATCTCCTTTGTCTTTTACCAAATATCTACTGATTAGTTGTTCCCTATTTTGGGGCTGTTCTTATGATGTAATATACTTTACCATAAAGGCCAGCGCCCTGTTTCAGCATAAACCATGACTTCGTATGCTCCCCTAGAAGATTCAAATGCTTTATCCATTAGTTCTTTAGAAATAGGATAGCGAACTTCTGGCCCCATGACTCCTCCAATTTCTTTAAAGAAGCTAATTTCGTAATATCCATTTGTTTCATATACAGAAAAGCCATCACCTTTATGTACAATCGTATCCGATTGATTATAATCTTCTAACTCATCTGCTTTAGGCCAACGATGATGTTCACAATAAAACATTACTTCTAAAGAATCTTTTTCTGATTTTGAAACACGTTCTGCTAATTCCTGGCTAATGGGAAAATTCAGCACTTCTTTCCCTCTACTCCACAGAATCTCATAATCATTGTTGTCTTTTAATATCCTACAATTTTTGTATTGCAGCATTTCTGTTGTCATATAAATCAACTTCCTTTACTTTTTTAATTCTTCTTTATCATAGGCAAAAAAGATCTAGTTGGTGCGCGCATTTCTTATCAATTTCTCCATGACCTTCTTTCGCTTGTGCAATTTATTGGCTAAACACAAATAGAGAATAAACAAAAGCATCGAGTGGAAAAATAATGGCAAAAAACTAGGATATAACAGGAAGACGACTAAAGATACTAACAAACTAATAAAGCTACCACGAAATACGGAAGAAACAACAGCTCCACTTTTCTTTACTACCTCTAGGAATTCTAAATACTCCAAATCTGTAAATAGAGCCGGATACAAATCCAAATCTTTCTTAAAATAGACATCTAGCAATTTCCCGAAAAGTAAGGAAAGACAAGAGAATAAAATCAAATAAAGATACTTGTGCTCAGCTATACTGAAAATTGTCAGACCATTCAGGAATCTAATAAATGGAAGAACTAGTAATATCAGGGAAAGTATAACGTACTGTTGATACTTAGAGGTTCTTTCTGGAATCGAAAAATACAGTTTCCTTACTTTTAGGTCATAGTAAACCAATTTGTTTTTAAACTCTCCTAGATGAACTAGTCCTTTATAATGTTTATTCTTTTCTTCCATTTTCACTCCCTTTCTAACCATAATCAAATGATACAAGCTTTTTCATAGCTTCAGTGAACTGGATTAGAGCTCTCTAATATCGGGAACTCAGTTTCATTATATATCTCTTTTACTTAAGTGGTGACACATAATCACCTGGAAGCTTACCTCTCCAGTCAATCCACATTTGCTCAGCAATCGGAATTAATTTTTCAAGTTCTTCTTTAGTAAATAAATCTCTAGTTTCAGGTAAATCAATTAAAGATGTAGGGCTCTCTTCTATGAATCGTTTCTCACTAGCTTTCTTTTCCTCTTCCGTCGGTGGCCAACGATCGATCTGAAGTTTACTTAATACTTCTAACTCCGTTCTCTCCCCACTCTCTAGTAAGGCAAATAACTCATTTGGTAATTCATAAACCACTCGCTGAGGGGCAATTCCTCCCTCCTCGGTAACGTAATAAAGATTATTACCATCTCTCCATATATGCTGACCGTAGCCTTTTACCTCTTCAAACTGGATAACATCTTCACATTGTAGTTTTGTTGGTTTCATTTGTATTCTCCTAGCGCAAGTTCTTCTCTCAACCAGAATATCGTAAGAATCAGGTTTCCATTTCTCTTCCTCAATAGGCTACGCCATCTTTTACCCATTTTCTAGTTTCTAAATCCAAATTAAAATAGAAATTTCTTCGACCAGATTTATCAAAACAATTTTCTTTAAGAGCTTCACATGCAATTCTCAGTTTTTCTTTACTTATTTCAGAAATATACAGCATTGTAAATCCTGCAGGAGATTCAATTTCGTAGATTTTTTCACCTTCTAAATTATAAATCTCTAATTCTGATGGTTCGTCTAAATTGCTTGATGAGCGAAATATACTGAAGATACGCTGATATTTAGGACTAAATCGAAGATGATGTAAATGATGAAAACCAATCTGATGTTGGCCCTTATAATGCCACTCTAGACTTCCTTCCTCTACATTTTGTTGCCCTAACAATTTTCCTTCTAAACTAAAGTAGAAAATGATTTTGTTAATAAGATTTTCCCCACTATAAACCATCACTATGTTCTCATCTTTATGATATTCCGCATGAATGATATCTGGTAGTTCTATCTTTAGATCACTACCTTCCCACTCTCAGGTGAGCATCTGTTCACTGTAATCAATTTTCATCACCCTTCTCCTACTCTATCTCAGATAAATTCGATCTGAATTGTTTGCTCCGTCATCATGGAGTTCACTTCCTCGACAAGTTTATCTATCTCGTTCTGTGTGATAGGAATGTGATTGTAAGGTGGTTCCCAATTCTGTATGCTTGACCTATATACAATAAAGCTACCATCAGTCAACAACTCTCCCTCTGCTTTTAAAACATAACCATTTTCATAATCAAAAGTAATGTTACCGCTTGTTCCAGAAATTTTCACTCCATTTCCTTCTTTACTCAAACATCATTATTTTTCTCAGAAAACTAAATCCTAATACTCATAATAAGGAGAGAAATTCCCCTTCAAATAAGCACTGATACTTTCTCCTATTATACCACACCTCCATTTTCATCTGAAATGGTTTCTATTTTAAGACAAAAAAACACTGATCATTCAGTGCTTTTTGATTGAATTACTGCCCCCTGCAGGAATCGAACCTGCAACTACTCCTTAGGAGGGAGTTGTTATATCCATTGAACTAAGGGAGCTAGAGAAAAACTCTGCTGATGAGCAGAGTTTTTTAGTCGAATTAACGACGGATTTCTTTGATACGAGCTGCTTTACCTTGAAGTGCACGCAAGTAGTACAATTTCGCACGACGTACTTTACCGTAACGAACAACTTCGATCTTTTCAACACGTGGAGTGTGGATTGGGAAGATACGCTCAACACCTACACCGTTAGAGATTTTACGAACTGTGTAGTTTTCTGAGATACCAGCACCTTTACGTGCGATCACAACACCCTCAAAAATCTGGATACGTTCACGGTTACCTTCGACAACTTTCGCGTGTACACGAACAGTGTCACCAGGACGGAATGATGGGATATCTGTACGAAGTTGACCTTCAGTCAAGCTTTGGATTAATGGATTCATTTTATTCTCCTATCTTTGTCAATCTTGAGGAACCTTCCTCAGCGGATAAACTGTATTTTTGTGCGTCCATTACACACAAGATACAGTTTACCAAATTTCCACCTAAAAGTAAAGAAATTTATAGCAGAATTCCTAAAAAAATCGCTAGAAAACCGCCTATGTAAGTTAAGAGAAAATAGCTATAAAATACCTTCTTGTCACTGATTAGTCTTTGCAGCTCATCATTCAGGGTTGAAAAGGTCGTCAAGCCACCACAAAAACCTGTCGCTAGGATGGCATAGGCTTCCTTGGACTCCACATGATTGTAGAGCAAGCCAATTAAAAAACAGCCTAGAAGATTGGCTATGAGAGTTCCTAGTGGCAATTTAGAAGCTTGATTGTATCGGGAAAAGAAATAGCGCACTAGGGCTCCAAACCCGCAGGCGATTGCAAGATAAACGATTACCATTTCTTCCTCCCTAAACAATAAGCCAAGAGTAGACCTCCACCAATGCTCAAAAATAAGTAGATGCCTAAACTAAGATAACGCCCGGTATCAAGCAGTTTCACGGCATCAAGCATTAGGCTAGAAAAAGTTGTCAAGCCACCACAAAATCCTGTACCCAGCGCCAAAACCAAGCCTTTACTGGTTCCCTTATAGACCAGATAGCCTTTCACCAGATAGACCAAGCAGAAAATTCCCAGATAGTTGACAAGGAGGATGCCCCAAGGAAAGTCTGGACTGGCTGGTAACCAAGTGGAAACCAAGTAGCGGACAAGGCCTCCCAACATGGCAGCCAGAAAAATCTCTAGCGGATAGAATTGTTCTTTTTTCATTTGATGCTTTGATCCTGATAATCACGCGAACGTTTGAGAATGTCTGAAAAAGTCGCAACGATGGTTTCCTGATAGCGCTTATCTTCTACTCGATTTTTGACTTTTTCAAAAATAACTTCTTCTCTCTTAGAATCTAAGATTGGCTTACCAGATGCTTTCTTATAAGCGACAACCCCTTCAACTAAGTGCATCCGTTCTTCTAGGAGCTTGACGATTTGGTCGTCGATTTGATCAATTTCTTGCCGAATCATATCTAAGTTCATACAGTCTCCTCCTTTATTTGAATTATTGTATCAAAAAGCTACCAAATAGGCTAGTAAAATCCCAAAATAACTAATAAAAAAACGCACTGACTTCTTCCAGTCAGCGCAGTTTGATTCTTATCCTACTTTTGCAGCTAATTCTTCTGCGAATTGTTCCAAGCGTTCGATGTCTTCTTCTTCGGCAGAGAGGTCCACTTTAACACACTCTGAACCTTTTTCTGCTCCTGTCGCTACAAATACGCGATCAAAGTCATCAACAGCCTTACAGAATTCGTCATAGAAGGTATCTCCTGAACCGACCACTCCATAGATTTTGCCATTCAAGTTGAGATCTGCTAGGTCTTCGTAGAAGTCCATCATCTCATCTGGCAATTCTCCGTCTCCATAAGTATAAGTCGCAACGATTGCGATGTCTGCCTCCAAGAAGTCTGAAGCGTCAACAGTCGTACATTCATCCACATCGACATCCAAGCCCAAGTCACGCAATTTGTCTGCTACAATATCTGCAATTTCTTCGGTATTACCGGTCATACTGGCAAATACAATTTTTGCTAATGCCATATCGTCCTCCTCAATTTATCTTTCTCCATTATATCATATCTTTTTCATTTTAAAAATAAAAATTCTTGTGCTACAATGAAATGAGAAAGAATTGAGGTTATTTATGGAAATTTGCCAGCAAATATTAGAGAAAATCAAAGAATACGATACCATTATCATTCACCGTCATATGAAACCAGATCCAGATGCCTTAGGGAGTCAAGTGGGCTTGAAAGCTCTTCTCACACACCATTTTCCAGAAAAGACCATCAAAGCAGTCGGTTATAACGAACCAACTCTAACCTGGATGGCGGAAATGGATACTGTACAAGACAGTGACTACCAAGGAGCTCTTGCTATTATTTGTGATACAGCGAATCGTCCTCGTATCGATGATAAACGCTACGAACAAGCTGCTTTCACCATCAAAATCGATCACCATCCAAATGATGATATTTATGGTGACCTATCTTGGGTGGATACAAGTTCAAGCAGTGCCAGTGAGATGATTGCATTATTTGCTCAAGAAAATCAGCTAGCTTTGTCTAGTGAAGCTGCACGACTTCTCTATGCAGGAATTGTCGGGGACACAGGGCGTTTTCTCTACCCGTCAACTAGTGCCCGTACCTTTAGAATAGCTGGCCAGCTCCGAGAAATTGATTTTGACTTTGCTGGATTGTCTCGTCAAATGGATACCATGAGCTTCAAGATTGCAAAATTGCAAGGGTATGTCTATGATCATTTAGAAGTTGATGAGAATGGAGCTGCACGGGTTCTACTTACTCAAGACATCTTGAAAAAATATAAGGTTACGGATGCTGAAACAGCGGCAATTGTCGGAGCACCAGGAAGAATTGACAGTGTCAGTCTCTGGGGGATTTTTGTCGAGCAAGCTGACGGACATTACCGCATTCGTTTACGTAGTAAAATTCATCCAATCAATCAGGTCGCCAAGGAACATGACGGCGGTGGCCATCCGTTAGCAAGTGGAGCTAATTCTTATAGTTTAGAGGAAAATGAACAAATATACGGGAAGCTTCAAGAAGTCGCAAGAACAAATCAAGGCTAAGATTCATTCTTAGCCTTTTTCCATTCTTTTTTCTTGAAAATATACGGTTTCTTTGTAACTCACTTTGTGGTATAATAAACCAAAGAAAAGAAAAGGAGACTTATTATGGAAAAAAATCGTTTGTTTATTCTTATTTCTGCTGGAGTAGCCATTCTAGGTTCACTCTTACCCTGGGCTAGTTTGAATGCAGGTGCTTTTGGCTCCTATAGTGTGCACGGTTTTAACGGAGATGGCTGGTTTGTTATCATCGCGGCTATTGTCTCTATTGTTCTCACATGCTTGAATAATGTCAATAAACCAATGCCTAAAGGTTTTGCCATTGGTGTCATTGTTACAGGTGCAATTTCTACTCTCGTCACTCTTGTTAATTTATTCAGCATAAACAAGTATGTAACTCATATTGGTGGATACGGCGTTTCAATCGGTTTTGGTTTGATTCTTTCCCTTCTTGCTAGTATTGCCCTTGTAGTGACTGGTCTCTTGGCAATGTCAGGTGGTAAAATCACAAAAGACTCATTAGCAGAATTAGCTGAATCAGGAAAAGATTTTGCTCAAACAGTCGGACGCGTAACAAGTACTACCGTAAAAACTGCAGTAGAGGAAATCAAAAAAGAAACTCAAGAACATAAAAAAGAAGAATCTACAGCTGAAAAAACAGAGACCACACAAGAGGAAACTGAGCAAAAAGAAGAAGCTACAGAACCAGCTCATGTCGAAGCTGAAACGGAAAATAAAGAACCTGTTAAAGAAGAACCAGTTGAAACTGAACTAGCTGAAGAAGAAAATACTGAAAATAAGACTGTTGAAGAAAGTGAAACAGTAAAAGAAACAGCTGAAGAAGAATCAACTGAATTTAAAAACGAAGAGAAAGAAGAACAAAAAGATACAAGTCAGGCGGACCAATAATTCTTCTCCCTATCACCTCAGTAAAAACTGGGGTGATTTTTATCGATATTTTTAATAAAATCAGGGAAAAGACTTGCCAAACTTACCAGAATCTGATAGACTAGTAAGGTAACAATCTATGGCTCGCAAAGAGACCATGGCAGAAAGGAAATATTGCAAAATGAAAAAAGATATCCATCCAGAATATCGCCCAGTTGTCTTCATGGACACAACTACTGGTTACAAATTCCTTAGCGGTTCAACAAAGCGCTCTAACGAAACTGTTGAGTTCGAAGGCGAAACTTACCCATTGATCCGTGTGGAAATTTCATCAGACTCACACCCATTCTACACTGGACGTCAAAAGTTCACTCAAGCAGATGGACGCGTGGATCGTTTCAACAAAAAATACGGTCTCAAATAAGAATAAAAAGAACAGCTTCGACTGTTCTTTTTTCTTTCTTCAAATCAAGGCTCAAGCACCACTGCTGTTCCACTACAGGTAACCATCAGCATACCATTCTCTGCTCCCAGAGTTTCATAGTCCATCTTAACCCCAATGATAGCATTTGCGCCACGTTCACTCGCACGCGCCATCATTTCTGCTAGAGCATCTTCTCTCGCTTGGGTTAATTCGCCTTCATAACTACTAGCACGACCGCCAAAAATATTACGGAAACCAGCTGCCATATCTTTGAACATATTAACCCCAGCAACCACTTCGCCAAAGACAATTCCTTTGTATTCTAGGATTTTCTTTCCTTCAATCCCCGTAGTTGAAATAATCATCTTTAGGTCCTCCTTGCTTCTTTTAGAACATTGTAAACCCCTTCATTGTCTTTGTCAAGAAATTCCTTATTGTTTTTATACTCCCATCAAAAAAGAGAAGACTTGGAGTCTTCTCTTTTTTCTTGGTTAAATCGCTTCTGTGACAAAACTACGGCTTTCTAACACCTTGAGCATGGCATTTGCTGTGTCCAGTGCTGTAAAGAGTGGCACACCGTGTTCAATGGCTGAACGGCGGATTTGCTCACCATCTTCGTCAGCAGTTCGTTTGGTTCCGACAGTATTGATAATCGCTTGGACTTTTCCTTTGCGAACAAAGCTTGGGATATCCTGTTCATCGTCACCAATCTTACCAACAGGTTGAGCTTGCAGTCCATGACTGGCAAAGAAGGCTGCTGTCCCTTCTGTCGCGAGGATACCGTAGCCGATATTTTGGAAACGACGAGCCAAGTCCAAGGCTTCATCTTTGGCATCATCAGCGATGGTAAAGACCACATTCCCAAAGGTTGGCAAGTGCAGGTAAGAAGCTTCAAAAGCCTTGTAGAGAGCTTTTTCTAGAGTAGCATCAGAGCCCATGACTTCACCTGTTGACTTCATTTCAGGACCAAGTAAGCTATCTACCTTAGCTAACTTGGTGAAGGAGAAGACTGGAGCCTTGATATGAACGCGAGTGCTTTCAGGGTAAAGTCCATCTTGGTAACCAAGTTCTTCAAGACTTTGCCCAAGAATGAGCTTAGTCGCTACTTGAGCCATAGGAATATTAGTTACCTTAGAAAGGAATGGCACCGTACGGCTGGCACGTGGATTGACCTCAATAACATAGACTTTCTCATCCTTAATAACAAACTGGATGTTCATCATACCAAGACAGTTAAGACCAATTGCTAGGCGTTTGGTGTAGTCTGCAATGGTTTCCTGAACCTTTTGCGACAAGGTTTGTGGCGGGTAAACGGCCATTGAGTCACCTGAGTGGACACCAGCACGTTCGATATGTTCCATGATACCAGGGATAAGGACATTTTCTCCGTCTGAGATGGCATCAACTTCACACTCTTGCCCAACGATGTAAGAGTCAACAAGCACTGGATGGTCTGGACTGGCCTTAACAGCCGTACGCATGTAAGAACGAAGGTCTTCTTCGTTTTCAACGATTTCCATAGCACGTCCACCCAAGACATAAGATGGACGAACGAGGACTGGGAAGCCAATCTTGCGAGCAGCAAGCACCGCTTCTTCTTCATTAGTTGCTGTTTGGCCTGGTGGTTGTGGAATATCCAAGTCTTTAAGGGCTTGCTCGAAGAGGTCACGGTCTTCGGCACAGTCTAAGTCAGCGACTTGTGTACCAAGAATGGTCATACCTGCTTTTGCCAAAGGCTCTGCAAGGTTGATGGCTGTTTGACCACCGAACTGCACGATAACGCCTTTTGGTTGCTCCAAATCGATAACATTCATGACATCTTCAAAAGTTAATGGCTCAAAGTAGAGCTTGTCAGATACCGAGAAGTCGGTTGAAACGGTCTCTGGGTTTGAATTCATGATGATGGCTTCATAACCAGCAGCCTGAATAGCCTTAACAGAGTGAACAGTTGCGTAGTCAAACTCAACCCCTTGTCCGATGCGGATTGGACCTGAACCTAGGACTAGGACAGATTCCTTATCAGACTTAATAGACTCATTTTCCCAACCATAGGTTGAATAGAAATATGGTGTTTCAGAGTCAAACTCCGCCGCACAGGTATCGACCATCTTGTAAACTGGGACAATCTTGTTTTCCAAGCGAAGTTGGCGAACTTGCTCAGCTGTCGTTTTCCAGAGTTCAGCAATCTTGCGGTCTGAAAATCCATTGAGTTTAGCTGTTTTCAAGACTTCTAGATCTTGTGGATGGGCACCTAATTCTTGCTCAATTTCAAAGATATGCAAGAGTTTATCCAAATAGAAGATATCAATCTTGGTCAATTCAGCAATTTCTTCTGGAGTGTAACCACGGCGAATGGCTTCTGATACGTAGAAGAGACGATCATCTTGGGCTTTGACAACTTTTTCAATCAAGGCATCATCTGAAACATCTGCAAGCTCCGGCATTTCATTGTGGTGAACCCCAATTTCAAGTGAACGACAAGCTTTAAGAAGTGACTCTTCGATGTTGCGTCCAATGGCCATAACTTCTCCAGTTGCCTTCATCTGAGTTCCAAGACGACGCTCACCTTTTTCAAACTTGTCAAATGGGAAACGTGGAATCTTGGCAACGACGTAGTCAAGAGCTGGTTCAAACATAGCATAAGTTGAACCTGTAACTGGGTTGATGACCTCATCCAGAGTCAAACCAACGGCAATCTTGGCAGCCAATTTGGCAATCGGATAACCCGTCGCCTTAGAAGCAAGGGCTGACGAACGTGATACACGCGGGTTTACTTCGATAACATAGTATTTAAAACTGTGCGGATCAAGGGCCAGCTGAACGTTACATCCACCTTCAATCTTGAGAGCGCGGATAATGCTCAAGCTCGCGTCACGTAGCATTTGGTTTTCATAGTCTGACATGGTTTGCGCAGGAGCAAATACGATAGAATCCCCTGTATGAATCCCAACTGGGTCAAAGTTTTCCATGTTACAAACAACGAGGGCATTGTCAGCTGAGTCGCGCATCACTTCGTACTCGATTTCCTTGAAACCTGCGATTGAACGTTCAATCAAACATTGGGTAACAGGTGACAGTTTCAACCCATTTTCAGCGATTTCACGCAATTCTTCCTCGTTGGCACACATACCACCACCAGTACCACCAAGTGTGAAAGCTGGACGAACGATAACAGGATAGCCGATTGACGCCGCAAAGGCAACAGCTTCTTCCACTGTGTTGACAATTTCAGATTCAGGGATTGGCTGCTCAAGCTCTTCCATCAATTGTTTAAAGAGGTCACGGTCCTCTGCTTGGTCGATGGCAGACAATTTAGTACCTAGAAGCTCTACTCCAAGCTCATCTAGGATACCATTTTTAGACAATTCCATGGCCATATTAAGCCCTGTCTGACCTCCAAGAGTTGGAAGCAAAGCATCCGGACGTTCCTTACGGAGAATACGTGTCACAAACTCAAGTGTAATCGGTTCGATGTAGACCTTATCCGCAATCTCCTTATCCGTCATAATGGTTGCAGGGTTTGAGTTCACCAAGACAACCTCATAACCTTCCTCTTTCAAAGACAAGCAGGCCTGGGTCCCAGCGTAGTCAAACTCAGCAGCCTGACCAATAATAATCGGACCAGAACCAATCACCATAATTTTTTGAATATCAGTACGTTTAGGCATAGTTTATGATACAAAGCCCGTAAAGAACATAGTGAAAATAGGAAACTCGGTGCAGACGCCTTTAGCGTCAAGACGATGTTTATCTTTTTCACACAGTTCTTAGGGCGTGTTCACTTCCGCGAACAATGTATCTTCTCCTTTCTATTCGGCAACTCTCGGGTTGCCATTAAATAAATTCTCCGACGATTTTTTAGAGAAACGATATTTTTCGATAAAAAATCTAGTGCAGGGAGTTTTTAGTTCGCCTGATAGCGACTAAAAGAAACGACCTGCCTTTCTATTCGGCAACTTTCTGGTTGCCATTAAATAAGATACAAAGGACGAATAGAAGGCGATTGAATTTTAGGAAACCAAGGAAGGATTGACAATCCAAGTTGGTTTCTCTAAATTCCGAGCTTTCCGTCCGTGTTCAGTTACATAAATTCTCCGACGAGCTTTTACTCGTTCTTAGTTTGCTTGTTTAAAAGCTTCCATCATCTCGATAAATTCGTCAAAGAGGTAGCTAGCGTCGTGTGGCCCGGGAGCTGCGTCTGGGTGGAATTGTACAGAAAAACCTGGTTGGTATCTGTGACGAACTCCTTCAACTGACTTGTCATTGATTTCTTCGTGGGTGATGATCAAATGCTCTGGCAAGTCCTCACGGCTGACTGCATAACCATGGTTTTGGCTGGTAAAGTCTACACGTCCTGTTGCGATTTCACGTACCGCGTGGTTAAATCCACGGTGACCAAACTTCATCTTGTAGGTCTTAGCGCCATTTGCCATGGCAAAGAGTTGATGCCCCATACAGATACCAAAGATTGGAATCTTCCCTTGCACACCACGAATCATATCGAGAGCCTGGGGAACATCTTCTGGGTTTCCTGGACCGTTTGACAACATGACGCCGTCAGGGTTGAGATGGAGAATTTCTTCTGCTGTGGTTGTGTATGGAACCACGGTCACGTTACAATTCCGTTTCGAAAGTTCACGTAAGATGGAGTGTTTGAGACCAAAGTCTACCAGAACGACACTCAATCCAACTCCAGGAGCAGGATAAGCTGTCTTAGTAGAGACTTGCTTGATATTATCTGTCGGCAAGACTGTTGCTTGGAGCTGGTCTGCAATATGGTCCATGGTATCGCCAACATGCGTAAGGGTTGCCCTCATAGTACCATGCTTACGGATAATCTTTGTAAGCGCACGAGTATCAATTCCTGAGATACCAGGGATTTTCTTGGCTTTCAAGAATTCGTCCAAGGTCATTTGATTGCGCCAGTTGCTGGCTCTACGCGCTTCTTCAAAAACTACTACTCCCTTACAGGTAGGACTGATGGATTCGTAGTCATCACGGTTAATCCCATAGTTTCCCACCAATGGGTATGTGAAAGTCAAGATTTGTCCATTATAAGACTGGTCTGTAATAGATTCTTGATAGCCGGTCATCCCTGTATTAAAGACGATTTCACCTGTTACATCAATATCTGCTCCGAAGGCCTTCCCTTCAAAAACTGTGCCATCTTCTAATACTAGAAGTCGTTTTGTCATATAGTCACCTCTCGTGGACGCTCTCTGGCGTCTTTTAACGTCTTGTGTTTATTTTGCTTTTCTGTATGCCAGAACAGATTCTAAAATTGCCATTCTGACAAATACACCATTGGTCATTTGTTGGACAATGCGTGATTTTGGCGCTTCAACTAAATGGTCTGCGATTTCGACATCACGGTTGACTGGGGCAGGGTGCATGAGAATTGCTTTTTCTTTCAAGCGATCATAACGCTCTTGCGTCAAACCATGTTGGGCATGGTAGCCTTCTTTTGAAAAGACCACTCCACTATCATGACGTTCATGCTGGACGCGAAGGAACATCATGACATCCACCTGATCAATAATCTCGTCAATGCTTACAAACTGACCATAGTCTGCGAATTCCTGACTTCTCCATTCCTCAGGACCTGCAAAGTAAAGCTCTGCACCCAAACGTTTCAAAATCTGCATATTGGATTTGGCAACACGTGAGTGGTCCAGATCACCAGCGATAGCGACCTTAAGTCCCTCAAAATGGCCAAATTCTTCATATATTGTCATCAAATCAAGCAAGCTCTGACTTGGATGTTGTCCTGAACCATCTCCACCATTAATAATGGAAGTTGTAATGGTTGGACTGGCAATCAACTCTCTGTAGTAGTCGACTTCTGGGTGACGGATAACACAGGCATCCACTCCAAGTGCAGACAGTGTCAAGATTGTGTCATAGAGTGTTTCACCCTTGTTGACTGAGCTCGTCTTCACATCGAAATCCAGTAGATTCAGTCCCAGCTTAATCTCTGCCACTTCAAAGGACTTGTGCGTACGAGTCGAACTTTCAAAGAAAAGGTTGGAAACGATATGCTGGTCTTGGTAGGAAGTCTGCGCTCCATTCTTAAATTCGATTCCTCGTTTGATCAATTTCATGACCTGATCTACAGTAAGGTCTTCCATAGAGACCACATGTTGCAAAGCTTGTTGATTTTCTGACATGGTTAACTCCTTTTTGCTATCTATGCTTCTTCGGTAATAAGAACTCTATCTTGTCCATCTAGTTCTGCCATCTCTACAATGATCTCTTCAGAGCGACTAGTTGGAATATTTTTCCCAACATAGTCTGGACGGATTGGAAGCTCTCTATGTCCGCGATCCACTAGAACTGCTAAACTCACACGAGCAGGGCGACCATGGCTGACGACGTTGTCAATAGCTGCACGAATGGTACGACCTGTATAGAGCACATCGTCCACCAAGATGACTTCCCGATCTGTCACATCAACAGAGATTAAAGAAGTATCTTCACCACTTTTAACATCATCACGGAAAGGCTTGGTGTCCAGCTCTACCACTGGAACTGAAAGAGATTCTAACTGTTCCAAACGTTCTTGGATACGGCGAGCGATAAAGACACCTCGCGTTTTAATACCGGCCAAAACGATTTTGTTCAAATCTTTGTTTCGCTCAATAATCTCGTAAGTAATTCGAGTAATCGCGCGTTTGACGGTCAATTCGTCTACAACTTCTTTTGCCTTCATGACAAACCTCCAAAAAGAAAAGTCTCCTTAACAAGGAGACTTCAGAATGTATAGCCAAGCGAGCCCTACTGCAAACAGTATAGACTTCACCCTTCTACTTAATCTAGCTCCTTGTCTGCCTCACGGGACAGGTTTAAAGGAATATTTTATTGTCATTACTATATCACAAAGACCCGTTCAAATCAAGTAAAAACATTCATTATTTTTACTTATAACGAACTAAAATCATATAATTGAGGATAGTGATCGCATTCTGGATTTTTTGGATGACAGATAGCCCGTCCAAAGTAAATCATGGCTTGGTGGGCTGCCAACCATTTCTCTGGTGGCAGAATGTCCATGACACGTTTTTCTACTTCGAGGGGTGTAGCCGATTTCTTGACAATATCATGATGCTTGCAGATACGCTCAACATGGGTGTCCACTGCAAAAGCAGGAATCCCAAACCCCACACTCATGACGACATTTGCTGTTTTACGACCAACACCTGCTAGGCTTTCTAATTTCTCTCGAGTCTGAGGTACTTGCCCGTCAAAATCTTCCAAGAGCTGCTGGGCACATTTTTTTAGAAACTTGGCTTTATTACGATAAAGTCCCAGGCGAGAAATGTGTGAAGCAATTTCACTCTCTGTCGCTACAGACATGGCTTGCGGCGTTGGAAAAGCAGCAAAGAGCCCTGGCGTGGCCTTATTTACCGCTGCATCTGTGGTCTGAGCTGACAACATCACTGCAACCAAGAGTTCAAAATGATTGCGAAAATCAAGACTAGGCTTAGCATCTGGAAAAAGGGCAATGATTTCCTCAATGACATGACGGGCACGTTTCTTGGATAAAACCATCTACTCGTCTCCATCAAACAGTCCTTGCAAGCCAGCAAATGGACTGTTTTCTTCTTTCTTGACTGCTTGTTGAGCTTGGTATTCATCTTCAGTCATGATTTGCCAGTCATTTCCTGACACAAAACCTTGGCCCGCCTCTTCTTCTGCCGTCAAGACCTTGATTGGGATATTGAGCAAGATATTATCTGCTACGCTCTCAGCAAGGTCGATTTCTCCATTTTCGATAGGCAAGACCAAATCATCATCTAGAACTTCCTGGTCCAGTTGGTTGGTCGCCCCTTCCATGAAAACTTCTGTGACTGGATAAGACTCAGCCAACTCAACTGGCTCCATACTACGGCTGGAAGCAAGAACAATGGTATATGACAACTGATAGTCTAAGAAATACAGACGGTCTTCGTACTGCACCTTCCCCACTGCAAGGATATCTTTGACATCTAAAATTTCTTGATTACGGTTACGTAAGTCTGATGCCAGGTCTAAAGCTTGTTCAAAATGTAGGCCTTCAGGCTGCTTACGGATTTCTTGAATGTTTAACTTCATATTTCCTCCATAAAGATTTACTCACTTGATTATACCATGAAAAGGCTACAAGTCAGCCTTCCAAACTTTGATATTAAAATCTCCTTTTTAACATATTTACTATGACATATTTTCTGTTTAGTGCTATACTATAGGCAAGAATACATCAGAGCAAGGAGGATGCTCATATGGAAGACAAAATACTCATCACTGAAGCTTACCAACTCCTATCCGAGTTAAATAAAAGCTACCAAAGCTGCAAACAAGGAACAGCCGATGATCTTCGACTGCAAGAGCTGCTGAACACCACTCTTAAGGAACTAAAAAAAGCAGAAAAGCTGGACAACAGTATCTTAATCGACCTTGAGAAATTTTACCAACGTACTAGTCTGCTGATTGGACTAGGGAGCCTAAAACTAAACGATCAAGCTCGTTCTGCTTGGCGCAACTATGACAAGTTCCACTATGAACATGTCAAACACGTATTAACTCTCTATGGGCCTGTTTTTGGTTTTTAGAGCTTGAAATTACTTGTTTTCTATTGACAAAATTTCCTTAAAGGTATAGGATAGAGGTACTAATACTCGGAGGTATGGGAGACATGAACAACTAATCTATCAAATAAAGAACTTTATTTAGTAGATCTTGTTTTTGTCTCTTTTTGTGTGCTCTTTTTATACTAGATTTTCTAGTATCTTGTCCTCATTGAAAATCAAAAAACTAGAAAGCTATGCTCCTCTTGGGTTGGGTTAGGCAGCTCCAAGCTAGTTTGACGAGCTTTTCAACTAGGATAATAGAGTTTTTGACAGTGACTTTGGGCTCTACTAGGTAAAGTAGAGCTTTTTATTATGCACTATCGACATTCTAGAAAGGGCGACAATATGATAAAAATCAATCATCTGACCATCACACAAAACAAAGATCTACGAGATCTTGTTTCTAACCTAACCATGACTATCCAAGACGGGGAAAAGGTTGCTATTATTGGTGAAGAAGGAAATGGCAAATCAACCTTACTACGAGCTTTAATGGGAGAAAAATTGCCTGATTTTACTATCAAGGGCGACATCCAGTCTGATTGTCAATCACTGGCCTACATCCCTCAAAAACTCCCCGGGATTTTGAAAAATAGGACTCTACATGACTACTTCTTTTTGGATTCTGCTGATTTAGACTACAGCATTCTTTATCGTTTGGCGGAGGAGTTGCACTTTGATAGCGACCGTTTTGCTAGCGACCAAGAAATTGGCAGTCTATCAGGGGGCGAAGCTTTGAAAGTTCAACTCATCCATGAGTTGGCAAAACCTTTTGAGATTCTATTTTTAGATGAACCTTCAAATGACCTAGACCTTGAGACGGTTGATTGGCTAAAAAGTCAGATTCGAAAGATTAGGCAAACTGTTATTTTCATTTCCCATGATGAAGACTTTCTTTCTCATACGGCAGATACTATTGTCCACTTGCGACTGGTCAAGCATCGGAAAGAAGCAGAAACGCTAGTCGAGCATTTAGACTATGATCGCTATAGTGAGCAGAGAAAGGCTAATTTTGCCAGACAAAGCCAGCAAGCTGCTAATGACCAGAGAGCCTATGACAAAACCATGGAAAAACATCGCCGAGTTAAGCAAAATGTAGAAACTGCTTTGCGTAACACTAAAAATGATGTTGCTGGGCGCCTATTGGCTAAAAAGATGAAAAATGTCCTTTCTCAAGAAAAACGCTACGAAAAGGCAGCTCAGTCCATGACACAAAAGCCACTTGAAGAGGAACAAATCCAACTCTTCTTCTCAGATATCCAACCATTAGCGGCTTCTAAAGTCTTAATCCAACTGGAAAAAGAAAGTTTGTCCATTGACGAGCGTGTTTTAGCTCAGGAGTTACAACTAACTGTCCGTGGCCAAGATAAAATCGGTATCATCGGGCCTAATGGTGTTGGAAAATCAACTCTGTTAACCAAGTTACAGCAACTACTCAGCGACAAAAGAGAGATTTCGCTTGGTTTTATGCCACAAGATTACCATAAAAAATTGCAATTGGATATATCTCCAATAGCCTATCTCAGCCAAACTGGACAAAAAGAAGAACTGCAAAAAATCCAATCTCACTTAGCCAGTCTCAATTTCAGCTATCCAGAGATGCACCACCAAATTCGCTCCTTATCTGGCGGGCAACAAGGAAAACTGCTTCTTTTGGATTTAGTTCTACGAAGACCAAACTTTCTCCTTCTCGATGAACCCACACGAAACTTTTCTCCTACTTCTCAACCCGAAATCAGAAAACTCTTTGCGTCTTATCCCGGCGGTCTGATCACTGTTTCGCATGACAGACGCTTCTTAAAAGAGGTCTGTACGAGTCTCTATCGTTTGACAGAGGAAGGTTTGGAAGTCGTTGATTTACAAGATTTATAAATGTTGAACATAGCAAAAATCCAGAGACGACCTCTGGATTTTTTTACATTTGTTTCAAGCGTTCGATTCGTTCTGAGATAGGTGGGTGGGTATAAAAGAGTTTTTGAAGTCCCCCACCTTTCTTAGGATCATTGATATAAAGAGCGCTGCTGGCATCGTCGACATGGTGGTGCATTGGCTCGCTATTGTCCAACTTGCGCAAGGCATTGATCATCCCTTGAGGATTGCGAGTCAACTCCACACTAGATGCATCCGCCAGAAATTCCCTCTGACGGGAAATGGCTAGTTGTACCAAGGTTGCAGCGAGAGGGGCCAGAACAATGGCTAAGAGAGAGATGACAAGCATGATAATCTCTAGACCATTTCCATCACGATCATTATCACTCCGTCTGCGGCCTGCGCCACCCCACCACATCATACGACCAGCCATACTAGATAGAAGGGTAATGGCACTGGCAAGGGCAACAGCAATGGTCGAAATGCGAATATCGTAGTTTCGGATATGACTGACTTCATGACCCATAACCGCTTCTAGCTCCTCACGATTCATGATTGCTAGGAGACCCGAAGTGGCTGCTACTGCGGCATTCTGCGGATTAGAACCTGTTGCAAAGGCATTTAAAGAAGAATCCTCAATGATGAAAACACGCGGCATAGGAATCTGAGCGACCATAGCCATATCTTCTACTACATGGTAGAGGTCTGGTGCTGTTTGCTCATCAACCTCACGCGCCCCATTCATAGACATGACAATCTCTGTCGATTGAAAGATCATGGTCAGAGCGTAGATAAGGCCGATAATCAAGGCAATAATCATGCCACCAAGACCTGAGCGCATGAAGAGATAGCCAACTGCATAACCAACCAAGGCCAAGAGTAGGAAGAAAACCAGCAACAAAATCCAGGTTTTTCGTTTATTGCTCGCAATTTGATCAAACAACATCTTAGTCACCTAAACCGCTAAAGTCAACTTTAGGAACTGCCTTTTCCTCTTCAGGTGTTTGAAGGAAGTCTGCAGCTTTAAAGCCAAATAGTCCCGCGATGATGTTACTTGGGAAGCTTTCAAGTTTTACATTGTAGTTGCTGACAACACTATTGTAAAGTTGGCGTGAGTAAGAAATTTTATTTTCTGTATTAGTCAACTCTTCTTGCAATTTGATAAAGTTAGCACTAGCCTTCAACTCTGGGTAATTCTCTGCTACTGCAAAGATACCAGAAATCTGGCGGGTAAGGGCATCACTGGCCTTCATAGCCTCTGCAGGAGAAGCTGCTGCTGCTACTTGATTACGAAGTTGAGTCACCTTTTCCAAGGTAGAACCTTCATATTTCGCATAGCCTTTAACTGTTTCAATCAAGTTTGGGAGGAGATCATTACGACGCTTCAACTGAACATCGATCTGGCTCCAAGCCTCCTTGGTTTGCATACGATTTTTAACCAAACCGTTATAGCTAACAATTACAAAAATAACAATCAGAGCCAAAACTCCAAGAATAATCCAAGTCATAATCTTATTCCTTTCTACTTTTAGATTAGTACTAGTATATCAAATTTTCTATCATTTGTGGTAAAATAAGATTAGACTAAAGAAGGAAACTACTATGAAACCAGAAACATTTTACAGCCTACTAGCTGAGCAAAATCTCCCACTTTCGGACCAGCAAAAGAACCAATTTGAACGCTATTTTAAGCTCTTGGTCGAGTGGAATGAGAAGATTAATTTGACCGCTATTACGGATAAAGAAGAAGTCTACCTTAAGCACTTTTATGATTCGATTGCACCTATCCTGCAGGGTTTGATTTCAAATGAAACTATCAAACTTCTTGATATCGGAGCGGGGGCAGGATTTCCTAGTCTGCCCATGAAAATTCTCTATCCTCAGCTGGATGTGACCATCATTGATTCGCTAAATAAACGCATCAACTTCCTTCAACTTTTGGCTCAAGAGTTGAATTTGGATGGTGTTCACTTCTACCATGGACGGGCAGAAGACTTTGCCCAAGACAAGAACTTCCGTGCCCAGTTTGATATGGTGACGGCTCGCGCGGTTGCCCGCATGCAGGTCTTGTCTGAACTGACCATTCCCTATCTTAAAGTCGGTGGAAAACTATTGGCACTCAAGGCCAGCAATGCGCCCGAGGAATTGCTAGAAGCCAAGAATGCCCTCAACCTCCTTTTTAGTAAGGTCGAAGACAACCTCAGCTACGACCTGCCAAATGGAGATCCCCGTTACATCACCGTGGTCGAAAAGAAAAAAGAGACTCCAAATAAATATCCACGTAAGGCTGGCATGCCTAATAAACGTCCACTTTAATCCTATAAATAGCGCGCCCTTATTAAAAGTTGAGTAAAAATGATTTACAAAATCAACCTCGCTCTCTTATTTTCGGGCTCGGGAAAAAATGATTTACAAAATCTGCCTCGCTCTTTTATTTCTAGACTCGGGAAAAATTCGTTTACAAAACGAATTTTTTCTGCTATACTATCCTAAGCAAAGGTTTTTAATGTCATCCTGTGAGGTGACGAAGACGCGGATATATATGAAGTTCTTTAAGAATGGAATAATCTATTTTAAAGAAGTCTTACTCTGAGAGCCTATTGCTATAAAATAATGGGCTCTTTTTTGATGCCCAAAAGTGAGGTTTTTATGAAACAGGAATCAACTGTTGACTTGTTACTAGACGTTGATCAACGTCCTTCTGCTGGTAAAGGTATTCTTCTAAGCTTCCAGCACGTTTTTGCCATGTTTGGTGCAACCATCCTCGTTCCCTTAATTTTGGGAATGCCTGTATCTGTTGCTCTCTTTGCATCAGGTGTTGGGACACTCATCTACATGATATCAACTGGCTTTAAAGTTCCAGTTTATCTCGGATCATCCTTCGCCTTTATCACGGCCATGTCTCTAGCTATGAAAGAGATGGGTGGGGATGTATCGGCCGCTCAAACAGGGGTTATCTTGACGGGTTTGGTTTATGTCCTTGTGGCTGCAAGTGTTCGTTTTGCAGGTACGAAATGGATTGACAAACTCTTGCCCCCAATCATTATCGGACCTATGATTATCGTTATCGGTCTTGGTCTTGCTGGTTCTGCTGTGACGAATGCTGGACTTGTAGCAGACGGAAACTGGAAAAACGCTCTTGTAGCTGTCGTGACGTTCTTGATTGCTGCTTTTATCAATACAAAAGGAAAAGGTTTCCTTCGTATCATTCCTTTCCTCTTTGCCATCATCGGTGGGTATATCTTCGCTATGATGCTTGGTTTGGTTGACTTTACCCCAGTCCTTCAAGCCAACTGGTTTGAAATTCCTGGTTTCTACTTGCCATTTAGTACAGGTGGAGCCTTTAAAGAGTACAACTTGTACTTCGGTCCTGAAACAATCGCCATCTTGCCAATCGCTATTGTAACAATTTCAGAACACATCGGTGACCACACTGTTTTGAGCCAAATCTGTGGCCGTCAATTCCTAAAAGAACCAGGACTTCACCGTACGCTTCTCGGTGACGGTATCGCGACATCTGTATCAGCCTTCCTCGGTGGACCAGCTAATACGACTTACGGCGAAAATACAGGAGTTATCGGGATGACTCGTATCGCTTCTGTCTCTGTTATCCGTAACGCGGCCTTCATCGCGATTGCTCTTAGCTTCCTAGGTAAATTCACTGCCTTGATTTCAACCATTCCAAATGCTGTGCTTGGTGGCATGTCCATCCTTCTCTACGGAGTTATCGCCAGCAACGGTCTGAAAGTTTTGATTAAAGAGCGCGTTAACTTCAGTCAAATGCGTAACCTCATCATTGCTAGTGCCATGTTGGTACTTGGACTTGGTGGAGCCATCCTAAAACTTGGCCCAGTAACCCTTTCAGGTACTGCTCTATCAGCCATGACAGGAATCATCTTGAACTTGATTTTGCCACACGAAAACAAAGACTAATCATCTACATACAAAAACTCCACTCAGTTTGGCCTGCACCCCAAAAGTTAGACAGAAAAAATCTAACTTTTGGGGTACTGTTCACAAGACGAGGTTTTGTGTTATAATAGAGGCATGAAAACAAATGATATTGTCTATGGCGTCCATGCCGTTACTGAAGCCCTCCTTGCAAATACAGGAAACAAACTCTACCTCCAAGAAGATCTAAGGGGTAAGAATGTTGAGAAAGTCAAGGAACTAGCTGCTGAGAAAAAAGTCTCCATCTCTTGGACCTCAAAAAAATCCCTCTCTGAAATGACCGAAGGCGCTGTTCATCAAGGTTTTGTTCTACGAGTGTCTGAATTTGCCTATAGCGAGCTAGAACACATTCTTGCCAAAACACGTCAAGAAGAAAACCCTTTGCTATTGATTCTGGACGGGTTAACTGACCCCCATAATCTAGGTTCTATCTTGCGAACAGCCGATGCGACCAATGTTTCAGGTGTCATCATTCCCAAGCACCGTGCCGTCGGAGTGACTCCTGTCGTTGCCAAAACGGCCACAGGTGCTATTGAGCATGTACCGATTGCGCGAGTGACCAACCTCAGTCAAACTCTAGACAAACTCAAGGATGAAGGCTTCTGGACCTTTGGAACGGATATGAACGGTACTCCTTGCCACAAGTGGAATACAAAAGGAAAAATAGCCCTTATCATCGGAAATGAAGGAAAAGGTATCTCTAGCAACATCAAAAAACAGGTTGATGAAATGATTACCATTCCGATGAATGGGCATGTTCAAAGTCTCAATGCCAGTGTTGCTGCAGCCATTCTCATGTACGAAGTTTTCCGAAACAGACTATAAAAAAGTTTCCAATCAACTTGATTGGAAACTTTTTTATGATTATACTCAATGAAAATCAAAGAGCAAACTAGGAAGCTAGCTGTAGACAGTACTTACGTACGGCAAGGCGAAGCTGACGTGGTTTGAAGAGATTTTCGAAGTGTATTAACTATGTTCTGTAATAAATTTGTAAGCTTCTTGACCAGCGATAGCTCCATCTCCAACTGCTGTTGTTACTTGGCGAAGGTCTTTTTGGCGAACATCCCCAACCGCAAAGATACCGTCAACGCTAGTTTTCATGTGGTTGTCTGTTACGATCCAGCCTGCCTGGTCTTGGATATTCAATTCTTTAACAAAATCGCTAACAGGGTCCAAACCAACATAGATAAAGACACCTCCGAAGGCTTGTTCTGTCACTTGACCCGTTTTCACATTCTCAAACACGACAGATTCTACTCGGTTTTCACCTTTGATTTCCTTGACGACAGAGTCCCAGATAAAGTTGACTTTCTCATTAGCAAAAGCACGGTCTTGCAAAACTTTTTGGGCACGAAGTTGATCACGACGGTGAACAATGGTAACAGTCTTGGCAAAGCGAGTCAAGAAGAGAGCTTCTTCTACCGCTGAATCTCCACCACCGACTACGAGCAAGTCTTGGTCACGGAAGAAAGCTCCATCACAGACTGCACAGTAGGAAACACCACGGCTATTCAGTTCTTCTTCTCCGGGGACACCCAAGAGACGGTGTTTTGATCCCGTTGCCACGATGACAGTACGGGTTTCATAAACTTGATCATCAGTGATTACCTTTTTATAGTTACCCTGGTCTTCAATATTTTCAACATAGCCATAAAGATGCTCTACTCCAAGGTTTTCAAGTGGTTCAAACATCTTTTCAGCCAATTCAGGTCCACTAATGTTGGCATAACCTGGATAGTTTTCAATATCAGATGTGTTATTCATTTGCCCGCCTGGCAGACCACCTTCAATCAAAGCCACTTTCAGATTGCTGCGAGCAGCATATAAGGCAGCGGTCATTCCCGCAGGTCCAGCACCGATAATAATCGTATCGTACATTTCGATTCCTTCTTTCTTGTTGTAACTATCTTTATTCTAACCCATTCTTGCTAGTCACGCAAGGATTATGCCTTGAAAACCAAGAGCAAACTCATGACGGCAAAGGATAACACCGGAACGACCAAAACTCCAATCATAATCATATCATAGAGATGGGCTTGTCGCGCCTTGGCTGTCTTGTCCACACCAGACATAGCTCGCAATCCAATCCAAATCCCTAAAAAAATCACGACGAGAATGGTCGTTAAGATCAAACTCTCGAAATATAAAGAAAATAGTTGCAGCAGCATGATCTTTCTCGTTTCTATCTTTTTTAAAGAGTAAACTCAGCTAGTCCAACTAACTGAGTTTTCCTTTTTCTATTATATCAAATATAAGTCCGTTTGTAACTAGCGAAGAATTCTTTTGTCCGTTCTTCTTTCGGATGATTGATGATTTCATCCGGTGTACCAGACTCGATGATTTTCCCTTTATCTAGGAATAGAACCTTGTCTGCCACTTGGGCTACAAAAGACATATCGTGACTGACCAAAATCATGGTCTGACCTGACTTAGCGGCATCTGCAATAGACTTTTCCACTTCTCCGACCAATTCTGGATCAAGAGCTGAAGTGGGTTCGTCCAAGAGCAAGACATCTGGTTTCATAGCAAGCGCACGCGCGAGGGCAACCCGTTGCTTTTGTCCACCTGATAAGTGGCGAGGATAATGGTTTTCACGGTCAGAAAGACCAACCTTGGCCAACTCTTCCTTAGCGATTTTTGTTGCTTCCTCGTCCGATAATTTCTTAACGACAACCAAACCTTCCTTGACATTGTCAAGAGCAGTTCGGCGTTCAAACAAATTAAACTGTTGGAAAACCATGGACAACTTGCGACGAAGGGTTAGAATCTCTTCTTGGCTAATCCGAGAAAAATCAACTTTAAAATTATCAATCTGAATCGTTCCACTATCTGGAGTTTCAAGGTAGTTCAAACTACGAAGAAAGGTTGATTTCCCAGCTCCAGATGAACCAATCAAAGCCACTACTTCTCCCTTTTGAATATCCAGGTCCAGATGATCCAAGACAGTTTGTCCTGAAAAGGATTTGCTTAAATTCGAAATCTTAATCATTAACGAAGGTCCCCTTTCACATCTGTAGATACTGCATCCGGCGCTGAGATAGCCATTTTTCTCTCGATGAAACGGCCGAGGCTTTCAATTCCGATATTGACTACCCAATAAACAAGGGCAACGGAGATGAAGCGCTCAAAATAGCGATAATCAGCTCCACCTAAAATCTGAGCTTGGGCAAAGACCTCCACAACACCTGCACTAAAGGCTAGAGAAGTTCCCTTGGTCAAACCGATAAGGGAATTAATCAAGGTTGGAGTCGCCACAACGGCCGCATTTGGAATAATCACGCGACGGTAAACTTGAGCTCGCGTCATACCCAAACTGCGTGCCGCCTCAATTTCACCTGGATTAACAGAAAGGATGGCTGCACGAATCGTTTCACTTGCATAAGCCGCCTCATTAAAAGCAAAGGCCACAATCGCAAAAAGTGCCGCTGGAATCGCATTGATATTAAAACCAGTTCCCCATTGTTGATTGAGTGCTTTCAGAGCAAGTGGAATCCCGTAGTAGGTCAACATAAGTTGAACTAGGATCGGTGTCCCTTTTAAAAAGCTAACGAAAAAGGCCTGCAAGGGATATAGAATCTTAACACGATTGATTTTAACAATGGCGAAAACCAAGGCCAGCACCAAGCCAAAAATCGCACCTCCAAGTGTCAACATCAAGGTTGTAGGCAGTTGTTGGACAATCCTTGGAATTCCATCAAAGACCGAACGCAAACTAAAGAGCTTACCATCCGGAATGAGTTGCATCAAACTTTGGTACCAATCTGATGCTAAAAATGTTGTAACAGTCATAAAAACATCCTCTCCTGATAATGATTCATTCTATCATACTTCTGCTCGCAAGCAAATTATTTGCTACGGGCTACTCAGACTTTGTCTATCTTCTAGTTTATCACACTTTAAAACAGGGAGGCTATATATTTTACCTATCAAGGAGATAAATAAAAACTATCTCAAACCTAAGTTCTCATAGGGTTTTCTATAGCCGATTTGTTTAACAGCACCATTCTCCACCAAAATTGGACGTTTCATTAACATGCCATCACTCGCTAGAAGCTTGGCTGCTTCTTGTTTTGACAAACTTCCCATCTTATCTTTTAGGCCCAGTTCGCGGTATTTGATCCCGCTAGTATTGAAAAATTGTTTCACTTCAAAACCGGAAGTTTCCAACCACTTCAAAATCACGTCTTCACTTGGTGTTTCTTCTACGATGTGGACATCTTGGTATTCCAGTTCAAGTTTATCCAATTCATTTTTTGCTTTCTTACAAGTTGAACATTTTGGGTATTCGATAAATTCTAACATCTTCTTTTCTTTCTATTTTTTATTTTCTTGAAATGCTACACCTTCATGTTGCAAGAGCCAGGCTTTCTTTTCGACTCCAGATGCATAGCCTGTCAAGCGATTGCCTGATCCAAGCACACGATGACAGGGTACGAGGATGGACCAAGGATTACGCCCCACTGCTCCACCAATCGCTTGGGCAGAAGCCACTTGCAAGTCTTGAGCTATTTGTCCGTAAGTTACTGTTTGACCATAAGGAATGGCCTGTAAGTAAGCCCAGACTCGCTTTTCAAAATCTGTTCCAATGGGAGCCAAGGGTAGTTTTGACAAATCCTGAACTTGCCCATCAAAGTAAACATCTAAATGAGAAACAATTTGATCCAATATCGGATGACTGGCAACTTCTTCTATCGTTTCGTCTCCTAATCCCCTCTCAAAATGAGTTTGGTCCTGTACCCAAATTCCATACAGATATTGCCCGTCAGCAACTAAGGATAAGGTTCCAATTGGCGACGGGTAGAGCATTTTTGCGTACTTATTCTGCTTCATTTTTTTAATTTCTGATAGGCCAAACGTTCCCCATCAACTGGAACCTTACCAACCTGTTGGAAGCCTAGCTTTTCAAAAATATGCTGCATGGTCTTGTTTTCTGCATGCGTATCTGAACGAAAATCTAGATAATCAAAACCTTCAATCAAGCCTTCTAGGAAAGTCTGAGCAACACCTTGTCCTTGGACATCTGCTGCCACAGCGATACGGTGAAAGACCAAATATTCTGATTCTTCCCCCTGCCAACTCCCTTCATAAATGGCTTCATAGGCTTCCTCTGGGCTCTTGGTCACAGCAGCATAAGCTAGCAGTTCTCCTTCTTCCAAGGCCACATAAGCTTGACCTGAGATGATATCATCGATAATGATGTCGGCATTTGGATAGCCATTTTGCCACTGGTCACTACCAGACTCAGCTAAGCACTTTTTGGCATCCTCCATCACCTGCATAATCGCATCTACTTCGTTTGGAAAAGCTAAACGAATCTCCATCTTTTCCCCTCATTTCTAACTAGTTTCTCTCATCATAGCATAATTTAAAACTTTCTACAAGCAGTTGAAACTTGACTTTTGTTTTTTATTATTTTATAATCTAGTTATCAAAACTAGATAAAAAGGAGTTGGAAATGAATTCTAACTTTTCCTACCCAAAATGGGAAGACATTCCAAACATTGACCTCTATCTGGATCAGGTTTTGCTTTATGTCAATCAAGTCTGTGCCCCTATCTCTCCAGATAAAGACAAGGGTCTAACAGCATCCATGGTCAATAACTATGTCAAACATGGTTACCTGACAAAGCCAGACAAGAAAAAATACCAACGCAAACAGATTGCCCGTTTAATTGCCATCACTACTCTCAAATCTGTCTTTTCGATTCAAGAAATCGCTCAGACCCTTAATACTCTACAAACTCAAGCGAGCTCAGACCAGCTCTACGATGCTTTTGTGGACTACATGAACCATGGGATTGATCCAGAAAATCCTATTATCCAAACCAGCTGTCAAACGGTTAAACTCTATCATCAAACTCTAGACTTAGTCCTTATCAAAGAAGAGGAGGAAATCCAATGAATACCAGTCTAAAACTCAGTAAAAAACTCAGTTTTGGAGAGGAAATTGCTAATAGCGTGACCCATGCTGTGGGTGCCGTTATCATGCTCATCTTGCTCCCTATTTCATCCACCTATAGTTATGAAGCACACGGGTTTTTATCATCTTTTGGTGTTTCAATCTTTGTTATCAGTCTCTTTCTCATGTTCCTCTCGTCAACCATTTACCACTCTATGGCCTATGGTTCAACCCACAAATACGTCTTGCGAATCATCGATCATTCTATGATTTATGTGGCTATCGCAGGCTCTTACACGCCAGTCGTATTGACTTTGATGAATAACTGGTTTGGCTATCTGATCATTGCCATTCAGTGGGGAACGACCATCTTTGGCATCCTCTATAAAATCTTTGCTAAAAAGGTCAATGAGAAATTCAGTCTTGCCCTTTACCTGATTATGGGCTGGTTGGTTCTGGCTATCATTCCTGCCATTATCAGTCAAACAACGCCAATTTTCTGGAGTCTCATGGTAACTGGCGGACTCTGTTATACAGTTGGAGCTGGATTTTACGCTAAGAAAAAACCTTATTTCCACATGATTTGGCATCTCTTTATCCTAGCAGCATCTGCACTTCAATATATCGCAATTGTTTATTACATGTAAAAAGTTGAGAATCTTTTCTCAACTTTTTTCTTTACACATATTGATAAAGTACTGGTGCAAGCCAACATCATCTGTCAATTCTGGATGAAAAGAAGTTACCAGCATATTTTTTTCTTGCGCAGCAACGATTTGATCATCAACTGTTGCTAGAATTTCTACACCCTCTCCAACACTACTGATAATCGGTCCACGGATAAAGGTCATGGGAATCTGACCGACTCCCTTACATTCTGCCTCTGTATAGAAGCTTCCTAGTTGGCGGCCATAGGCATTACGCTCAACCACTATATCCATAGTTCCTAAATGACTCTCTTCCTGAGAAGTGATTTGCTTAGCTAGCAAAATCAAGCCTGCGCAAGTACCAAAAACTGGAAGTCCAGATAAAATAGCTTCTCGGATTGGAAGCAGCATGTTCTGGTCACGCAAGAGTTTGCCCATTGTTGTAGACTCACCTCCAGGTAAAATCAAACCGGACAGGTCACTCTGATGCTGTTGAAAATCCTCTAAATTTCGGATTTCAACGCTAACAACACCTAACTTCTCTAGCACTTTTGCATGTTCTGCAAAGGCACCTTGCAAGGCTAATATTCCGATTTTCATCTATTTTCCTCGCTCAGCCATGAGAATTTGGATTTCATTTTCATTGATACCAACCATGGCTTCACCTAGGTCTTCAGAGATTTGAGCCAGAATTTGAGGATTTTGGTAGTTGGTTACGGCCTTAACAATAGCACTTGCTCGTTTAACTGGGTCGCCTGACTTGAAAATACCTGAACCGACAAAGACGCCCTCTGCCCCCAATTGCATCATCAGCGCAGCATCTGCTGGCGTTGCAACGCCTCCAGCTGCGAAGTTTACAACTGGCAATTTTCCATGTTCATGAACATATTGGACCAATTCTACAGGGACTTGCAAGTCTTTGGCAGCCACATAGAGCTCATCTTCACGTAGATTTTGAATACGGCGAATTTCTTGATTCATCATACGCATATGGCGAACAGCTTGAACAATGTCACCTGTCCCCGGTTCTCCTTTTGTCCGAATCATGGAAGCTCCCTCAGCGATACGACGCAAGGCTTCACCCAAATCCTTAGCTCCACAGACAAAAGGAACTTGGAATTCTTTCTTGTCCACATGGAAACGATCGTCTGCTGGAGACAGCACTTCACTCTCATCGATATAGTCAATCTCAATAGCCTCTAAAATCTGAGCTTCAACAAAATGCCCGATTCTGACCTTGGCCATCACTGGAATGCTCACCGCTTCTTGGATTTCCTTAATCATCTTTGGATCACTCATGCGGGAAACTCCACCAGCTGCACGAATATCAGCCGGAATCCGCTCCAAGGCCATTACAGCTGCCGCACCAGCTGCCTCTGCGATACGGGCCTGTTCAGGATTTTGTACATCCATAATAACTCCACCTTTGAGCATCTGTGCCAAGTTTTTATTTAGTTCATAACGATTTTCAGTCATTTCTTAATCCTCATCATTTGTATTGGTAGCTACCATTTCATTTTAAGCCAGATTAGAATGAAGTACAAGATAGAAAAACAACAACTGTCTGGGTACAAAAACATAAAAAACTATCTGACCTTAACTTAAGGCCAGATAGCTCAGCTTTTATTATTTTTCAGCTGTAAGTGCAGCCATTGTAATGTAATTGTATGGTTTGTTGAAATGTGGCAAGAAGAATAGGTCTGTCAATGCCAATTTATCAATGGTTACATGCTCTTGGATAGCAAGTGAGAACATGTGGATTCCCATACTGATAGCAGCATCATGTGACACCATTTGTGCACCAAGGATTTCGCGGCTGTCTTTGTCAAAGACAATCTTGATGGCAACTTCGTGGTTGTCATGTTTGATAAATTCTGGTTTTTGAAGATCGTTAAATCCAGTTTCAGTTGCATTATAGCCTGCAGCTTTGGCTTTTTCAAGAGTCAAACCAGTTGAAACCATGTGAAGACCGTAGATTGAAATACCGTTTGATCCTTGTACACCGATTCCTTCAAGTTCATGTCCACAAGCGTTATAAGCACCAACGATACCAGTACGTACAGCGTTAGATGCAAGAGCGATGTAGCTAGTGTCTTTACGAGCATTGTCATAAACAGTCGCACAGTCACCTACAGCGTAAACGCCTGGGATTGAAGTTTCTTGTTTCTTGTCTACAAGGAAGGCACCGTTGCGGAAGAGTTCAATCTTACCGTCAGCAAGAGCTGTGTTAGGACGGAAACCAACTGCAAGAACAACCATGTCCACATCAAATGTTTCTTTGTCTGTTACCAAGCGTTCAACTTTGCCATCACCTTGGATGGCTTTAACTGTTTGACCAAGTGCCAAGCGGATGTTGTGGTCTTCCAAGTTTTTCGCCATCATTTGAGTGAAGTCCTTGTCATAGTAGCCGTTCAAGACAGTGTCTACGATATCAACAAGCACCACTTCTTTTCCAAGACGCTCGAAAGCTTCAGCAAGCTCAACACCGATGTAACCACCACCAACAACGGCAATGCGCTCAAGGTGTTTGCTCTTGTCTTCAAGTTTTTCAATAACTTCTTCAGCGTTTTGGTACAATTTAACAAATTGTACATTTTCAAGAGTTGCTTTGAATTCGCGGTTGCCCTTAACGATTTCAACACCTTCGATTGGAGGCAAGATTGGAGTTGAACCAGTAGCAAAGATCAATTTATCATAAGACTCTTTGTGCTCTTTTCCTTCAACTTCTGCAGTCACAACTTTGTTATCGTAGTCAATTGAAAGAACTGGTGAGTTCATGTAAACTTTAGCACCTTTTGCTTCCAATTTTTCTTTATCAGAGTAGAAGAGACCTTCTGGGCCATCGATTTGTTCCCCGATCCAAAGAGCCATTCCACAACCAAGGAATGAAATATTTGAGTTTTGGTCAAATACAACGACTTCATTTTCATGTCCAAAGTTGTCCAACATAGTGTTGATACATGCTGTACCAGCGTGGTTAGCACCAACTACAACGATTTTACTCATAGAATAATTCCACCTTTAAAATTTAATTTACCCTCCTAGTATATCATTTACTGTTAGCGTTTACAAGGTATTTGCTTGGAATTCTCTTTTTTTCAGAAAAAATTATTCTTTACTATATTGTTTGTTTCATTTCCTTCCAATTTTTAAGCATATTTCTTGACTTTTGTTAAAATTTATTTGTGAAAACGCTGACTTTATGGTATGCTAGATACATGGAAAGAAAATGTAAGGGGTTAAATTTTCTATTAATCTAACTTATCTTGAATGATTTCCTGTAAGAAGAAAGGAGTTGGTAGCTTGCCTCTTCGTTCACGTTCTGAACGGCTAATGGGAACAACTATCACTATTTCATTAGTAGATGAGCAGGCAGAAACCCTGCTTCAAGGTGCTTTTGACTTGCTCAAAGAGCTCGAATACCGCTTCAACGCCAACAGTCAAGAATCCGAACTGATGGAAATCAACTACCAGGCTGGAATCGCGCCTGTTAAGGTTCATCCTGATCTATTTGAACTGATTGCTCTTGGACTAGAGCATAGTCTAGCTCCCTCTAGCCATCTCAATATCAGTATCGGTCCCTTGATTCAAACCTGGCGAATTGGATTTGCAGATGCACGGCTTCCAGAGTTAAACGAAATCGAAGCTGTCTTGCCTCTAGTTGACCCACATTTTATCAAGTTGGATTCGACTAGCTCTACTGTCTTTTTAGAGAAGAAAGGAATGAAGCTTGATTTAGGTTGCTTAGCTAAAGGCTATAGTGCAGATAAGGTTGCCCAGTATTTGAAAGAACACGGTGTCACCTCTGCCCTGATCAATCTCGGAGGAAATATCCTCACCATCGGGAATAACCAAGCCAAAGAAGGGAAAGCCTGGCAGATTGGGATTCAAGATCCGCGAAATCCTCGTGGCAATCATCTCCTAACTATCCCTGCTTCTAACAAATCCGTTGTCACTTCAGGTATCTATGAACGCCACCTGACAGTAGATGGAAAAGACTATCACCATATCTTTGATAGTGAGACAGGATTCCCTGTCAAAACCGATCTTGCTAGCCTAACGATTGTCTCTGATAAATCCGTTGATGGTGAGATTTGGACAACACGCCTTTTCGGAGAACGAAGCGCTTCTATCCTCTGGCAAGTCGAAAGTATAGATGGGATTGAAGCCATCCTCATCGACAAAGAGGGACGCCTTGCTTGTTCTTCAGGCCTTCAAAATTGTATTATGTAAAAAGAGAAAGGAAATCTCATGCTAAAACTTATTGCCATTGTTGGAACGAACTCTAAACGTTCTACAAACCGCCAATTGCTCCAATACATGCAAAAACACTTTGCGGATAAAGCTGAAATTGAACTCGTTGAAATCAAGGACATCCCTGTTTTCAACAAACCAGCAGATAAACTTCTTCCTGCTGAAATTCTTGAAATTGCAGCCAAAATCGAAGCATCTGATGGTGTGATTATCGGTACTCCTGAGTACGACCACTCTATCCCTGCAGTTTTGATGAGCGCTCTTGCTTGGCTATCTTACGGTATCTACCCACTTTTGAACAAACCAATCATGATTACTGGTGCTTCATACGGCACACTTGGTTCATCTCGTGCCCAATTGCAACTTCGTCAAATCTTGAATGCTCCTGAAATCAAGGCAAATGTTCTTCCAGATGAATTCTTGCTCTCACACTCTCTTCAAGCATTTAACCCAAGTGGTGACTTGGTTGACCTTGACGTCATCAAGAAATTGGATGCCATCTTTGATGACTTCCGTATCTTTGTGAAGATTACTGAAAAATTGCGCAATGCACAAGAATTGCTTCGCAAAGACGCAGAAGAATTTGACTGGGAAAATTTGTAAGATAGGAGACCGAAAGAATGAAATTTGTTGGACTTGTTGGATCAAACTACGATCAATCATATAACCGCAAACTCTTGGAATTTATTCGTCGTAATTTCAAATTCAAATTTGAATTAGAAGTTCTTGAAATCGACGAAGTTCCAATGTTTAACCAAGACGAAAAATGGGACGAAAGCTTCCAATTGCGTTTCTTGTATAACAAAATTACACGTGCTGATGGTGTCATTATCGCCACTCCTGAGCACAATCACACTATCTCAGCTTCTCTCAAATCTGTACTTGAATGGCTTTCATACGAAGTTCATCCATTTGAAAACAAGCCTGTTATGATTGTGGGTGCATCATACTATGACCAAGGAACATCACGTGCCCAAGTTCATCTTCGTAAAATCCTTGACGCTCCAGGTGTTAATGCCTACACGCTTCCAGGTAACGAATTCCTTCTTGGTAAAGCTAAGGAAGCTTTTGATAACGACGGAAATATCACCAACGAAGGCACTGTTAAATTCCTTGAAACTTGCTTAGATAACTTTGTAAAATACGTAGGAGTCGTTTCGAAATTGAAAAAACCAAAACCAATCGAACCAGAAGACTTGGATTGTGGAAAACCAATTGCTACAACCATTACTGAAGTAGATCCTGACGATCCAGAATGGGTAGAAAAAGTTGCAGCAATCACTGGAGCTGTTTCTGGTGATACCTATGTCAAATTGGACCACGGTATCCTTACAGTTAACCAAATTGATATGTTCTTGAAAGCTATGCCATTTGAATTGACATACGCTGACGACAACAACCAATTCCTCTACTACAACAACGCTCACCAAGATCCAGACACTATGTTCGCTAAACGTGTACCACCTCAATCAGGTAGCCGTATGTCGACTGTTCATGGTTCTCTTCCACCAGCACGTATGAAGAATGTAGAGTGGGTTATCGGAACACTTCGCAACGGAAACCAAGAATACGTCCGCACCATTGTTCCAGGTTCTCCTGCAGGTGTTATCAACACTCATAACTATCAAGCTATGTACTATCCTGATGGATCATACGCTGGTATCAATGAAATCGTCTTTAACTTCCAACCATGGCTTGACTGGTACCTACAAGAAACTGGTCAACGTTTGGTAGGTGGTAGTGGCCCATTCGCTCCTGCTGCTGGAGGTCATGGAGACGCTGATGCCACTTCTGGTGCTTCTGATACTCCTGACGGCGGAGGTCATGGAGGCGCTGACGCTACTTCTGGCGCAAGCAACTAAGAAACCAAAAAGGAGCCTAGTGGCTCCTTCTTTTTTGTTGTTATCAAAAAAGGGTTTTGTATATCATCTACAAAACCCTTGAATTTTATGAATTTGGATCATCAAGACTACGGCCGTGCAAACCTTTTTCACGTTGTACTTGGCGTAGTTTTTCTGGTGTAACGTCATTTCCTTCCTCGTCCACAATTTTGATTCCTTCAATGTGGTGACGAACAGAACGACGATAGCCTTCGATATACTCCTCACGAAGTTTAGCTTGTTCCACTTTTTCAGCAGAAGTTAAGCCTTCTGTTTTTTTCTTTTTGGCAAGCTCGTTGATACGAGCGATTTTTTTCGGATCCATTTCTTCTCCTTTGTGATAAGATACAGTCCGTTTGACTGAGTTTATTTGGTATTAATTTGGTTGAAACGTGCAAGTTTAGCTGCTTTCTTGGTTAATTGCGACAAGATAGCCAAACGATTTTGTCGAACAGTCTGATCTTCAGCCATTACCATGGTATTTTCAAAGAAAGCATCAATAATTGGGCTAAGTGCAAAGAGTTGTTCTAATTGCTGGCTTGCAGTTCCTGACAAAACGAGTGACTCTACTGCTTCCGCCAAGGCTTTCTCTTCTTCATTCTCAAAGAGAGCAGGGTCAACTGTTTCAGATCCTTCAGCTTTCTCAGCCAAATTGAAAGCACGTGAGAGGGATTCAACAGATGGTTTGAAGTCTTCTTTCTTGCTTGCTTCGACAAGAGCACTTGCTGCTTCCAGCATATCCGCCACAACAAAGTTTGAACTTGCAAGGACTGCTTCCTTGATATCTTTTGGAGTAGAACCCATCATCTTATCAACACGAGCCTTGATAAAGTCCATAACCTCTGCTTTATTTTCATAAGTCAAGCTGTCGAATTTCAAAGCATAAAGGCTATCAATCAGCTCATCCATAGCAATATGCCAACCAAAAGCATCCAAGATACGAACCACACCTTGCGTCGCACGACGAAGGGCATAAGGGTCGTTAGAACCTGATGGAATCAAACCTACTGAGAAGAAACTCAAAATCGTATCCAATTTGTCTGCAATAGCTAGAATGGCTCCAACCTTGCTCTCTGGAAGAGCTCCGTCAGCTGATGTAGGCATGTAGTGTTCACGAATAGCAGCCGCAACTACTGGAGTTTCTCCAGCAAGAAGGGCATATTTCTCACCCATAATACCTTGGAGCTCATCAAACTCACCAACCATACCTGTCAACAAGTCAAACTTGTAAATGGCTGCTGCACGAGCTAGGTCAACTGTTTCATCCACTGACAAGCCAGCCTTTTCTGCCAAAAGAATGGCAATCTGACCTGTACGAATCATGTGTTCACGAAGGGAACCAATCTTTTCGTGGAAGGTCACATGGTTCAATTTTTCAACAAGTTCAGAAATAACCAATTTTTGGTCTTCACGCCAGAAGAATTCTCCGTCTTCCAAGCGGGCAACTAAGACTTTTTCATTTCCTTTGATAACATTTTCCAAATGCTCTGCGTTTCCATTACGAACAGAAATAAAGTTTGGCAAGAGCTTGCCATCTTGATCACGAACAACAAAGTAACGTTGGTGTTCCTTCATCGAAGTCACTAAGACTTCTTCTGGAACTTCAAGATATTTAGCATCAAAACTACCCATAAAGGCAGTTGGGTATTCAACCAAGTTCAAGACTTCGTTCAGCAAGTCAGCATCAATTTCGATGCGTACACCATGCTCAGCTTCGATTGCCTTGATTTGGTCAACAATCATTTGCTCACGTTCACGTGGATCCGCGATTACAAACTGTTCACGAAGGTCTTCTTCATAGCTCAATGCTAACTGAATCTTGGTTTCTTGTCCCAAGAAACGATGACCACGGCTCACACGACCGCCCTTGATATCAAGGAAATCCAAATCAAACTCTTCTTCATCTAAAAGAACAGTTAAAGTGTGTACGGGGCGGATGTATTCAAAGGTGTTGTTAGCCCAGTGCATGCTGACAGGGAAAGTCAAGGACTTCAGGACATCTACAACACCTGGAACAATGGCTTCAACTGCTTGACCCACTTCTTCCTTGGTAACATAGACATATTCTTCACCCTTGATTTCACGGAATTCAATATCTTCAACCGTCAAGCCTTTCCCACGGACAAATCCTTGAGCTGCTTTGGTGAAGTTTCCATCACCATCCAAGGCAATTTTCTTTGCTGGTCCCTTGAAATCTTCTGTCAAATCAGACTGTTTGTCTGCAAGACCAGTCACACGAACAGCCAAACGACGTGGTGTTGAGAAGGTTTGAATCTCTTCAAAAGACAGGCGGTTTTCCTTGAGGAAGGCTGCCATTTTTTCACCTAGTTGTTTTTCACTAGGAGTTACTACATAGGCTGGTAACTCTTCCAGACCGAGTTCTACTAATAAGTTTTTTGTCATGTTTTTTCTCCGAAAAGTATCTTTTTATTTTCCAGTTTGCCTTATGTGATTGGCACGCAAGCAACCAACTTCGTTGTTTCATTGCTAAAATTGGAGCCGAAAGTCTCCAATTTTGCCTAGTATCCTTAGCTTCACTAAGGATACCTTCATCACTACGGCAACTGGCTCAAGGCTCACTCTGTTCGCCCATTTTCGTAATTTGTCACTCTCTTTATTCTGCGTCTTCTGCTAGGAGTTTAGCTCGTGTTTCTTCATCCAAAAGTGGGTAGCCTAGGCGTTTGCGTTCTGCGACAAAGGTTTTGGCTACGACACGGGCTAAGTTACGGATACGAGCGATATAGCCTGCGCGCTCCGTTACGGATACGGCACCACGCGCATCAAGCAGGTTAAAGGTGTGGGAACATTTGAGAACATAGTCATAGGCAGGGTGAACCAAGCCTTCTTCCAAGGCACGACCAGCTTCTTTTTCAAATTTATCAAAGTTTTCCAGCAACATTTCTTGGTCCGAAATTTCAAATGAATATTTTGAGTGCTCGTACTCAGGCTGGATAAAGATTTCTCCGTATTTTACACCATCAGCCCACTCGATATCATAGACAGAATCCACTTCTTGGATATAAGAAGCCAAGCGCTCCAAACCATAGGTAACTTCCGCAGTAACAGGGCCAGTTGCCAATCCACCAACTTGTTGAAAATAAGTGAACTGAGTGATTTCCATCCCGTCAAGCCAAACTTCCCAGCCAAGACCAGCTGAACCAGTTGATGGATTTTCCCAGTTGTCCTCAACGAAACGAATATCGTGTTCCAAAGGATTGATTCCCAATTTTTCCAAAGACTCAAGGTAAAGTTCTTGGATATTTGATGGAGATGGCTTCATGACTACTTGGAATTGGTGGTGTTGGTAGAGACGGTTAGGGTTTTCCCCGTAACGACCGTCAGCAGGACGACGTGATGGCTCTACATAAGCCGCATTCCATGGTTCAGGACCGATAGCACGAAGGAAAGTGTAAGGACTCATTGTCCCCGCACCTTTTTCATTATCATAAGCCTGCATAAGCATACAACCTTGGTCATTCCAAAATTGTTGCAAAGTAAGGATGATTTCCTGGAAAGTCAATTTTTTAGACATTATTTACTCCTTTTTTTATAAATTACTTGCGACACGAGTCTGCCTCGTCGATTATACGAGGTAAGACGAGTTAGTACTGCGTCTAGCTCAGCACCCTAGTGCTGAGCGTGGGGCAGTCCGACTGTAAGGAGATCTCTGCCACTGACGCAGTGAAATGTTAATTTCTTAGACATTGAATACTCCTTAATTGATATGATTTTTTTAATTCTATTTTAGAGAATAGGAATTTTAATTATTTAAAAAACTATATTTGGTTGACTAGGTAAATTAATGGCTTCATAATTTAATAATTTTTCTAAAATTCTTGTTGATTCAGATGATGAAAACAGTGATTCAAACTGAACATACAGTGGTAGTGTTTTTTTAAAAGATGTCTTACACTTATTCTTTCCGTAACAGAGCACCACTTCCTTTAAATCCATAAATAAAATATAACTTTCAGCATCTTTAATCTTTCTATTTACATAATTATTGAATTCCCTTGGGATTTTATTTCCATGTTTTATTTGAAAATCCTCGTGATCAAATGAAATATCTAAACGTAGTTTATTTTGAAGATTATTTGTTAAGAAATCAGCTATTTTATTTTTTAGTTCACCCATACTTTTATGATGATAAAGAGCTATATTTTCAATAGAATAATAGTTTATTTTAAAAAGATTATCATGTTCAATAAAGTCATTAAAATCTCCATCAACAATTCCTACAACATTCACATTTCCAGTGTTAATAACTTGTTTTCTAACCTGATCACAAGACATTCCCTCAGGATATACTGTTGTTTGTGGCGTTATATAACAAGAATAAAACTCTGGATCTTCTGCATAAATTATTAACTTATCTTGACCAATTAATTTTTCTACTCCATCTAAGTAATCAGATTTATTTATATCAAAAGTATACATACTATAACTCCACTAAATCAAATTCCATACTTTCACAGGATTTAAAAACAAAAGGAGCGTGTGTTGCTATTATTACAACTTTCTCACCTAGTATTTCAACTAAATCATTCATTATTTTACTTTGATAATTTAATGATAAAGAAACTTCAGGTTCATCAATTAATAACAAGTCCTCAGAACTATAAACACAATTCAATAACAATGTTAATAATCGACGTTCACCAGATGATAATTGGCACAAATCTAGTTTATCATTATCCTTCTTAGCTAATAGTTCATTTCCTTCAAACTTCAAAGTAATAGTAGTGTAATTTTTTATGATTTCATTAACTTTTTTTAGATTATATAAAATAGTTTTTAATTTATTTTCATTAACTTCTTTAAATTCTTCTTTATCTCCATCCATTTGCTTAATGAGTTTACTAACATATTGATTTGCTATTAAAGTTTTTGCTCCTAAAAATTCCTGAATTACTTGTTCTTTTATTTTTTCCAACTCATCAAAATCTGGAGAAATATATTTGACTGTTCTGTTTAATTTTGAAAATAAAAAATTTTTATATACAGCGAAAAATTCCTCGCTTCGATGATTATAATCCTCATTATCAAATTTAAAATCGGCGAAGCGTCGATTTAGAAAAGAAATAATCCTTTCTGCTTGCCAAACCTGGGAAATTACTTCTCTATTATGAAAATTGCCTATTTCAAATGAAGTTTTGACTTCATTAATAAGACTTTCCGATTCTTTCAAAAATTGTGTCAAGTATCTTCCTTTATCACCCCTTGAATTTTCTTTTAATAATATTCTTATCATTTTCTCAAGCATTCTAAATCTATTCGCCGGAAAAAATGGAATTGTTTTATTATTTTTAACTATATCTCTACTTATTATAGAAAAATCTATAAATGCCGGGCTGTTTTTTTCTATAAATTCATTGTAAATACTATTTACTTCCTTACCTTTATCACTAAGTAACCCTAGGAAAGATTCCCCCTCTATGTGGATATTCTCGACATTAAATTGTTCAAATAAATCAACAACCCTATTTTTAGTTCTTTTTTCATCAGATAAATCTTTAAGAAGTTTCAATACTCTAGTTTTACCTGTTCCATTAAAACCAAATAAAACGCTATTCTTATCTATATTAAGCTTTATAGAATTATTATTATCTCTAAATTTGAAAGTTAAATCCATATTACTTACCCCAACTTATTTAATATCAAATACAAAAAGAACCGTGTCTTTGCTCCTAAGTCAAGTGACCTAGGGGCGTCTGAAACGCGGTTCCACCCTAATTTATTACTTCATTGTTTTTAAAAATACGACAGAAAGCGCCAGTTTCTTACCTTGTTCTACTTAGCTCCCACTACCCCAAGCTCGCTTGAAGAACGCCATAAGACTTTCTTTCCTGTTGAACATTATATCAGAAAGGTAGAAAATTTACAATTCTTTTTCTTACTTTCTAAAAATCCATCTCATCCACACGAGGGGCGCCAGAAGTCACCGAGATTTTCTTTAAGATTTCTTGCTCTTCTTTGCTGAGTTCAATCCCAAAACAGTCAAGATTGCTCTGGATGCGAGAGGCTGTCACTGACTTAGGTAGAGGTAAAAAACCTTCTGCCAAACTCCAAGCCAAGGCAATTTGAGCAACTGATTTCCCATGCTTATCAGCAATTCCTTGGACTTCTTTCTGTTCAAACAGCTCCCCTTGCCCAAAAGGTCCCCAAGCCTCTAGGAGAATTCCCTTCTCTCTACAGTAGTCAACCACTTCCTCTTGGTAAACTCCTGGTGCCAAGCGCACCTGATTGACCGCTGGGATGATTCTTGCCGTCTCAAGCAAGGCATCCAAATGCTTGGGAAGGAAATTACTAACACCGATAGCACGGATTTTACCTTCTTGGTACAGGTCCTCCATCGCTCTCCAGACATCGGCATTGCGAGTTTTCCATGCCTCATTTTCTCTTAGTGGTTTTGGATTTGGCCAATGGATAAGGTACAAATCTAGATAATCCAATCCCAGTTTTTCCATTGATTGCTCAAAAGCTTGGCGAGCTTCTTCATAGCTGTGATTGGTATTCCAGAGTTTGGTCGTTACAAAGATTTCTTGGCGAGGAATACCGCTATCTAGAATAGCGCGACCAATACTCTCCTCATTTTTGTAGATAGCTGCAGTATCGATATGACGATAACCAGCTTTCAAGGCTTCTAAAACAGCTTGGTAGGCTACTTCTCCATTTTCAGCTTTCCAGGTCCCAAATCCTAAAACTGGGATTGAAATTCCGTTATTAAGGGTATAAGATTTCATCGTTTTTCCTTTCTATGTGAAGAAAATCTAAAGAAACAAAGTCCTGATTATCAGCACATTTGCTCCTTTAGATTTTAAAATCATTGATCACGATCGTAATACATTTCATGAGCTTTCAAGCGAGAATTAAGCATTTCCGGAACAGTCACAAATGTATAACCTTGCTCTTTTAGATATTCTATAATCTTTGGAAGAGCATTAACTGTAGCGCCATGAATATCATGCATAAGAACAATCGATCCATTACGAACTTGATGCTGAATCTCTGTTAAAATAGCAGATTCATTCTTGCTCTTCCAGTCCAAACTATCTACATTCCACATGATAAAACTCAAATCCAGACTATTACGAATATCATCTGTAATCGCTCCGTAAGGAGGTCGCATAAGTTTAGAACTCGAACCTAAAACCTTTGTCAAGGAATCTTCCGTATCCGTGATTTGTTTTTTAGCATCTTCAAGAGACAATTTAGAAAGAACGGGATGATCCCAGCTATGGTTTCCTACAACATGGCCTTCCGATTTCATTCGTTTCAGAAGATCTTCATTGCCAGCAATGTTTTTACCAAGTACGAAGAAAGTCGCCTTTACATTGTACTTAGCTAATGTATCCAAAGCTTGCGTAGTTGTAGATGGATTTGGGCCATCATCAAAGGTCAAGGCTACAACTTTTTTATTTTTCTGAGCAAAGTAAGCTTGGTAAAGTTCAGCATCCTTTTCTAATAGATAAGAGGACTCCAAGACATCAAAGAAACTGGATATTGGTAAAGCAATTTCCTCCAGAGTCTCCCCTGGGTCAGCAGGATAAAGGATGATTTGACTATCTTTATAATCAAAGCTCCATGACGACAAATCTTGGTCTGTAAAGTTTTTTAGGACCTGATCCATTTTTGTCTGGTCAAGTTTCTTATCTTCTAGAGTTGATTTGATTTGACTCAGTAGGAGTTCCTTAGCCTTGCTAGCATCTTTGAAAAGTTGACTAAGAGTAAAAAGTTTACCATCTTCTGTCAAGTAAACTTTCCCCAAAGAAGTCTTTTCTTTTTCTTCAACCTTTGTTGCAGACAAATCGTAAACTTGCTTACTGATATTACGAGCAAGAACTCCCTTTAAAACAGGATCCAATTGCTCGGTATAATAAAAGACCAAATCCTCTTTATCTTCCAGCTTTTCTTTAATATCCTGGTTGATTTTTTCTCTAACAGGCGCAATGACTTCCTCCCCTTGAAGAGGGTAGTAGGCAATCACCTCAGCTTGACCCTTTCGGAAATGGTCTCTCTGACTACCTGAGTTGAATTGTTGGTCTTTTTCGTTTTTTAAGGCTTCAATTTTCTGTTCATAGGATTGTTTCTGCAAAATCTTGTGACCAATCAAACCACCTAGGCAAATCATGGCAAGACTCAGAACACCTATTAAAATAAGTAAAATACTTTTCTTTTTATCGTGATGGACACGTTTCGCTCTATTTTTTCTCATATTTCCATCATAACAAATCAGGGCTATTATTTCAATGATAAACAAGAATTCTGACGTCTTTTTAGAAAAATAAAAAAGCTTAGAAATATCTAAGCTTTTCATTTAGAAACGAATCGTTTCACGTGTTTTCTCATAAGAGGTCACAAAACGGTTTGTAACTCCTGGCTCTGCAACTTCCAAGGCTTGGGAAATTTTCTCAAATGAAGTTTGGTAGTCAAAGTCTCTTTCAAAAATTTCAAGCGCTTCGTTGAAAGCCTCTTGGATACGTTCATCAAATGAACGGTAACGGTTTGAGTATTGTAACAGTTGTTCTGTCAAGGTTGCATATTGAACGATATTGTAGGTTTCTGTTTCCAAAGTCTCCATATCATTTGTAGCAATCTCAAGAATGCGATTGACTGATTCAATATTGACTCGGGTCTGTTCCAATTCAACCATCAAATCTTCTATATTGTTACTTGTTGTAAAGAAGAGTTTCAAGAAACTTTGAGGAATACCTGGTAGGTTTCTCTTTTCCATATAGCGTTTAATGGTATGCAATCGATTTACATAGACATTAACCTTTTGACGAGCATTCAAATCATCTTTTTCGATTTGCGCTAGATGCTCACTAACAGAGATTTGTTCATCTTCAATATCTTTTAGAGTGTTTTGAAGTTCTTGCAACTGCTCCTCTAAAATAGAATATGCTTGACTTGGCTCAGCTTGGTCTTCAATCACTTCCATGATTCGTACTTCAAGCTCTGATAATTCGGCATGAAGACGACGAACATGATTTCCATAACTCTCTGGAAGGAGATATGTTTTAGTTAGACGCTCAATATCCTGAGCAAGAACTTGATTATTCTCCTTCATATGGTTGAGATAAGTTGGTAAGGTTTCAAGTAAACCTTCCACTACCTTTTGAGATGCTACCTCACGTGAGAAGATAGCATAAAGCGCATTGATTTCTTCTTGGATTTGCGTATTTTCATACTCCGCATTATCCAACTCCAAGCGTTTAATATTTTCTTGATTTTTCTTCAAGGATTCATGCAAAAGTTGGAAACGAGATTCGATGTCCGTCTCAATAAAATGATAATTAACACCCAACAACTTACGGTAACCTTCTTCAAGATCTTCCAATTGCTCTGGGAGTTCCTTTGATAAGGTTGTTACAAGGCTTGGAACACGCTCAACCATATGTGTCAAAGCAAGAATATGATTTTCAGTATTATCTAAAATACCAGCAGCTTCAACTGGATCACCTGATGAGTTCAATGTTACAAATTGAGAGAATTCCGATTGAATCATTTCCAATTGCTTCTCAATTTCAGGAAGAGCTTTTCCATATTTTTCTGAGTTTTCTGCGACAGTGTGCTGGAGTGTTTCAAACAAGTCCAAAGCGTGCAAGACACGACCACTGTTTTTAGATTCTTGTTTTTCAAGTTCTGAAAGAGCGTCGCGAATGGCAACAATATCTTCTTCGATCAAGCCAATTTGGCTTTCAATTTGATCGATCTTATGTGCTGCTTTGAAAAATCGAAAAGAATTATTATACCCTTCTGCTTCAAACAAATTGTTTTCAATATCAGCAAAAGAGTTGAGCGATAAATCAACCCATTTTTGGTTCCACTCACGGAAGGTTACCTGACTTTGGCCGATTAAGTGCATGTTTTTAACGGCTTCAACCTCGTCATTAACTGGGAGATTGTAGAGTTCTTCTTTTCTTTCTTCAAGGGCCGTTAATCTACTTACATTACGCTTACGTAAAAAGATAACTGCTACATAAGCTAGGAACAAAATGACTGCAATCGCAACCATTAGATAAATTAGTTGTCCATTAGACATATCAAACTCCTTTTATACTAGAAACAATCGTAATGATTATATCATATTTTTTAAACCAAGGGAACTATTTCCCACAATTTTTAGACATCAAGTGTACTGTAAACGGCATTTTCTTCGATAAACTCACGACGAGGTTCTACTCGATCCCCCATCAACATATCAAAGATTTTATCTGCTTCGGCAGCATCATCTACCGAAACACGAGCCATCAAGCGATGTTCTGGATCCATGGTAGTTTCCCACAATTGATGGTCGTCCATTTCTCCCAGACCTTTATAACGTTGGATGGTTGGTTTTGAACGCCCTTCACTATGACGTGCTAAGGCTTCTTGGAGTTTAATTTCTTGATCCGCACCTGGCTGGATGTATTCTTTGATTTCACTTCCAACTTTTACTCCGTAAATTGGCGGTTGGGCAATGTAGACATATCCAGCTTCTAGAATTGGTTTCATGTAGCGGTAAATCAGAGTCAGTAAGAGAGTCCGAATGTGGGCTCCATCAACATCGGCATCGGTCATCAAAACAAGTTTTTGGTAACGAGCCTTAGTGACATCAAATTCTGCACCAAATCCTGTTCCCATGGCTGTGAAAAGGCTCCGAATTTCTTCGTTGGCAAGAATTTTATCCATGCTGGCTTTTTCAACGTTCAAAATCTTACCACGAATTGGCAAGATAGCTTGGAATTCACGATTACGACCAGATTTAGCTGATCCACCAGCTGAGTCTCCCTCAACGATGAAGAGTTCGGTTTCAGCAGGGTTGTTTGAAGAACAGTCTGCTAGTTTTCCTGGTAAATTGGAAATTTCCAAGCCAGATTTCTTGCGAGTGACTTCTCGCGCACGCTTGGCAGCTACACGAGCCTTGGCAGCCAAAATCCCTTTTTCCACGATGCGCTTGGCAATCTGTGGATTCTCCATGAGGAAATCAGAAAAGGCATCGCTAAAGAGGCGGTTGGTAATCTTAACCACTTCGCTATTTCCCAATTTGGTCTTGGTTTGTCCTTCAAACTGCGGATTTGGATGCTTGACAGAAATAACAGCAGTCAAACCTTCACGAACATCTTCCCCTGTCAGGTTGTCTTCATTGTCTTTTAGCAGCTTATTTTTGCGGGCATAATCATTGATAACACGCGTCAGTGCTGTACGGAAACCTTGCTCATGCGTTCCGCCTTCATGGGTGTGAATGTTATTGGCGAAACTCATGACATTTTCATGGTAACCCGTTGTGTACTGCATGGCTACTTCAACTGTGATATCATCCATCTCACCGTCTGTGTAGATTGGTGTATCAAAGATAACATCCTTGTTCTCGTTGATATATTCAACGTAGCTAGCAATCCCACCCTCATAGTGGTAATGTTTAGTCTGTTCGAGACCTTCACGCTTATCTGTTATGGAGATTCGAAGACCTCGGTTCAAAAAGGCTAGTTCTTGAATACGTTTGTTTAATTTTTCAAAGTCAAAAGTTGTTGTTTCTGTAAAAATCTCTGGATCTGGTGTGAAGTGAACTGTTGTTCCTGTTTTATCCGTATCTCCAACCACCTCAAGATCAGCAACAACATGACCACGACGGTATTCTTGGTAATGAATCTTACCGTTTTTATGGACATGAACATCTAGTTGAGTTGAAAGAGCGTTTACTACTGATGAACCTACACCGTGCAATCCACCTGAAACCTTGTATCCGCCACCACCGAATTTTCCTCCAGCGTGAAGAACTGTAAAAACGGTCTCAACAGCGGGACGTCCTGTCTTTTCCTGAATATCAACAGGAATTCCACGCCCATCATCCACTACGGTGATGGAGTTATCTGGCTCTATAAAGACTTGGATGTGACTGGCAAATCCAGCTAGGGCTTCGTCAATTGAGTTATCAACGATTTCCCATACTAGATGGTGAAGACCTTCTTTTGAAGTAGATCCAATATACATACCTGGACGCATACGAACAGCTTCAAGTCCCTCCAAAACTTGAATTTGACTGGCATCATAATCCTGTGCCTGTTGATTTTTGATTTCTTCTGTCATTTTTTCCCTTTTCTTACATGTCTATTGCTTGTCTCAATGTCGCAACGTTATTAAAAAGATAGGCATCTAAGCCAGCAGCTTTACCTGCTTCTACATCAATATTTCTGTCACCAATGACCAAACCAGATGTAATATGATATTTATCACGTAAATAAATCATGGACTCAGGATCTGGTTTTCGTTTAAAGCCAGAACTGGCAGTCACCACCTCGGTGAAGTAGTTCGCTATCTGGGTCTTAGCAAGAAGTTCTAGCACTTGGTCATTTCGATGAGAAACCAAGAAATGGCGACCACCCTTGTCCGAAATGTCTTTGAGTAATTCTGGAATTCCCTCAAACAAAACTGGATGTTCTAGCTCACGTGCTTCATTTTCTTTGTAGTGCTCTAAAAAATCCTCGATATCTGGTGCAAACTTCTCGATGGCAAAAGCTGTCGAAACCTTCAAAGCTTCGTAGACACAGTCGTGTTCTTGCTCTATTCCATATTGGGCTAAGGTTTCTACAAAGGCTGCAGTAGAAGTCTCATAATTATCCAATAGGGTACCACCTAAATCCCATATATAGTCGTGATATTTCATACCCTTCATTATACCATTTTTTTATGAAAAAAGCGATGATTTCCTAGATTTTTCCAAGTAAAAAACGAGAGCCGAACTCTCGTTTTACTGTTGATTTCCAAAGACATCTAGATAGAGCATGCCGTCTCGTAAACTTTCAGCATCTCCTCCCAATTGCTCTACCAACTCATAGGCAAAGGCAAGTGCGGTTGACGGTCCTCGGCTAGTTGTTAGATTACCATCTACAACCACTGTTTGCTTTTGATAAATTCCGTCAGTAATTTGCTCCTGAACTCCGTCATAACAAGTAAAGTACTTGTCTTTCAGGATACCTGCTTGATGAAGGGCGATTGGGGCTGCACAGATAGCTGCAATTTTCTTTCCAGCTTGGTCAAAGGCTTTAATCTCAGAAATGAGGGCTGGATTATCCCGTAGGTGAGCTGATCCTGGCATGCCACCTGGAAGAACTACCAAGTCATAGTCAGACAAATCGTCATCAAAGATACGGTCGGTTTTTACCTGAATGCCATGTGATCCTGTCACCTGCTCTTCAAATCCTACCATATCACAAGAAATGTTTGCTCGACGCAAGACATCAACTACTGTCAAGGCTTCAATTTCTTCAAAACCCTGGGCTAAGATAACTGCTACTGTTGCCATAGTGGCCTCCTTATTTGATTTGTTTTAGGACGACTTTTTTTCGTTTGAATGGAACTTTTCCACTTTTCTCCTCTGCTAGATTGGTCTGGTAACTCATAGACAAGAGGAGACCGACACCGATGAGGTTACTAATAATTGCGGATCCCCCTTGAGAGATGAAAGGTAGAGGAATCCCTGTCAAAGGAAGTAAGCCTGTCACGGCACCGATATTTTCAAAGATATGGAAGAGCAACATCATGATAAAACCAGTCGAAATGTAGGTGTAGAACTGGTTATTTGACCTGAGAGTAATCTTCAACATCCGATAAATAAGAAGCAAGTACAGGGCAACCACAAAGACTGAACCAATAAAGCCAAAGTCTTCTGCAATTACGGTGAAAATCATATCACTTTCACGTACTGGAATGAGGAGATTGGACACATTGAAACCTTGTCCAAACAAGCCACCACTTCCAATCGCAATTTGTCCCTGCGCCTGTTGGTAAGTCGTTGTTTGCGCAAAGTCAAAGGGATTGAGCCAAGCCAAAATGCGGTTGATCTGGTAAGTTGGCATCCCAATCTGATGCAAGAAGGCACGTCCATCCTTGCTTATAAAGATGGCCATGAAGCCTGCAACAGCAGTCACTCCTGTCGCAAAAACCGGAATGATGATCTTCCACGAAACACCTGAAAGGAGGACCATACCGGAAAAAATAGCTACAAAGACCAAGGCAGTCCCCAAGTCACTTTGTAGGGCTAAGAGGATCAAGACTGGTATGGTAAAGGCGATCATCCAACCAATCAATAGGAAATCCAAGGGAATAGTCCGTCGCCATTCCTTGTGTTTTTGAGTGAATCTTACAATGGCTCGAGCCAACATCAAGATATAGGAAATCTTCATGAATTCCGATGGCTGGAAAAGTGTCGTTCCACCAATCGATACCCAGTTCTTGGCACCTGTTGACGCTACAAGATTTGGATTGTAGAAAACAAGGGGGAGGACCATCAAAGCCAACCCTAGACCATAAAGATAGGGAGTCACCTTCCATAAAAACTCGGTATTAAAGAACATGACCACAAATCCAATGACAAGCCCCAAGGAAATCCAAGCGATTTGCTGACCTAGAATTGGTAATACATTATTTGGATAGTCATGACTAACTGCTATATAAATGGCCACTACTCCAATCACCAGTAAACAAAACACTGGTAGGAGGAGGCTATAATCGACTCGAGAGTCGAAGGAACGTTTCATATTTTTTACCTTTTCTCTTTCTGGGATTTTTCTTTCATTCTATTGCGACGAGATTGGAGAAAATCAGCTACAGCAGGCTCTAGCTGTTCTCTAGAAAGGACCTGAACAGCCCTTTCTTTTGACAAGGCCTGAGCGATTTGTTTGCCGTAACGCTTGCTAACGACACGACTGTCTAAGATAACAGCAACCGAACCTTGGTCAGATCTTCTAACAGTACGGCCCAGAGCTTGTTTTAGCCGAATGATCGCCAGCGGCAACTGATAATCATAGAAAGGATTTTTCCCTTCTTGACGCAGTTCCTGGTTTAATTTTTTGGTTAAAGGTTCTTGGGGATTTTGGAAAGGCAATCTCGGAATCACTTGGATCACGCAAGGATGGGTTGAAAAATCAACCCCTTCCCAGAAACTACCTGTTCCAAGCAAAATCTGGCGTTCGCCTTTTTCAAAACGTTTTTTCAGTTGGCTTGGTTCCCCATTTTTATACTGAGCTAGATGAGGTTGGTCGAGCAGGTCCGAAACTGCCAGCAACATTTCTTTTGAGGTAAACAAGACTAATAAGGGTTCTTGAAAGGCTTGTAAGCTTCGAATGACAGAAGCCACTTCACTAGCATAGTCAAAAGGGGAAACTTCTGTCACAAGAGGAAAATCATTGACTAGAAAGACTTCTTGTTGCTCCTGTTTTGCTACATCAAGCCTAACAAGTGGAGCATCCGGAAATCCCAATAAATCTGCTAAGGAAACCCGATTGCTGATTTCAAGAGTAGCCGATACTCCTAGGAGCCTACAATCTTCTGGCAATAAGTCTGCTAGTATAAAGCGGCCTTTTTTACTTGAACAAATCAAGACATCCTTGCTCGATTTCTCTGCTGTAGCAAGCCAAAATTCACGGTCCGAGGTGAAAAAGTTTGCAATCTCTCTATACTCTGGGAGAGCTAACTCCGAAAAATGCTGGCGCAACTCTTCGAGAGAATCCAACCACTTTCCATTCTTAAGGCCTGACTGACAGTGCTCCATCAAGTAACGACATTCAAAACTAATACTCTCAAGCAAGCGTTTCTGAACCAAATCTTCCTCTGTCTCCAAGGACTTATCAAGCTGGGTTACAAGTTCCTCAAGGCGATAAGCTTGCTGGGCCAGATTTTCAAGAGCTAGCAACATTTTTTGAGCTTCATCCAAAATTACCAAACGGTTGTCGACAAACTCTGGATTGTCTTCCAAACGAGTGACCAGATAGGCATGATTGGTCAGAAGAACGCGACTGGTCTTGGCCTTTTCCTGCCCTCGTTTCCAAAAATCCTCTGTGGCAAATAAACTTTTCTTTGAAAGCTTGCCATCGTGGACTAGTTCTGGTAGAAAATGCTGGTAGCGATAAAGCTGCCCGATTTCGTCCAAATCACCAGTCTCTGTCTCTGTTAGCCAGATGAGCAGTTGCATTTTAAAACGTGTGAAAAGGCGATTGGACTCCGTTCGATGGAGGACTCGGTGAAAAGCATCCAATTTCAAGTAATTTTGAGGACCCTTGAGACTATGAATTTCCAGATGGAAAACCTCTTTTAAGCGCTGACCTTCTTCTTGCATGATTTGATTTTGAAGAATTTTGGTCGGAACGCTCACTAAGATACCTGCTTGACTCTCCAAGTTCAAAGCTGGGAGGAGATAACCATAAGTCTTGCCCAGTCCCGTTTGGGCTTGGATAAAGGAAGTCTGGTGTTCTTCCAATAATTGCTCAATCTTCTCCGCAAATTCCAGCTGTTGTGGACGCTCCTCCAGCCCCAATAAAGAAATGTTTTTAGCAAAATCTTTGGATAACTTTCGTGGGACTAAGGCTTTGCTTTCCTTTCTGAGGAAAAGCCCATGAAGCTCCATCAAGTCGGGCGAAGATAAGAGAGATTGTTGCTGGTAAACCTCCTCAATCAACAGATAACTTTCATAGAGAAGGTTGTCTGCGAGGTCTAACAAGCTTTCTAAGAGCCCTTTAGGTAGCTCAAAAAGTTTTTGACGCATGTAAAGCAAGAGTTCAGCTGTTGCCTGAGCATCTGACAGGGCAGTGTGGGCATGTTCCAGCTCAATTCCCAACTCTTGACAAAGTATACCTAAGTTATACTTTTCAAACTGAGGATACAGAACCTGGGCAAGCTCAACTGTATCCACCCGCGGTGTGCGCAATTCATATCCTTCAAAAAAGAGAAATTCCGCAAGAAGGTTGGCATCAAACTGTACATTGTGCGCAACAAAAATACCGTCCTTAACCAATTCAAAAATTTTTCCGGCCACCTGAGAAAACTCTGGTGCCGCAGCCAAACGCTGATCGGTCAGACCCGTTAATTCTTTGATATGAGAATCCAAGGGTTCATGGGGATTGACATCGGTCGCATACTGATCAATGATTTCACCATGCTCAATCACCACAATGCCTACTTGAATAATTTTTGCCTTGCTTCCGGTGCTGGTCGCCTCTAAATCAACGACCACATACCGATTATTTCTCGCATTCATCATTAAAAATTATATCAAAAAAAGCATGATTTGACACCCCTCAACTTTGATAACAATCTCGCTTTAATTGCGAGTTTGACTAAAAATCAAGACCTTAAAAGTGAGAATTTCACGCAAGTACAGCAGTTGGTCGCTGGTTCTGAGGTATTTGAAAACTTTATCAACAAAGCTACATCAACATAAAAAGACAACCAAGATATTAGCTGCCTTTTTGAGATATTTTTTTCATTGCTCTCGGAAGTAGCTTGCTAATTTCTGTTGGCAAGACAAGATAGTTTTCTTGAGCTAGTTCTTGCGCGATAGCTGAATGAAGATAGGTCGCTACCACCACTCTCTCATAGAGACTGACTTGATGAAACTGACCTGCAAAACCTGCAATCATCCCAGCAAGTGTATCTCCCATCCCACCAGTTGCTTGATAAGGGCCTCCGACTTCTAATTGATAATATTCAGGCTGCCCAGCTTGCCAGATACGAGTCGCTGGACCCTTCTCAACTAAAATCGTCCCTTGAGGAAACGCTGAAAGAGCACTAGCAGTCGTCTCTTTATTTTGATGGTCAAGAACTATACCAGACAATCTTTCCCATTCCTTTTGGTGGGGGGTTAGGATGAGCTGACTAGATGGGAATGTCAAATGAGCTTTTGCTAAGATGCCCAAAGCACCGCCGTCTGCAATCAAAATCTGGTCTTTTCTAAGGCTGTCACAGACCCGTTTTACGAGTTCTTCTCCGAATGCATCCTCTCGCAAACCCGGACCTAACAAGACAACTTCTGCCTTTTCCAACTGCTCTTTTAACAATTGCTGATCTTGAAGAGAAAATGCCATGGCCTCCGGTAAATGACTGTGCAGAGCCGGAATATTTTCCTTATCCGTGCCAACAGTCACCAACCCTGCCCCACTTTTGACAGCTGCAATGGCTGACATGATGATAGCTCCGCCATAAGGATAGGTCCCTCCTAGCAAGAGCAGACGACCGTAATCTCCCTTATGACTGTGACGAGAACGCTCAATAATAACTTTTTCTAATAAAGTTTGATCAATCACTTTCATCGTTTTTTCCCTCAACTATCCTTTATCTGATTGTTTTAAAACAACTTGATAGACTTTCTTAGTCCACTCTTCTAAGTCTTCTCCATCATAGTCAAGATAATGCACCCTATCTTGTATTTTAGTTGGAATAATATTTTCAAATTGGCACTTATTATGAGTTGGAATAATGCAAATATACAACTCACTTAGTAAATTAAGCATGTCCTTAATTTTTACAGCATGGTAACCATCAAAAATATAACCAGGAACTTTAATCAAATCTGTATAGATAAAATGAAAACTTACTCCAGGAATAAACTTATCTTGTAATTCTTTCTCTGAAGGAGCTCGACCTAATAAACGCTCCATCGCCAATCGATAACCAGAACTTGTATTTGACCATCCTAACATGACATAGTCAAAATAATCTTTCGGATCAGATGCAGCATTTCGACTATCCAAAACCAACTCCTCAGCATCTCGCCTAAAGGCTTTCACAGCAGATAAGAGCTGACCTGTTTTAAAAATAGAAATCGCTGCATCTATAGTCGTAGTATGGCTACAGTAGTCTGAAGTCACTAGCCTCTTATGTAGATCATAAGTCGAAGCTACTCTTTTATCTGTAGGGAGGGGTAAATGGTGGAAGAAAGGGATGCTGACAGATGTAATCTAAAATCTCTTTTTTCAAACAAGAATCGACACACTCGATACTTGTTTGACGTTTATGAAGTTTTTCGTAAGCTATAAATTTAGCAATTTTTTCTAATTCCCACTCTTGAATATTTGGATAATCAATTAGTGCTAAGTAGTATATTCCATCCCATTGTAAACTATATTCTCCATTATAAATTTTTAAAATCATCTAATCACCTCACTCCATTATACTACAAAAGGAGGTTCAGACCTCCTTCTACACTATTTCCCCTTAAATTCCGCAAAGGTCTGTAAGATTTTAGCTGCTACTGCTGGAGAAGGTTCTCCTTTTAGCTCTAACGTTTCATCTGCATATGGAGTAAGGCCAGCAAAGTCTCCTATCTGAACTGAATAAAGAGATGTCTTAAACAGTTCAACATCGTTTTGGTCATTTCCAAAAGCAATGAAGTCCTCCCCACATAACTTTTCAACAGTTGTCGCCTTATGAGTGTCCAAGGGGTTGACATAGAGGCACTTTTCATGCGCATGATAGGAGAGATGAGCCTGTCCTAGTCTTTCTAGCTGACCAAGCAAATCATCAAGCAAATCATCATGGTCACCCATATAAACGACTACCTTAATCGGAGTCCCTAAGTTCTCAAGTTTCTGATGACGAGCCACCTTTAGGGGATCCACACTGGAAATAAATGGAATCTTCTCTACAATCTGACCACTGTAGTCAAAGCAATCATCTACAAAGAAAGGGAGATTATAAGTCTGGCAATAATCCACTAGCGCCTGATAAACTCTAGCATCGAGATTTCTTTCATAGATAGCTTTCCCCAGATAATAGGCTACACCACCATTCAAACCTATAACCAAGCGCTGACTGAGATCGGTACCTAATAAACCCAAGCAATCCCGATAAGAGCGGGCTGAGGCAAACACAAGCTCATGCCCATAATCTTCAGCCTTTAATAGAACCTGCTTAATCTCCTCATCTATGGTCATGTAGTCAAAAGACAGCGTTCCATCCAGGTCAAATACGAATTTCATCTTCCTAGTCCTTGTTCAGTGTACGAAGCGCTGCCTGATAGGTTTGCTCCATTAGCATAGTAATAGTCATAGGACCAACTCCACCCGGTACAGGTGTGATGTGGCTGGCAAGTGGTGCAACAGCATCATAGTCAACATCTCCACAAAGCTTGCCATTTTCATCACGGTTCATCCCTACATCAATGACAACTGCACCAGGTTTGACAAAGTCAGCAGTCACAAACTTAGCACGACCGATTGCGACCACCAGAATATCCGCCTTAGCAGCCACCTTAGCAAGATGATGGGTGCGTGAGTGGGTCAAGGTCACTGTTGCATTTTTAGCCAAAAGAAGCTGAGCCATCGGTTTTCCAACGATATTTGAACGACCGATAACAACCGCATTTTTACCTTCCAACTCAATCCCATATTCATGAAACATCTCCATAATTCCTGCAGGTGTCGAAGGAATCATAACTGGATGACCAGACCAGAGGCGACCCATGTTTAGCGGGTGGAAACCATCCACATCTTTTTCGGGGTCAATGGCAAATAAAACTGCCTCTTCATCAATATGTTTGGGCAAAGGTAACTGGACCAAAATCCCATGCCAAGCTGGATCTTGATTGTATTTGGCAATCAAGTCTAACAATTCCGCTTGGGTAATGGTCTCTGGAACTCGCACTACTTCACTACGGAAGCCAGCAGCGAGAGCTGACCGTTCCTTGTTGCGAACGTAGACTTGACTGGCAGGATTGTCCCCCACCAAAATCACCACCAAGCCTGGAACTAGACCTGTTTCTTCTTTTAGTTTGGCAGTCTTTTCAGCCAACTGTCCTTGTAACTTAGCTGCAAGAGCCTTCCCATCAATAATCTGTGCCATATTTCTTCTCTTTTCTATCAAATATCCTCTATTATATCAAAAAATACCTTGGCATTCTAACACTTCTTGACTAATAGACCTTATAGTTTGAAACTATAAGAAAAAGCTCTTATCGAGCTTTTAGTGCCTATTTATCTTAGGCAAGTCTATCATGCTTTCTTTTTGACCTTGGGAGCAGGCAAAACTTCGTACATATCCTTGATTAGTCTCGCTAAAAATAACTTGTCTTCAAGATCTTCTATTAAAATCATCTCCTTAGCTCCTTCATAAGGACGTTCAAGCCTAGTCTGTCCCAATTGATCCATGACTACCTTCACAAGCTTAAGTAACAGACGATTATCATAGATTCCCCCAATAATCTTCCCACGATAATAAAGGATATACTCTCCCATCATTGGACGATAACTCATCTCCTCTAACTCCGATAGCCGATCGAGAATAAAGGCTAAATATTCTTTACTTGAAGCCATGATTTCTACTCCATTTCTTCTAAAAATGAGGTCTTACAAAACCTTACTCAAAAAATCCTTGGTCCGTTGTTCTTGGGTCTGGTCAAAAATCTCCTCTGGCCTTCCATCTTCAACAATAACCCCATCCGCCATAAAGATAACACGGTCTGCTACCTCGCGGGCAAATCCCATTTCATGAGTCACAATCACCATGGTCATCCCTGACTTAGCGAGGTCTTGCATAACAGCTAGAACTTCTCCAACCATCTCAGGGTCTAGGGCTGAAGTCGGCTCATCAAAGAGCAAAACATCTGGTTCCATAGCAAGTCCACGTGCAATGGCAATCCGTTGTTGCTGACCACCTGATAAACTCTGAGGATAAGCCGTCGCCTTATCTGGCAAGCCAACTTTTTCTAACAGTTCCTGTGCTCTTTTCTCCGCAACTTCCTTGCTTTCACCTTTGGTTTTAATTGGTGACAAAGTGATATTTTCCATCACTGTCATATTGGGAAAGAGGTTGAATTGTTGGAATACCATGCCCATCTTTTCACGCATGGCAAAAAGGTCATTTTTCTTATCTGTGATATCAACCCCTTCAAAGATAACCTTGCCTTTACTTGCTTCTTCAAGGAGATTCATCGAACGAAGGAGAGTTGATTTTCCGCTACCCGACGGACCAATAATCACCACGACTTCCCCTCTTTTGATCTCAAGGTCAATCCCTTTCAAAACTTCGTTTTTCCCAAAAGACTTATGCAAGCCTTCAATTTTTATCAAGGTTTCTGTCATTATTTTTTGTCTCCTTGTCCAATGTAATTTTCAAATGCTTTCAAAGCCACTGTCAAAACAGAGGTCATAATCAAGTAATAAAAGGCTGCAAATAAAAGAGGAGTCAAGGGTAAATAAGTTGTTGTCGCTACTGTCGTTGCACCATTCCACAACTCCATCACCCCAATCGCTGACAAAAGCGAACTATCCTTGATAATGGTAATAAATTCATTTCCCAATGCTGGCAAAATATTCTTAATTGCCTGTGGTAAAATAACATAACGCATAGCATTTTTGGGACGAATACCCAAGGAATAAGCCGCCTCCAACTGCCCTTTAGGAACTGCATTGATACCTGCACGAACAGTTTCAGACACATAAGCACCACTGTTCATCGAGATAATCAGAATACCTGGAATTAAGCGGGAAAGGTCCACACCTAAAATCCCTACTTGAATAGTGGGCGCATCGATATGCATGAGGGCAAAAGCAATCATAATTTGCACCATCATCGGTGTTCCTCGGAAAATCCATACATAGATATTCGCAAACCAGACAAGAGGTTTAAAACGTGATCGTTGAGCAAAGGCCAATAAGACGCCTAGAATGGTACCGAAAAAGACTACCAGAATTGAAATCACTACAGTGATGAGAGCACCATAATTAAAATAAGGTAAATACTTTGGTAAAAAGGAAAAATTCATATAAACTCAGCTTTCTAAATATTAGATTGTATGATTATAACATTATTTGAATTAAAATTCAATATTTTTTCACTGATTTTCACCAATAATTTTATGCAAAAGAGAAATAGCGAGAAATCTTAGTTTTTTCTAGTCAAGTCCCCGTGGTTTATGGTAAAATAGTAACGATAAGAAATGGAGGAGAATCATAATGGAATCACATTTGGTTAGAATCATCAACCGCCTAGAAGCTATGACAAAAGATGGCGGAAATCTAAAACGTAATTTTGAACGTGAAGGAGTTGTTGTTGCAGAAGTTGCTTACAGCTATGACGAAGAAAATGGATCACTCTTCACCCTTCGCGATGTTGAAGCACGTGAAACCTATACCTTTGATAGCATTGATTTGATTGCAATGGAGATCTACGAACTCCTTTACTAATAGAATAACAGCGGGGAAACCTGACTGATGAATGAGAATCCTTTTTGTCACCGCAAATGGGGTTTTTTCTTACCATCAGCAACAGAGATTTTCGTAGAGAACTTTCAATCGAAATCTCCCTAGCCCAATCTTTTTACTTGCTTTACACCTTAATCATGCTATAATGAGAATATAAAAACTTTGACTATTTTTGACCTTTTATCAGGCCAAGGGTAAGAATGAAATGAGGTAGATGTATGCTCTGTCAAAACTGTAAAATTAACGACTCAACAATTCATCTTTATACCAATCTCAATGGACAGCAAAAACAAATTGATCTCTGTCAAAATTGCTATAAAATTATCAAAACAGACCCAAACAATACCCTCTTTAAAGGAATGACTGACCTAAACAATCGTGACTTTGATCCTTTTGGAGACTTTTTCAATGATTTGAACAATTTCAGACCTTCTTCTAATAACGTTCCTCCAACTCAATCAGGTGGAGGGTATGGAGGTAATGGCGGCTACAGATCTCAAAATCGCGGACCCATTCAAACACCGCCTCCAAGTCAAGAGAAAGGTCTTCTAGAAGAGTATGGGATCAATGTTACAGAGATTGCCCGTCGAGGAGATATTGACCCTGTTATCGGTCGAGACGAAGAAATAATCCGTGTTATCGAAATCCTCAACCGTCGAACCAAAAACAATCCTGTCCTCATCGGTGAACCAGGTGTTGGTAAAACAGCAGTTGTTGAAGGTCTGGCTCAAAAAATCGTTGATGGTGATGTTCCCCATAAACTCCAAGGCAAGCAAGTCATCCGTTTGGATGTGGTCAGTCTAGTTCAAGGAACAGGTATCCGAGGCCAATTTGAAGAGCGTATGCAAAAACTCATGGAAGAGATACGCAATCGTGAGGATATCATTCTCTTTATCGATGAAATCCATGAAATTGTCGGCGCAGGATCTGCTGGTGATGGCAATATGGATGCAGGAAATATCCTCAAACCTGCCCTTGCCCGTGGTGAATTGCAATTGGTTGGAGCTACTACTCTCAATGAATACCGCATCATTGAAAAAGATGCTGCTCTCGAGCGCCGTATGCAGCCTGTCAAAGTAGATGAACCAACTGTCGAAGAAACCATTATCATCCTCAAAGGGGTTCAAAAGAAATACGAAGACTACCATCACGTCAAGTATACTGATGCTGCTATCGAAGCAGCTGCAAATCTTTCCAATCGCTATATCCAAGACCGCTTCTTGCCAGACAAGGCTATTGACTTATTGGATGAAGCTGGTTCTAAGATGAATCTGACACTGAACTTTGTTGATCCCAAAGTGATTGACCAGCGTTTAATTGAGGCTGAGAATCTCAAGGCTCAAGCTACACGAGAGGAAGACTTTGAAAAAGCTGCCTACTTCCGTGATCAGATTGCCAAGTACAAGGAAATGCAGAAGAACAAGGTGACCGATCAGGATACTCCAATCATCAGCGAGAAAACAATCGAACATATCATTGAGCAGAAAACCAATATTCCTGTTGGAGAACTCAAAGAAAAGGAACAATCTCAGCTTATCCATCTAGCAGACGACCTCAAAGCTCATGTCATTGGGCAAGATGAAGCTGTCGATAAGATTGCCAAAGCCATCCGCCGTAATCGTGTTGGACTTGGAACTCCTAACCGCCCAATCGGAAGCTTCCTCTTTGTCGGACCAACTGGTGTCGGTAAGACAGAACTCTCTAAACAACTAGCCATTGAGCTCTTTGGTTCTGCTGACAGCATGATTCGCTTTGATATGAGTGAATACATGGAAAAACACAGTGTGGCTAAATTAGTCGGTGCCCCTCCAGGCTATGTAGGCTACGATGAAGCTGGTCAACTGACTGAAAAGGTTCGTCGCAATCCTTACTCACTCATCCTTCTCGATGAGGTCGAGAAAGCCCATCCAGATGTGATGCACATGTTCCTTCAAGTCTTGGACGATGGTCGTTTGACTGATGGGCAAGGACGCACAGTTAGCTTTAAGGATGCTATCATTATCATGACCTCAAATGCGGGGACGGGTAAGGCCGAAGCCAGCGTTGGTTTTGGAGCTGCTCGTGAAGGTCGGACCAACTCTGTTCTCGGTGAACTCGGCAACTTCTTTAGTCCAGAGTTTATGAACCGTTTTGACGGCATCATCGAATTTAAACCTCTCAGCAAGGACAACCTTCTCCAAATCGTCGAACTCATGCTGGCAGATGTCAACAAACGCCTCTCTAGCAACAATATCCACCTCGATGTGACAGACAAGGTCAAGGAAAAGTTGGTTGACCTAGGATATGATCCAAAAATGGGGGCACGCCCACTCCGTCGCACCATTCAAGACCATATCGAGGATGCCATCACTGACTACTACCTTGAAAACCCAAGTGAAAAAGCCCTCAAGGCAGTCATGACAAGCAATGGCAATATTCAAATCAAATCTGCCAAAAAAACTGAAAAAACAGAAGAGATTGCTTCTGAAATAGAAGAATAAACCTCATAAAAAGAACAGGAAACAAGATTTCCTGTTCTTTTTTTAATTCTCTTCTTGAACTTGGTAGCGAAGAATTGTTTTTAATTTGCTTGGCTCCGTTCGATGAAGATTAGTGAGATAAAGTTCTCGATGGACTTCCGAAGTTCTTTTGAGCTTATGAAGTTGACAAAAATGCTCCATCTCTGCAAAAGTCTCATTTTCTGTATCAAAAGGTCCTAGATGAAGCATGGCAAGACTTTGACCTTCTTCTATTCTTTCAAAACGAATAGCCTCATAGAGAGGATTTAGCTTCTTGATTTTGACCTCTTCCAAAGCTTTTTCAAATAGTTCTCTCGTAATAAAATCGGGTTGCCCAATCATAATGCTATAAGAAAGCTCACTTTTTACCAGTTCTCCCTCCTTCTCCTTTTTCCATGCACCTTCTAGAGGAAAGACAGTAAAATCAGTGTAAACCTCATCCAGAGGAGCTTTTTTATACTTCATCTTTATCGCATAGGCTAAGGCATATAAGGCCCCTACGCGTTCTGAAAAATCTTCTTGATTTGGATCACCTTTACCATCAATCACGATATAGGATTGACCTGTTACCTGCAGGATGCTGGGCCTAGCTTTCACTTGATAAAGATCTTTTGCTTCTTTTCTCCATTCGTATTTCATTTGGTTCTTCTCCTTTCTATCTCTAGTATAGCACCAAAACCCTGACATCTTTTGTCAAGGTTTGTAAAGTTTTTGGATTTTTTCTAATCTAGAAAGCAATTCCTTCTTCAGATGATTGGGGGCGAGTATTTCCACCCCATCTAGATAAGACAGGAGGTAAGTATACAGACTTTCATGCTCTGGTAGGACTGTCTTGACATAATAACACCCATCTTTCCCCAAGCTAATCTCATCTTCTGAAAAATCTTCATAAACCCGGAAAGCAAGCTTGGGACTAAACTTCAAGGAAACTTCGATTTGATGTGCCACTTGATCTGAACCATCAACCCAATCCTCCACATTTTTCTGCTTCACAGTTTCAGTTGTTAGGTGATAATTCCTAATTCTAGACAATTTGAAAAAACGCCACTCTTCCTTCAAACAACAGTAGGCATGAAGGTACCAATCTCTCTTTTTAAATACGAGTTTAAAAGGCTCAACTGTACGAATCGTTCTCTGACCACTCCCACCTAGATAAGTGATTGCCAGTCGTCTTTTCTCTAGAATAGCATGTTTGATGTTATCAAATAATTCTTTTTGACCTTCTCGCTTTCTCCAATCCGTCAAATCTACTTCTATCCAAGGGCTAGTAGAAACTTGAAAAATAGATTCCAATTTTTCAAGTAAAAAATCTTGCCTGTCATTGGTCAGGGCTTGAATTCCTTGCAAAGCTGATAGAAGTTCTAATTTTTCATCCTCAGAAACTAGAGTGCGATCCAAAACAAAGTCTTTCATTAAAAAGATCCCGCCCGCCTTTCCAGGTATCGAATACAGAGGAATCCCTGCCATACTCAACCGCTCAATATCGCGATAAATCGTACGTACAGATACTTCAAACAATCTGCCCAATTCAGGAGCCGTTGTACTACCTTTTTCTAAAAGTAGATATAGGATACGAAATAATCTCGATTCTGCCATAAAATCACCTCTCTTTTATTATCCCAGTTAAAGTGATTGGGGTGAAAAGTTTATTTAGAAAAATAGTGATCAAGACAAACTAGCTTTTTCTGCACAAGTTCGTTAGTTTATTCTTGACAGCTTGCCCCTTGTCCATTATGATAATAATAAAGATACTAAAGAATGAGGACAGTTCAATGGCCAACCCAACTTTTGGTGAAAAACAAGAGAATGTGACCTACCAGCACCGCTATGGTGTTTACGCAGTTATTCCTGATCCTGAAAAAAAACAAATCGTTTTAGTTCAAGCTCCCAATGGTGCTTGGTTCTTGCCTGGTGGAGAGATCGAAGCGGGAGAAGACCATCAAGGAGCACTGAAGAGAGAACTCATCGAAGAACTAGGTTTTACTGCTGAAATCGGAAGCTATTTCGGACAAGCTGATGAGTATTTCTACTCTCGCCACCGTGACACCTACTACTACAATCCAGCTTATCTCTACGAAGCTATTTCTTTCGAAGAAGTACAAAAACCTTTAGAAGACTTTAATCATATTGCTTGGTTCCCTATTGATGAAGCAATTGAAAAACTCAAACGTGGTAGCCACAAATGGGGAATTGAAGCTTGGAAAATCCAGCATGGAATTGACTAAAATACACGATTTTATCCAAAAAGTGCTATAATAGAGTTAGAAAATCGGAGGAACTATTATGAAGCTTATCAACACGACTAATTCACACTCGCAACTTGTTAAAAGCCAATTAGAAAGTACTGACGCAACCCTTGTTGAAGTCTATTCAGCTGGAAACACAGATGTGATTTTCACTCAAGCTCCGCTTCACTATGAAATCCTCATTTCCAACAAACACCGCGCTATTCGTGAACCAGAAATCGAAACCATCCAAGATTTCTTCATGAAACGCAAAATCGATAAAGATAATATCGATGAAGCCAATATCAAGACGCTTTATTCAGATAAATTGATTGAAATTTCTATTCCTACAAAATAAAATCCAAAAACTCAAAAAAGCAACAGCTAAAAAAATTAGTTGTTGCTTTTTGCATGGAGCTTCACCTTGGTAAATTGTATTGTTCAATTCAGCCAAAAACCCTTTCATGGTTAATAATCTTAGAAAAAAGAATGTATCATCTATCCTTTTTCAAAAGATGGGAAGTTTTGCCTTAGATTATTTAAATATTTATCTCCAGTGTAAAATGGCATTCAAACCATAATGATCACTGACTTGTGGACTATTCTGTCCATCAAAAACTACATGCAAACTTTCTACCTGCAACTCTTTTGTTGTAAAGACGTAGTCAATTCGAAGTGGTTCAGAATTGCCTTTCCAGCCATCAATTTCTGGTGGTACTGTATAGCTGCCACTTCTCTCCTTAGCAACTTCAAAAGCATCTTGTAACTCTAGAGGACTAGCTAGGATAGCTTGATATCCCTCCTGTCCAGCTGGATTATTGAAATCACCTGCTAAAATTAGAGGTTTGTTCAAGTCTTTCAATACAGCCTCAAATCGTGCCCATTCTTCCTGAAAACCTTTATCCCACCATGAAAGATGGACGCTTGCAAGAGCGAGTTCTTTACCTTCAACTTCTGTCTCTACCAAGGCAACACGGCGAGTATGATAGTCTGTTGGATCATCTACATCCGAAACTAAAATTTCTCTGGCTTCAATAGGTGTCTTGGATAAGATAGCAACACCCTCATGGTAGCGGTCATAACCGATATGGTTATAGGCCCAGGTCCAATAGTAGCTTCTTCCTTTCTCAGCCAATTTTTCAACCAAAAGTCTAACATAGTGGTCTTGGTGAATTGGCTCTGCCGCTGGCAAAGCTTGATAGAAGGCATTAACCTCCACCTCAGGAGAAGTGATTTCCTGATTGATTTCTTGGAAACAAATCAAATCATAGTCTTTATCAAGAATATCTTGGAGCAAGAGCTGGAATTTTTCTTCTGCTTCTTTCTCCATCCAACTATGGGTATTGAGTGTTAAAAATTTCATGCTTTTCTCCTAAAACAAGAGGTTGGAAAACAGCTTCCAACCTCAAGTATATTACAATTCTACTTTTGCAACTGCTGTTTTCGCTGCAAGAGAACCAGTTTGTTCTAATTTAACAGATTTAATTGCTTCAGCATTTGTGAAGACAACCACTGTTGAAGTTTCACGATCTGCTGCACGGATAGCATCCAAGTCAGCTGTAACAAGAAGATCACCAGCAGCAACCTTTTGTCCTTCAGCTACGTGAACTGTGAATGGTTTTCCTTCAAGACTTACTGTGTCCAAACCGATGTGAACAAGTACTTCAAGACCTGCTTCAGTCACAAGACCGAGAGCATGTTTAGTTGGGAAGACACTTGATACAGTACCAGAAACTGGAGATACGATATTTCCATTTGCTGGTTCTACTGCAAAACCGTCACCCATCATTTTTTGAGCAAAAACAGGATCTTTCACTTGTTCCAATTCAATAACTTGACCGTCAGCTACTGAGTAAACTTCCTCTGTTACACCTTTGTAGTGTACAGTGTTTTGTTGAGCTTCAGTCATTTGGCTTGGAAGAGTTTCAGGAATAATTTCACCTGAGTCAAGAATATCTTGAATATCAGATTTCAATACGTCAGCTTTTGGTCCGTAGATAGCTTGGACACCTTGTCCTTTCATGACAAGTCCCATAGCTCCTTCAGCCTTCCATTGTTCTTCCGTACCAACTTTATCTGCATCTTTAACAGTTACACGAAGACGAGTCATACATGCATCCACATCAACGATGTTTGCACGCCCACCAAGCAAGTTAATGATGTTTACGGCTTGAGAAGAAGCTGCAACTTTTTGTTCACCAGCTACTGCATCGTCTGAAGCGCCTTCAGCTGTTTCATAGTTACCGTTACGTCCTGGAGTTGCATAGTTGAATTTTTGAATCATGAAGTTGGCAATGAAGTACATGATTACAGCAAAGAGGACAGTTACCCAGATAAAGTTAATGATATCCATACCAAGACCAGCGTTGATAGCCAGCGGAGTACGAGTCAAGAATTCAATTGAACCGAATGAGTGCATACGTAGGTTTACTACGTCAGCCATAGCAAAGGCAGCACCTTGAACTACTGAATAAACAAGGTAAAGCGGTGTTGCGATGAACATGAACATATACTCGATAGGTTCAGTAACCCCTGTCAAGAATGTTGCAAGGGCTGTCGCAATCATCATACCCTTGTATTGGTGTTTCTTGTCAGCATCAACATTGCGGTAGATAGCAACGATGATACCCATCAAAATACCGAATGAACCGATCATTTGACCAACTTTAAAACGAGCTGGAGTGATAGTTGTAAGAAGGTGTTGGTATTGGTCAGCATTTGAACCTTTAAGGTTAACAAGGTCTGTCACCCAAGCAAGCCAAAGTGGGTCTTGACCAAATACTTGTGTACCTTTTGCTGCTCCAGTAAGGATTTCGTATGTCCCACCAAGAGCTGTATAGTTCATTGGGATTGTCAACATGTGGTGAAGACCAAATGGCAAGAGCAAACGTTCCAAAGTACCATACAAGAATGGTGCGAGAACTGGAGCAGTTTCTTGAGAGTTGGCAATCCAAATACCAAAGTTATTGATACCTGTTTGAACTACTGGCCAGAAAGCTGCAAGTACAATTGCTGCAATAGCTGAACGAAGGATGACAACGAATGGTACGAAGCGTTTCCCATTGAAGAATGAAAGCGCATCAGGAAGTTTACGGTAGTTGTAGTATTTGTTATAAGCTGTTGCCCCAACAAAACCAGAGATAATCCCTACGAAAACCCCCATGTTAAGCGCTGGAGCCTCAAGAACGCTGATAAAGTAGTCAGCAACCTTGATTGAGCCACCAAAGAGAGTAGTGACCATAGCCTCAGGGTTTTTCAACATATCACCTGTAACACCGAAGATAGTACCTGTGATACGGTTAATCAAGATAAAGGCAAGCCCAGCTGCAAATGCACCACCTGCACGTTCTTTTGCCCAGCTTCCCCCAATAGCAAGGGCAAACAAAATATGAAGGTTACCGATAACCCCCCAACCAATTTGCTCAAGGATTCCACCTGTAATCACTAGAGGAGCAAGATTTGGGTCAATCATCACGATTGATTTACCGATTGAGATCATCAATCCAGCCGCTGGCATAACGGCGATAACCACCATTAGAGCCTTACCGAATTTCTGCCAAAACTCGAAAGACAAGACATTTTTGAATGTAGCTTTCATCATTCAAATCTCCTTTATTTTATTTAGGCAAACGTTTTACGAAAACGTTTGCACTTGTTTATGATTTAATTATACCACTTTATTTTTTTTTGTAAAGGCTTTTATAAAAAAAATTTCCGTTTTTCTTAAATTTTTATACAAGCGCTAAAAGAAAAAAGAGAAGCTCAAGAAAACTTCTCTTTTAATCTGTCTGGATATTTCCACTAAGCTATGCAATTTGCATTGATATCCAATTAAATTTTCAAGAATCGACGCATTGAAATTCCTGATCCGATTGATCCAATAAAGATTCCGATGACAAACAAGAGAACTGTCATCAAAGGAATGAATAAATCAGGCGTAATCATGGATAGGTTTTGACCAACCAAGGATTTATTGACAGATTGATAAACCATATTATAAACAAAGAATACAAGGACTGAAGGAATCGCTGCACCAAATAAACCGATAAAGGCACCTTCAAGTAAGAACGGTCCTCTAATATAGCCATTTTTAGCTCCTACTAGACGCATGATTTGAATTTCGCGACTCCGAGAAATAATGGTAATACGGATAGTATTGGAAATCAAGAAAACCGCAATAAAAATCAAAAGCCCTGCAATAACTAAGCCCCAAACACGGATGAAGGAAGCCAGTTCAAAGAGTCGTTGAGTGTTGGCTCCACCATCCTGAACCTCAGATACCCCTTCAATTTTCTTGGCCTCTTCAGCTACTTTTGGAACATCACTTGGTGTATTGGTATCAACGATATAGGCATCATAGAGAGGATTGGCATCCCCTTCAAAGACCTTCCAGTCATCCCCCATCGTTTCAGTCAATTTTTGGTATTGTTCTTCTTTGCTTGAGAAGGTGACACTTTTTACAGCTGGCATAGCTTTCAAAGCATCATAGACCTTGTGGTAGTCATTATTGGTAACTGTCTGACCTTCTTTTTCAATCGTTTCACTATTATCCGCCACATCCTTACGAATGTAAACCATGACACGAACGTTGTTTTCAATATCGGTAGCCAGTTTAGCTGTGTTAAAAATTACGGATGCAAACAGGGCAACGAGCGTCAAGGTAATCATAACCGAACTCACTGCTGCTACTGTCATCCAGCCATTTCGCTTTAAACTTTTTAGTGATTCAAATAAATGGCGAAAAAATCTACTAATCATCGTATCCATATTCTCCTTTTGCTTCGTCACGAACGACACGGCCATTTTCAATGGCAATGACACGGTGGCGCAAGGTATTTACAATCTGGCTATTATGGGTTGCCATCAATACTGTAGTACCTTGGAGATTGATGCGTTCCAACAGGTTCATAATTTCCCAAGAATTATCTGGGTCCAAGTTTCCTGTCGGCTCATCAGCAATCAAGACTTTGGGATTGTTGACAATCGCGCGAGCAATGGCAATCCGTTGCTGCTCTCCACCTGAAAGTTCATTAGGGAATGAACGAACCTTGTGTTTCAAACCGACTAGATCCAAAACTTCCATAACACGTTTTTTAATGGTACGGCGGTTCTCACCGATTACTTCCATTGCATAGGCAATATTTTCATAAACGGTTTTCTTTGGCAAGAGTTTGTAATCCTGGAAAACAACTCCAACATTCCGACGTAAGAGAGGAATGTCTCTCTTTTTGATTTTAACTAAATTAAAACCTGCTACTGTTAAACTGCCTTTTTCGACTTTTACCTCACGATACAAGGATCGAATAAAAGTAGATTTCCCTGCTCCAGAAGGTCCTACGATGTAGGCAAATTCTCCCGGCTCAATGGTGACAGTGACGCCACGCAGAGCGGTAGTTCCGTTATCATATTTTTTGACAACATCTCGCATTTCAATGATTGACATGTGAGTTCCTTTCTATCTTAGCTGATTCTCCATTTGAGATAGGCATCGATGAAGCCATCTAGTTCTCCATCCATAACCTTATCTACTTGGGCAACTTCAAAGCTCGTACGGTGATCTTTCACCATAGTATAAGGTGTGAAGACATAAGAACGAATCTGACTTCCCCAAGTGATTTCTTTTTTCTCTCCTTTAAGGGAGTCAACTTCTGCTGCTTTCTTTTCTTGCTCCATTTGATAGAGCTTAGCCTGCAACATCTTCATGGCACGATCTCTATTTCCATACTGGGTACGATCGACCGTTGATTGGACGACAGTTCCCGTAGGAATGTGTGTCAAACGCACACCTGTTGAAACCTTATTGACGTTCTGTCCACCAGCACCACCTGAACGGAAGGTATCCATTTTGATATCATCTTCACGAATCTCCACTTCGATGGTATCATCCAACTCAGGCATAACCTCTACGGATGTAAATGAAGTATGGCGGCGTTTGGCAGAGTCAAATGGCGAAATACGGACCAAACGGTGAACACCCATTTCTGATTTAAGTAGGCCGTATGCATTGGGTCCTTCAAAAGACAAGGTCACAGACTTGATGCCCGCTTCATCACCAGCTTGGTAATCCAAGACTTCAACTTTAAAGCCTTTTGCATTTCCATAACGAGTGTACATACGGAGCAACATATCACCCCAGTCCTGAGCCTCAGTACCACCAGATCCTGGATGAATCTCCAAGATTGCATTATTGTGGTCATAAGGTTCTGACAAGAGAAGCGTCATCTCGTAGCTGGTCATCATCTTATCAAGTTCTGTCATCTGTTCAACCAGTTCATCATAGACTGACTCGTCTTCTGCTAAAAAATCCAATAAAATTTCAACTTCATCCTGCAACTCTTCCATTTTACGGAAGGTGTTGTAGGTATTTTTTAATTCATTTAATTCTTGCGACGTTTTTTGGGCCGCGATATTATCGTTCCAAAAATCAGGTTCTGTCATCTTGTTCTCCAAGATGGCAATCTCTTCCTCTAGTCCTTCGAAGTCAAAGAGACCCCCTGAAAGAAGCTAATTTTTCACGATTTGCGTCAATTTTTTGACGAATTTCTGAAATGTCCATAAATACTCCTTTATTCACATCGTTTCATTATACCACATTCTCTCATTTCTTTCCATATTTTGCTTGTTATTTCAAATTGTATACAAAAAAGAGGGCTTTCACCCTCCATATTTATAACTTTTTAGCAGAGGTTCGAGCAATTTCCTCTACTTGGATACCTTGCGCTTCAAATTTCTCCTTCAGAGAAGTCAAATCACTTGTTCCATCAATTTGAACCTCAATCACGACCTTGCCGTCCTTGCGCGGAATATTAACCGTGTGAGAAATATTTAGATTTTCCTCAACGATTAAGGTTACAATCTTGCCTAAAACACCAACTTCATTTTCCGTAATAAACCGAACACGAATTCCTTCCTCGCCGTAGCCAGCAATTTCTAGAAAAGCCTGAAAAACATCCCGATCTGTAATCACACCATAAACCTGTTGGTTATCCACAACTGGAAGAATACCGATCTTATTCTTCAACATGAGATAGGTCGCATCTTCTAGACTAGCATAACCTGATACTGTGATGACATCCCGAATCATCACATCTTTGACTTTGGTCTTATTGAGAAGATAATTCATCTCATAGATAGAGAGACTGGTTGCTTTAGATGGGCTGGCTTCCGCAATGGTTCCTTCTGTTACCAGACCAACTAATTGGTCATTTTCGATAACAGGTAAACGGTGCAAGCCTTGCTCGCGCATCAAATCTGCTGCATGTGCTACAGTCGTATCTGGACTGATATAAACTACCTTGCGGGTCATAAAATCTTTAACTGCCATGAGACTTCTCCTTCTTTATTGCTACTATAATTATACACTTTCTTACAAAAACTATCAAACGCTTTCATCTCTTTTTCAAGATTTTGTAACATTCAATCACAAAAAAGAGAGAACCAAAGTTCCCTCTATCCTTAAATAGTAACTGAATCTCTATCCTTAATCATATAGCGTTTTAAAGGAGTTAAGCTAGCTAGCCAGTACAATAGACCACCAAAGATCGCAGTAAAGCCACTACCAGTTGTGAGCAAGAACATAGGACTCTGGATATGCTTTGTTATAGGGTTGTAAACAAATAGTACCGCAACTAACAAAGAAATGATTACACAAGATAATCCTACCAGATTAAAGCCATTTGTAAACTCATAGGCGTCATGTCCTTCAAGGAAATAGGCTGAATGCAAATCAAGTTTTCGTTTTCTTAAGATAAAGTAGTCTACAACGATCATTCCGATAATGGGTCCTTGAATATAGGCCGCCAGCGAGATGAAGGAACCGAAGTATTCATCCACTCCTCCCCAAATCGTAAGTAGGCTCACATAAACCATGGCAATCCAAACCATTAGTTTATAACTTACTTTGGGCATCCCGCTTTTTACAATCATACAGTTCACGTACGATCCTGTACCCTGAGTTCCAATATTAGCAAAAGCTACCAGTAGTAAACTTAAAAGCGCAAAGGCTGGTGTGCTTAGAGTTGAAAGCATCGTCGTTGGGTCACTTTCATAGACACCTGTTTTGACAAACATGGCTAGAGCCATGACTCCACCTGTCGCAGCAAAGAATGGCGCAACAACCCCGTATGACAAGGCTGTAGCCCAATAGCCACTACGTTCTGATTTTGCCAAACGTGGTAAGACAAATGCTTGTGTAGACCAAGAAAAGGCTACGGCCACATTTCCTTCCCCTGACATCATAAAACGTTCAATCGGTGTCAAATTTTCTTGGATGGCAGGTTGAACATTCATAATATCTCTAATCGGAACCGCAACAAAACAGATTCCAACGATGATTAGCCCAACAAATAACAAGGCAACCACCAGAAAGCGATTAGTGCCTTTAATTACCTCTGGCCCCCCAAGAGCAATCAGCGTTCCAAGGAGAACACAGAGGGTACCTAGAATCGGTGCCCATACTCCCTTGTCTAAACCAAGCCCAAAATTATTTGCCAAATGAATCATGGAGCTGGCAAAAAGATTGGCGGTAACGGCGTACCAACCAAAATTTGCCAGACTAATCACGGTTGATAGAACGGCCACCCCTTTTCTACCTAGAACGGCTCTCAACCAAATCCATAAATCAATTCCATATTTAACCGCAAACAAGATTGGGAGACATTCGATAAAAACCCAGATAATGTTGAAACTAAAAATATTAATCAACATTTGATTAAAGGTCAAATATTGAGCCACATAAGCTCCTTGGGTATAACACCAAGTTGCGATGGCAAAACCACTTGTCGATAAGAAGAGATCCCAGAAAGAATACTGACGATCCTTGTTGGTCATGGGAACGATTCCCGTTATGGTCTCCTGTTGAATGAAGTCATTCATCTTGGACATTTTATTGAATACCTCCTGTCATGGCTAGGATAATCAGAATATGATTGACTAGAATCATATCAATTACTTATGTAAAATAAACTTTTAAGAAAGGGGAGATAAATACACATAGATTAAGGCTTTCATTTTTCTAGTCATTTTTTAGTTTCACCTACAACTAATTGTTCAAGTTCAATACCAATTCTCATTTTGTCAGTCCTCCGACTAACAATTAATTTTAGTTGAGCATACTGCCCACTATAGTGGTACCAAATATAGAGAAACTTTCCTAATAGATTTACTTAAAATAATCCTCACAAAGAGTAATAGTATAACGTTCCAAACACCTGAGCTAGATAGCTGTATTTCGTTTTCACGTTTGGAATTTCTTCTACAAAAATTTTAAGTACCTGTTCAGCCTATTCTACCGTATCAATAAAGATTTTCTAAATTCTCTAGTAAGGGGGACGTTTCTAATCAATCCTCTATCCTTAAATCGTAACAGAGTCCCGATCCTTAATCATATAGCGTTTTAATGGAGTTAAGCTAGCTAACCAGTACAATAAACCTCCAAAAATCGCAGTAAAGCCACTACCAGTTGTGATTAAAAAGATTGGGCTTTGAATCTGTGCTGTTACAGGGTTATAAACAAATAGTACTGCAACCAATAAGGAGATAAATACGCAAGACAAGCCAACCAAGTTAAATCCTTTGGTAAACTCGTAAGCATCGTGTCCTTCAAGGAAATAAGCTGAACGCAAGTCGAGTTTTCGTTTTCTTAAGATAAAATAATCGACAACAATCATACCAATAATTGGCCCCTGAATATAGGCAGCCAGCGAGATGAAAGATCCGAAATACTCTTCTACTCCTCCCCAAATCGTAAGTAGGCTCACGTATACCATGGCAATCCAAACCATTAGTTTATAGCTCACTTTGGGCATCCCACTTTTTACAATCATACAGTTCACGTAAGATCCTGTACCCTGAGTTCCAATATTAGCGAAGGCTACTAGTAGTAGACTTAAGAGAGCAAAGCCTGGTGTGCTTAGAGTTGAAAGCATCGTCGTTGGATCACTTTCATAGACACCTGTTTTGACAAACATAGCTAGAGCCATGACTCCACCTGTTGCAACGAAGAATGGAGCGACAACCCCGTATGATAAAGCTGTAGCCCAATAGCCACTGCGTTCTGATTTTGCCAAACGTGGCAAGACCAGCGCCTGTGTAGACCAAGAGAAGGCAAAGGCCACATTTCCTTCCCCAGAAAGCATGAAGCGTTCTAATGGAGTTAAATCTCCTTGGGTAGCTGGTTGAATGTTCATAATGTCAGTAATAGGAACGGCTACAAAACAGATTCCAACGATAATCAGACCGACAATCAACAAGGCGATGACCAAGAATCGATTGGTCCATTTAATCACTTCTGGACCTCCAAGAGCAATCAGCGTTCCAAGGAGAACACAGAGAGTACCTAAAATCGGTGCCCATACTCCCTTGTCTAAACCAAGTCCAAAGTTATTTGCCAAATGAATCATGGAGCTGGCAAAAAGATTAGCCGCAACGGCGTACCAGCCAAAGTTAGCCAAGCTAATAATGGTTGATAGCAAGGCCACCCCTTTTTTTCCTAGAACAGCTCTCAACCAAATCCACAAATCAATTCCATATTTAACTGCAAACAAGATTGGGAGACATTCGATAAAAACCCAGATAATGTTGAAACTAAAAATATTAATCAACATTTGATTAAAGGTCAAATATTGAGCCACATAGGCTCCTTGGGTATAACACCAAGTTGCAATGGCAAAACCACTTGTCGACAGAAAGAGATCCCAGAAAGAATACTGACGATCCTTGTTGGTCATGGGAACAATTCCCGTTATGGTCTCCTGTTGAATAAAGTCATTCATCTTAGACATTTTATTGAATACCTCCTGTCATGGCTAGTATAATCAAAATGAGATTGACTATGACTAGGGCGATGACTATAGTAAAGTCACTTTTTAAAAATGGCTGAGCAAACACATAGTTTGGTGATTCCATTTCTTCTAGCCTTCTTTTCGTTTCATGTGCTACTAATTCTTCAATTTCTGATGTCGGTTTCATCTCAATTCTCCTCTAAATACAAATTTAGTGCAATTTGCCCATACTGCTTGGTATAACGATACCAGATATAAAGAAATTCACCTACTGGTTTTCCAACGCTTTCTTGGAACAGGGCCCATAAAAACCAATAATATGAAGTCACTGATACATAGGCCAAGTAGTGGCGTTTGGTTTTCTTGTCTGGAACTTCTTGTAAATAGATTTCAAGCACCTTTTCGGCTTCTTCTACTGTATAATTTGAACACCCAATAAAGGTTCCTAAATCTCCTGCTGGATCTCCCATACCAGAATATTCCCAATCAATCAAGCTCATTTCTCCAGCTTCATTCAACAAGAAATTCGGGCTATAAGAATCTCCGTGGCAGAGAACCTTTTTCGCTTGATCTTCTTGTAAAAGCTTCTCGAGAACTGAGACATTCTTATCCAACTCTTCAAGTCCATCAAACTCAAAACGATTGCTGGCTTTTAATTTTTGTCTAAAATCATCAATTCCCTCAAATTGATCAAAGGAATGATCCGTTTTTTCTCCAGATTGGTGCAAGCGTCTCAAGAGCTCCATTGCTTTTGCTACATCATCCCAATTATCATAATCTAGTTGCTTAGCATTGGGGATAAATTCTGAAATTTTCCAGCCCTCATCCTTGTTCATGGCAACAAAGGTACGGTCAATCTTCAATTTTGCAGCAATTTCCATGGAAGCTGCTTCGCTAGCACGATCGATATAATTCTCCGTTCCTCTACCTGGATGACGGTAAACATATTTCTTACCTAGGCAGTCAAATGAAAACGAAGTGTTGGTCAAACCGTCTTTTAGGGGTTTAATATTGACAATATCTGAAGCTACACATCCTAATGTTTTACAAATGTTATCAATGATTTCCGAATTAGTATTCACCAAATAGTGTTCATCAAACTGACGCAACTCATCTAGTGAATCAAACTCCTTAACAATGTCTGCTGAATAATGCCGAGCTTCCAAAGGAAGCTCCTTGACGTGACGACTATAATAATCTTCCCAGAGCTGTTCGCGATACGGCTCATGTTTAAATTCAGTTTCTAAAATATCTACGAACTTTTCACTAAATGCACGATCAAAATAAACATGCCCTACCATAGCCCAAGTATTCGTCCCACCGATTTGAATATCAATAATCGTGTGATTGGAGTCTTCCTTAGAGCAGTATTCGTCTGTGTCCCCTTCTGCAAATATTGTAGAATAGTAACCCCTGTAAATGTAGCGTTCAAACGGATTTTCTACAAAATAATTATCCGAAGAGCAAATATAAGTGTTAGAAAGTTGATCTCTGACTAGCATGAGAGAAGAACAGTTATTGTACTTGTAGTAATCATTATTTACAACGATTTTAACGCCAAACTTCTCTGCCAGATAGAACATTTTTTCTTGCAGATAGCCTACAATAACTGTAATGTCCTCTATCCCAGCTTCTTGCAATTGCTTGATTTCTCTCTCAATCAAACGCTCACCTTTGACTTGAAGCAATCCTTTAGGTAGCTCATAAGACAAAGGAGCAAAGCGGCTACTCATACCTGCAGCCATGATAATGGCATTCTTCACTTGATATGGAGCTAAAGCCTCCTCACCCAAGCCAGTTAAGTGATTTTCCTCACTGATCCACTTCTCTTCTTTACATTCCTTGAGAAGATTATTTACCGTCCCCAAAGCGATGTCTAGCTGTTCAGCCAATTGTCTCTGCGTAAAGTTTTCGTCTTTGTGAGTCAACAAAAAACGTAAAAGTTTAAATTGTTTTTCTGATAGCATATCCTCAGCCTCTTTTGTTCAATATTTTTGTTTATTTAATTATATTATGAACACATGCTTTTGTCAAGTTAGATTCTATATCAAGAAAACGGGTGCTCAAATCCAGTCCATAAAATAGTAAGCAAACGAAGAAAGAGCCCCAAATTTGGAGCTCCTCAAATTCATCTACAAAATAATCCACTGGATCGGATGATTGCTTATGCAATCTCCATCTGCAACCTAAACTAATCTCCCAGACTATATGAAGATTGCTTATGCAATCCTTATCTGCCGACTAAAAAGGTCCCTCGGACTATAGGGGAATTGCTTCCGCAACTCTCATCCACCGACTAAAACAATCCACTGGATTGGATGATTGCTTGCACAATCTCCATCTGTGACCTAAACTAGTCTCCCAGACTATATGAAGATTGCTTATGCAATCCTTATCTACCGACTAAAAAGGTCCCCCGGACCTTTTTAGCCACCTAGGTATGCTTTTCTGACTTCATCTGATGCTGCGAGTTCTTTTCCTGTTCCTGATAGGACAATCTTTCCTGTTTCAAGTACATAACCACGATCAGAGATAGCAAGGGCCTTGTTAGCGTTCTGTTCAATTAGGAGAACCGTTGTTCCTTGCTTCTGAATATCTTGAATAATATCAAAAATTTCTTGGATAAAGATCGGGGCAAGTCCCATTGACGGCTCATCCAAGAGAAGGAGCTTAGGTGTAGACATGAGAGCGCGTCCCATAGCCAGCATTTGCTGTTCACCACCTGAAAGAGTTGCCGCATCTTGATTTTTGCGTTCTTCCAGACGAGGGAAACGTGAAAAGACTTTTTTCAAGTTGGCTTGATTTTCTTCACGATTTTTCTTTAAAAAGGCTCCCATTTCCAAGTTTTCCATAACACTCAAACCCGGAAAAACATGGCGTCCCTCAGGAACTTGTGAAAGGCCACCTGCCACGATTTTTTGCGCTGGCAACTTTTGGATTTCTTTTCCTAAAAACTGAATTTTACCAGCACTTGGACGAACCAAACCTGAAAGGGTGCGAAGAATGGTTGTTTTACCAGCGCCATTGGCACCAATCAAGGAAACAACTTCACCTTCATTAACCTCGAAACTTACATCACGAACTGCTTGGATCATACCGTAATGCACAGAGAGGTTTTCAACTTTTAACATAGACATTAGGCTTCACCTCCTAGATAAGCTTCGATAACGCGTTTGTTGTTCTTGATCTCATCCGGAGTACCATGAGCAATCAAACGACCATATTCAAGAACATAGATACGCTCAGTGACTTCCATAACCAAGTTCATGTCGTGTTCGATGAGCATGATGGTAATTTTAAATTCATCTTTGATACGGCGGATCAATTCTGTCAATTCAGCTGTTTCTTGTGGATTCATCCCAGCTGCAGGTTCATCCAAAAAGAGGATCTTAGGTTCTGTTGCTAGAGCACGAACGATTTCTAATCGACGTTGTTGACCATAGGCCAGATTTTTAGCAAGTGTATCTGCATCGCCATCCAAATCAAAGATTTTCAGCAAGTCCAACGCTTTACTTTTTAATTCTTCCTCATTCTTATAGAAAGAAGGCAAGCGTAGAAAGCTCGCGAGGACATGTTGTTTATGATGATTTCCAAAAGCGATGAGAACATTGTCTAAAACTGTCAGATCCTTGAACAAACGAATATTTTGGAAAGTACGACTGAGACCAAGTGAGGCAATCTTATAGGGAGTTTTCCCATTTAGGAGATGTCCATCTAGTGTCACAGTACCTTCGCTTGGTTCATAAACGCCGGTCAAGAGATTGAAAAGGGTTGTTTTACCAGCCCCGTTTGGTCCAATCAGACCAACCAATTCTCCCTCGTTCAATTCAAGAGTGACATCTCCAACAGCTGTTAGACCGCCAAAATGTTTGGTTAACTGTTTAACTTCAAGTAATGCCATTAGTTTTGTCCCTCCTTCTTCGATTTTTTAAAGAAACGTGATAGACTCAATTCCCATGTCCCAAGAAGTCCACCTGGTCTGAAAATCATGACCAATACAAGAGCCAAAGCGTAGATGATCATACGTACGCTTGCTACATCCTGAAGGAGCATATTTAAAATTCCTAAAACAATCGCTGAAACGATGGTACCAGTAATCGATCCAAGTCCACCAAATACAACGATAATCAACACGTTGATGGAATTAATAAAGGTGTAATCTTTTGGCACAACAGATCCGATAAAACCAGCCTGAAGTGAACCAGCAATACTTGCTGTAATGGCACCAAAGACAAAAGCGATAATCTTGATCTTTGTAGTGTTTACCCCAACGGACTCTGCAGCAATCTCATCCTCACGAACAGATAGAGTAGAGCGTCCAATTGGACTACGTAAGAAGTTGAGAGTTGCAATAGTTGTAATCACCACAAAAAGATAAACCATCTGCCAGTTGGTAAAGTTTGGAATACCCAAGATACCAGCAGCACCGTTGGTCAAACTTCCACCATTAATGATAAAGATACGGATGATTTCCGAAACACCTAGTGTCGCAACAGCCAGATAGTCCCCCTTCAAACGGAGTGTTGGGATTCCAACGAGCAAAGCGACTGCACCAGAAATCAAGGCACCCAAGACCATTGCTCCAAAGAAGGCACCATAGGTTGGTGATTTTGAGCCAATAATCGCCGCAGCATAAGCCCCAATCGCCATAAAACCTGCATGACCGAGTGAGAATTGTCCTGAAAAACCGACAATTAAGTTCAAACCTACTGCAAGGATGATATTAATCCCAATTTGTTCTAAAATTTGGACATGGAATAGATTGAGAACACCGGCAGAAACCAGTACACTGATCAGCCCATAACCTGCTAACAGAAGGAATAACCAGAGAATATTTACTTTAAGATTTGTCTTCATTGTTTACACCTTCTCTTTCACATTCTTGCCAAGGATACCTGCAGGACGAACAATCAGAATCAAAAGCAAGATTCCATATACAATGGCATCACGGAAATCAGACATACCAAAGGCAGTTGCAAAAGTTTCCAACAAACCAATAACAAATCCCCCTAGAGCTGCACCAGGAATAATCCCGATACCACCAAGAACGGCCGCAACGAATGATTTCAGACCTGGAGTCACACCCATCAACGGTTCAAGAGAGTTGTAGTAAAGGGCAATGAGGACACCTGCCGCTCCAGCAAGGGCTGAACCCAAGGCAAAGGTAAAGCTGATTGTACGATTTACATTAATTCCCATCAATTGAGCTGCGTCGCTATCAACTGATACCGCACGCATGGCTTTTCCCATTTTTGTTTTTTGGACGATCAATTGCAATAAAACCATCAAGAGTACAGAAACTGCTAAAATCATCAATTGAACATTTGTCAAGCTAATTGGTCCCAAGTCAAAGCGGACTGTTTCAATTGCTTGAGGGAAGGCACGAGTATTGGCGCCTACTAAATAAACCATTCCATATTCAAGTAGGAAAGACACTCCGATGGCAGTAATCAATACAGCAATACGTGTAGAGTGTCGCAAAGGACGGTAGGCAAGAAATTCAATCACAACACCAAGTAGTGCGGTTCCTACCATTGAAATAATCAAAGCTAAAAAGAAATTCATTTGGAAAGAATTAATCAAAAAGTAACCAATAAAGGCTCCCATCATATAAATATCACCGTGGGCGAAGTTGATGAGTTTGATAATTCCATAAACCATGGTGTAACCCAGGGCCAAAAGTGCATAAACACTACCCAGAATTAAACCATTCACAAGTTGTTGGAGCATAGCATTCACTCTTTTCTATTGTTATTTTTAGAAAATTTCTCAATTTTCACAAGTTCATAAACACCGAAACAGGGAGTGAGTCAAAGGCTCATTCCCTATTTCAACTACTATTCTAATGTTATGGTTTTACAACTTCTGCTGCTTCCACTTTACCATTATTCATGGTCATCATGTAAGCAGTTTTCACTGTGTTGTGATCTGCATCAAAGCTCGTTTGACCAGTCACACCATCAAAGTCTTTAGTTTTAGCAAGGTTGTCCTTGATTTCACCTGAGTTTTTAGCACCTTTTGCAGCATTAGCTACTAGGTAAACTGAGTCATAGGCCAAAGCTGAGAATGTTGAAGGTTCTTCATTGTATTTTGCTCGGTAAGCTTCAAGGAAAGCTTTAGCTTTAGCAGAAACATCAACTGTAGTTGAGAATCCTGAGATGAAGTAAATGTTTGATGCTCTTTCAGCTGTTGCTTGTTGAACAAATTCTTCACCGTTAAAGCCGTCACCACCAACGATAGGTTTATCAATTCCCATACCACGCGCTTGGTTTACGATTTTACCTGCTTCTGTGTAGTAACCTGGAACAACGATAGCGTCAAACTCTTTCCCTTTCATTTTAGTAAGGGCTGCTTGGAAGTCAGTATCACCTGCTACAAAAGTTTCATCTGCTACAATCTCACCCTTGTAGGCTTCGCGGAATGATTTAGCAATACCTTTAGCATAGTCACTTGCATTGTCCGTATAAAGAACAACCTTCTTAGCGTTCAATTTGTTTGTCACATAGTTTGAAATAATCTTCCCTTGGAAGCTATCTTGGAAAGTTCCGATAAATAGATATTCTTGACCTTTGGTCAATCCATCTTGAGTCGCACTTGGTGAAATCAATGGAACTCCTGCTTGAGTAGCGTTGGCTACAGCTGCAGCAGTTGCACCAGATGTCGCAGGTCCTACGATAGCTGCAACTTTTGATTGGGTTACAAGGTTCGTTGTAACAGAAGCTGCTTCGGCAGTTTCTGACTTGTTGTCTTTGTCTACAACTTCGATTTGTTTTCCATCGATACCACCTGCAGCATTGATTTCATCAACAGCAAGTTGAGCACCTTTTTGTTCAGAAGTACCATAGGCAGCTACAGCACCTGTTTCTTCAAAGTTAAAACCGATTTTGATAGTCTTTTCGTCTACTGGGTTACCAGTTGTATTTGACGCTCCTGACTTGACCTCTCCACAGGCAGCGAGAAGAGCTACGCTAGCAAGAGCCACAAAAGATAGGGCAAATTTTTTCTTCATTTTTAATCTCCTTATAGTTGTTTCAAAAATAGTATGTTAAGAATATACCGAATTATCAGAAAATTGTCAACCTTTTTATTCACTTTTTTAAATGATAACGTTTTCTTCATTTCGATAGAGATTGCCAACAAAGGGAGTTTCTAGCTCTTGAATATGGCAACGTCTTATTTTTTTGATAAATCTTTCCTTACCTAATCTCTCAACTAAGTCATCTAGCTCCTCAGTTGGAACGTAGAGCTGCAAGTAACGATGTTTTTTGGAATGGTAACAGATATCACCGTATTCCTGAAGTTTTTTTGCATCTCGATTATAGTAAAGATAGATGATTAATCCTGAACGATTGACCTTTTCAAACATGGTGAATCCTCTTTCTAAGAAATCTTCTCCTATTATATCAAAAAAAGCAAACTCCGTCGAGTTTGCTTTCTAGGTTGCTTAGCTCAAAGAATTGTTAGCCATGATTTCATCAATGAAGCCATATTCGAGCGTTTCTTGGGCACTCATCCAGTAATCACGTTCTGCATCTGCATGAATTTGCTCAACTGATTTACCAGAGTTATCTGCTAGAATTTGCTCCAAAGTCTTACGAGTTTTGAGCAAGTGCTCTGCAGCGATTGCCATATCTGTTTGTTGGGTACCACCACCGGTTCCACCCATTGGTTGGTGAATCATGTACTCTGCATTTGGAAGCATGAAGCGTTTGCCTTTTGCGCCACTTGATGCAATAACAGTCCCCATAGATGCAGCCATTCCCATCACGATGGTTTGGACATCAGCCTTGATAAAGTTCATAGTATCAACGATTGCCAAACCAGCTGAAACAGAACCTCCAGGTGTGTTGACATAAAGGTAAATATCTTTTGTACTGTCTTGAGCATCCAAGAAGAGCAACTGGGCAATAACGGAGTTGGCCATATTGTCTTCGACTGGACCTGTTAGCATGATGATGCGGTCTTTCAAAAGACGGGAGTAAATATCATATGAACGTTCTCCACGACTTGTTTGTTCAATAACTACAGGAATCATTCATTTCTCCTTTTAACTTTTATTTTTGTTAGTCACATGACTGAAGTTATAACTATTATAATATCTTAGTCAAAAAAGGTCAAATTTTTGTTCTATACTATCGACAGAACCAAAAATTCAACCTCCTCACGAAGTTAGAGACATCCTCTAATTTCATCTTCGAAACTCTATCAGAGTCTTATTTGGTACCGAACAAGCGGTCTCCAGCATCTCCGAGACCAGGGACAATATAGCCATGTTCGTTCAAACGTTCATCCAAGGCTGCTGTAAAGATTTCTACATCTGGGTGAGCTTCTTGAAGAGCTTTCACTCCTTCTGGAGCAGCTACAAGGCAGACAAACTTGATATTTGATGCCCCACGTTTTTTAAGAGAGTCAACAGCCAAGATAGCTGAACCACCTGTTGCCAACATTGGGTCCACTACAAAGATTTGACGTTGGTCAATGTCCTCAGGCAATTTCACCAAGTATTCAACTGGTTGAAGGGTTTCTTCATCACGGTACATACCAATGTGCCCAACTTTTGCTGCTGGAACCAAGCTCAATAGTCCATCGACCATTCCAATACCTGCACGCAAAATTGGGACAATCGCCAATTTTTTACCAGCCAATTGTTTTTGAACGGTCTTTGTGATAGGTGTTTCAATTTCAACGTCTTCAAGTGGAAGATCACGAAGTACTTCATATCCCATCAACATTGCAATCTCATCTACTAGCTCACGAAAAGCTTTTGTAGAAGTGTCTGTACGACGCAAGATTGACAATTTGTGTTGAATGAGTGGATGATTAATGACTTCAATTTTTCCCATTTTCTGAGTTCCTTCTTTCAATTTATTCTTCTTATTATATCAAAAAACGGTTTAAAAAGCTTTCTAAACCATTTATTTTTATTAATTTTTAAATCAAATCTGCCTCTTGAAGAGCTGTCTGAACAGTCTCTAATGGTAAATGGGTCAACTCAGTGCCTTTTTCGTGATAAAGGTACTGGGCATAGTCATCCATTCGGTACTGGTTGATATAAACCACGCGCTTGCAACCAACTTGTAGCAGTTGTTTGGTGCAGTTCAGACAAGGGAAATGGGTCACATAGGCTGTAAATCCTCTGGGGACCCCTCGCTCAGCCCCTTGGAGAATAGCATTAACCTCGGCGTGAAGGGTTCGAACACAGTGACCTTCAATGACCAGACATTCGTGGTCAATACAGTGTTCTGTTCCTGATACGGAACCATTGTAGCCTGTTGAAATGACTTTATTGTCCTTAACGAGGACAGCTCCCACCTTGGCACGTTTGCAGGTCGAACGATTGGCAATCAGTAAAGCCTGGGCTGCAAAGTACTCATCCCAAGCCAGTCTTTTTTCTGTCATAAGTCTTCTCCTTATCCCCTATTTTTTGAAAAATGGCAAGCGTAAATCTGCAATCTTTTCAGCTGGAACCTTCATTCCATCCTTGATCCATTTGAGCAGAACCGATACGATGGCAGAACTCCAAAACGAATGAAGGTAGCTGCTGACACCTTTTGATTTTCCGTGGTATTTTTCCAGAAATTCCTGCATGGCTTGTACAAAAATCTTTTCCAAATGGTAGTCCAGAGCAAGTTGAATAACCTTGGCTTCTTTCTTGGCTGCGCGGAAAAGGTGTACCCAGACTAGATAAAGGTCTGTTTTAACATCGTAATGGCTCAACTGTTCCATAATGTTATGGACACTGCGTTTAAAAACACTTTCCAAAATCTCTTCTTTGGAGTCATAGTTTCGATAGAAGGCGGCACGAGAGACGCCCGCCCGTTTGACCAGCTCCGAAATGCTGATCTTAGCCAAGTCTTTTTTCTCTAGAAGCTGCAAAAGAGCCGTCTCGATTGCTTCTCTAGTTAAAAAATTGGATTCTTGATTTGATTTTCTGAGATTTTCAAGAGATTTTTCAGATATTTTACGTTCAGGCATAACAATTTCTTTCTACTTGTGACAACAGAGAGGTGGTACTTTTGTTTCAAGGGCTTTCATGATATAATTGTAAAAAAAGACAGAACCTTTGTCAATGTATAAGTGACAAAGATGGAGAATTTCTATGACTTGGAAGATTGTAGCTGACTCTGGTTGTGATTATCGTCAACTGCCTACTCTTGCTATCGATACTGAATTTGTGAGTGTTCCTTTAACCATTCAAGTAGCTGATCAGGTCTTTATCGATGATGCCAATCTCGACATTGACCACATGATGGAAACCATGTATGCGACTTCTGAGGCTTCAAAATCAGCTTGCCCTAGCCCTGATGATTACTTGCGTGCATTTGAAGGTGCTAAGCATATCTTTGTCGTTACCATCACTGGTACTCTTTCTGGTAGCCATAACAGTGCACAGCTCGCTAAAAACATCTACCTCGAAGAACACCCTGACACTCAGATTCATGTAATTGATAGTTTATCTGCAGGTGGGGAGGTTGACTTGATTGTCGAAAAAATCAATGACTTGATTGACCAAGGACTTTCTCATGAGGAAATTGTTGAAGCTATTACTGCCTACCGAGAAAAAACCAAGTTGCTTTTTGTACTCGCTAAGGTTGATAACTTGGTAAAAAATGGCCGTTTGAGTAAGCTTATCGGTACAGTCGTTGGCCTTCTCAACATCCGTATGATTGGGGAAGCAAGTGAAACTGGAACCTTAGAACTGCTCCAGAAAGCGCGTGGACCAAAAAAATCCCTTCAAGCAGCCTATGAAGAACTCATCAAGGCTGGCTACGCTGGTGGCCGTATCGTCATGGCTCATCGCAGCAATGAAAAATTCTGTCAGCAATTGTCAGAACGCTTGCTGGAAACTTTCCCACAAGCGGATATCAAAATCATCCCAACGTCTGGTCTCTGCAGTTTCTATGCAGAAGATGGCGGTTTGTTGATGGGATATGAAATTAACTAAGATTATGAGCAACAAGAGATGCCAAGCATCTCTTATTTTTTGTGGTACAATAGAGCTATGAAACATTTTGATACTATTGTCATCGGCGGGGGACCTGCTGGCATGATGGCTACAATTTCCAGTAGTTTTTATGGTCAGAAAACTCTTCTCATCGAAAAAAATCGAAAACTTGGCAAAAAATTAGCTGGAACGGGTGGTGGTCGTTGTAATGTGACCAACAATGGAACCTTAGATGACCTACTAGCTGGCATCCCTGGTAACGGGCGGTTTCTTTACAGTGTCTTCTCCCAGTTTGATAACCACGATATCATCAACTTTTTTACGGAAAATGGTGTTAAACTTAAGGTCGAGGACCACGGACGCGTCTTTCCTGCTAGTGACAAGTCTCGGACCATTATCGAGGCGCTAGAAAAGAAAATCACTGGGCTCGGTGGTCAAGTTGCTACTCAAACAGAAATTGTTTCGGTTAAAAAGATAGACGACCAGTTTGTCCTTAAGTCCGCAGACCAAAGCTTCACTTGTAATAAACTGATTGTTACAACTGGTGGTAAATCCTATCCTTCTACTGGTTCGACTGGTTTTGGACATGAGATTGCCCGTCATTTTAAGCATACCATTACTGAGCTTGAGGCTGCTGAGAGTCCTTTGTTGACTGATTTCCCACACAAAGCGCTTCAGGGGATTTCACTAGACGATGTGACCTTAAGCTATGGCAAACATGTTATCACTCATGATTTGCTCTTTACCCACTTTGGTTTGTCAGGACCTGCTGCTCTGCGCATGTCTAGTTTTGTCAAGGGTGGAGAGGTTCTCTCGCTAGATGTTTTGCCTCAACTTTCTGAGAAGGACTTGACTGCATTTCTAGAAGAAAATCGGGAAAAATCCTTGAAAAATGCTTTAAAAACTTTGCTTCCAGAACGCTTGGCAGAATTTCTTGTGCAAGGCTATCCTGAAAAAGTCAAACAACTGACTGAAAAGGAACGCGAACAACTTCTCCAGTCCATCAAGGCCCTCAAAATCCCTGTGACCGGAAAAATGTCCCTTGCCAAATCCTTTGTCACCAAAGGCGGTGTCAGTCTTAAGGAAATCAATCCCAAAACCCTCGAAAGCAAGCTCGTTCCTGGACTCCACTTTGCTGGTGAGGTACTGGATATCAATGCCCACACGGGTGGCTTTAACATCACTTCTGCCCTCTGCACCGGCTGGGTGGCAGGAAGTCTCCATTATGATTAAAGATCAAAGGTTGTGAAGAATGAACAGAAGAGAAACAGTCGAATTTGTCAATATGTGTATGATTCAAAACGGAGACAAGGTTCTGGTTCAAGATCGTGTTAACCCCGACTGGCCTGGCATTACTTTTCCTGGTGGTCATGTTGAACGTGGCGAATCCTTTGTCGATGCTGTCATTCGTGAAGTGAAAGAAGAAACTGGTCTGACCATTTCCAAACCCCAACTCTGTGGTATCAAAAACTGGTACGATGACAAGGATTATCGTTATGTAGTCCTCTTTTACAAAACAGAACACTTTTCAGGTGAACTCCAGTCTTCAGACGAAGGGAAAGTTTGGTGGGAAGATTTTGACAATCTGTCTCATCTAAAACTTGCTACTGATGATATGTCTGATATGCTTCGTGTTTTTTTAGAAGAGAATCTCAGTGAATTCTTTTACTACAAAGACGGTGACGACTGGCTTTATGACTTGAAGTAAAAAATAGGCTAGGAAATTCCTAGCCTATTTATTCTGCATTTGTCTGAACGTAAGCAGCAATGACATCCGATGTGTACTGGGCTGTTCCAGTTCCAAATTTGTCAATGTTTTGCTTAAACTCTGGGTTGTAGACGTAGCCTTTACCAATATGACCGAATATCTCAATAGAGCAGTCAAATCCATAAGTACGAATAGCTTGCAAGAGTTTGGCTGCTTCTTCTTGGTTTTCGACCGCTGTTGCAGTTAGTCCATTTTGAAGGTTTTGTGCCAAGGCTTGAAAAACTTGGTTGAAGGTGGCTGTGGCCTCATCTTCGCGACCTTTTTGGCGCTCGAGAGCTTCTCCCATGACTTCTTGTCCATATTTCTCTACCGCCTCTTGGTGGTATTTTTGATTGTCTTGATAGCTAAATCCAGTGAATTTTTCCTCAATCGTCATTTTTCTTTCTCCTTTTTGTTCTTGAATGGTTTTTTGCAAGGTGGAAATCAAGGTATCCAGATGTTGCCTTTCTCGAGTCAAATAGTCCAACTGCCTGGTCAAATGGGGCAATAAATCTGTCCTTTCTTCCTTTAACAGCTCTGCTATTTTTCCCAAAGAAAAGCCTAGATATTTGTAGTAAAGAATAACCTGAAGTCTTTCCAAATCCTCCTGACTGTAGGTTCGATAGCCGTTTTCCGACTTTAAGGGAACCAAGAGTCCTATCTTATCGTAGTGGTGCAGAGTCTTGACAGAGACACCTGAAAGCTGCGCAGCTTCTTTTATTTGGTACATGATTTCCTCCTTACAAGGATAGTATAACCCCTCCCCTTAGGGGAGAGTCAAGAGTTTTTTTATAAAAGTTTAACTATTTTTAAATTTGGGGAGGATAATCGGTCTAAGCCATTGTCAGACTTTGACCTATTGTCCTCAGATTCGGAGAATTCCAAGTTAAAAAAAGACTTGAGAATCAACCTCAAGTCCTTTCTTTTTTACGGATGACTAACAATCAATTCCAAACCTTGCCCTTCCAAGGTCCAAGCCTCAACATCACTTGGTAGGATAAAGTGGCTTCCTTTTTGGATTGGGTATTCCTTACCGTCTACAGTGAGATAGCCGTCTCCATCCAAGACACTCAACAAACTGTAGTCAGCAGTCTTTTCAAAGTCAACTTTTCCAGTAATTTCCCACTTGTAGACTGCAAAGAAATCATTGGACACAAGGAAAGTTGAACGCAAATCATCAGCTTTGACAGTTACAGGACGGCTATTTGCAGGTTCTCCAATATTCAAAACATCGATGGATTTTTCAAGGTGAAGTTCACGCAAGTTGCCATTGTCATCCTTGCGGTCAAAGTCATAGACACGGTAAGTGGTATCGCTAGACTGCTGGGTTTCTAGGATCAAGATACCCGCGCCAATAGCATGCATGGTGCCACTCGGTACATAAAAGAAATCTCCAGCCTTGACAGGAACTTTTGTTAACAATCCGTCCCATTCTTTGTCCTCGATTTGCTGGCGGAGTTCTTCTTTAGATTTGGCATTATGGCCATAGATAATCTCTGAACCTTCGTCTGCTGCGATGATGTACCAGCACTCTGTTTTTCCTAACTCGCCTTCATGTTCTAATCCATAGGCATCGTCTGGGTGAACTTGTACACTAAGCCAGTCGTTGGCATCCAGAATCTTGGTCAACAGTGGAAATACAGGCTCTGGACGGTTGCCAAACAATTCACGGTGTTCCGCATACAAAGTAGCTAGGTCTGTTCCCTCGTAGCGCCCATTAGCGACCTTTGAAACCCCATTTGGGTGGGCTGAAATGGCCCAGTATTCTCCGATTTTTTCACTTGGGATATTGTAGCCGAACTCATCACGTAGCTTGGTTCCACCCCAGATTTTTTCTTGCATAACTGATTGTAAAAATAATGGTTCTGACATTTTATTCTCCTGTCTATTTTTCTCACTTCATTATAGCAAAAAGCCTGGTCTAATTGAACTCTTTTTCACATCTTATAAAGTAGAGAGAAGATTTTATAAAAATAGTGAATAAATGTGCTCTACTCAATACTTGCACCATTGCTGGCAATGACATCCTTATACCAGTAGAAGGATTTCTTCTTGCTCCGTTTGAGACTTCCTTGACCTGCATTATCACGATCCACATAGATAAAACCATAGCGCTTGTTCATTTCGCCTGTTCCAGCTGAAACCAAATCAATACAACCCCAAGTAGTATAACCAAGCAAGTCAACGCCATCTTGGTAAATAGCATCTCGCATAGCCTTGATGTAGGCTTCTAGATAAGCAATCCGATAGTCAATCCGCTACATAGCCATTTTCATCTGGCGTGTCCATAGCACCGAGTCCATTTTCTACGATGAACATAGGTTTTTGATAACGGTCCCAGATGGCATTGAGGGTGATACGAAGCCCCAGTGGGTCAATCTGCCAACCCCATTTATAACACAAAAATAAGATAGAAAAATAAATATGACTGGATTAGATACTACTTTTCACTCTCTTTTAAATACTCTTCATAAAATATTTTGAGTTCATGATTCTTAGAAAATTCACTCATTAGCTCTTCTTCCATGCCAACTTGTATTCCCATTGTTTTATTGAACTCTACTTTTATTAATTCCAAAATTTTAAATGAGCCATCTTTTTTATAAAATTCAAATGCTAATTGGACTAGAGTCTTCCATATAGTATTTAATATTAATCTATCCGCTCCCGGTTCCTCAATTAATTGGTAGAGACAACTTACAATGAAATTAACTTCCTCATTAAATTTAGGTAAAGCTTGAATCAATTCACAATAAAAAATCAAGTAGGCCTCAAATTCTTTTGAAGCAACTTCTAAATAGTAATTTATAATTTGTGGTGAAGATAATATTTTTTTAAATTCGATTTCCAATTTTCTATCATCTGCCTGTTGTAAAGTTGGACGAATAATAGAATTGAATAAGTTATCAAATAACTCTTTTCTAACTTGTCTAAGATCATTTAAATAACTTATTACTGTATCAATCGTTGCCTCTTGACTGTAAATCATCAAATTGTTAAAAAATTCTTTCCTCAACTCATCAACCGAAGAATATCTATTATCCATTCTATATTCAGTTGCTTTTTTTACAACTTGTTGAATCTCTTTTGGGCAATTGATTTCTAATTCTCTAATTGTAAATTCAAGAATTTTTCCTAAACTATATATATCCGCTCTAACATCCGCTTTTTGATGACCTAGAAGTAATTCTGGCGCCGAATAATCGTCTGTTCCCATTCCTTGACCAATACAAGTTAAATTTGATTCTCCAGTCATTAACTTTCCTAGCCCAAAATCAGAAATAACAACTTCTAGTGGTTCTAGATTTAGCAGAATATTACTTGGTTTTAAATCTCTATGAATTATACCTTTTTCGTGCAGATATATAATTGCTAAGAAGATTTTTTCAAGAATCTCTAATGGAAAGCTATCTAACGTTTTAACTTCTTTAACATATTGATCATAATTATAGGCGAATAGACTCATTGTGTAGGCATATTTTTGGGTTTCATCATCAATTTTTTTATCTATTATCTTAATAATATTTGGATGACGAACCTCCTCAATAATTTTAATTTCCCTTTTGAATCTTTGTATATTTTCTTCTCTTAAATGCACTAACTTCTTTATTGCAATATCATTAGAAATTTTATATACATCACAAAAACCACCTCTCCCAATTAATTCTTCAGTTTTTATATTGGGGATAGTTAGTGAGCGCTCAAAAATTTTATTCTTTTCTCGTAACATGGTAATTCCTCACTTATTCAAAAAGATTATTGAAAGTCGGGACACTGCCATATTTTCCTAGCAAGTAGTCTTTCATAATATCTTTATCAAATCTAACTTTATAATCTTCCAATGAATATAAGCGAGACTCGTTCATAAGCTTATCTACAAACCATATCTCATCCCTTCTTAAAAGTTTCAAATCGAGTAATCTATCTTCATGTGTTGTAACAATCAATTGTATTTTACTATTACTTAGCGCTCTTTTTATAAATTCATAGGTTAAGTTTGGATGAAAACTTCTGTCAATCTCATCTATAATGTATACTTTATCTTTTACGGTATTTAAAACACCATACATCTCGATTAATCGTCTTGTGCCATCAGATTCTGCTCTAAGAGGAAATTTTGAACTTGTTCCTTCGTGTATAAAATAAATTCGCTCTATCACTAACTCATTATTATCATCAATAGAGAAAAAATATATATTCTCATTTGTTTGAACCATGCCAGCAGCAATTTTAGACTCATCTTGCTTATTCATATCAATCAACCTATCTGCGATAGAATCTATTGATTTTCTATTTATATCATCAATATCTTGTTTACTTATTACCTGTCTCTCAATTCTTTCAATTCCAGTCCCGAAGTTTTTTAAAAACTCTGCCAGCTTTCCTGTATCTTCTTCATTTAAAAAAGCATCTTCACTTCCTTTTGCACCGTCATTAGTTGAAATAACTTCCATAGTACTTGAGAACCAATCATATATCTTATATAACTCTATACTATAATCAAGTTTTCTTTCATTTGCATTAATATATTGTAAAAATAATGAATTTGATTTATTTGCATCAGATATATAAATCTTAAACCTTTCTTTATCATTTTCATTTATCTGCAAATTATCTAGAATTACATCTTCGATTTTTATTCCTTTATCGTAGTCAATTTCATATAGTTTTATATCTTCGTTATTAACTCTCTTATATAACCATTCACTTTTTATCTCATAATTAAATAAATTCATCGAAAAACCATATGTAAAAATTCCTTTTCCAATTATAAGATCAAATTCAAAATCTGATGTTTTTTCTTTAAATGAAATTTCTCCTTTATAGTAACTTTCCCTAACTACACTTTTTCTAACCCTTTCTTCAGAACTAATAATTAAGGTTTGAGCAAATTCTAAAGCCTTTATAAAATTAGATTTACCTGAAGCATTCGCACCATATATTGATGAAAAATTTAACACAGATATTTCTTCATTCACTGTTTTTAAATGATGTTTTAGACTTCTTACCTGACTTGGAATCATAGAAAACTCTGTTAATTCTTTAAATGACAAAAAGTTTTGAAATCGGAAATTTAATAGCATTCTTTTTACCTCAAGTGATTTTTTCACCTAATTATACCAAAAAATAAAGACTTTTGTAAATATAAAGTACTTGTAAAATTAGATTTTTTATAACAAAGTGAAATTATCACAGTTTCTTTTTTATTAGTAGCTAGTACAATTAAAATATAATGTTTTATTTTTACAAGAAATTAATTCACACTATTATCAAGATGATTAAATATCAAAACAAACTGAATATCCATAAAAAGACCGGATTGCTCCGATCTTTTCAAGTTCAACTCTATGAAAATCAAAGAATAAAATATACAATGTTTACATTTGATTTTCGATGAGAGGAATTATTTGATTGCGCGTGATTGCAATCCTTCTTCTTCCAAGAAGAGACGGAATGGTACGAGTTCTTCTGCTTCGTATTTTTCCTTAAAGGCTTTGATCGCTTCTTCTGAGTGAAGTTTTGGATCGAGTTCAAGTACTTCTACTGGAAGTGGACGGTGTTGCGTGATGCGAGCATCGATAACAACAGTTTTACCTTCTTTGTTGAGTTTCACGGCTTCTGCGACCACTGCGTCGATGTCTTCGATACGGTCAACTGTAAATCCAACAGCTCCTTGAGCTTCAGCGATTTTCGCGTAGTCAGCGTTAGGGAAGTCAACACCAAACAAGTGTTTGTTTGTGTCCTCGTATTTGTTCTTGATGAAGGCATATTCAGCGTTTGAGAAGACAACGTTGATAACTGGAAGGTTGTATTGAACGTTCGTGATCACGTCTGGGTAGCACATATTGAATGCACCGTCACCCATGATGTTCCATACTTGGCGATCAGGATTGTCTTTCTTAGCAGCGATACCACCAGGAAGGGCGATACCCATTGTCGCAAAGAGTGGAGATGTACGCCACATGTTCTTAGGTGTCATGTGAAGGTGACGAGTTGATGTTTGAGTTGAGTTACCTACGTCGATTGAGTAGATAGCGTCTTGGTCAGCATGTTTATTAATAGCATTGTAAACTTGGTACAATTGCAATTCACCCTCAGTTTTACCTTCGAGTTTGTTCATGTAATCACGCCAGTTTTGGTTGTTCTTAACGTTTGCACGCCACCATGGAGTAGACTCAACTGGGTTCACTTTGTCAAGGATTGCTTTCGCTGCTTGACCTGCATCACCAAGGATAGAAGCGTCAAGGGCATGGCGTTTACCAAGTTTGTAAGGGTCGATATCGACTTGGATGAATTTTTCAGTGTTCTTGAAGGCTTCGTAAACTTCAGCAAATGGGAAGTTTGAACCAAGGAAAAGAACTGTGTCTGCTTCAAAGACAACTTCGTTGGCTGGTTTCCAACCAACACGGTAAGCAGAACCTGTCAAACCTTCATAGTTCCATTCAAAGGCTTCAAAGTTTTTACCAGTTGTGATGATTGGTGCTTTGATTTTACGTGACAATTCAGTAATCACTTCACCTGCTTTAACACCACCGTAACCAGCGTAGATAACTGGGCGTTCAGCATTGTTCAAGATTTCAACAGCTTTGTTGATTTCAACTTCGTTCAATGCAGGAGCGATGAATGAACGTTCGTATGAACCTGAACCATAGTATGAGTTTTCATCGATTTCTTGGAAACCGAAGTTTACTGGAATTTCAACAACAGCTGGACCTTTTTTAGAAACTGCAGCACGGCAAGCTTCGTCGATTACTTTTGGCAATTGCTCAGCGTAAGCGACACGTTTGTTGTAAACAGCGATACCGTTGTACATTGGGTTTTGGTTCAATTCTTGGAAGGCATCCATGTTGAGTTCGTTAACTGGACGTGATCCAAGAATAGCAAGGAATGGAGTGTTATCCATCGCTGCATCGTAAACACCGTTAATTAAGTGAGTCGCACCTGGTCCACCTGAACCAACTGCAACCCCGATTGAGCCGCCGAATTTAGCTTGCATGACCGCTGCAAGAGCACCTGTTTCTTCGTGGCGAACTTGCAAGAAGCAGATATCTTTGTCTTCAGCCAAAGCGTCCATCAATGAGCTGAGTGTTCCTGATGGGATACCGTAGATTGTGTCTACGCCCCATGTTTTCAATACGTTGAGCATTGCTGCTGATGCAGTAATTTTCCCTTGAGTCATAATAACTCTCCTTCAAAATAATTTCATACATTTACAAAAAGCGCTTTTATATGTTGTTTGAAAGCGATTCAGTAAATTTACAATCCTAATTTACCACATTTACTTTGAGTATCCTAAGAATGTGCTCAGAAGTTTTTATTCTCTATTACAGTACAGTTTGAAAACGCTTTATATAACTGTTTTATAATAAAAAGCGAGCAAGCTCGCTTTTAATCTATTTTACTAAAGTTTAGCATGAGTGAACTGGTTAAAACAGATACAGAGCTAAAGGCCATGGCTAGACCTGCCAGTTCTGGGTTGAGCACCAGACCAATTCCTGAAAAGACACCTGCTGCAATCGGAATTCCGATGACATTGTAGATAAAGGCCCAGAAAAGATTGAGCAAGATACGATGAAAAGTTTTCTTACTCATATCAAGGGCACGAACAACTCCTGTCAGGTCGTTGCGTGTCAGAATAATCCCTGCCGACTCAATAGCAATATCGGTTCCTGCACCCATGGCAATCCCGACATCTGCTACACTGAGGGCTGGCGCATCATTGATACCATCTCCGATAAAGGCTACTTTACCGGCCTCTTGTAGTTGATGGATTTCATGCGCTTTTTCTTCTGGCAAGACACCAGCAATAACCTCCTCAATGCCGATCTGATCTGCAATAGCTCGCGCCACGCCAGCATTATCTCCTGTCAACATAACTGTTCGGAGACCACGTTTTTTCAACTGACTGATGGCAAGCTTGGCATTTCCCTTGGGGATATCCTGTAGGGCAAGCAAGCCTTTGATTTCATTGTCAACAGCCAAGTACACAACTGTCTTAGCTTCTTTTTCCAGTTCTTCTAGTTTTTCCTGATAAGCACTAGAAATATCCATTCCATCTAGCATTTTAGCATTTCCAAGCAAGACTTGTTTCCCATTGATTTGCCCTGAAACACCTTTTCCGTGCAAGGCTTGAAAATTTTCTACAGGTTGAAGCTCAAGTCCTGCTTCAGTCGCCTGCTTGACAATAGCTTGAGCCAGTGGGTGTTGAGAAGCTTCTTCCAAAGAAGCTGCCAAGCCAAGCACTTCTGTCTTGTCTCCAATGATATCAGTGACCACTGGTTTTCCTTCTGTCAAAGTTCCTGTCTTATCAAAGACGAGAGTTTGGACTTTCTGGATTTCTTGTAAGACCGTTCCATTTTTGAGGAGAACTCCCATCTTGGCGCTACGCCCTGTCCCTACCATGAGAGCCGTTGGTGTTGCAAGACCTAGGGCACAAGGACAAGCAATGATTAGAACTGCCACCCCATAAAGTAGAGAGGTCACAAAGCTAGCCCCAAGCAAGACAAACCAAATCCAAAAAGTTAAAATCGCTAAAATGACAACTGCTGGGACAAAAATTCCTGAAATCTTATCCGTCAAATCCTGAATCGGTGCACGGCTGGTCTGAGCTTTCTTCACAAAATCCACAATCTGTGCCAAGACCGTCTCTGAACCAACCTTTTCTGCTTTAAAAACAAGAGTTCCACTGTTATTAATCGTTGAGCCAATAACGGTATCTCCAACTGTTTTGTCCACTGGCAGACTCTCACCTGTCACCATGGATTCATCAATACTGGACACACCTTCGACTACGACACCATCAACTGCAATCTTTTCTCCAGGACGCACTCGAATCAGATCACCTACCTTGACTTGCTCCAAGGGAACTTGAACATAGCGATCATCACGCAATACTTCTGCTGTTTTAGCTTGCAAATCCAGTAATTTCTCTACAGCTTGGGAAGTATTTTTTCGCATTTTTTCCTCAAAAACCGCCCCCAAAAGAACGAAGAAGAGGATAAATCCAGCACTTTCAAAGTAAACAGGGAGCCCAGTAAAGAGAGCAACTAGACTATAGAGATAGGCCACTAGAGTTCCCAGTGCCACCAAGGTATCCATGTTGGCATTGTGTTTTTTAAAGCTAGCCCAAGCGCTCTGGATATAAGGACCACCTGCCACTAGCATGATAGGTGTTGTGGCTAAAAAGGTACCCCAATGCATAACTGGATGACTAATAGTCCCTGTCAACATCCCAATCATGAGGAGAACAAGAGGCAGAGTAAAGATACTGGTAATCCAAAAACGTTGCAAAAGTGACAAGGATTTTCGAGTCTTCTCAACTACGGTATAGCTTCCCTTTTGCATCTTCATCCCACATGAAAATTCATGTTTGCCTAATTCTTGAGGAGTAAAACGAATTGTCTTCTCCTCGTCCACACCGATTGGTTCTAGAATTCCTTCTTCTTCAAAAAGAATTTCCTTGTAACAGTTTGAAGGGGTGGCACGATGAAAGGTAATCTCAGCCGGAACCCCTTTTTGAAGCTGAATGTGGGCTGGATGATAGCCTTTTTCAGCTGTGATACGGATTTTTTGAATGCCATTTTCTAGGCTTGCTTTCACAATTTCTGTCATCATTTCCTCCTACTCTACAATCATCTTACCGTGCATCATATTCATGCCACATGCAAAGCCAAACTCTCCAGCTTGCTCAGGTGTGATTTCCACTACATACTCTTCACCCATAGGCAAGTCCGCATGCACACCAAAATCTGGAAAGACGATCTGGTCTAGACAGGGTGAAGGGTCCTTGCGGTCAAAGATAATGCGGGCTGGCACTGATTTCTTGAGAATAATCAACTCAGGCGTATAGCCCCCCATGACTTCCACTCGAATCTCTTGATAGCCTTTTTTTTGCTGAGCCTTTTGTCCAAATTTTTCAGGCTTTTTGAAAAACCAAAACAAGATAAACGCTATAAGGGCAATACAAATAATGGTTACAATACTATTTAACATGACGTCTCCTTTACATACAATTACATTTGACTTCAGCAACTGTGCTAGCTTTTTTCTCAGAAATCACAGCTTCCAAGTCTACCAAATCAGCCTGAGTGAAGTCACATTCGACAATCAAGTCAGCCACCAACTGCTTCATCCTACGGGAGCAAACCTTGTCTTTGATATCTCGAACAAGCAAGTCTCGGCTTTGATCTAGAGTTAAAAGGGCTGAATAAACAAAGGACTTGCCCTCTTTTTTCCTAGTCAAGCACTCTTTCTCTACTAAGCGAGCCAAAAGAGTTTGAACAGTGGACTTGGACCAGTCAAACCTTTCCGCTAGAACCCTAATCAAATCGCTACTGGTCTGTTCCCCCTGCATCCAAACAATCTTCATAACCTGCCATTCTGCATCTGAAATCTGCATTAGCACTCCTCCGAAATCTACATTTGTCAATTATGACTCTTAGTATACTATCAAAATCTACATTTGTCAATCATGAAATTTTTAAAAGTTCTTGCCAAATTAAATTGCCCCCAAAAGGTCAAACTAAGAGGTTGACTTCTTGGGGACAGCTCCTATTATTTTGAATTAAAGCTACTTTACACTTGTTTCACAAAGACGAGTTCTAAGTCACTTGATAAATCAGGTCGATAGTCAAAATCGGCAAAGCTTAGCTTACGAGCTTGTTCGACGGTTTGAACTCGTCCTTCTATCAAGGCTGTCAAAAAGGCCCCACGCGCTTTCTTGGAAATGGTTGAGTGAATCTTCAGCTGACCACCCTTGTCCTCCATAAATTTAAAGGTCATCATCTTTTCTCTGATTTCCTTAGAAAATACAGTTTCAAACTCTGATGATAGGAGTGAGAATATCAAGTCCTCGTCCTGAAGTGCCTCATCATAGGCTGACTTCCAATGACTCTTTAGGGTTTCTCCAGCCACTTTTAACTTCATCAAGAAGTCCAGACGGTGAGGAGCCATAGGTGATAGGGCTGGAACAACACCATACAAAGCTGATGTAATTAAAACATGATTTTCAAGATAGGTTTGTTCAGTATCGGTCAACTCATCTCGTTTGATGTGGCGATACATGAGACCATCAAAAAGTTTCAAGGCTGGATAATGTTTAGCCCTGTAATCTTTAAGAGCTTGAATATGAGCGTACTCTTCTTCTGCTTTCTCAGCAGATACCTTATAAAAACTTTCTAATTCACTGGCAGAGTAGTGCGCCAGTGAGTCAAGAACCGACTGACTTTCTTTCCTCAAGGGGAGCGGTTCGGTACAAGGAAGGTTTGTGTTCATTTCTTTGGCTGTTGGGATTAAAATTTTCATATTGTTAGTGTAGCATATTTTTCAATCACGACCAAGAATTTCATCTTAAAAACCTCGGTTCATACCGAGGTTTCTTTTACTTGACTTTAAAGGTCTTGAGATAGTTATCTTTTCCAACTAGACCTTCAAAGGATTGGCCATTTTCGAGATAAGGTAGGTCGTCTGATACCGAAGCCTTGACCTTATAAATCTTGCCATCAACTTTAAAGAAGTAGACGGTATCCCCCTTGATGACAGCTGATTTAAGGTCTGAAATCACTCCCTTGATGTTTTCTACCGTTTCATTATCCAGCTCTAGGTCGTTTTTATTGGCATACTTGCTGAGGAGTTCATCTACCGTAGTTGCTACGATGACGTTTTGGTACTCCACGGCATCGACCAATGCATACTCCTTGACCAAGCCTGCATTGTCCTTCAAGCCCATGATATAGAGTGGTTTGTCATTGAGATTGACAAGAATAGGGAAGGTAGCCTTGTAGGCCTTCTCCTGAACGGCTCCTTCTGCGGAAGCACGAGCCGATTCTTCGGTTGCTGAAGCTAGATTGTACTTGGTGATTTCACCAGTTCGCATATTTTCAAGGATAAATCCTAGATTACTTTCGTCAGCGTTTGCTGAAGTCACCCCTGTGTAGAGATAAATGTCATTTCCGATAGAAAGATAGTTATATCCCTCTGTCGTTTGGGTAACGTTTTTCTTAGAAATCAAGGCATTCCAAAAGCCGTCTTTATACTTGCCATTATAGTTGATTTGCTGGATGGTTTCCTCTGCTGGATAGACACGGTCCACCCATTCTGGCACCTCATCCAAGCTGTATTCCTTGGTTTCTCCACTGGTGGCGTCCAAGATAATAACAGATGAAGGGCGAGGTACTCCTAGACCAAACTGTTTTTGATAAACGGTTGCTACATAGAAAGGATTGCCTTCATCATCCACCTCAAAGGACGGGGTTTTAAAAATCTTGGTCGGGTACTTGATCCGAAGATGGCGTTTGACGTCACGGTTAAAATACTCGGAGTCCGAATACTTCATCGGTGTTTTTAAATCTACCAATTCCGCATTGCCCGTCACCATATCAACCTTGATATACTCGCCAATTCCCTTGGACTGATTATTAAACCATTTGATTGGGTCGGCATACTCCAAAGGAGTCACCCGATAGGGTTTGCCATCAACCGTCAGCTGAGTGTAGGTATCTGCTGCCACGTACTGGGAGACCTTATCCGTCAGAGAGCCCAGATAACGGTCACCAATTTTTTCTGCAGTGCTCCGATCCAAGATCGGAACCTTACTGGTATCACTCTTAGGAAAATCTTTAAAGTCTTTTTCGGTGATAGACACCACATTGGCATAGTTTTTTGCTTGGAAAAAGCTAGAGGTAACTAAGCTAACCAGACCAGCAAGGGCAAAGATAAGTCCTGCAGCTAGCAACAATCCTCTACTGAGTTTAGTAAGATGAAGTCCTTCTAGATTGAGCTCATTGGCAGGCTTGCCATGACGTACATGAACCGTTTTGATGAGATTGGTCTCCTTGCGGAAACTAAACAAAATCCCCATCACCACCAGATGCCCACAGAGAAAGATGATGAATTCCCAGCTAGTAAGATTGAAGGGAGGCAAAAATATATACCAAGTCGTTGCGATAAAAACAAGTTCAAATAGTATGCGTTTCATCTGAATTCCTCCTAAATAATCCGTCCTTCCAAATGATCCAGTTCATGTTGGCAGATCTGAGCTGGAAAACCTGTTAACGTAATGGTCTGTTCCTGCCACTTGCTATCGCGATAGGAAACCGTAATCGTTTCGTAACGAGTCGTTGGCCGTACCCCAGTCAAGGATAAACACCCTTCCTCTGTCTCGTAAGTTCCTTTATAGGAAAGAAGAACAGGGTTAAACATGACCATGGGAACTAGGCCAAGATTGAAGATAATGACGCGCTTCTGCACGCCAATCATATTAGCCGCCAGACCGACACAGGTCTCGCGATTGGCAAACAAGGTATCCTGCAAATCTCTAGCTAGATAAAGGTCTTCCTGACTTGCAGGTTTCGAAACTTGCGACAAAAATAAGACATCTCGAACAATTTTCTTTTCCATTCTCTTTCACTCCTTGGCATTTTACTTTATTATAGCACAAAAGAGGATAACTTCTAACCATTCTCCTCAAATGTAAAAAAAGCCATCCGAAGATGACTTTCTTTTTAAATCGCGTTCTTATCAAGGCCAAGTTTACGTTGAACAAACTTGACGATTTCGACGATAAGTATCATTGAGAAGCTTCCAGCCATGACAATTCCCCATTGTGACAAGTCTAGTTTGGTTACGTGGAAGATACCTTCAAGCGGTTCTACAACGATTGTTGCCATCAAGAGGATGAAGGATACCAAGATAGACCAGTTGAAGGTCTTAGACTTGAATGGTCCGACTGTCAAGATGGATTGGTAAACAGACTTGACGTTGTAGGCATGGAAGAGCTGAATCAAGCCAAGTGTTGCAAAGGCCATGGTGAGGGCATCTGCGTGAATGGCTTGGTTGTCTCCTACATGGACTGGATAGGCAAGAGCAAGACCATAAACGGTCAAGACGAGAGCCCCTTGGAGTACACCTTGATAGATAATGGAACTCATGACCCCACCTGAGAAGAAGCTTGATTTGCGTCCACGTGGTTTGTGAGTCATAACACCTGGCTCAGCTGGCTCAACACCAAGAGCGATAGCTGGGAAGGTATCGGTTACCAAGTTAATCCACAAGAGATGAACTGGCTGTAGGACATCCCAACCAAACAAGGTTGATAGGAAGATGGTTAATACTTCAGCAGTATTTGCAGAAAGCAGGTACTGGATGGTCTTTTGAATGTTTGAGAAGACCTTACGTCCTTCTTCAACTGCGACGATGATGGTCGCAAAGTTATCATCCGCAAGAATCATGTCAGATGCACCCTTAGAAACCTCAGTACCAGTGATTCCCATACCGATACCAATGTCGGCTGTTTTCAGAGCTGGCGCATCGTTGACACCGTCCCCTGTCATGGCAACGACCTTACCTTGGTTTTGCCAAGCTTTCACGATACGAACCTTGTGTTCTGGAGATACACGCGCGTAAACAGAGTATTGACCAACGACTTTTTCAAATTCTTCATCTGACAGTTCATTGAGTTCCGCCCCAGTCAAAACATGGTCTTCTGAGTCATTTTCATCGATGATTCCCAAACGTTTGGCAATGGCTTCCGCTGTATCTTGGTGGTCACCCGTAATCATGATCGGACGGATTCCCGCTTCTTTAGCCACACGAACAGCTTCTGCCGCTTCGGCACGTTCAGGGTCAATCATCCCAATCAATCCAGTGAAGATCAAGTTGTTTTCTAGCTCTTCAGAAGTGAGGTTTTCTGGAATACTGTCTACAACCTTGTAAGCACCTGCAAGAACACGCAAGGCTTGGTGAGCCATTTCCGAGTTGTTTGTATGGATTAATTCAGTGACTTTCTCATCAATCGGAGCAACATCTCCAGCCTTATCACGAGCAACACAACGTTTCAAAAGTTGATCTGGAGCCCCCTTGACTGCCACTAGGAATTTGCCATCTGGTAATGGGTGAACTGTTGACATTAGCTTACGATCTGAGTCAAACGGCAATTCAGCTACACGAGGATATTTCTCTAAGAACCCTTTAACATCATAGCCCTTATCCAAGGCATACTGGATGAAGGCTGTTTCCGTTGGATCCCCGATCAGGTTTCCTTCTGCATCAATCTTGGTATCATTGGCCAAAACAACTGAACGAAGAAGAGGCATTTCAAGACCTAGTTCAATGTCATCAGCTGAATCATGTAGGATCGCATCATAGAAGACTTTTTCGACGGTCATCTTGTTCATGGTAAGCGTACCAGTCTTATCAGAAGCGATGATTTCTGTTGAACCAAGCGTTTCTACTGCTGGCAACTTACGAACGATAGAGTTTCGTTTTGCCAAAACTTGAGTACCAAGGGCAAGAACGATGGTCACGATAGCAGGTAGTCCTTCTGGGATGGCTGCAACAGCAAGCGCAACAGAGGTCATCAACTCACCAAGTGGATTTTTACCTTGAATGAAGACTCCAACTACAAAAGTAACAAGGGCAATGACCAAAATTGCATAGGTCAAGACTTTAGAAAGGTTGTTCAAGTTTTGTTTGAGTGGTGTATCTGTTTCATCCGCATCTTGGAGCATGCCAGCGATATGACCCACTTCAGTGTACATACCTGTATTGACAACAACACCAAGACCACGACCATAGGTCACGTTTGAGTTTTGGAAGGCCATATTGACACGGTCACCAATACCAGCATCTGCAGCGAGCTCGACTGTCAAATCTTTTTCAACTGGAACAGACTCACCTGTCAATGCTGCTTCTTCGATTTTAAGAGAATTAGCTTCTAGCAATCGTAGGTCTGCTGGAACTACATCACCAGCTTCAAGAGCAACGATATCACCTGGTACCAATTCTTTTGAGTCAATCTCAGCCATATGCCCATCACGAAGAACGCGCGCAGCTGGACTAGACATAGACTTGAGGGCTTCGATGGCTTCTTCTGCTTTTCCTTCTTGGTAAACACCAAAGGCTGCGTTGATGATAACAACGGCCAGAATAATGATGGCATCTGCAATATCTTCCCCACCAGAAGTTATGACGGACAAGATGGCTGCAGCCACCAAAATAATAATCATCAAATCCTTAAACTGTTCGATGAATTTAACCAAGAGAGATTTTTTCTCACCCTCTTCGAGTTCATTGCGCCCATATTCCGCTAGGCGTTTCTGCGCTTCGCTTGACGAAAGGCCTTGCTCAGTTGCTTCAACCGACTTCAAGACTTCTTCGGGACTTTGAGTATAAAACGCTTGGCGTTTTTGTTCTTTTGACATATGTCTCCTCCTTGACTTTGTGTGCAAAACAAGCTCTCTTTTGGTTTTATGACAAACAAAAAGAGACCTGTTAATCATAACAAGTCTCGCTGTTTAAGATAGCGCCGGAAAGAATACTTTACAGTATAAAATTCGGAATGACGACACTATCACAGGTTTCTGCCAGCTACTCCCTTGAGTAGTACTATTATATCAAAATTTGAACAATTTTCAAGGGTTTAAATCCGATGAAACAAGACTAAATTTGAATTTTCCCTTGAAAACCAGTATAATGGTAGAATACTATATGACTAGAAAGGAAGCCTGATGAACCAATCCATGTCAAATCTCAAATTGGCAGAGCGTGGAGCCATTATCAGTATTTCAACCTACCTCCTCTTGTCTGCGGCAAAATTGGCAACTGGTCACCTCCTGCATTCTTCCAGTTTGGTGGCAGATGGTTTTAACAACGTATCCGATATTATCGGAAACGTTGCCCTCTTGATTGGGATTCGGATGGCCCGCCAGCCTGCTGACCGTGACCATCGCTTTGGTCACTGGAAAATTGAAGATTTGGCTAGCTTGATTACTTCCATCATCATGTTCTATGTTGGCTTTGATGTGCTTCGGGACACTATTCAGAAAATCCTCAGTCGAGAACAAACACCCATTGATCCTCTGGGTGCAACTCTAGGAATCATTTCGGCAGCGGTCATGTTTGCTGTTTATCTCTATAACACACGCCTCAGTAAGAAATCCAAATCCAAGGCTCTGAAGGCAGCTGCTAAGGACAATCTTTCCGATGCTGTCACCTCGCTTGGGACTTCCATTGCTATCCTAGCCAGCAGTTTCAATTATCCAATCGTGGATAAATTGGTCGCTATCATTATCACCTTCTTTATCTTAAAGACAGCCTATGATATCTTTATCGAGTCTTCCTTCAGTCTTTCAGATGGCTTTGATGATCGTCTGCTAGAGGACTACCAAAAGGCCATCATGGAGATCCCAAAGATTAGTAAGGTCAAGTCCCAAAGAGGGCGGACCTACGGTAGCAATATCTACCTTGATATCACCCTGGAAATGAATCCTGACTTATCAGTCTATGAGAGTCACGAGATTGCGGACCAGGTCGAATCCATGCTGGAAGAGCGTTTTGGAGTCTTTGATACCGATGTTCATATCGAGCCAGCTCCCATACCTGAGGACGAGATTTTAGACAATGTCTATAAAAAACTGCTCATGCGTGAGCAATTGATTGACCAAGGAAATCAGCTAGAAGAACTCCTTGCTGAGGACTTTCTCTATATCCGTCAAGATGGAGAGCAGATGGACAAAGAGGCTTATAAGACTGAAAAAGAACTTAGTGCTGCGATTAAGGATATTCAAATCACTTCCATTAGTCAGAAAACCAAGCTCATTTGCTATGAGCTAGATGGTATCGTCCATACCAGTATCTGGCGTCGCCATGAAACTTGGCAAAACATCTTCCACCAAGAAACTAAAAAAGAAGACAAACAATGACCCTATCCAGTGGATAGGGCCTTTTTGATTATTCCACTTTAAGCAAAGACGGACTATGACGGTTTGGAAGATTTGCTTTTCGAAGCTTGTTTTGCCTCTTTTCTTGCTTGACGATTTTGTTCGATACGCCATTCTCTTTCATAGTACTTCATGGCATCATAGACCCTTTCAGGAAGTCCTACATCTAGTAGAAAGATCGGGATAATTAAATCTGCTGACTGATGAAAAGGGAGAATCCTTCTCTTCAACAGAGCTAGAAAGGATTGGGATTTCACATTTTCCTTGTTTTTAAAATAGACTTCAATCCGATAAGAATCCCTATACTTCCCTCGAATCCGAGAGAAGGAAAAGTCCTCTACATCTGCCCAAGCGTAGAAATGACTAGGTTTCTTTGGATTTTGTTTGTAGTAAAACCCCTCGACAGTACATCTCAAATATTCCTTATCGGAACTTAACAGCCTGTATGTCTGATAAACGACTACTCCAGCACAAAAGAGGACAAGCAGTATTAATAACAGACTTATCGTATGAAGTCTGGTTCCCTTTTGCGAGTACAAATGGAGATAAGAGAGAGGCAGCAAGAAGAAAAGCACTGAAGCAAAGCCAAACAAGGTATTCCAAATGATTTTCTTGGGACTACGTTTAATGACTTTTTCTTCCATCATGCCAACTCACTTAGGTATTCATAGCGCTCGTATTTTTCAAGGAGTTCTTCGTTTTTCTCGTCTAGTTCTTTTTGAAGAGTAGCTAGTTTACCAAAGTCAGAGCCGTTTGCCTGCATTTCTTCTTCAATAGCAGCGATACGATTTTCCAAGGCTTCAATATCGCCTTCAATGCTTGCCCACTCCTGCTTTTCTTGGTAGGTCATGCGTTTCTTGTCTTCACGGACCTTGACCACTTTCTCCTTTTCGGCCTTTTGCACTTGATTGGTCATATCAGTTTCAAAAGCTTTTTCATCGAGGTAGTCGGTGTAATGACCAAAGAAAGGACGAATCTTGCCATTCTCAAAGGCGAGAATCTTGGTCGCTACCTTATCCAGGAAATAACGGTCGTGGCTAACTGTCAAGACAGGACCCGCAAAACCTTGCAAGAAATTTTCTAAGACTGTCAAGGTCGCAATATCCAAGTCATTGGTCGGCTCGTCCAAGAGAAGAACATTTGGTTTTTCCAAGAGCAATTTGAGGAGATAAAGGCGTTTTTTCTCTCCACCAGACAATTTCTCAATCAGGGTTCCATGCGTCGAACGTGGGAAGAGGAACTGCTCTAGCAACTCTGCAATGGAAGTCGTAGAACCACCACTGGTCTTAACCTCTTCTGCTACTTCCTGCAGGTAATTGATAACGCGCTTGCTCTCGTCTAAGCCTTCGATTTGTTGAGAGAAATAGGCAATGCGAACCGTCTCACCAATGATAACTTGACCTTTAGTCGGCTCAAGACTCCCTGCAATCAGATTAAGCAGAGTTGACTTCCCGACACCGTTGTCCCCAACAATTCCGATACGGTCTTTAGCTTGCACCAAGAGGTTAAAATCTTTCAAAATAGGCTTGTTCTCATAGGCGAAGGAAACATTCTGAAACTCGATGACTTTTTTCCCAATCCGACTGGTTTCAAAGTTCATGGTCAAGTCTGCCTCAGCAACGCCGCCTGAAACTTCCTTTTTCAAGTCATGGAAACGATTGATACGGGCTTGTTGCTTGGTCGCACGTGCCTGTGGTTGTCTGCGCATCCAGGCCAGTTCTTGCTTATAAAGTTGTTCTTTTTTGTGGAGAAGAGCTGCGTCACGCTCATCTTGTTCCGCTTTTAGGCGGACATAGTCCTGATAATTCCCCTGATACTCGATCAAGCCTGCGCGGTCCAACTCGAAAATCCGCGTTGATAGTGCATCTAGGAAATAACGATCGTGGGTGATAAAGAGAACTGTCTTCTTAGAATTTTTCAAAAAGAGGGTCAACCACTCAATGGTCGCAATATCCAAATGGTTAGTCGGCTCGTCCAGAAGCAAGAGGTCGTGGTTTCCTAGGAGAACTTGCGCCAACTGAACCCGTCTTCTTAGACCACCTGACAATTCACCAACTGGAGTCGACAAGTCCTGAATACCCAGCTTGCTGAGGACTGTCTTGACCTGGCTTTCAATTTCCCAGGCTTGGAGAGAATCCATCTCTGCCATGACCCGTTCCAAACGAGCCTGCTTGTCCTCACTGTAGTTGAGCATGATTAACTCATACTCACGAATCAACTGGATTTCCTTGAGGTCGCTGGAGAGAACCGTATCCAAAACTGTCTTGCTATCATCAAAATCAGGATCCTGGGTCAAGTAGCCAATCTTATAGTCATTCTTAGCAGAAAAAGGGCTGACGTCACCATCAAAGCCAGAAAGTCCAGAAAGGACGTCCAAAAGGGTGGTCTTACCCGTGCCATTGACACCAATAAGACCGATTCTATCCAAGTCATGGATGATAAAGGAAATATCCTTAAAAACGGTCTTGTCTCCAACGGATTTGCTTAGTTTTTCAACGATAAAATCACTCATTTTTTCTCCCTCAGGTAAGCATGGATTGCTTGACGATCATTTTCCAATTCTCCATCGACAATGGCAAACTCAATCTCTGTTAAAATCTCTCCCAAGCCTGGTCCTGGCTGGTAACCATATTCCTTAATCAAAATTCCACCATTAATCTGGATTTCTTTCTTGTCATGAATGGTCAAACTCTGGTAAGTTTCTGTGATAAGTTGGGGGTTGACCTCTTTTCCTTGGGCTTGACGAAGACGTTCAGCTTGTAGAAGGGAATCCAAGTCAAAACGGTAACAATCACGCTTGCTCAATTCTCCCTTTTCACGCAAAGCCAAAATAGTCAGCAAATCCTGTACTTGCTTTGTAAATTGGCGTGAGGTCTTCCAATGCTTCAAAAATGGTTGAGCATCCCCAATTTCCAGTACCCACAAGAGAGCCGCCCAGGCTTGTTCAGAAGACTCAAAGGTGAAATCCGCCTCTAAATCAAACAATTTTTGGAGCTTTTCTCGACTGTCTGCCATATCAGGGAGGTAATCATAAGCTTGACTCTCAATCATGGAAAACAAGCCAACACGCCAAAAAGGTGCAAGCAAGAGTTTGTCAAATTCAACAAAGGTACGCTCCACAGAAATTTTCTCCAAGAGTGGCGTCAAAGTCTTCATCGCCTCAAAAGTTTCTGACTCAAGTTTAAAACCAAGACTGGCCTGAAAACGGAAACCACGCATAATCCGCAGAGCATCTTCGTTGAAACGTTCACTAGCCACTCCAACTGCTCGCAAGACTTGGTTTTCTAAATCGTCTAAACCATGGAACAAGTCAATAATTTCGCCTGTCTCATCCAAGGCAAACGCATTAACTGTGAAATCACGGCGCTTGAGGTCTTCTTCTAGCGAACGCACGAAGGAAACCGCACTGGGTCTGCGATAGTCCACATAGACATCTTCGGTCCGAAAGGTGGTTACCTCATACTCCTCGTCCCCATCTAAAACTAAGACGGTTCCGTGCTCGATTCCGATATCAGCTGTTCGCGAAAAGATCTGCTTGGTCTCCTCGGGATAAGAAGAGGTTGCGATATCCACATCGTGGATGGGACGATGGAGAATAGCATCTCGGACAGAGCCTCCAACAAAATAGGCTTCAAAACCTGCTTCTTTAATTTTTTCTAATACTGGTAAAGCCTTCTGAAATTCAGAAGGCATTTGTGTTAATCTCATAATAAGTGTTCTAATCCATAAACAAGCTCATGACGCTTGACAACTTCTTTAATTCCCAAATTCACCCCTGTCATGAAGGAGCTGCGATCATAGGAGTCATGACGAAGGGTCAATCCTTCTCCCTGATTGCCAAAGATGACTTCCTGATGGGCTACCAAGCCTGGTAGACGAACTGAGTGGATGCGCATGCCATCAAAATCAGCACCACGGGCACCAGCAATCAATTCTTCCTCATCCGCTACACCTTGCTGAATAGACTCCCGAACTTCTGCCATCAATTCAGCTGTTTTAATGGCTGTTCCACTCGGAGCATCTTTTTTCTTGTCATGATGAAGCTCGATAATCTCCACATTTGGTAAATATTTGACAGCCTGCGTTGCAAATTGCATGAGCAAGACCGCACCCAAGGCAAAGTTAGGGGCAATCAAGCCACCCAAATCTTGTTCACGGGAAAATGCTTTTAGTTCTGCAATTTCTTCACTAGTGAATCCTGTTGTTCCAACTACTGGAGCAAAGCCATTTTCAAGAGCAAAACGCGTATTTTCGTAAGCAACGGCTGGTGTTGTAAAGTCTACCCAGACATCCGCTTCAAATCCGGCTAAATCAGCCTTATCATTGAAGACAGGAATACCCTGCCATTCTGACTCAGACTCAAAAGGATCCAAAACTGCGACCAAGTCCAAGTCTGGATCAGCCAAGACCATCTGACAAGCGGCTTGACCCATCTTTCCCTTAAAACCGGCAATAATTACTCGAATACTCATCTCTACTCCTATTCAAGATACAAAGGATGTTAGCTGCCCATGAAAAATAGGGAATGGCGCTGACTTTCCATGAAAGGCAAGACAGGCATCTTTTTTCAAGAGGCAGGTAGTCCATGTTCAATTTCTAAGATACAAAGCCTGTAAGAACAATTTAGACGATTGGTGTATAGCTCAAGGCTACACTGCCTTCTCCAAGGTGGGTACCAATGACACTACCAAAGCTAACAATTGGAATCTCAGAATTCACACCACTCTCAACCAAGAGTTGACGCAAATCTGCCGCCTTTTGAGGTGCGTTACCATGAATGACTGTAATACGGTAGTCCCCATCTTTTGTCAACTCTTTGATGATTTCCACCAAACGTTTGGTTGCTTTTTTCTCTGTACGAACTTTTTCATAAACCTCAATAACACCTTGGTCATTGAAGTAAAGAATAGGCTTGATACTGAGAAGATTTCCTAGGATGGCTGCACCATTTGACAGACGTCCTCCCTTAACCAAGTGATCAAGGTCATCTACTATGATAAAGGCTGAATTATCAGCGATTTGGATAGCCAATTTCTCCTGAATCTGAGTAAAATCATCACCCTGTTCTGCCCATTCAAAGGCACTCTCTACCATAAATCCTAGAGGAGCACTTGTGATATGAGTGTCAGGAAAAGCAATGGTCAAACCTTCATACTCGTCCACCATATATTGGATATTCTGATAAAAACCTGAAATCCCTGACGAAAGAAAGAGTCCCAAGACATGGCTATAGCCCTCTTCTTTCAAGGAGCTTAGAATCTCATCCAATTTAGCAATACTTGGTTGACTGGTCTTAGGCAATTCAGGAGACTGAGCCATTTTTTGATAAAATTCCTCAGCAGTCAGATTGACACCTTCGACATACTCTTCCCCATCAATATTGACAGGAATATCCAAGATAAATAGATTCTCTCTTTGCAGCGTCTTCTCCTCTAAATAGGCGGAAGAATCTGTAATGACAGCTAATTTCATGACTAAAACTCCAAATTGATCCCTGGAAGATCCAAGGCGATTTCTGTTACTTCATACGTCAAACGGTTGAGCATGTTCAAGCATGGACGTGCCAAGGTTTCGACTTCTTCTTGGTTAAATTCGCTTGGTTCGTTGACAATACGACCTTCCACATGGTTGACTTGGGAAATCGTTCCACTGATGACAAATTTGTCAAAGACAATCATGAAACTCAAGATAACGACTAAAGAGGTCACTTGGTTTTCTTGGTCGTGTTGGAGTAACTGAAAGTTCACGTCTACCTTGGTTTCAGGAGCGCCATTCTCATTTTCCCATTCAAAGTTACGAGCATCAAAGTGATACTGGCTAACAAATTCTTGTTCTCGTTTAAGATTCATTTTTCTCTCCCTTTGCTACAATTTACTATGCAATTGTACCACATTTTTATCATTTCATCTAGTTTTCTAGGCTTTAGTCAATTCCGATTTCATCTTTGACCACAGCAGCAATTGTATCTACGTAGTAGTTGACTTCTTCTGTTGTTGGGGCTTCTGCCATGACACGCAAGAGGGGTTCTGTTCCACTTGGGCGGACAAGGATACGGCCGTTCCCTGCCATCTCTTCTTCCATCTTTTCGATGATTGCTTTGATAGCTGGTACTTCCATGGCTTTTTCTTTCATGGCATTTTCCACTCGGATATTGACCAGTTTTTGTGGGTAAATCGTTACTTCTGATGCTAGTTGAGACAAGCTCTTGCCTGTTTCTTTCATGATTTTAGTCAATTGGACAGCTGACAATTGACCATCACCAGTTGTATTGTAATCCATCAAGATAACGTGACCAGACTGTTCACCACCAAGGTTGTAGCCTGATTTTCTCATTTCTTCGACAACATAGCGATCTCCAACTGCAGTGACTACCTTGTTAATGCCAGCACTCTCCAAGGCCTTATGGAACCCAAGGTTAGACATAACCGTTGTCACGATGGTGTTTTGAGCCAACTGGCCTTTTTCAAAAAGGTATTTCCCGATGATGTACATGATCTTATCACCATCGACGATGTCGCCATTTTCATCGACAGCAATCAAGCGGTCACTGTCTCCGTCAAAGGCCAAACCAATAGCTGACTGGCTTTCTTTGACTAGTTCTTGGAGAGCTTCTGGGTGTGTTGAACCAACATTCAGGTTGATGTTAAGACCATCTGGCGTTTCCCCAATTACCGTCAACTGTGCACCCAGATCAGCGAAAATCTGACGGGCACTTGTAGCAGCTGCACCGTTGGCTGTATCCAAGGCAACTTTCATTCCCTCAAGAGGAGCTCCAGTTGAAACTAGGTAACCTTCATATTTACGCAAACCTTCTGGATAATCCACCAAGGTCCCCAAGCCTTCTGCACTTGGACGAGGAAGAGTATCTTCAGCAGCATCCAGCAAGGCTTCGATTTCTGCTTCTTTTTCATCATCAAGTTTGAAGCCGTCCCCACCAAAGAATTTAATTCCATTGTCAAGGGCTGGGTTGTGACTCGCTGAAATCATGACACCCGCACTAGCTCCCTCAGTTTTAACCAAATAAGCTACTGCTGGTGTTGCAAGGACACCGAGTTTGTAGACGTGAATTCCTACTGATAGAAGACCTGCCACCAAGGCAGATTCTAGCATTTCTCCTGAGATACGTGTATCACGTCCTACAAAGACTTTAGGGGCTTCCGTTTCATGTTGGCTAAGAACATAACCACCAAAACGTCCCAATTTAAAGGCCAATTCTGGCGTTAGTTCTACGTTTGCTTCTCCACGGACTCCATCGGTCCCAAAATATTTACCCATTTTATTTATCATCCTTTTCTACTATTTTATTTAGTCCTGTTTAGACGAGTCTGGTTTCGTTTCTGAACTCGTTGAAGACGAACTGCTGGTTGAAGAGGCCGTTGACGAAGAACTCGAGCTAGACGATACTGTTTTGGTTGTAATTTTCATTGTAGTGTCAAATGGCATAATGACGCTTGGTAAGACATTTCCATTTTTATCAACTGCTTGTAGTGGAACAGAGGCTGAATAGTTACCTGTTATCCGTTCACTAGTCGGTAAGATTGCAATGACACGATCTACTCTAGAGAGAGTCTCCTCGTCACTAATAACCGTTACTTTTTCATCTGACACAGTGACTGTATCAATTTTCACACGAGAATCAATCTGGCTAGGGTCAATCTCAGGCACAACGATTACATTGTCTCGTTTTGCTTTTTTACCGACCTTTACTGTTATCTTTTGCGGTGTTGCAACAGCGGTCAAACCACTTGGTAGATTTTCTATGGTTAGAGGAACTTCGATTGTCCCAACACTGGCATTGGTTAAGTCAGCTGTCACCTTGAATTTACGCGTACTTTCCTGCATTTCGCTTGCCAAAGCAACTCGATTGGAACCTGTCAAGAAAACCGTTACTTCTGACGTGAAGCCACTAATAAAGTACTGGTCGCTATCATACTGAATATCGATTGGGACATTAAGGACCGTATTGGTGTAGGTTTCTGTCCTCACTTGTCTGGCACTATTGCTATTCTGGTAGTTTGTTGAAGTCGCATAGATAAAGAGGATGCAGGCGAAAAAGAAGGAAGAAATAATATAAAGACTATTTTTTCTCATGTTTCAATCCTCCTAGCAAACGCTCTTTCAAACCTTGTTTTTTCTCTGATGCTGGAAGTAAGATTCTTCTCAATTCAGATTCAAACTCTTCCAAGGTCAAATCATGCTTAAAGAGTCCATTATAGGTGATTGAGATTCCACCTGTTTCCTCAGAAACCACAAAGGTAAGAGCATCCGATACTTCTGACAAACCAATCGCCGCCCTGTGACGTGTCCCAAACTCCTTGGAAATTCCTGTATTTTCAGTCAGGGGTAGGTAGGCTGAAGTTACGGCAATCCGGTCTTCTCTGACAATGACCGCACCATCGTGTAAGGGAGTATTTGGGATAAAGATATTAATCAATAACTCGGATGAGATTTTCGCATCTAGAGGAATCCCAGTTGAGATATATTCCTGCAAGGTTCTCACTCGCTGAACAGCAACCAAAGCACCAATCTTACGCGGACTCATATACTCGACTGATTTGACAAAGGCACGAATCATTTGCTCTTCCGCACTAATAGGTGCATTGGAAAAGAAATCAGTCGCTCGACCCAATCGTTCCAAACCAGTTCGAATCTCCGGTGAAAAGATGACCACCGCTGCGATGACCCCGTAGGTGATGATCTGATTGATCAACCAGGAAATAGTCGTTAAACCAATCATATTAGAGAGAATCTGGGCTAGAATAAAGACCAAAACTCCCCGAACCAAGATCATGATTTTGGTACCTGCAATGGCCTTTGTAAAATGATACAAAATATAAGTCACAATGAGAATATCAATCAGATTGGTGACTATACTCCAAGGGCTTGAAAACAAACTCGTCCAGTATTGTAAATTGGATAATTGTTGAAAATTCATCCCTGGCCTCCTCCCTATCAAAACACTTTCCGACCTATTATACCATTTTCTGCCCATTTTTTCTCTATCCTACTTCATTTTAAATTAAGCAAAATTATGATAAAATAAACTGACTAGAAAAAATGAAGGAGAAATCATGTCTCAACTCTATGATATTACCATTGTTGGTGGCGGTCCTGTCGGCCTCTTTGCTGCCTTTTACGCCCACCTACGCCAAGCCAAAGTTCAAATCATTGACTCTCTTCCCCAGCTCGGTGGTCAGCCTGCCATCCTCTACCCTGAAAAGCAAATCCTTGATGTGCCAGGTTTCCAAAATCTAACTGGAGAAGAGTTAACCAATCGTTTGCTTGAACAATTAAGTGGCTTTGACACACCTGTTCACCTCAACGAAACGGTTCTTGAGATTGAAAAACAAGATGAAGGATTTAGCATTACAACTAACAAGGGAAGTCACCTGACTAAAACCGTCATCATTGCCATGGGTGGTGGTGCCTTTAAACCGCGTCCGCTCGAACTAGATGGCGTTGAAAACTATGAAAATATCCACTACCACGTTTCCAACATCCAGCAATACGCTGGTAAGAAAGTGACCATCCTTGGTGGAGGGGACTCAGCAGTGGACTGGGCTCTGGCTTTTGAAAAAATTGCCCCAACTACTCTTGTTCACCGTCGAGATAATTTCCGCGCCTTGGAACACAGTGTACAAGCCCTGCAAGAATCATCTGTGACTATCAAGACACCATTCGTTCCTAGCCAACTCCTTGGAGATGGAAAAACACTTGATAAACTGGAAATCACCAAAGTCAAATCGGATGAAGCCGAAACGATTGAGGTAGACCACCTCTTTGTCAACTATGGTTTCAAATCATCAGTTGGTAATCTTAAAAATTGGGGTCTGGATCTCAACCGACACAAGATTATCGTCAACAGCAAGCAAGAATCCAGCCAAGCAGGTATCTATGCTATCGGAGACTGCTGCTACTATGAAGGTAAGATTGATTTGATCGCTACAGGACTAGGTGAAGCTCCAACAGCTGTTAACAATGCCATTAACTACATCGACCCTGACCAAAAAGTACAACCCAAACACTCGACCAGTTTATAAGAAAAGAACCACGAATCAACGATTCGTGGTTTTATAATGGAATTATATTATTCGCAATGTGTAAATCCTCTAGAAATACTATAAAGGCTACTTTGATTGTAGAAAAAAAGACTGAATTAAGACAAAAGCCCCAACATTAAGTTGAGGCTAATTATTATGGGTGGACGGATTTCAACCGTCGTCTTGATAATAGCACAAGCTTCAATAGCTAGATACTACTAAACTCAGTGTACCCTCGCTAAATCCATCTTCTTTCAAAGGTGCTATACCATGTTTTCACTCGTAAACTACTACCCTACTTATTTAGTTCTATTGTACCAAGAATTAAGAGTTTTTACAACTATTTTCATATCCCCAGAATTCAAAGCATGAGTACACCCTTCTTTATCAAATTCATACCCGCAAGCACATATAGAAGTTTAAAATCCGCTTATCTTATGTGCTCTCTTCATAATTCATCAGCAATCTTGTTTATTTTTCTGAGTCTGTGGTTGACACCACTCTTGGTCAGGGGATTGCTCAGGCTATCTGCCAACTGCTGGATAGAGTAATCTGGGTGCTGGATTCGCAACTGTGCTACCTCTTGCAAATCCACGGGTAAATTTTCCAAACCCATTCTATCTTTGATTTTACTGATATTATTAATTGTCTTCATACTAGCAGAAACTGTTCGAGCGATATTGGCTGTTTCAGCGTTATTGGCTCGATTGAGATCATTACGGGTTTCACGCAAAATCTTGACGCGCTCAAAATTATCACGCGCCAGCATGGCCCCAATCACAATCAAGAAATCCATGATGTCTTCTGCACGTTGGAGATAGGTAACTGCACCTTTCTTGCGCTCAATAACCTTGGCATCCAGTAAAAATTGCTGGAGGAGAGAGGCTAGTCCTTGGGCGTGGTCCAGATAAACGGAACTGATCTCCAACTGGTATTTGCCAGACTCAGGATCTCGAATACTACCATTTGCCAGAAAGGCCCCACATAAGTAGGAACGACCTGCTTCTTCATCTGCTAAAATATCAGGATCAATGCCTGTTTCCAAACCAAAGAAGGAATCCGCAAGCCGCAAATCAGCTAAAAGCTCCTGCACCCTCTCATCAGTGTAGACCGTATAGACACGGTTCTTGCGAAGATTGCTTCTCTGATGGTGACGAATCTCTGACTTGATTTCATAAAAATGGAGAAAGGACTCATAAAGGTGCCGAGCTAACTTGGCATTTTCAGTCACAACAGACAGAGTCAAGCCCGAAGTCGAGAGACCAATACTACCTGACATCTTAATGATGGCTGATAGTTCATGACGACTGAGATGGTGCTGACCAAGAATTTCTTCTTTTACTGCAACTGTAAAACTCATTTTCTCACCTGTATGATGCGCATCAATTCATCCACAATCAAATCTCCATCATGAAAGGCACCTCCATTTTCCAAACGAAGAAAGTTGGACGAAATCACGCGTGGAACTTGCTTGCAGAGTCCTTCGAAGTCATGCTCTACTTGCACTAGATATTCATCAAATCGGTTGGTATTCATGTATTCTCTTGGAACTTGCTCGATATTTACCAGAACTGTATCAATAAAAGGACGTCCTAAGTGCCGATGAAGCACTTCCACATGGTCGCTGTCTGTAAAACGCTCCGTTTCTCCACGCTGGGTCATGATATTGCAGACATAGGCTATCTCTGCCTTGGTCTCCAAGAGCGCTTGCCCAATCTCTTCGATCACGATATTAGGCAAAATCGATGTAAAGAGGGAACCAGGACCCAAGACAATCATGTCACTCTCGAGAATAGTAGTGACCACTCGACGGCTGGCTTGGGGTATTTCATCATCCAAGGTATTAGTCACATATACATGGTCGATCATGCCTGGATGATCTGCAATGTGGCTCTCACCTGCCACCTCAGAACCGTCTCTAAAGACTGCATGCAGTGTCAAAGGCTGATCGCTTGAGGGGTAGATTTTTCCTGTTGTGTGGAAAAAGAGACTTAGCAGCTGCATGGCATTATAAGTGGACCCTTGCATTTCAGAGAGCCCTGCTATGATAATATTCCCCAGTGGATGACCCGCAAAAGCTCCAGCCTCTTCTGAAAATCGGTACTGAAAAACCTTCTCATAAAACTTGGGCATATCCGACATGGCTACCAGGACATTGCGAAGATCACCTGGTGGTGTCAGCTGTTGGATATTCTTTCTTAGTTCACCAGAAGAGCCACCATCATCAGCTACCGTTACGATGGCTGCGATATCAACATCCTTTTCTCGCAAGCTTTTCAAAATGACGGGGATACCAGTTCCTCCACCAATCACCGTTATCTTTGGTTTTCTCATGAACGATTTACCGTTTCCTTTCTTCTGTCTTTGTCACGATGGCTTTCATTGACAGGCCAGTTTTTAGCAAGGTCCTCAGCTATTCGTTTGGCAAAGGCAACACTACGGTGCTGTCCACCTGTACAACCTACTGCGATAGTTAAAACAGACTTACCTTCTTTTTTGTAACTTGGCAAAATGGGCTCAATCAAGGCGAGTAAGTGCTGATAGAAACTTTCAGACTCTTCATGATTCATCACATAGTCATAAACTGCTTGATCCTCACCTGTCTGATTGCGGAGTTCAGGGAGGTAGTATGGGTTTGGCAAGAAACGGACATCAAAGACCAAGTCTGCATCGATAGGAATACCATACTTGAATCCAAAAGACATGACTTCGATACGGAAAGACTGGGCCTGTTCTTGGTCTGAAAATTGCTCAGCAATGGTTTTACGAAGTTCACGCGGAGTAAGTTCTGTCGTATCCACCACATTTTGGCTCATGTTTTTCAAAGGTGCTAAGAGTTCACGTTCCAGCTTGATGCCATCTAAAATCCGACCATCAGCAGCTAGAGGGTGACTTCGTCTAGTTTCCTTATAGCGTGCCACCAATTCCTTATCTGCTGCGTCTAAAAAGAGGATTTTGAAGTCCAAATCATCTTGGTTTTCCAATTCATCCAAAACAGCCTGAATCTCTGAAAAGAAGGAACGGCTCCGCATATCGACTACCAAGGCCAGTTTGTGGTCATCATCCTTGGTCTCTACCAACTGCAAAAACTTTGGCAAGAGGGCTGGTGGCATATTGTCAATAGTGAAATATCCCAAATCCTCGAAGGACTGAATGGCTACCGTTTTCCCTGCGCCACTCATCCCTGTCACAATCACCAGGTGAAGTTGTTTCTTTGTCATCTATCTCTCCTTATATCAAAAAAAGTTTGGCAGAGCCAAACTTCAACTAGCTTATCCAATCTCTGCGATCACTTCAATTTCGACTTTTACATCACGAGGAAGACGTGCAACCTCTACAGCTGAACGAGCTGGGAACTCCTCTTTAAAGGCAGTCTGGTAAACCTCGTTAAAAGGAACAAAGTCATTCATATCGCTCAAGAAGCAAGTTGTTTTGACAACATGGTCAAAGTCTGTTCCTGCTTCAGCCAAAATAGCACCGATATTTTTCAAGACTTGTTCTGTCTGTTCTTGGATCGTTTCTCCTACAATTTCTCCAGTTTCAGGAGATAGGGGAACTTGACCGCTAGCAAACAAAAGATTGCCAACGATTTTCCCTTGAACATATGGTCCGATTGCTTTTGGAGCTTTGTCTGTATGAATTGTTTTTGCCATTTCTTTCCCTCACAATTTTTCTAATATTGCATCCCAAGCCTGATCCATCCCTGCCTTGCTGACAGATGAAAAGAGGATGAAGTCGTCACTTGGGTCAAAGTTTAATTTCTTTTTGATTGCTGATTCGTGCTTGTTCCACTTACCGCGAGGAATCTTGTCCGCCTTGGTCGCAACGATGATAACCGGAATCTCATAATACTTGAGAAATTCGTACATCTGCACATCATCTGCTGACGGGTCGTGGCGGAGATCCACCAAACTGACAACCGCACGGAGATTTTCCCGAGTCGTTAGGTACTCCTCAATCATGCGCCCCCATTTTTCACGTTCCTTTTTAGAAACGCGGGCATAGCCATAACCTGGTACATCCACAAAACGCATCTTGTCATCAATGTTGAAGAAGTTGAGTAACTGGGTCTTCCCAGGTTTTCCTGATGTACGAGCAAGATTTTTGCGGTTCAACATGGTGTTGATAAAGCTAGACTTGCCGACATTTGAACGCCCTGCAAGGGCAATCTCTGGCAGTTCATCCTGCGGATAGTGGGACTTGTTTGCCGCACTGAGCAGGATTTCAGCATTGTGTGTATTGATTTCCATAGTCACCTCTAGGCTGTTTCTAGAATGGGTTTTTCCGTTCCATCAACAGCTTCTTTCGTGATGCGGACCAATTTCACATTTTCCTGACTCGGTACTTCAAACATAACATCTAGCATGGTTTCTTCGATGATTGAGCGAAGACCACGCGCACCAGTTTTGCGTTCAATAGCCTTATTGGCGATTTCCTGAAGAGCTTCGTCGTCAAATTCCAACTCAACATCATCATAAGAAAGCAAGGTTTGGTATTGTTTCACCAAGGCATTTCTTGGCTCTTTCAAGATGCGAACCAAGTCATCGACCGTCAATTGCTCAAGAGCAGCGAAGACAGGCAAGCGTCCAATCAACTCAGGGATAATCCCAAATTTTTGAATATCTTCAGCGATGATTTCTTGCATGTAGGAGCTGTTTTCGTCAATCGCCTTGTTATTTTGGCCAAAACCGATGACTTTTTCTCCCAGACGTTGTTTGACGATTTCTTCGATGCCATCAAAGGCACCACCTACGATAAAGAGGATATTCTTAGTATCCACTTGAATCATTTCTTGTTGAGGATGTTTGCGTCCGCCTTGAGGTGGCACGCTAGCTACAGTTCCCTCGATAATCTTGAGGAGGGCTTGTTGCACACCTTCACCAGATACATCACGTGTGATAGAAACGTTCTCGCTCTTCTTAGCAATCTTGTCAATCTCATCTACATAGATTATTCCACGTTCTGCACGTTCGATATTAAAGTCAGCTGCCTGCAAGAGTTTGAGGAGAATATTTTCCACGTCCTCACCTACATAACCAGCCTCAGTAAGAGCTGTTGCATCAGCAATAGCAAAAGGTACATTCAAACTTCTAGCAAGTGTTTGAGCAAGGAAAGTTTTTCCTGACCCAGTTGGGCCAATCATTAGAATGTTTGACTTTTGCAAATCCACATCTTCAGTCTCTTCACGAGTGTCATGGAAATTGATGCGTTTGTAGTGGTTATATACAGCCACTGCCAAAGCACGTTTGGCACGATCTTGACCGATCACATAGTGGTTCAAAATGTTTAGGAGTTCGATTGGTTTTGGTACCTCAGACAAGTCCGCCAAAACTTCCTCAGCCAACTCCTCACGAATAATCTCCTGAGCCAACTCCACACATTCATTGCAGATAAAGGCATTGTTCCCAGCAATTATTTTTTTAACTTCTTCTTGGCTTTTGCCACAAAATGAGCAATAAACCATCATATCATTTTTCCTATTTGTAGACATGATTCCCTTCCGTTCTAACTATTCATTCTATCTAAAATAAGGTCATATAAAAAGCATGAATGCTATTCACCAAGTTTGTGAAAGCATTTAGCCAAAGCAGAGTAGCAAGTCCAAAGCGCTTTTTACGAAAAGCGTGTGTCCCAGCTACAAGACAGACAGCACACAGAAGAGCTGTAAAAAATCCAAAAATACTGCGCTCCATTAGACTTCCTTTCTCTTTCTATATTCGATGGTAAAATCATAGACATTTTTCTCATCTTTGGAATAAGATTTGCTTGCAACAGTCTCAAAAGTAGTCAAGTCAAAATCTTCTGGAAAATAGGTATCCCCTTCAACTTGAGCATGAATTTGTGTCACAATAATCTCATCGAGATAAGGTTCAAACAGCTGAAAAATCTGCTTGCCACCAAGGATATAGAGATTCTTAGCCTGATGATGATACCAGTCTAAAACATCCTCAACATTTTGGAAAACCAGTGCTCCTTCAATTGACTCTTCGGGATTGCGCGTCAAAATCAAGGTTTCACGTCCTGGAAGCAACCGACGACCTATCCCATCAAAGGTGACACGACCCATTAAAATGGCATGATTCAAGGTTGTTTCTTTAAAATGTTTTAACTCTGCTGGCAAATGCCAAGGTAAACGATCCTCTTTCCCGATCACACCCTTTTCATCTTGAGCCCAAATGGCTACGATTTTCTTTGTCATGCTTCCGTCCTTTTTATTGATACTACTATTTTATCAAAATTCTCCCAAAAAGGCTGTTTTGAAACGCGCGCAAAAGAGAGAAAAGGAGCAGGCTTCATTTAGCCTGCTCCTCTCGTCCCTAGGATATATATTTTTTTGCTTCTGATTCGATTTTTTCAATCACTTCTTGGATACTTAGTCCAGTTGTGTCAAGGTAAACTGCATCCTCAGCCTGTTTGAGAGGTGAGGTTTCACGATGACTGTCCTTGTAGTCACGCGCAGCAATCTCTTCTTTCAACGTTTCCAAATCTGTCTCAATGCCTTTGGCAATATTTTCCTTGTAACGACGCTCTGCTCTTTCTTCAACAGAAGCCACTAAGAAAATCTTGAGTTCAGCTTGTGGTAAAACAACTGTCCCGATATCACGCCCATCCATAACGATACCACCTTGCTGAGCAATCTCTTGCTGGAGAGAAACCAGTTTTTCACGCACTTCAGGAATAGCAGCGATGCTTGAAACCTTGTTGGTCACTTCATTTTCACGAATCGGATGCGTAATATCAACATCTCCTACAAAAACAAGTTGCTCACCTGTTTCTGAACGACCAAAACTAATGGGGTGTTGGTTAAGAAGCTCAAGAAGTTGGTCTACATTTCCTGCATTCAACTGGTGTTTGAGCGCTATATAAGTCGCAGCACGGTACATAGCACCTGTATCGAGATAAGTATAACCAAAATCCTTAGCGACAATCTTTGCGACCGTACTCTTACCACTCGAAGCTGGACCATCGATAGCAATTTGAATTGTCTTCATGACCGACTCCTATCTTGTCTTAATCACATCACCTGGGTTGGCAAACCAAGATCCAGATGACATGTGAGAAGGATTTAGAGCCTCTAGCTGGGCAATGGAAATCCCTGCACGTTGAGCAAGAGCTGCTTCTCCCTCTCCAGGATGTACTGTAAGTGTTCCTTCACCTTCTGTATGTTCTTCCGAACTGCTCTCTGAAGGTGTTGATTCAGAAGAAGCTGTTTCCTCTACCTTGCTACTTGAAGATGATGATGCTTCTACTTTAGAACTTGAACTTGTAGAAGGAGACGATGCATCATAGAAGTCCTTCAAAGATGAAGTACGATTGCTTCCTCCGGTTGATAGGTAAATCAATACAACTACCATTGCTACAACGATTACAAAGAAGAGGCTAGCTAGAACCGTCAAGACACGATTCGCAACAACGCCTTTCCCTTTTTGTTTACGGTGACGACGCTCTGATCTTGTTTCTTCCTCATTGTTTTCGTAAATATCTTCTTGCCACGGTTCTTTTTCCATACCTTACTCCTTGTTTTTTTTACATTTTCTTATTACAATATAAATATGAAAGTCACACTTATACCCGAACGGTGCATCGCCTGCGGGCTTTGCCAAACCTATTCTGAACTCTTTGATTACCATGATAATGGAATCGTTCGATTTTACGATGATCCAGTTGAATTGCAAAGAGAAATCGCTGAGACCAGCGATGTTCTGGAGGCCATCAAAAATTGTCCTACAAGAGCACTTCTAAAAGATCCATCGTAGGAAGCAGGGAATAAATATAATTGATTTTTTCTCATTTTTCCCACACCTACTAGTTTAGCATATTTCTAGGTAAAATTATAGTCTTTTTTGGTTATTTTTTCCTTCAATAACAGAAAGGTCACTTTTTTCTTTGACGAGATAGAGTGGTCTTTTTTTGGTCTCTAGATAAATCTTACTGATATACTTACCGAGAATCCCAATGGTCAGAAGTTGAATCCCTCCAAGAAAAAGAATGACAGCCATCAAAGATGTCCAACCAGATGTGGGATTTCCCAGGATAAGAGTCCGAAACACTACAAAAACAGTCATCACAAAAGAAAGAAAACAAGATAGGAGTCCCGCTACAAAGGCTATACTCAAGGGAAAATCTGAAAAGTTAAGAATTCCTTCAATCGAGTAGAAAAAGAGTTGTCTAAAACTCCAACTGGTCTTGCCAGCCTGTCGTTCAACGTTTGGATAATCAAGATAGTGCGTTTTAAAACCCACCCAGGCAAAGAGTCCCTTAGAAAAACGATTGGATTCGGTCAGTGTTAAAATAGCATCTACCACAGACCTTCTCATCATGCGAAAATCACGGACACCTGAGGGCAAGGCTACTGGGCTGATTTTTTGCATGAGGCGGTAAAAGAGGTCAGCACAGAAACTGCGGAAAAAGGGTTCCCCCTCCCGACTAGTTCTCCGTGTCCCAACACAGTCTATATCTGCATTTTGGTCTAGTAAGGCTTTCATCTCAAGTAGCATACTAGGAGGATCCTGAAGGTCTGCATCCATCACGACCACCAAGTCTCCAGTTGCATGCTGCAAGCCTGCGTATAAGGCTGCCTCTTTCCCAAAATTTCGTGAGAATGAGACATAACGGACCGCAGGATTCTGCTCCCGATAGGTCTTCAAAAGTTGCAGGGTCCCATCGATTGAGCCATCGTCCACAAAGACATATTCGACTTCTGCTCCCAAGTCAGGGAGCAGAGCTTCCACAGACTGATAAAAAAGAGGAAGTACTTCCTCTTCGTTTAGACAAGGGATGATGATTGAAATCATCATCTTAGTCTTCAAATCCATTTGGATGCTTGCTTTGCCAACGCCATGCGTCTTCACACATTTGGGTGATGTCGAGTTCTGCTTCCCATCCGAGCTCTGCTTTGGCTTTTGCTGGGTCTGAGTAGCAGGCAGCGATATCACCTGGGCGGCGTTCTACGATGCGGTAAGGAATAGGACGTCCCACTGCTTTTTCCATATTTTGGATAATTTCAAGAACGGAATAACCTTTACCTGTTCCAAGATTATAAACATTAAGACCTGAACCTTTTTGGATTTTTTTCAAAGCTGCAACGTGACCTTTAGCTAAATCGACAACATGGATATAGTCACGAACCCCGGTTCCATCTTCTGTATCGTAATCATCTCCAAACACTTGTACTTGTTCTAGTTTGCCCACTGCTACTTGTGAAACATAAGGCAAGAGATTGTTTGGAATTCCGTTAGGATTTTCTCCCAAGTCTCCACTTTCATGCGCTCCGATTGGATTAAAGTAACGAAGTAAAACCACATTCCATTCTGAATCTGCCTTGTAGATATCCGTCAAAATTTCCTCTAGCATGAGCTTAGTACGACCGTATGGATTGGTCACTGAAAGTGGGAAATCTTCCAAGATTGGAACAGTGTGAGGATCTCCGTAAACTGTCGCCGAAGAACTGAAGATGATGTTCTTACAATTATTTTCTTCCATGGCTTTTAGAAGGCTGACAGTTCCAGCGATATTGTTATCATAGTAGGCAAGAGGGATACGGGTTGATTCGCCAACAGCCTTCAAACCAGCAAAGTGAATCACACCAGTCGGTTCTTCCTGCTTGAAAATATCTCTGAGAGTATCCGTATCACGGATATCTGCCTCATAAAAAGGAATCTCAACTCCTGTGATTCTTTCAACAACTTCTAAACTTTTACGATTGCTATTGACAAGATTATCCATCACAACCACTTGATGACCTGCTTGGATCAACTCAATAACAGTGTGGGTTCCAATAAATCCGGCACCACCAGTTACCAAAATCTTTTCTTGCATCTTTTTTCCTCGATTCTCGGATTATTTTTTCTTATTTTATCATTTTTGATAGGGAATGTCATTTGACATCCTAAACTACCTGCTAAAATTTCAGTAAAATCTTATTCTCTTTTTACTCGTTTGACATAGTTTGCAATTGGGTAGTTTACTGAGTCCAAGGTCAACTCCTTGTCTTGGACCAGTTGAGCTAAGTGGTAACCAATGATAGGACCCGTTGTGAGCCCTGAGGAACCTAGTCCACTAGCCGCATAGATACCTGCTAAACCTGGGACTTGCCCAAAAAATGGCGAAAAATCACTGGTATAGGCACGGATTCCTACTCGCTCACCTCTTATAGTAGCTTCAGCCAAGGCTGGGTAGTATGGCAAGGCTGCTTCCTCCATTTGTTGAAGCAAGGGTTCATCCACCGTCAAGTCAAATCCCATATCATTTTCATGGGTAGCACCTAGGGACAATTTCTCACCTGCAAAAGGAATCAAATCCCACTCCCCTTCTGGCATGACAACAGGGTATGATTCCATGTCTTGGGTAAGTTGATAATCTCGTAGTTGTCCCTTTTGGGGACGAACATCGACTTCATATCCTAAAGGTTCCAAAATGTCCCCCAACCAAGCTCCCGTCGCTAGAATAACCTGTTCAAAGACCTCTTCGCCAATCTGATAGCCGGATGCTAAAGGTGTCAGACTCACTTTTTCTTTGACCAGCTTGACTTGACTAGCTTTTAGCAAACGAGTCACTAAGAGTTGGCCATCTACTCTCGCTCCACCAGAAGCATAGAGCAGGCGGTCAAATCCTCGCAGACCAGGAAAGTAGTTATTAGAAGATGCTTGATCCAGAATAGCTAACTGGCCTATCAAGGGAGATTCTTCCCTACGCTGAAGGGCTAGTTCATAGAGTTCTTCTAACTTGGATTCATCCTTTTTCAGGAGAAAGACGCCTGAGCGTTGGTAAAAGTCGATTTCCTGACCAGACTTTTCTATATCAGCCAACAAATCCACATAAAAGTCAGCCCCCAAGCGCGCCATCTTATACCAGGCTTTATTGCGACGTTTGGAAAACCAAGGACTGATAATTCCCGCTGCAGCCTTGGTTGCTTGCCCCTGTCCATGGTCAAAAATGGTCACCTCTAGGTCGCTTTCTTTCGCGAGGTAGTAGGCAGCTGTCGCCCCCACAATCCCTGCTCCGATAATGGCAACTTTTTTCATTGTCTTCACTTTCTAACTAGATATGGTGGAAAGGATTGGTTGATGCTTGACTAGGCAAAATATCAATAGACCAGCCCTTCTCTGCCTTCCATTGAGTAAGGTGTGCAGCGATTTTTTCGACAAAAAGGATTTCGATATAGTGGCCCGGGTCCAGCGCCAACAAGCCATCAGACAGCATATCCTGTGCTGTATGGTAGTAGATATCACCAGTAATATAGACATCTGCCCCCTTTGCCAAAGCATCAGGATAGAAAGACTGACCACTACCACCGCAAATGGCAACTCTTGAAATTTCCTTCTTCAAATCACTCTCTTGATAATGCACCATGCGAAGACTATCAAGACCAAAGACTTGCTTGACATGCTGAGCAAATGCTCCAAAAGTCTGTGGTTGAATGTCACCAATACGCCCAATCCCACGTTCTGGGCCTGTTTCCTGGAGATAAGTCGTCTCCTCAATGCCTAGCATCTGACAGAACCAGTCATTGAGGCCATTCTCTACAATGTCGATATTAGTATGACTGACATAAACGGCAATGTCATGCTTGATGAGGTCGATGTAAATCTGATTTTGCGGACGGCTGGCTACCAAGTCCTTGATGGGACGGAAAATTGGCGCGTGCTTGACGATAATCAAATCCACACCCTTTTCAATAGCCTCTGCCACCGTCTCTTCACGAATATCAAGGGCAATCATGATCCTTTGGATATCCTTGTCTAAAGTACCGATTTGCAGGTCACGACTGTCTCCCTCCATCGAAAATTCTTGAGGGCAAAAGTCTTCATAACGTTTAATCACTTCACTTGCTAACATGGAGCACCTCCTTGATGGCTTGAATTTTATGAGCTAGAACTTGACGTTCCTCCAGATTTTTTTCTGGGATTTGGTCAAGAGCAAACTCTAACTTAGCTGCTTCTTTTTGCCACTTTTGAACGAAGACTGGGCTGACCTCTTTGGACAAGAAGGGGCCAAAGCGAAGGTCACTGGTTGATAGCTTCATTTGTCCCGCTTCCACCACTAGAATTTCATAAAACTTGCCAGCTTCTTCTAGGATGCTTTCTGCTACAATCTGAAATCCGTGGTCTTGTAACCAGATGCGCAAGTCGTCTTCACGATTATTGGGCTGGAGGATTAAACGTTCTACACTCGCAAGTTTATCCAATCCTTCTTCTAATATTGTCGCAATCAAACGCCCTCCCATACCAGCAATGGTGATAACCGAGACTTGGTCTTCCTCTTCAAAGGCTGCCAAGCCATTGGCTAAACGGACTTGGATTTTCTCCTTTAAACCATGAGCTTCAACATTCTTGAGCGCAGACTGGTAGGGGCCATCCACCACCTCACCAGCAATGGCACCTTCAATTTGGCCTCTCTTGACCAACTCGATAGGCAGATAAGCATGGTCACTCCCCACATCTAGTAAAATGGATCCTTGGGGCACAAAGGACGCCACCAATTCTAATCTCTTTGAAATCATCTTCTCTCACTTTCCAAAACTCTGTTACCTCTTATTATACCACATTTCAGCTAGCAATCTTGCACCTAAAAAGACCGCAATCCACAGATTGCAGCCTTTCTTTATTTTCTAGCTTGGTAACGACTTGTCAAGATGAAAATCACCGTAAAGACCAACATCATAGCCCCATAGACAGGTAACGTTTGTCCTGTTAAGGTCGAAATTTCAAGCAACTTTTGGATCATTGGGAAGAGAGCTGTAACTAGGAAGCCTCCTACTGACCAGACAATCAAGAGGACACGCCAGAGGGTAAATGGCATGCAGGCTCTAAATACGGATAAGAAACCGATAGACCCAAGGAGATAATAGAGGAGAGTTGATATTTCTATCTCAGACCAACCTTGACTCGCTCCAAATATTTTCACAAAGAGAACGCTGAACACGACCATGAGTGCACTTGGTAGAGCACGAAGCATGGATCTTCTGAGGAAATTTGGTTCAACAGGCTTGATATTTCGCTCAAAAGTCAGAACGAATGGCGGGAAACCTTCCACGAACTGGTCAATCATGGTAATCTGGATCGGAATGAAGGGGAAAATCAAGATCCACTCAGACCGTCCCAGAAGAACACTGGCGATACAGATGACTGCAAGCAAGAAGGAATAGATGGTCTTAATCAAGAAAATCGGTGCGATATGGGCGATGTTATTAACCACGCGACGACCTTCAAAGAGAATCTCAGGAACATCATTAAAGTCTGAGTTCAAGAGAACTAGATTGGCAATCTGACGAGTCGCAGGATCTCCCTCAGCCATTACAATAGAACAATCCGCCTCACGAAGAGCTAGGATGTCATTGACTCCGTCCCCTGTCATAGCCGTTGTATGTCCTGCTTTTTTCAGCGTTTGGATGATGAGTTTCTTTTGATGAGGGGAAACACGTCCGAAAATAGCTGTCTCTTCAGCCATGGCAATCAATTCCTCATCCGTGATTTTTGAGCAATCTACATAGCTGTGATAGTCTGCAAAACCAGCCTTTTGGGCAATGCTGGACACAGTGACCGGATTGTCACCAGAGATAATCTTGAGGCCCACTTCCTGAGAACGGAGATAGTCCAGCGTCTCAGCTGCTCCTTCTCGAATAGGGTCCAAGATTTCCAGCAAGGCGAGGGCCTGAATATCAGATGGTTTCTGTGGTTTGTGATGATCTAGTTTTTCCTGACTGAGGGCTAAGACCAAGACACGAGACCCTCTCTCCAAAGCCTCTCTGGCTTCTGGTACTTCAGAGTCCAACAACATCTCAGGCGCACCTAAGAAAACCGTTCCTAGCCCTTCTAACTCCATTGCTCCCCACTTGCGGTCGCTTGAGAAAGGAAGATTCGAAAGCATAGGATAGGAAACCTGACCTTGGAAACGCTGGCGAATGGCTTGGGCTGTTGGATTCTTATCCTCACTATGAGCTATGTAGCTGGTCAGAATGTTAGTAATAGCCTCTTCACCATAAGTTTCCGTCAGAGGAAGAACCGCCTCCACCTGCATCTTTCCTTGGGTGATGGTTCCCGTCTTGTCCAGACAGAGCATATCCACGCGCGCCAAGGTCTCGACAGAGTACATCTCCTGTACTAAAACCTTTTTCAAGCCCAGCTTGATCACCGCAGTCAAGAGTGAAGTAATTGTCAAAAGGGCGATTCCCTTGGGCAACATTCCCAAAAGGGCTGTCGACGAATTTACAACGGATGATTTGAGGGGCAAACCTTTTAACATCAAGGCTTCTAGCAAGAGAGCTAGACCAAAGGGAATGATAATCTTCCCAGTAAAACCAGCTAGCTTGTCCAGCGATTTCATAATTCGGGAGTTGATCGGTTTCACTGTCTTAGCTTCCAGCATGAGTTTGGCAGCATAGTTGTCTGCCCCGACATGGTGAACTTGAGCCAAAACTGCGCCACTGGCTAGGAAACTGCCCGATAAAAGCAGAGCATCCACTTCCTTTTGCACCAAATCACTCTCTCCCGTTAACATAGCTTCATTGACTTCCGCGAAGCCTTCCAAAACCAAGGCATCACTAGGAATCTGCTCTCCCGCAGACAAACGAATGACATCTCCTAGCACCAATTCTTCTGGATTGAGAGCGACTTCTTGGCCCTCACGGATGGTTTTGACCTTTTCCTTGGTCATGAGATTGAGCTTGTCCACCATATGTTTGGCCCGTAGCTCGGTCACAATCCCAGAAAAAGCGTTAAAGCAGATAACAGCAAAGAAGACCAGATTGCTCCAAGCCTGCACAAAGGCCAGCGCTAGAGCAATAACAAAGTTTAATGCGTTAAAAAGTGTAAAAACATTTCGTTTAACGATTTGCCAAGTACTGGTACTGGCCGACGCGGTAAAGTCATTGACCAAACCTTGAGCCTGTCTTTCCTTGATCTCTCTTTGGGTTAATCCCATGATCTTATTTTTATCCATGAATTCTATCATATCATTTTTTCTAACAGAATTCTAATCTCATCCAAAAACTGTTGGCTGATAACTGAAAAAGTTTGCCAGTAGTCTTTCGATAAGGTATAATAATAAAAGCAATACAATCGAAGGAGATCTCATGTTTTATACTTATTTGCGTGGACTAGTCATGCTGATCTTGTGGTCCATCAATGGCAATGCCCACTATCACAATACTGATAAAATCCCTAGCCGAGACGAAAACTATATCCTGGTCGCACCTCACCGTACCTGGTGGGATCCTGTTTACATGGCCTTTGCGACCAAGCCAAAACAGTTCATCTTTATGGCCAAAAAAGAGCTGTTTAACAACCGTATCTTTGGCTGGTGGATCCGTATGTGTGGCGCCTTTCCTATTGACCGGGAAAAACCTAACGCCTCTGCCATCAAGTACCCTATTAACGTCCTCAAAAAAAGCGACCGCTCTCTCATCATGTTTCCAAGTGGGAGCCGTCACTCAAACGATGTCAAGGGTGGAGTTGCCTTGATTGCCAAAATGGCTAAGGTCCGTATCATGCCTGTTACCTACACCGGTCCCATGACCTTGAAAGGCTTGGTCAGCCGTGAACGTGTGGATATGAACTTTGGAAATCCTATCGATATCTCAGACATCAAGAAAATGAATGATGAAGGGATTGAAATGGTTGCAGACCGCATCCAAGCTGAATTCCAACGTTTAGACGAAGAAACCAAGCAATGGCACAATGATAAAAAACCAAACCCACTCTGGTGGTTTGTCCGCATCCCTGCCCTTATCCTTGCAGTGTTTGTTGGTATCCTAACGATTATCTTTACCTTCATTGCAAGCTTTATCTGGAATCCAGATAAGAAGAGAGAGGTTCTTGGTTAAAAAATACAAATATCCCTTGGCTTTTGCCAAGGGATATTTCTTTTATTTGATTTTCCATTTTTGGACCAACCAGCTGGAAAAGACTAGAAATCGCTCAGCCACTTGCTCATGATGCCCATAGGGATCAAAGACAAACTGACTAGTCGGATAGTGTTTCTGAAGACTGGTATGAATCTGCGCAGCATAGACTGGTGCTTGAGCCAAGCGATTGGTATGATGGGCTCCCTCTGTTTGACCATTCTGTAAATACAGTAAACAGTCCAAATTCTTCACCTTTTCATCCTTGCAGTAAGTCACAAAATCAGGATACCAAAAGGAACCGCAGATAGAAAAGATACAGGAGACCTTGTCAAAATGGAAAAGACTGTATACTGCCGCCAAACCACCTAGTGAGTAACCTCCATAAGCAAGGCGAGCTTTGTCCAGGCGATAAAGCGACTGCAACTTGTCTAAAAGACCTCCAAATAAATGACTATGATAGGCATTTGCCTGACCCCCAAAATCTGGAGCTCCATCTCTCAGAGCAGATGTCTTCCATGGAGTGTAGTCATCTAGGCGATTTTTAGAGGTTAAGCCCACTAAAATCACAGATTCTGAAAGGGAAGTTAGAAAATCCAAGTTTCCATCATTCAAGAGAATAGCTGGATAAGTTTGGTTGGGATCATAGGTCGAAGGAAGGCTGACCTTAACTTGGATTCCTTCCCAATCAAACTCATTATTTATTGATAAAGTCATTGATTTTCTCAAGGGAATCAATCACTGATGGACCATAGTCCATCAACTCATCGTAAGAAATGGTCATGATTTTTTGATTCTTAATTGCAGGAACGTTTTCCAAAACTTCATTTGCCTTCATCAACTCTACTGCGTTGGCATCCAATTTTTTATTGCGGTCACTGGTTACATAGATAATCAACTCAGGATCCATTGACACGAGATTTTCCAGGGTCAAGCCTGATGTTCCCGTTGCAACGTTTGTATAACCAAGTTGATTCAACAAGCTTTCTTGCAAAGCAGACTTGTATGCACCAAAGGTTTCGTCATTATAAGCAACCATAATCAAAGCCTTTTTCTTTTCACCTTGGCTTGTTGGATTTGCTTTCTTAACAGCATCAATTTTAGCTTGTAACTGGGCTGCGTATTCATTGGCCTTGTCCTGAACATTGAAAATCATTCCAAGATTTTTGACATCTTCTACGATATTTCCCAAATCTTGCTGAATCGTTGAGAGAGAAGCTTTTTGCGTATAGACTGGGATTTTGTTTTCATTCCAAGTGCTAACTGTTCCCAAGGATTTTTCAGAAAACATCATGTTTCGACCCATCACAGCATCTGGCTCATAAGAAAGGACTGTCTCTTGTGAGACTGTTTTTTTATCGCCAATTTGAGTAATCGTCGCAATCGCGTCCTTGTATTTACCTGTTACAGCATTGTCCGGATTGAGCATGCCAGCAATTTTATCCTTCAATCCTAACTCCAACAAAATTTCAGTAGTTGAAAGATTGTTGGTGATAACTTTTTCAGGTGCCTTGTCAAAGACTTGTTCGACTTCATTTCCCTTAGCATCATAGGTCTTGACCGTTAACGGATAAATCGTCTCTGTGCTGGCCTTTTGACTTGTTTCTGTGCTAGACTGTGTGGTAGCTTTTTCTGTAGTAGTGTTACCACAAGCTGCCATGGTTAGGGTAGCTACTGTTACGAGTAAAATGCTTAGTGTTTTTTTCATCTTGTTTTCCTTTTCATTCTTATAAATAGTGAATCATGGCTTGCTGATCCTCGGTCCAAGTAACCTGACTTTGAACTCCATATACAGTTTGCAATGACTCAGGGGTGATGGTCTCCTTTGGAGTCCCTTGGTAAAGGATTTCTCCCTCTTTCATCAGATAGAGATAATCCGAATAACGACAAGCAAGTTGAATGTCATGCAGGACAGCTAGAACATTGATCTTGAGGTCTTTCACAATGGCCAATAAGTCTAGCTGGTACTTAATATCCAGGTGATTGGTTGGTTCGTCCAGGAGCAAGAGAGTCGGTTCTTGCGCCAAGGCGCGGGCTAATAAGACTCGTTGTTTCTCTCCCCCTGACAGGGACGAATAGAGACGAGTTTTCTTCTCAAGCATATCCACCTTGACGAGAGCATCTTGAACGAGGGCATAATCCCTTTCCCTTTCCTTCTGTAAAAAAGAGAGGTGGGGAGTTCTTCCCAGCAAGACGATTTCCTCAACTGTACAATCAAACTGCAATTGATTAAACTGGGTGACAACTGCCATTTGCTTAGCTGTTTCTTTGAGTGACCAATGCTCCAGTGGCTTTCCATCTAGGCTTATCAAGCCTTTGTCCGCCTTTTCCTGACGATAGAGGAGTTTAAGCAGGCTGGTTTTCCCACTTCCATTTGGTCCTAGTATCGTGTGAAATTGATGCCCCTCAACCTTAAGAGAAACTCCTTTGAGGATTTTTTTCCCTCCTAGTCCAAAGTGGACATCCTGACAAATCAAGTCCATATCAGGCCCTCACCTCCCTTCGCCTACCTCCAACAATGTAGATAAAGAAGGGAGCACCTACTAAGGCTGTGAAAATACCAATAGGCAGCTCAGCATTTTGAATGATGATACGCGAGAGTACATCTGCCCAGACGACAAAGAGGGCACCCAGCAAGGTTGCAACGGGAAAAAGCCTCTTGTAATTCGTTCCTACTAACCCTCGAGCTAAATGTGGAGTAATCAGACCGACAAATCCAATAATCCCACAGGTTGCCACTAAGACAGCTGTCAGCACAGCCACCACGGTCACGTAAAGATACCAATAGAAGCGTAAGGGAATCCCCAAAGTTAAAGCAGCTTCATCTCCCATCATCATCGCATTGAAAACACGATACTGAGTAGAGAAAAATAGAAAGGCTATTCCTACTACCATAGTTGGCAGGACTAAGTCAGACCAGGTAGTCCCTGCAAGCGAACCCATGGTCCAAAACTTAATGGTCATCACACTGTCCGCATTAGCGCCAACTGAGATAATAAAGTTGGAAAATGCCAGAAAGAGAGCATTGACCACCGTTCCTGATAAGATCAGACTAGAAGTCGTCATCCTGCCCTGCATAGAGGCAATGATGAGGACAGCGATTGTTGCCAAAATAGCTCCAAGGAAAGCTCCAAGGCTAATCACCAATTTTAAACCAAGAATGATGCTCAAAGTTGCCCCTAGAGTTGCACCCGCAGAAATTCCTAAGACATAAGGCTCTGCGATGGGATTGTTAACTGTAGACTGCATCACGCTACCACACATAGAAAGTCCAGCCCCTACTATCAGACCTAACAATACTCGGGGGAATCTCATGTTCCATACAATGGTAAGAGTAGACTTGGAAACCTCTCCTATCTCAAGAGGAAATCCTAACCTGCTTAAAATAATCCGATAGGTATCTCCTAAATCAATCGCTACGGACCCCATAGAAACTGCTAGAAAGAGGGAAATCCCTAAAATACCTAGCAAAACACCTAAAAGTAACACAAATTGCAGGTCCCGTCGGCTTCCAGAAAATTTGGAAAGCATGAAAACCTCCTTAAACAAAATTAAAAATTTAGAAAATTCTCATAAAAAGTATACCATATTTCTATTAGATGAACAAGGATAGAAATATACATAGAAAAAGCCCTCTGAATATCAGAGAGCCACCTGTTAACATAATCGGCGAGAATCTTTATGTCACCAATCCTCCCACTGAGTTTCGACTTTCACCTCGCCATAATTACTTGGCGAGTACTTGCTGTCATAAATGGAGCACCAATCTTTCAAGACTTTCTGATTGACGATTTCGTCGTAGTAAGAATCCAAATCTTCCTTGTAGTCATCCCTTCCAATGCTTAGTACTTACCCAGAATTTCACTAGCAAATCTACACACTTGACGTATTTCTTCTATACTAATATACAAAATCAAAAGATTAACTCTGTAATTAAACCGTGAAACGTAACTACTTATCTTTATTCAATACTTTTAATATTAATCTCTCCATCCTTGAAGAATAAAGATAGGATCTTAATGAGTTTTTCATTCTCATTAACCTATATAATAACTCTAAATCAGAGTAAATAGAGCAAGATAAGCACAAACGCTCTTCTTTTCTCTTCTGTTCTAATTTATCTTTGGTGACATCATATGGATACGTGTAACGATTTGCTAATTTAGAAGCCATCCCTTTTTGGGTGTAGAATAATTTTTCGATTTCCTCTTCTTCGCTTAATGAATTAAAATCCCTCAAATAGAATTGCCAGATATCAAACCGATTAACCGCAAATATACGTGTAAATTTAATTAATCTATCACTCGTCAATTTAGTAACAATTTCTTCTAATTCACTTAAATTAGCTATATCTAAAAAACTAAATCCCTCAATTCCTTTGGGTCTATAATATTTTTTCTCAGTTAAAGACATATAATTCGGAATTTTCTTTTCTAAAAACATTTCAATAATCGAATCTTGACAATTAATAACATAATCAAAATTTTTAGATATCTGGTAAATATGATGATTGACCCAAATCAACAATTTTTCAAACAGTAAGATGACTTCTTCAAAATATTGACCATTTTCCTTGTCAATCACTTTTCTAACATCACGTTTTTGACTATAGAAATAGAAGAAGAAAACTGTCGGTAATATTGTCACTAAAGCCACGATAGCTGGCAATCTCAAAAAGATATCACTAATATTTACTTTTATTTGTAATATACTTATCAAAATTTCTTGAAACTTAGATAAATAATGGGTAATATCTACCCTCAATATTTTCAATGAAAAGCAAGCGGATAAAAAAGCCAAAAGCATAGGTATACTTATTATAATTTTAAATATGTTAAGTATTAGTTTAGTCAATGTGAGTTTAGATATGCCTATCCATACCAAACTTTTTTCGTCACTATCATAAGTTACCCAACCTAATCGCAATAATCGGCTTAGTCTTAGAAAATAATAGTTCAATCTAATTATGTAAAGTGCACAGCTTACTTTTTTTGTTCTTACTGCCCATTCCCCCAGTTCTCTCAAATAATAACGTATAATACTATATAAGTTAAAAATTATTAGGTCATATATTACCAATAATAAAATTATTTCTAACCAAAATATAAAAGTTAATACAAATAAATTTCCTTGAGAAACTTTCAAATTAGCAGAAATAACTTCACTAATCATAATTTTCCAAAAGAATAGTAGCAATATTACCGCTATAAATGACGAGATATATTTAAATATTTTACTAATCTTCATAATAACTACAGTTTTAGACTTCTCCATTCTATTTTAATATCAACGTGATTTTATTTCACATACAACCATCCAATCATCAATTTCATTATCATAATAACATTCATACTGTTTCCATATCTCAAAATTAGTTTCTTCAATAAATTTCTTCTCAACAGTAAACTTTGCCTATAGGTAAAATCTGTACGACCTATCACCAATTCTCCCACTGGGTTTCGACTTTCACCTCGCCATAATTGCTTGGCGAGTACTTACTGTCATAAATCGAGCACCAATCTTTTAAAACTTTTTGGTTGACGATTTCGTCGTAGTAAGAATCCAAATCCTTGGCAGTGATACCGTACTGCTCTAGGTAGGATTTCACTTGGGTTTCGTCTTCGATATAAGTTTCCGATCTATTTTCATAAATCATAATTTTTTTAACTAATACTTTTTTATTAAATTCGTAATGAATAACAAAGTTAATTTTTTCTCCTGAGTTAGCATATCTTTCAAACCAAATATTTACACCTTTATTACTACCATCAAAATTAAACCGTAGTTCTAAATTCTTCACATCGCTTCCAAGAGAAGAATCATCGTATATTATTATTGATTCATACTTATCCGTTTCATTCATATTCGAATCATAAAGCTTTCGATTTTTTACTGTCACATTTTTTAAGTCATTGAAGTTATAATAGCCTAGATAATTTTTTGCCGTTTCCTGGTAGATTTCATCAAAAATGTTTTTAGGTTGACTAGTAAAAAAGTAGAAACAAGATGATATGATTATCACGAATAAGACTACTAGGCCTAGGATTTTCTTCATGTTATCACCAATTCTCCCACTGGGTTTCAATCTTGACATCACCATAGTTGCTTGGCGAGTACTTACTGTCATAGATGGTACACCAGTCTTTTAAGACTTTCTGGTTGATGATTTCGTCGTAGTCTTTGTCTAAATCTTCTTTGGAAATATTATTTTTTCTTAAATATTCTCTTATTTTTTCTTCATCCTCTAGATATTGACCTGGTTTCCTTGGCTCTTCAAAAATCGCAAGTTTCTTTTTGAGTACTTTCTTTTTTATATTATAGTGAGCCGAATACCATAGGGTAATATTCGAATTAGTCTTTCTCTCAAAACGAATTGACATCCCTTTAATTCCTGAACCAAAATTAAAGTTAATGGTTATATCACTATAGCCTTTGGGAAGAGTTTCATACTTTCCAAAAGGAGTATAGGATATATTTGGGTCATCACTTGGCCAACCTGGACTGATTTTAAACCCATCGATGTTTCTTAAAATATTATTTGTATGATATGTCTTCTCTGTCTCCTGGTAGATTTCATCAAAAATGTTGTTAGGTTGTTTAGGAAAAAAGTAAAAATAAAATAATACAACTAGTAAGACTAAAGCTAATAAACTGAATATTTTCTTCATCATCATCCTCCTACTCCGCCACGGCTTCCAAGCAATTTAAAAATGTCGAAACTTCTGGATAGTTATTTTCGATATATGCTTTAATAGCATCTTCCCCTTTTTGCATAACCTCTAATGGAAGGATACTAGCATAGATAGTACTTCTGACTTGTTTCCAATCCTTATTTTTCAAGAATTCTCTTTCTCTAAGAGTCGAATCCTTTTGAAGGTCAGCATAGTAAGAAGAGATAGCTTGGTCATAGGATTGCCCCTTCTGCATACGGCCGATAAGATTGACTGAATCAAGGTCTGCCTTGTAGTCATCTTCACCAATGCTTGGTTTTTTATCCGTAGCATTTTTAGTCGTGTCTCCCTCCCATCCAGAAAGATCTTTGACATTCTCTCTACCGCCATAGACATCAGCTAACTGAACTTGATTAGGATTAAGATGAGTCGCCATAGTGATGGACTGGTGGGTAAAGTCTGCGTGGCCTATCACCAATTCTCCCACTGGGTTTCGACTTTCACCTCGCCATTGTTGCTTGGAGAATACTTGCTGTCATAAATCGAGCACCAGTCCTTTAAAACTTTCTGGTTGATGATTTCATCATAGTCTTTGTCTAAATCTTCTTTGGAAATATTATTTTTTCTTAAATATTCTCTTACTTTTTCTTCATCATCAAGATATTGACCTGGTTTCCTTGGCTCTTCAAAAATCGCAAGCTCTTTTTTGAGGATTTTCTTTTTTATATTATAGTGTGCTGAATACCATAGGGTAATATTCGAATTAGTCTTTTTTTCAAAAAGAATCGTCATTCCTTTAATACCTGAACCAAAATTAAATCCAATACTTATGTCTTTATAACCTTCAGGATGAGTTTGATACTTCCCTGAAGGGGTGTATGCAAAATATTCCCCATCATTAGGCCAACCTGGACTGATTTTAAACCCATCTATGTTTCTTAAAATATTATTTGTACGATAGGTCTTCTCTGTCTCCTGGTAGATTTCATCAAAAATATTTTTTGGTTGTTTGATAAAGAAATAAAAACAGATGAATATGATAAACGACATTAACGCAGTTATACCTAGTAGTTTCTTCATTAACTTTTCCTCCTAGTCTGCCATAGTCTCTAAACGATTTAAAAATGTGGATACTTCTGGGTATTTCTCCTCAATATACTCTTTAATAGATGCCTCACCCTTTCTCAGTATATCTGCAGGCGCTACCCCTGCGTAGATTGCACCTTTGACTTCTTTCCAATCCTTATTTTTCAAAAATTCTCTTTCTCTCTGAGAAGAGTCTTTTTGAAGGTCAGCATAGTAAGAAGAGATGGCTTGGTCATAAGATTGTCCCTTCTGCATACGGCCGATAAGGTTGACCGAGTCTAGATCCGCCTTGTAGTCATCTTCCCCGATGCTTGGCTTCATATCATTTGCATTAAAGGTCGTGTCTCCCTCCCAGCCTGATAAGTCCTTAACATGCTCTCTACCACTATAAATATCGGCTAACTGAACTTGATTAGGATTAAGATGGGTAGCCATAGTAATGGACTGGTGGGTAAAGTCTGCATGGCCTGCCCCATTGTTAGAATAGGCCTTCAGTTTGGTATCCCAAAATTGGTCAAAGTTACCCTTATCACCATAAATCCCTTCATAAGTACTTTTATAGGAATCATAATGGTTAGTTCCATTTTTTTGATCATATTTTTTAATTTGATCTATATTATCAGATTTCCCACCGGCCATCTCATGCTGCAGTCTAAGATTATAATACAGTTCTTTGGCCTTTTCTTCTTTCAACCCCAGTTCTTGATAAATTTCAACTATGGGTTTCAAAGTTCTCAATTTTTGGCCTGTATGCGGATCACTCACAAATTCATTATAAAAATAATGTCCCAATCCACCTGCTGTTTCATTCCACTTAAATTCGTTATAATTTGCCGCACCGACGACTCGCAAAAAGATATAGTCACGGAACTCTTGACTTGAGGTTGGAAATTTCCTGTCTAGTCCTTGCTTGATGGTCAAGAGCTGCTGGGCTGTCTCTGCGTCAAAGCCGTATTCTGCCATCATGGTCTGGACAAAGGCCTTCTCTTGACGACTGAGCTTCGTATCCTTTGTGTCAGAATAGGCAGATAGGTAGTTGGCCCAAGTCAGGTCAGATGGAATTTTAAAGACCCCTGTCTTTGCATCCCAACTCGTTTCAATCTGAGCTAGTCCACGACTCAACTGCACATCGATACTGTCCAGTTCATCGAAAAGCCCTCCTGAGTAGCTATCATAGGCTCGCAGGTCTCTCAAGATCGTTTCATAGACGCGTTTGTTCGCATGATGTCCTCGCATGAGTTCCACATTACTGCGTCTCAATCTCCCCTTTTCTTCACTATCCATAGTCAAGCTAGAAAGGGATTGGTTGGCTTCATCTAGATAGGCAATCATTTGCTCTTCCTGACGAATCTTATCAAGCAGATCATCCTCCCGCCAACTCTTGCTGTCGACCATCGTTTGGTAGTCATCTGGTAATTTCTTGATGACTTGAGAGAAGGTTTCTGCATAGAGTTGTCCCCCTTTGCTCAAGGGTAGCAAGACACTTGCAAAAAAACTTCTAGCCGAATCATAGGCATCGCCCTTTAGACTCTCTGTATCCTCTGAAAACTTTTGAATAGCTGATTGCAAGTCTTGATAAGCTTCCACCTGTGATTGGCATATGGTCGCTACACTCGAACTTTGTAGTTGTGATTGTTCCAAGTACATATCAATGCCCATGTCGTTTCTCCTCCTCTCTTTCTAGTTCCTTGCGTCTTTCATAGTAAACCGCATCCAAGTCTCCCTCTAAACGGAACTTTTCTTTTTTCAAATCATCCATGCGGTAGCTGAGATCCTCAAGGATTTGGTTTTTAAGTTGGTTTCTTTGCAGGAGCGTTTCTTCCAACTGTCCTGCATATCGGCTCTGATAGGCCGCCTCCCACAAATCATTTTGATAACGGTGACTAGCTCTATCATACCCTTCAAAGGTTTCTATCAGTTCTTTGGTGCGATACTTCTCTTTTCCATTGTCTTCTAGCTGGTACAAGAGGTCTCGCTCTCTTTTCTTCAACTCATCCAACCTGCTCATGTATGACTCCTAAAACCATTGGCAGCTGCTTCATCTAGCGCCTCAAAATCACTCGCTATAGAGTGCAGTCGTTCTGAAGTCAGGGTGACAGCAGCCGAAATCTGACTAGCTAGATTTTGAGACTTTGTCAGACATTGATGGGCCTTGTTATTCCCTTGAAGGGTCGTTAATTCGTCTTGGCTAGCCACAGCGATATCTGTTAAAGATTGACAAGCATTTTTCAGCTGACTCGCATACATCTGAGCAATATTTAGATCACTTTTTACTGTTGACATGACTGTTCTATCCTTTTTCTTAATCCCTTGTGATAGGTACACTCCATTTAGCTATATAGGCCTATTATACCATGTTTTGAATACAAGCCCTAATTTATACTATATTTAGATAATAGAATAATCTTATAGCGAAAAAGCTACCCAATTGGAGTAGCTTCATTATTAAGACATGCTTAATTGAACACGACTAAGCAAGCGGATAAAAACAAAAAGCCCTCTGAAATCAGAGAGCTCTAATCTTGCTGGATAAAACGTTTATAGACTAGGCGACGAGGCGAAGATTGTACTAATGGTACATCGAGCTGAAGCCAACGAAGTATAGAAACGTTTTAGACGCAAGATTAACGACGAAGTCCTAGAGAGTTGATTAACTCACGGTAACGGTTAACGTCGTTCTTACGCAAGTATGCAAGCAAGTTACGACGGCGACCGATTTTCTTCATCAATCCACGGTAAGTAGCGTGGTCTTTTTTATGTTGTTTGATGTGTTCGTTAAGGTGGTTGATTTCCCAAGTAAGGACAGCAACTTGAACCTCTACTGAACCTGTATCACCTTCGTGGCGTGCATATTGTGCGATGATTTCATTTTTTTTCTCTTTTGAGATTGCCATGATGTTTCTCCTTTTTATTTGGCTTCATCCGAGTGACAGGTTGGCATGCCTGTAACCAAGAAGAAGTTATTTGTCTTTACGACAGTTCTTATTCTACCAAGAAGCAGGGACTTTGTCAACTAATTTACTGTTTAAAACAGTGAATTACTCTACTGATTTCAGGGCTTCGAGCATATCCACTTTTCTTAAGTGGTGATTGACAAAGACGCCCAGTAAGGCTAAGATTACAGTCACTGCGACGATTGGAAGAGCATAGACTTCCCAGCTGACTCGTGGATAAAAAAGTATGGTGGCCGGTGAAATCATTTGTATCAAAAATTGATGTAAATAGTGGCCAGCTACCAAACCAAGAGCAATTCCCACAAGGGACAGCACCATAGTCTCACGGTAGATATAGAGGGTCACTTCTTTATTATGGAAACCGAGAACCTTGATAGTGGAAAGTTCACGGATACGTTCTGCCACATTGATATTGGTGAGATTGTAAAGAATGACAATGGCTAGTAAAACGGAAACAAGGACAAGGATGGCCATGGTTTTATTGAGCGAACTAGCCACGGATTCAAAGAGATGGATGGCCGTCGCATTTTGGACCACCCCAGAAACAGCTGCTTTTTCCATAAAGATAGCTGCTTCTTTCTCTGTATTGGAAGGTGTTGGCTCTTTTAATTTTACTAGGTAGGTATTGTCTTTCGGACTGGTGCCGTAGACTTGTTCGTAAGTCGCTCGGTTGAGATAAACAAAGTGTCCAACATAGTTTTCAGAAATAGCTGCGACCTTGATTTTCTTCCCATCAAGCTCCAGCTCGTCCCCAACCGTAACACCTGCTAGTTGAGCTAGTTTTTGACTCACGACCGCTCCATCAGTGACCTGCACCTCTCGCCCATTCTCCTCTAATGCGATAAAGGGCTTGAAGTCTTCTCCACTAGTAACCATCATGGTGATGGTTTGAAGTCCTGCTTTTCCTTTAAAATCTTTTTCAATGGATTTAGAGTAAATCTTTTGATAAGCATGGATAGGTTCAGCTTGCAAGGCACTTTCTAAATCTGCCTTTTCTTGCTCCGTTGCACTGCTCTTTTCTGCTACAATCATCTGGTATTGCTGGATTTGTTCAAATTGACGATCGACAACTCCTCCTACAGAAGACTGAATGCCAAGACCTGCAAATAAGAGAGCCACCGAACCTGCAACTCCAAAAATGGTCATCAACATCCGTTGCTTATAACGGAAAATATTTCGCGCCGTAACCTTATGAGTAAAACTCAAACGACTCCAAATAAAGCTCAGGCGTTCCAGCAAAATCTTTGATCCCTTAACGGGAGGTTTGGGAAGCAAGAGTTGGGCTGCTTCATCGTGTAGTTCCCTCCGTGCCACCAGATAAGCCGGCAAAACACTGGATACCCAACTTAAGATTAGGGCAAGGAGGCTATAAGACCAGTAAAAATACTCCTGACTTTTACCAACGACCATCCCAGCTGTTATAACATCCGAAATCACGCCTGCAAGGAGATAATGTCCTAGAAGCGTTCCTAAAATGGTTCCTACAGTTCCTGCAAGAAAACCATAGAGGACAAACTTGGCAATTATATCTTGATTCCGGTAACCTAGGGCCTTGAAAATACCGGCATTGGTACGTTCTTCATCCACAAAGCGAGTCATCGTTGTAAAGGTCACCATTGCAGCGACCATATAAAGCACAACAGGGAAGATATTCCCGACAGAACGAATGCTTGCTGAAGCGTTACTGTACATGAGATAGCCTTGACCCCCTGGCATGGTTTGGCGATTGTATACGTGATATTTCGGCTCTGCCAGTTCATCAAGCTCTTTCTGACGCTGTTCAAGCTTCTCTTTTTCCTTGGCTAGATTACTCTCTGTCTGAGCCAGTTTTTCTTTTTCTGTAGCCAATTCTTCCTTAGCTTTTGTCAATTGCTCCGTGACTTGACTCTTTTGAGGCTCAGGCAAAACAGTCGCTTGTTCTTCTTGGGTTTTCAAGCGACTTTCAGCCTGCTCTAACTGACTATTGCCATTTTGAAAGTTGCTTTCAGCAGTTTGGAGCTGTTCTTTCCCCTCTTCCAAGCTCTTTTGCCCATTTGCTTTGATACCTGCCAATCTTTTTTGACCATTATCGGCTAGCAAATCTTGCAACTCTTCCTGATGTTGGGTTCGTTTGGTCTTATAGTCTGATGAAAAAGCATCCAGATTTTTTAAATCATCATAGCGCACACGCGCAATACTATAAACATCTGAATCAAACTGGCTGGGCAAAATCACTCCATAGCCAGCCAAGCTTCCATTTCCACTGCTAGCACTCCCTAAGTCTTTTTGAGAAAGCATCTCACCCGACTGAACAAATCCAGTAATTGTAAAAGTTTGGGATTTTAGGACGGACTTCCCTTCTTCTTTCTTAGTAAAGGTAATGGTCTGCCCAATCTGATAGCTGTCTTTCCAGAAGTCGGCTAGGGCAATTTCCTCATCAGCCTCTGGCAGTCGCCCTTCTGTCACTTGGAAGGTTGAAATCCCCTCTGGCTTGGAATAAAGTCGAACCGCTTCTTCACTATTTTCAACGGTTAGGTCTGCCATATAACCAAATTCAACACTTGCTCCTTGAAGGGCCTTTAATTCGTCTTGGTCTTCTTTGTCCAAGCCATAATCAGCTATCACTGCCAGATCTAGGGTATTGGCTTTACGGAGATAATCCCCTGCCGTACGTTCCATATTTGGACTGGCCACTTTGAGACCAATAAGGGCTAAAGAACCCAGCATCATCAAGGTCAGGATAGAAACAAAGCGTCCCTTTGAAGCCGTCACTGACTGAAATAGGTCTTTCCGATACGTTTTTTTCATGCTAATACTCCAATGTATCGATATCCTGCTGATGCTCATTGACCGTCATGCTCTTAACCGTGGCATCGCGCATATGAATCACCCGATCTGCAATAGGGGCTAGCGCGCCATTGTGGGTTACGATAATCACCGTTGCTCCTTTTTGACGAGACATGTCTTGGAGAATCTTCAAGACTTGCTTCCCCGTCTGGTAATCCAAGGCACCCGTCGGTTCATCACAAAGGAGGATTTTAGGATTTTTGGCTACAGCACGTGCAATGGAGACTCGCTGTTGCTCCCCTCCAGAAAGCTGGGCTGGAAAGTTATTCAGGCGATGAGCCAGACCTACATCTTTGAGCACTTGCTCTGGATCCAAGGCATCTGTCACGATTTCTGAAGCCAGTTCCACATTTTCCTTGGCTGTCAGATTGGAGACCAGATTGTAAAATTGAAAAACAAAGCCTACATCTTCACGACGATAGTTTGTTCGTTGGTGCGAACTATAGTTGGCAATATTGGCACCATCAATCCAAATCTCCCCCTCATCATTGGTATCCATACCTCCTAAAAGATTGAGAACGGTTGATTTTCCAGCACCTGAAGCGCCAAGTATGATAACCAGCTCCCCTTTTTCAATTTCAAAATTCACATCACGATTAGCCACAATCTCTGTATCCCCAACCTGGTAACGCTTGTAGCTGTGTTTCATCTCAATATAAGCCATCAGACACACCTTCTCTCAAACAAATTACTTCCTATTATCATTATAACGCTTTTTCAACTAGTTGGAAACCAGAAGCAAAAACAAAAAGCCTAGGAATCCTAGGCTTTCTGTTTATAGATTATTTTCCAAGATAGTATTCTTTTACGACGTTCAATTTTTCGTCGAATTCGAATACCAATGGTGGGAAGTTAGGGATTTCTACACCCATGATTTCATCATCTGACAAGTGTTTGATGTGTTTTACAAGGGCACGGATTGAGTTACCGTGAGCTCCTACGAATACGTTTTTACCATCTTTAAGTGCTGGAGCGATTTTATCTTCCCAGAATGGAAGGGCACGTTCCAAAGTCACTTTCAAGTTTTCAGCATCTGGAATGACTGAATCGTCAAGTGAAGCGTAACGACGGTCAGTATGTGCTGAGTATTCGTCATCATGAGGCATTGCAGGAGGCAATACATCGTATGAACGGCGCCAGATATGAACTTGCTCATCACCAAATTGTTCAGCAGCTTCAGCTTTGTTTTTACCAGTCAAACCACCGTAGTGACGTTCGTTCAAGCGCCATGATTTTTCAACTGGAACCCAGAGTTGGTCAGCAGCTTCAAGAGCCAAATTTGTTGTTTTAATCGCACGTTTCAATACTGAAGTGTAAGCTTGGTCAAATTCGATACCAGCTTCCTTGATCAATTTACCAGCGTCAATCGCTTGTTGTGTTCCTTTATCAGACAAATCAACATCAGCCCAACCAGTGAAAAGGTTAGCTTTGTTCCATTCAGACTCACCATGGCGAGCAAAAACCAATTTTACCATTAGATGGATTCTCCTTTTATTTTTCGAGGTTTCCCTCGTTTATCTATTCTATTTTACACAATTTTTCACAAAAAAGCTAGTTAAAATCAACTAAAAAGAGAAGAGCTTATCAGTCTTCTCTTTATCACACTATCATAATTGTTCTCGATAGAGGATGAAATAGTCCCGTCCAAATAATTGGAAAACTACTACTCTTCAATTACAAATTTTTTCAATGTTCCAAAGTAAAGTGAACCACCAATAATGGTTAGAATTCCACCTACCCATCCTAAAAATGGAATCAAGCCGACCGCACCACCTACAATGAGCAAAACAGAAGGTGCATTCGTAACACGTTCATCATCTTTATAATAAACAATAGCCACAATTCCCAATACTAAAACAGCAATTTTAACCAATGACAAAATAATTGAGAGCCCTGTCAATGTCCCAACCGTTACATCTGCGTCTTCAGTTGCCGCAGCAGCTCCAACAGCCATGATAAACATGATAACTGGCGCTAAAAGCAATATAATTCCTGAAATAAGACCAAAAATAGCGTTAACACGAGCAAGTGTATTTGTTTTCATAATAATCTCCTTAAAATTTTTATAGGTATTATTCTATCATAATTTATCTAAAAATTAAACAATCTTATAAAATTTTATAATAAATATTGATTTTCAAAAAATAATTTTAAGTTCTATAGTCTCTTTATAATTAGTAGAAATATAAAATTATGAGAAAACTGAATAGTTGATTATGTTAATTATCTACACGGACAGGCCAGGAAGAACTTCATTTGAAGAAATGGACTAGTAAATTTTCCCATGATAAAACGCATAATATCAAAGCACTTGAACTCTTGATATTATGCGTTTTTTATGATTTTAGCGACCTTTCTCAGTCTATTCTGATTATTTCGCTTCAAATCCTTCTGCGACTGCATCTGCAAAGTTTTCTTCTACGATACTTGCACAGTGGTCACAGATAACTGCATGGTAGCTACGTTCAGCAGTAGTTGGATCGATACGACGGCAACGGTCACAAACTTCACCAGCTGCACGTTCAACTGTAAAGGCTACATCCTCAAAGCTTACTGCACTCTCTGGAGCTGTACCTTCAGCGATGGTCAATTCTGACACGATCAAAAGTTGAGCCACATTGCTGTCTACTGCTCCAAGAAGAGTTTTCACCACTTCATTTGGGTAAACTGTCAAGTGTGCTTCGAGTGATTTACCGATTACTTTGGCATTACGCGCTTCTTCCAAGGCTTTTTGAGCTTGTCCACGGAAGTCCATGAAGGCTACCCATGTATCCAAGATTTCTTCTTGGTTGGCAAAAGTTTCAGCTTCTGGTAATTCTGACAATTGAACGAATTCCTCTGCTTCAAACTCAAGATATGACCAGATTTCTTCCGCAGTGTGAGGCAGAATTGGTGTCAAGAGTTTGGTGATTTTGACAAGAATGTCATAGAAGACTGTTTGCATTTGACGGCGTTCGAGTGATTTGGCACCTTCGATGTAGACAACGTCTTTGGCGAAGTCAAGGTAGAAGGCAGACAAGTCAACGTTGATAAAGTTCACCAAGGCCTTGTAGATGGTTAAGAATTCAAAGTCAGCATAAGCATCACGAATGGTCTTCACAAGCTGGTTAAAGCGAATGGTCATGTACTTGTCAACAGAACGAAGCTCATCGTAAGCCACTGCGTCTTGAGCTGGGTTAAAGTCAGATGTATTGGCAATCAAGAAGCGAAGTGTGTTACGGATCTTACGGTAAGTTTCAGAGACTTGGCTCAAGATGTCCATAGAGATACGCACGTCGTTGCTTGAGTCAACACTTGTCACCCAGAGACGCAAGATTTCCGCACCAAATTGTTTTTCAACATCACTTGGAGCAATGGTATTCCCAAGAGATTTAGACATCTTTTCACCTTTACCGTCAAGGGCAAATCCTTGTGATAAGATTTGTTTGTATGGCGCTACGCCATGGTTGGCAACAGATGTAATGAGTGAAGAGTTGAACCAACCACGATACTGGTCAGAACCCTCAAGATAAAGGTCTGCTGGGTAAGTCAACTCAGGACGGTTTACTACAACCCCATTCCATGATGAACCTGAGTCAAACCAAACGTCCATGATATCTGTTTCTTTCTTGAACTCTCCATTTGGTGAACCTGGATGGGTGAATCCTTCTGGCAAGAGGTCTTTGGCATCACGTTCCCACCAGATGATAGAACCGTGTTCCTCAAAGAGTTGAGCCACGTGCTCGATCGTTTCAGCTGTCATGATTGGTGTTCCGTCTTCAGCATAGAAGATAGGAAGTGGAACTCCCCAAGCACGTTGACGAGAGATAACCCAGTCGCCACGGTCGCGAATCATGTTGTAAAGACGAACTTTACCCCATTCTGAGTGGAATTTCACTTTTTCAATTTCATCCAAGATTTCTTGGCGGAATTTAGATACAGAGGCAAACCATTGTGGTACTGCACGCCAGATGATTGGTTTTTTCGTACGCCAGTCAAATGGATATGAGTGAGAGATTTCTTCTTGGGCAAGGAGCAAATCGCCCAGTTTTTCGATAACAGTTGGTACAACCTTGTCATAGAATTGACCTTCAAAGTCAGAGCCAGCATTGGCCATCATAATACCGCGTTCGTTAACTGTTACAGCAACTTCAAGGCCGTTAGCAACACCGACATTGTAGTCGTCCTCACCAAAACCAGGGGCTGTATGGACAATACCAGTACCAGAGTCAATCGTAACGTGGTCACCGAGGATCACCAACTCATCTACAGCTGTATCCCATGGGTGAGCTGTCACAATTTTATTCAATTCTTGACCACGGTAGGTTGCCAAGACCTGAACATCAGCCCAGCCAAATTTCTCAGACAAACTGTTCAACAATTCTGAAGCAACCACAAACTTACGAGATTCACCAGCAGGTTGTACGACTACGTAATCAATATCCGCACCAACAGTCAACCCACGAGAAGCAGTGATGGTAAATGGAGTTGTTGTCCAAACAACGATATAAGTATCTGTATCTAGGACACCTTTGCCATCTTTGACGCGGTTAGCATAGTAAAGGGAAGTTGAAAGCAAGTCATGGTATTCAATTTCTGCTTCTGCAAGCGCTGACTCAGATGACCATGACCAGTAAACCGGCTTGGCACCACGGTAGATGTAGCCTTTCTTAGCCATTTCACCGAAGACACGGATTTGAGCCGCTTCATAGTCTGGAGTCAAGGTCACATAAGGATTTTCCCAGTCACCAGAAACACCCAAACGTTTAAAGTCTTCTCGTTGTTTATCTACTTGAGAAAGAGCATAGTCACGGCAAAGTTTCAAGTACTCAACCAAGTCCATTTCTTTACGTTTCACGCCTTGTTTTGCCAAGACTTGCTCGATTGGCAAACCATGTGTATCCCAACCAGGAATATAAGGAGCGTAAAATCCTGACATAGACTTAGAACGAACAATAATATCTTTGGAAATCTTGTTCATGGCATGTCCAACGTGGATATTTCCGTTTGCATACGGAGGTCCATCATGCAAGGTGAAATGTGGTTTTCCTTGGTTCAATTCTTGACGACGTTGGTAAAGTTTTGCATCTTCCCATTCCTTTTGCCAGAGTGGCTCTTTGGTAGGAAGTCCTGCACGCATTGGGAAAGCTGTTTTCCCAAGGTTAAGGGTATCTTTGAGTTTCATGGTATCTCCTTTATAAATATTAACAAATTAAAAACCACGACTTCCAAAAAGGACGAAAATCGTGGTACCACCTTTGTTCGAAAAAAGACAGTGTCTCTTTTCCTCTTTTCCCGTAACGTGGGGAACGTCCAGTCTTACTGTTTTCAGACTGGATTCGTTGAGAGGATAATCTAACGACTAGGGATTGCAGGGCTCACACCATCTCCCGCTCGCTGAAAATATAGTTGGTTAGACTTTGTTCTCACATTTACTTTTATAGGATAAGAACAGATTCTTTGTTTGCATCTTCCTCAGTTGCTGCAGTAGTTTCTACGTCAACTGACTCTTCATGTTGTTCACTTTCATCTGTATGTTGATTTTGTTGAGCTTCAAACTCAGCCAATTCTTTATTTCCAGCCTCGATACGAGCTTGCAACTCAGCAACCTCTTCTGGTGTGAATTGACGAGTCATATCAATTGGCTCTTCCTCTGGTTGAGAAGGAATAGTCTCACCAAGAACTTCACCCACCACTTCTTTAAAGGCTTCATCGCTTGTTTGAAGATACGTTGCTGTTGGGCGAAGAATGTCTTCCCAATCTGATGACTCAACAATAGCCAATTGACTTTCAATCGTAGACTTGAGGCGTTGATGGAATACACGACTCTTGTTCTTCAACTCTTCTGTCTCAACAGCCACTTTCTTAGCATTATCTGTTGCCTGACGGAGAATTTCATTTGCCTTGTATTTTGCTTCTTCTAGCAAACGCTGAGCGTCTTGTTCAGCTTGTTGAATAATATTGTTCGAACGTTCTTGAGCAGCCTGTTTGACACGCTCCGCAGTATCTTGAGCAATCAAAACTGACTGACTCAAGGAATCTTTCATCTCATCAAAGTAAGACAAACGTTCTTCCAAACTCTTGATGTGTGTCTCTTTGTCGTGATTACTACGAACCAAATCTTCATAGTCACGAACAACGATATCAAGAAATTCATCTACTTCTTCTGGGTCAAAACCTCTAAATCTTGTACCAAAGGTTTTATCTTTAATTTCTAACGATGTAATTGGCATACTTTTCCTCACTTACTTAATAATAATTGAATGCTTAATTTTATCTTGTCTTTTTTTGTCTGTCCATTGTCTTTGACAACTTTTAGACGACCAAACTTTCTCACACTGATCAAATCCCCAACGGCAACCTGGTAATCAGATTTTTCAACCAGATGATAGTTTACCTGGACAGATTTTTTCTCAATTAGTTGACTGGTTTGATTTCTAGATAATTTCAAGGCACTTGATAAGAGGGCATCCAATCGAAAACTCGAAACTAAAATTTCTCGTTCTCTAAAGTCAATTTTAGATATAATCCTATCGGTAAAAGGACGTTCCTCCAGCGATACAGGAAGTCTGCCAATCTTTCTTATTCCATCCTGAAAAAGAGGAATAAAATCACGATTGACAAAAATCTGTGCTCTCTTTTCATCTACCAAGATATCACCAAATAATTTACGGTCAATTCCTAGCTGGTTGATGATTGTTCCCAATATTTTTCCATGGCTCAGCTGTTCAAACTTGCTCGGATAGCAAATTTCTAACAAGACTATTTCAAAATCACTAATTTCTGGTTGAAAATAGTCTGGATACAGAAGAACACGAACCGACTCAGTCGGAAGAAAATCACCACTACTTTGGCAACCCAGTCCATATGTCCCAGCTAATACTCTCAAGATCTGTTCCTGATGAGGATTGATAAAAGGGCTAAGCACCGGTGCATAGGTATCTTCCACCCGCTTAATCCACTCCAATCCTTTATCAATAAAAGGAATATCATCATGGGAAAAGTGCTGATAAATGGCTCGATTTGCTGTCATAGTAATAGGACTAGTCGTGTTAAGAGATTTCCAACAAACTGGATTAGAATAAGCGCAGCCCAAACAGTAAAATCAAGCCCCGCAAATTGCAAATTGAGCTTACGAAGAGGCTCGATAACTGGACGAGCAAGTCTGATGACTAAGCGTCCTAGCTGGCTTTCATAGGCATTTGGAAACCATGAAAGAAGAGCAAATGCAACGAGAATGATCGAGTAAATGCTAACTGCATTTTGGATTAAACGGATTAAGAAAATCATTATTTTGCTCTATTTCGTTTAATATCAAAACCAAACTCAGCGCTTTGTGATTCATCTGGAAGCTTGATATCTTCAATATTCACGATGACATTAACAGGAGTCAATAGATACATTGTGCTCGCAACTTTTTTCATATTTCCAGCCAAGACATGACGAGCTCCATCCAAGTAATCAAGGCAACGACGGGCTTGTACTTCTGTCATATATTGGAAATCGATCAAGATACTTTCATTTCCAGCTAACAAATTAACAATTTCAGTTGCATCTTCATATTTTCTTGGATAGCGAACGTCGATTGTCACTTTCTCATCAGAACGATGGCTTTGCATTGCCAATTCTTGTTGACGTGCATGTAAGCGAGTAATGTTTGCATCTTTTGCTGATCCTGGCTGAGCAGGTGCTGGTAATTCCTTAGAAGTTGAGACGGCTGGACGAACTGTTTCCTCTTGTTGAGTCTGGTAGTTAGTTGTTTCCTCTCCATCTTCTGTAAAATAATCTATAAATTTATCGAATTTATCTTTTAAAGACATAGCTCTCTCCTATTTAAAAAATGCTGTACCGATTCGAACAAAGGTTGAGCCGAACTGAATGGCTTCTTTGAAATCACGACTCATTCCCATGCTGAGTTCTGTCATCGGCATATTAGGGATTTGTTTTTCTCTAATTTCTGCCTGCAGAGCTTGTGTTTCTTTGAAAATTTCTTTCAATTCCTCACTATCTGCCTCAAAAGGAGCCATGGTCATCAAACCAACATACTCAATCTGATCTAACTTAGCCAACTCTGGCAAAAGTTCTAGCAATTCTTCTTTTGAAAACCCATGCTTGCTTTCTTCTCCAGAAATATTGACCTGCAAGAAACACTTGATAACCTGATCTCTTCTCTTTTGAATTTCCTGAGCCAATTTTAGGGAGTCTAAAGCATGAAAGTAATCCACATATGGGATTACTTCTTTTACTTTCCGTCTTTGTAGTGTTCCTATTAAATGCCAAGTGACTGGATAATCTTTCAAGGCCTGATATTTTTCTAAGAATTTATCAACTCGATTTTCACCTATATGACGAACACCAAGCGGAAGCAAAGCTTCCGCTGTTTGTACATCTACATATTTTGTCACTGCAATAACTGAAACAGCATCTAAAGCACGGTCTGCTTCTAGACTAGCATCAGCAATCTGCTGAAATACTAATTCAGTATTTTTTTTCAAATTCATTGATTAACGATTTTTGAAGAATGGTGGAGTATCCAACTCATCTTCATCCTGTGAAACTGGTGTCTCAAAACGTTCTACCGGAGAAACTACTGAATCTGTTTGGCGAACAATTGATTCACGACGCAAATCCCAGTCCCCAAAAGCAGAAGCTTGGTTAGTTTCAAAGCGACGTGGACTTGATTTAGGCAATTCTGCTGTTTCTTCCAAATCGAATTGACGGTCAAAAGTATGAGACTGTGGAGTTTTAGCTGATGGACGGCCTGTTGTGTATGGCGCATGAGAACCAACTACTTTTTCAACTCGATCTTGACGAACACCTGTAGCCACAACGGTTACACGGATTTCATCTTTCATACTTTCATCGATTGATGTTCCAAGCCAGATGTTCACTCCTTGACCAGCTGCTTGGTTGACGATTTCTGAAGCTTCTTCCGCTTCAATCAATGTCAAGTCAAGACCACCCGTAACGTTAACGATGACATCTTCAGCACCGTCAATAGTTGTTTCAAGAAGTGGTGAGTAAATCGCTTTACGTGCTGCTTCAACGACACGCTCTTCACCACTACCAATACCGATCCCCATAAGGGCATTTCCTTTGTTTGCCATAACAGTTTTCACGTCAGCAAAGTCAAGGTTAATCAATCCTGGGTTAGTAATCAAGTCTGTAATTCCTTGAACACCTTGGCGAAGAACGTTATCTGCTTCACTAAGTGCTTCAAGAAGTGGCGTTTTCTTGTCAACAATCTCTAGCAAGTTGTTGTTTGAGATAATCAATAGAGTATCAACATGCTCACGAAGTTCGTTGATCCCTTCTACAGCGTACTGACCACGTTTGCTTCCTTCAAATCCGAAAGGACGTGTCACAACACCAACTGTAAGGGCACCAAGATCTTTAGCAATACGTGCGATAACTGGAGCTGCACCTGTTCCAGATCCACCACCCATACCAGCAGTGATGAAGACCATGTCTGCACCGCTAATTGCTTCAGTCAGAGCTTCTTCGCTTTCTTCTGCAGCCTTACGTCCAACTTCTGGACGACCTCCAGCACCCAAACCACGAGTCAATTTTGGACCAAGTTGGATAACTGTTTCTGCTTTCGTACTGCTAAGAGCTTGTACATCCGTGTTGGCTGCGATAAATTCTACACCAGCAACACCTTCGTCAACCATGCGGTTGATGGCATTACCACCACCGCCACCGACACCAATTACTTTAATAATTGCACCTTGAGCTGCTGCTGTATCAAATGAAAATGTCATAATTTCTTATCCTCTTTTATTCATCAAACATGCTTCCGATCAAACCACGGAAACGTTCTGTTAGCTTCGGTTTACTTTGAGAACTTGCTTGGAATTCTTCCTTAGGAGCAACTGGAGCTTCCGTCACAGTTTCAGCTGGAGCTGCTTGTGCTGGACTTGGTTGCGCTACTGGATTCAAACGTTGATTTGGAATGCCAAAGTTGATTGGTTTTTGGCGAAGGAATTCATCTCCTTTAACTGCTTTTTGTGCAAGAAGATTGACTTCAGTCAATTTACCAGCAAACTCAGACAAGCTAATCACGTGCGCAAATGCAGGGTTGCGAATTCCAACTTGGTTTGGTACGTGAAGTTTTACTCGAACACCAAATACTTCTTGGGCTAATTCAACAATTCCTGGCAAAATTGCATTTCCACCGATAAGGACGATACCACCTGGCAAATCTAACAAGTGTCTTCTTTCCAACTCTTGTTTGATTTGGTCAAAGATATGTTTGATGCGTGCTGAAATAATTTCTGCCAAGTAGCTTTCTGTCACTTCAACAGGTTCTACCTCACCGATTACTTCAACTTGGAAAGTTTCGTTACTTGCTAGTGGAACATAAGCTTCACCATAGTTCAGTTTCAAACTTTCAGCAATTTTTTGAGATGTTTTTAAGACTTTAGAAATGTCTTTTGTAACGTAATCTCCACCTTCTTGGTAGATGTTGGTGAATTGCAATTCCTGGTTACGGATAGTCGCTACAGTAGTTTGACCTCCACCCATATCGATGACAGTCGCACCAAATTCACGTTCACCTTCATTGAGAACGGAGTTCACGATTGCCAAAGGTGAAATAATCACATTATCAACATGAATACCTACACGCTCAACTGTCTTACGAAGATTGTGTAGAATCGTACGAGGACCTGTGTAAAGCAGACCACGCATTTCCAAACGGACACCCATCATACCACGAGGGTCACGAATTCCTTGGAAACCATCCACGATGAATTCTTCTGGAATAAAGGTAATCACTTCACGATCAGGAGTCATGCTCTTAGTCAAAGCTGATTTGACAACATTTTCAACATCTTGGTCTGTGATTTCTTTAGTATCTGAAGTTACAGGAATCATTCCTTGTGTTGGTTCAACCTGCAAGAGGTTTGCTGGAAGGCCAACGTTAACAGACTTAATAGAAATACCAGCTTTCTCTTCTGCCTGTGTGATTGCGGATTTGATCGCTGAAGCAGCTGCTTCAATATCAACAATAATTCCGTCTTTTACACCTTTACTTTTGGCATTGCTAACACCAATTACATTTACTTCACCATCTCTATGCTCAGCTACTAGCACTTTAATTGAGCTAGTTCCGATATCTAAGCCTGTAAAAAAACCATCTCTAGTCATTACATCGCATCCTCTCTGTCTTCCAAGTTTCTCACTTCTATTTAATAACTATACTTGGGCATAGCTATTCACAGAATATTATAACACAAAAAATCCAAACGTGCTTAGTTTTTCATAAATTTCCTGCATGTTTTTTGAGAAAATACTAGAAAAATTCTTCTTCTGAAGGAAATTTCGCTTCAAACTTATCTATTTTTAAATTTAAATCTTGAAAAAGCAAAAAAAAGGAGGTCATTTTAGACCTTCTCTTGAATGAATTCTTCCGATTTTTGTTGTAGAAAGAGTTCTAATAATTTTGCTGTTAAACTAATCGCAATTACTAGGACACTTGACACAATCAGGTAATTTAAGGGCTGACCGAAATTTCCAACAAGCGGTGGTTTATTTAAAAATCCATAATCTCCACCTACAACCAAGTTGACAACTCCTATCAAGGCATTTAGAGAAAATGTAATTACTGTCACATTTTTCAGGTTGAGCAAGGAAGCATCATAATTCCTAAACAAGTATAGGAGTGCATTCCCCAAAAGTGCCACGTGCCCGATGATAAAGGACAGGATGGTCACGTGCGGAAACGGATAAGGGTCAAAGAGTGGGTAAGCCAGAGCTGCAGTTGCTCCAAAGGTTCCTAGAAGTGCAAAGTATTGCTTGTACTTGGAAGTACCTGGAATCAAGAGCATGACAAACATGGCGATACGACAATGATAGAAGGGCAAACTTTCTGACAGAGGCATGTGATTCCCCCAATACCAGCTGTATAGAGCAATCAGTTGAAGAGACTGAAGGATCTGAATAAAGCGCTGGTAAGCCACTTTGTCGCGGTAACGATAAGAAATATAGAAAGTAAGAGCCAGTAAACATAACAAACCAATATACCAGTGGAGTTCAAACTGGGGCGGTTCTGATATCTGTGTGGTAAATAATTGTTCCCACAAATTCATATTCTATTCCTCGTTCATCTAGCTAGAGGCGGTAAAAAATCACTTTCTCCAGCTTTTAAATTTTTTGAAAAAACTTGATTCTATGCTATTCATAGAACACTTGCGTCTTAAATTCGCAACCTATTATATCATTTGTATTGCAGAAATGCACCTTACAGATACCCTTTTTTGATTTGTCGGCTTCTCTAGCATAAACTAATCAACATATTGGTCTCTTTGTCCTTTATAAATTTGCCAAAGAATCTCCATTTGGTCCTTAGTGATGCGTTTTTCAGATAAGACTGGCAATTGGTCAATGGCAAAAAATTGAAGCTCAGCAATTTCTTGATTCTCTTGAAATTGTCCATCAAGAAGTTGGCATTCAAAGACAAACTTTGCATATTGTTTGCTCTGTAGTTGGAAACGATTTGTGTCAAAAACTGCAAGTAACCTTTCAGTTTTTGCTGTAAAACCGGTTTCTTCTTCAATTTCCTTGAGAATATTTTCGGTTGGAGAATAGCCGACTTCACCAAATCCACCTGGCAAAGCCCAACTATCCTCCCCTTTTCCTCTAACTAAACATACTTTTTCATCCTCAACAATCCAAGCACGGACGTCCATTAGAGGAGTTGCATAAGCGGAAGTTGGTCTCATGACTTCTGCCACTTCTTCTGAATCTAGCTCTAATCCCTGATTCAACATTTCAGATAACAGACTTCGCAACTCCTCGTAGCGCTCGCGGTCAAAAGGATCTTTTGTGAAGGTTAATCCAGTATCCGTAATGGCTAGCATTCTTTGCAGATACTTGGTAAAATCACTTGCATTCATTTTCTAAACTTTCTACCAACTTGGCTAGATTCATGGAGTTGGAGCCTTTGAGCAAAATTTGGTCATTGGCGCCAAGGCTTTCCTTGACTTGCTTCATCATAGCCTCAAATTGGTCCTCGTCGGCTGTTTTCTTAAAGTAGAAAACGTGACCGATTGGGAACATTTGACTGGCCAGCTGACTTAATTCGGCAATGTCTTCTCCATAGAAAATAACCATATCAAGCACATCTGGCGATAGGCTCAAAATCATCTGGTTATGGAGTTGAACAGACTGGTCACCGAGTTCCTTCATATCTGCTAGAACAGCAATTTTCTTGCCTCCTTCGTTGGCTGGGATGGCAGAGAATGTCTCCAAAATCAACTTCATAGCAGTGGGATTGGCATTGTACACATCTGATAGGATATCTGCTCCATTGGCTGCTTTCTTCCACTCGGTACGGTTACGCGTCAATTCAAGATTTTGGAAGGCTAAACGAATTTGTTCCTCTGAAACTCCTTCTTGTAGAGCCACATAAGCAGCAATCATAGCATTGGTTGCATTGTACTTACCTGTCACTGGCAAATCGAGGGTTTGTTCCAAAAAATTAGCCTTAAAGGTCAGACTATCCTTGCGCTCAATCAAGTCTGTAATTTCCAGCTCTGCTCCTTGCCCAAAACGAACCACCTTTTTATCAGTTGGCAAGTAGTCCTCTACTATAGGGTCAGCTGGTGCCAAGAGCAAGGAACCAGGTGCCATACCATCTGCAATTTGCATTTTCCCCTTAGCAATCTCGGAACGATCTTTGAAAAAGGCCAAATGTGCTTCTCCAACCAAGGTCACGATGGCTGTCTTGGGGTGAGCTAATTCAGACAAGAGATGGATATCTCCCAAGTGATCCTGTCCCATCTCCAAGACCAACTTTTCAGTATCATCAGGCATATGAAGAACTGTATAAGGAAGTCCGATCTCGTTATTGTAGTTTCCTTGTGTTTTGTAAGTCTTGTAGGTTGTTGACAGTAAATGCGCCAACATATCCTTGGTCGTTGTCTTACCATTTGAACCTGTAACCGCAAAGACATCAACAGCCGTTTTCTCAAGATAGTAGGCTGCGAGGGCTTGAAAGGCAGTCAACACGTCGTCTACTAGAATGTAGGGATGATTTGCAACCTCTTTCTCAGACAAGGTTACTGCGGCACCATTTTCAAAAGCTGTTTCGATAAAGTCATGACCGTCACGCGCTCCTTTAAGTGGAACAAATAAATCTCCAGCAGTGATTAAACGACTGTCAAACTCAGCTTTTTCTAACTGAGCATCCGCAAAAAGACTAACATCATTTTTAGCTCTAACAGCTTGGGCAATTTCATGGATCGTTAATTTCATTTCTACTCCTTTAAAAAGGGTTGAAGTCCGAGAACTCTAGTCACCATGCAGTGATAGTTCTGGCTTCTACCCTCTCTTTCATTTTTATAGCAAATGCGCTTCGCGCTTGTCAAAACTTTGCTTAGCAAGGTCAACCAAATGCTCGATTAGTTCTGGGTAGCTGATTCCCATATTGTCCCAAAGCAGTGGATACATAGACCACTGGGTGAAACCTGGCATGGTATTAAGCTCATTTAGGAAAATCTCGCCCTTATCTGTATAGAAGAAATCACAACGAGACAGACCGAGGCCACCGATTGCACGGAAGGCTGTTTCTGCATTATGACGCATGATAGCTACCACATCATCACTAATCTTGGCTGGGATGTCCATGGTAATCTTGTTATCGATATATTTGGCATCATAGTCATAAAAGGCAACATCCTTGACCACTTCACCAGGAAGTGTACTCTTCACATCGTAGTTTCCCAAGAGACCAACCTCGATTTCACGGGCATTCACTCCTTGCTCTACCAAGACACGGCTGTCATATTGGAAGGCAAGCTCCAAAGCTTGGCGGAGTTCCTCATGGTTTTCAGACTTAGAAATACCGACACTTGAACCCATGTTTGACGGCTTCGTGAAGACTGGATAAGTCAATTTTTCTTCAACTTCTGCGATTTTAGAAGTCACATCATCACCTTCAACGATGGCCACATAAGGAACTTGGGCAATCCCAGCAGACTCCAAGACACGCTTGGTCGTGATTTTATCCATGGCAAGGCTTGATGACAAGATATTGCAGCCGACATAGGGCATTTTCAAAACTTCAAGGAATCCTTGAACAGAGCCATCTTCTCCCATCGGACCATGAAGAACTGGAAAGACCACTGCACCTTCTTCGTAGATGGCACTTGGCGCTATTTTCTTGTCCCAGTCAATAGTCGCATTGGTCATGAGACGATCTTCTTGACCTGGAGTCTGGCTAAATTCTTGCGTTTTGATAAAGTCACCTGATTGGCTGATGAAGAAAGTTTTGACAGTGAAACGGTCGTAGTTGACCGCACGCATCACACTTTCAGCTGAAAGGACAGAGACTTCACGCTCTGCACTACGCCCACCGTATAAAAGAATAATCGTTTGTTTCATATTGCTTGTCCTAATTCTAATAGAATACTCGTTCTTTAGTATATCATATTTGCCTCTTTTTTGAAACTTGAACATGGTACTAGAATTTAAGAAACATAAAAGAGACCTATAACATCAAAGTCGGTCTCCTTAATTTTCTTATAAATGAATTTAGTTCGTAAATTTGTCTACTCCTACAACTCTGTCCGATTTTCAATGGCTCGTAAGAGTGTGACTTCGTCCGCATACTCGATATCTGCTCCCACGGCTAGTCCTCGTGCTAGGCGAGTGACCTTGATACCAGCTGGCTTGAGGAGACGAGAGAGATACATCGATGTTGCTTCCCCATCCGCTGTCGCATTGGTTGCCACAATCACCTCTGAAACCTCACTATCCATGAGACGGGTCATGAGACTCTTGAGGTTGATATCGTCTGGGCTGATACCATTCATCGGAGAAATGAGGCCGTGCAAGACGTGATAGAGGCCGTGGTATTCTTGGATGTTTTCCATAGCAGCCACATCGCGACTATCCTCTAACACCAAGATGGTTGTCTGATCTCGAGTCGGATCCGTACAGATTGAGCAAGGGTCATCATCGGTCAAACGGCCACAGATGGAACAATAGGTTAATTCCCGCTTGGCAGATAGGAGATTTTTGGCAAATTCATTGACATCGTCATCAGACATTCCAATGGTATAGAAGGCGAGGCGGGTAGCCGTTTTGATCCCGATACCTGGTAACTTTGAATAGCTATCAATCAGCTTGGCAATAGGTGTTGGATACAGCATAAGTTCCTTTCTAATTCATTGGATGGTGTTGGTGATAAAGATTGATAATGTCGCGCGCAATAGAAGGTCCGACACCGTTTGTAAGGTTGGTGTTATGAGGAAAGACGACTGCGACCGCAATTTGAGGATTTTCGGTCGGTGCATAGGCGACTGCGTTGGTATTATTGGCTTTTTGACCACCATTAACGTAACTTTCGGCAGTACCCGTTTTCCCGCTGATGGAAACGGCGGCGCCATTTGAAAAGGCACGACCAGTTGTCAGAGCACTCGTTCCATGCGAAACTTGATAGAAACCTTGCTGCAAGATAGCCATATCTGATTCTGAGATATTGACCTTGTTTAGTTCCTTAGTGGCTGTTTCTTGAACCAGACTGCCTAAGCCACCTTGGTCATTGTTTCCATAAACCCCTTCAACGATGTGAGGAGCCAAACGTACGCCATTGTTTGCAATGGTTGCGACATACTGGGCTAACTGCATCGGTGTGTAGTTATCAAACTGACCAAAGGAATTATTGATATAGTTCCCCAAATCAAATTCTTTTGGTATAAATCCTGTTGATTCATCTGGAAGATCAATCCCCGTTGAAGCTCCGAGTCCATATTCCCCAAAGGTTGACCGCAATTTGCCCATAGCTGTATCTAATTGACTCGTCGCTACCATCATATTGGGTTTATAGGTCTGTCCCATAATTCCCAAAGCTGTTTGCACCATGTAGGTATTTGAAGAATATTCCAAGGCTTCAACCGCTGTGATAGGAAAAGAACCGTATGACAAGGTGTACCATGAATTGATAGGGGCCGAACCTTGGAAAACAATCGGCTGGTCTGTCAAGGTTTGATTGCCTGACAAAACTCCATTTTCCCAACCAGAGCTGATGGTCGCTGCCTTAACGACAGATCCTGGCACAAAGACATTGGTTATCGTTCCAAGCGAATCTAAACTTAATTTACCAGATTCAACATCATGCTTGACACCTGACATCGCCAGAACTGCACCGGTTTTAGGATTGAGGGCTACAGCGTAGACCCCTTCAGAATATTTAGCGCCACCATTACTCAACTCTGAGTTGAAGTAGCTCTTGAGTAGGTCGTCCACACCATTCTGGAAAGCTAGGTCAATCGTTAATTTGATGTTGTTTCCTTTGCTTCCTTCCTCGACATTTTCTACACTTTCCATGTTTCCATGTTTGTCGAGATGAACTTCTTTGACGGAGCGTTTTCCTTGAAGGACATCTTCATATTGTTTTTCAAGATAAGAAGTCCCCACTCGGTCATTGAGAGAGTATCCTTTTTTGAGATAAGCGTCAACTTCCTCTGCTGGAAGACCTGACTTTTCACTGGAAACACTACCGACGATAGACGATAAAGAAGTGTCCAGTACTTTACGATCCCATGAGGTTGAGATACTGATGCCCGGTAATTCCTTGGATGCGGAAGCTACAAGTGCAACTTGCGTATCATCCAAGGCATCTGTTGAAATGGTTCCAGTTGCGAAATTTCCAACTGCATTGAGCTGACTAAAGAGATAGATTTCCTTTTTCTGATCATCTGTATAGTTAAGCTGACTCACGTCAACACTTTCAACCGCATTATTGTAGAGCGTCGCTTCCGATAAACGGTTTCCATCTGAATCCAGACGTTTATCGCTTGGCAAGGATTCGACTGTTTTTTTGTAAATATCCTGGTCCGCCAGGTAATAGTCTGCAATCTGACGGTCTGTGAGTTCAGGGGAAGTGACATTCACATATGTCAGCAGTTTTTTAGCCGTCTCCTTCAACTCTGCCGCCGTCATCTTATTGTTTCGTGTGAAAGAAACAACTTGCTTGAGTGTGTTTTCTACCAAGGGTTTACCTGTTGCATCATAAATCTGCCCTCGAGCTGAACTGGTTGTCACCCTAGTCTGGCTGGCTGATGCCAACTTTGCTTCATAGAAATCTTTATTCAGCACCTGCATGTATAACAATCGACCAATTATGGCCATAAACAGCAGGATAACTATCGCAAACAGTAAATTAAGCCGAATCGGAATCGAATGGCTATTAAATTTTCTCATACAACTAAGACTCTTTTCTAGAAAAATTCCCGATTTTCACCTTTATTTTCCCTAAAATAATAGAGCAAACTGGTGAAGCTCGGCACTTTTCATTGTACCATATTTTACGGAGAAACTCTTGGAAAAGTCGAAGCATTTTTTGACTTTTAACTGAAAATGCCTTTTTATTTAGTTATCCTAACTTCTATGATATAATGATGTTAATAAGCTGGCAATCGTCAACTTTTAAGAGTTTGACTCATGAAAAGGAGCTCCATGAAAAAGCAGGATATCGCAACTATTATTGATCTTCATTTTGAAGAATTAACAGAGTTAGAACAGGAAATCGCTCGTTATTTCTTGCAGGTAGATACGATTGTGGATGATCTATCATCGCAACAGGTTACTCAAAAACTGCATGTTTCCCAAGCTGCTCTTACCCGTTTTGCAAAAAAATGTGGCTTTACTGGCTATCGAGAATTTGTCTTTCAATACCAGCACCAGGCTAGTAAACCGGACACTCATTCGCACAAACACAGTCCTTTGACCAAACGTGTTTTACGAAGCTACAGCAACCTACGGGAACAAACACAGGATTTAATTGACGAAGAACAACTGGAACGCGTCGCCCAATTAATCGATGACGCAGAACGAGTTTACTTCTTTGGGACGGGAAGTTCTGGTCTGATTGCCCGTGAGATGAAACTCCGTTTTATGCGTCTAGGTGTTGTCTGTGAAGCTTTGACCGATCAGGATGGCTTTGCATGGACGACCAGTATCATGGATGAAAATTGTTTGGTGCTTGGCTTTTCCCTATCTGGCACTACCCAATCCGTTCTAGATAGTTTGTTGGATGCCAAGGAAATGGGTGCCAAGACCATTCTCTTTACCAGCGCTCCAAACAAAAATAGTCAGGCTTATACCGAAACAGTCCTTGTCGCAAGCCACAGTCAATCTTCTTACATCCAGCGTATTTCCGCTCAACTCCCTATGCTCATTTTAATAGATTTGATTTATGCCTACTTTTTAGAAATCAATCGCGAAAGCAAAGAAAAAATCTTTAACAGCTATTGGGAAAATAAAAAACTCAATGGCTATCGTAGACAAAAACGCGTTAGAAAATCCTAGTTTGGTTAAACCAAACTAGGATTGTTTTGTCTTGAAATGGTAATAGGCACCCAACATCCCTGCGGTATTTTGGTGATGGGCAAATTCTAATCGTAAAATAAAACGAGCTATTCTCCAGAAGTATGTTCTATAATATCATAGTTTAACGCAAAGTGTAGCGATGTAGTCATTTCCATAACGTGACAATCGATGTCTTTTGTCACACGATTCATAAAAATCGATCATAGCGAGACCGTTTTTTAGTTGTCCTCTAATCTGACTTTCTAAAGTATGGCTAAATTCATATCCATATTCTGGATTGATGGTGATTTTGCCTTTCTCTTCAAGCTCTCTTGAATTAAAAGGCAGTGAAAACTTTAAAAGCAATTCCTCATCGGGTTTGTCCCATACAATGTCAGCATCATACATGTATATCCAAGGATTCATAAATCCGACCATTAACAAACCGCCCTTTTTCAATACGCGAGAGGCTTCTTTATACATGTTTTCTAAATCTTCTATATATACATTTGAAACTGGATTAAAAATAATATCAAAAGTTTCATTTTCAAATGGAAATGGTTTTGTCATATCACCTTGAACGGTATTGATTTTTAAGCCTTCTCTTTTAGCGACCATCTCATCTCTTTCTAATTGTGATTTAGAAAAATCCATGATGGTGACATCATAACCTTTTGCAGCAAAAACAGGACCCTGCTGTCCACCACCACAAGCTAACCCTAATATCTTTTTTCCCTTGGCTTTTTCAAACCATTCTGTGGGGACTTTTTCCCCAACAGTTAAGGCAACAGAAATTGGATACTTTCTAGCTTCTTCTAGTTCTTCATGTGTCAGTGGCTCAGTGTAGTCATTTTTTACATTATTCCATCTATCTTCATTTAATTTTATATAATCATTCATCTTACAATCTCCTCGTAATTTTATATGATTTCGATTTCAGGTGAATCAGTTGCCATTACAGTTTTTCACCTCTAGAAATTCTAATTTGTCAATTTTTCGTCCATCTCATTATATCATTTTTCCACATTTTCCCATTTACTCAAGCTAAATATCAATTAAATGGATGATAGAATTGCTCTCTCCTTAACTTCTCATGCAAGTCGGTTATTTTCTCCTAGTTTCTCACGATTACATCCTTTGGCTCAAATTTTTCAATAAAAAAAGAATTAAGCAAAACAGTTTTCACTCAAGTAGTGATTCAGTGTTTTTCTTAATTCTATAGTTCCAAACTAGGATTGTTTTGTTTTAAAATGATAATAGGCTCCCAACATTCCTGCTGTATTTTGGTGATGGGCAAATTCTAATCGTGTTTTTTCAGCTAAGCTTGGCACCAAGGCAGCCTTCAAGGCTGTGCGGATCTTCGGTTTGAGGATAGCTTCTTGCCCCATGATACCGCCACCGAGAATGACCACTTCTGGATTGGCAACGTAGCAAATATTTGCCAGACCTTTCCCAAGGTAGTCTACCATGCGGTCAATGCCAGCCATACAGATCTTGTTTCCTTCGGTAGCTTCCTTGAAAATGCGTCGGCCATTCCACTGATCAACTGAATCTCCATGAGCTGCTGCTACATATTCTACCAAGGCTGTCGTAGAAGCCAGGTCTTGGAAAGCTCCATCCTGCATGTGCATGTAACCGACTTCGCAGGCCGAATTGCTAAATCCATGGAAAACCTTTCCATCCATAATCAAGCAACCACCAATACCGGTTCCAATGGTCAAGCAAAGTGTGACACTCGCTCCCTTACCTGAACCAGATACTGCCTCAGCAAGACCTGCACAGTTGACATCATTTTCAATCTCACAAGGAATCGCAAAACTCGTCTCGATTTCCTTCTTGAACTGGGTTCCTGCATAATTCGGAATTTGTGGACCAGCATAGAAAATCTCACCCTTATCAGGATCCACCATTCCTGCAGAAGAAATGGAAACACCTGCTACTGGGCCTTTTTCTAAATAGCTGGCTACGATATCTTTGGTCTTTTGTAAGATATGAGGACCGCCCTTATGCGCCTCTGTTGGCATTTCATGCGATTCAACAAGTTGGCCTTCTTGGTCAATCAAACCATATTTGATGTTGGTTCCACCGATATCAATTGCAACGTAGTGTGTCATAAATACCTCCTTATGGATTAGAGGAAGCGCTCCTTGGTTTCACGAATCAAGGCTGCAGCTGCTTCTACAACTGGACGATCTTCTTCAGTCACTGGTGTCAATGGTGAACGAACTGAACCAATGTTCAAACCTTCATTGATCTTCAAGACTTCTTTGATCACACCGTACATATTTCCATGAGCAGAAGTGAGCTTGCCAATGATTGCGTTGATAGCGTATTGCAATTCACGCGCTGTTTCCAAATCTTTCTCAGCAATCAACTGATTGAGTTTCAAGAAGAGTTCTGGCATCGCACCATAAGTACCACCGATACCAGCCTTAGCACCCATGAGCCGTCCACCTAGGAACTGTTCATCTGGACCATTAAAGACGATGTGGTCTTCTCCACCAAGGCTGACAAAGGTTTGGATATCTTGAACAGGCATAGAAGAGTTCTTAACACCGATAACACGAGGATTCTTCAACATTTCAGTATAAAGACTTGGAGTCAAAGCAACACCTGCCAATTGAGGAATGTTATAAATCACATAATCTGTGTTTGGAGCTGCAGCACTGATATCGTTCCAGTATTTGGCAACTGAGTACTCAGGCAAGCGGAAGTAAATCGGTGGGATTGTTGCGATAGCATCTACTCCCAAGCTTTCTGCGTGGCGAGCAAGTTCCATACTATCTTTGGTATTATTGCAAGCAACATGAGCGATGATAGTCAATTTTCCTTTGGCAACTGCCATGACTTCTTCCAAAATCAACTTGCGATCTTCCACACTTTGGTAGATACATTCACCAGAAGAACCATTGACATAGAGACCTTGAACTCCCTTATCAATAAAGTATTGAACCAAGGCACGCGTACGCTCTGGACTGACTTCTCTTTGATCATCATAACATGCGTAGAAGGCTGGAATGACACCTTCGTATTTTTTCAAATCTGACATAGATTTTCTCCTAAGATTTCTTTTTTTCTGCTGAGAGCAGTTCTATTTTTTACAAGTTTAGTATACACCTTGTGAAAATCGCTTTCAATATCTTGTATACACTTAGATTTTAGTTTCTACTTGTATTTTAGAAACTGTAACGATTGAAAGTAGTTTCAGAAACACCTCATCCTACTGGTATTTGGCGAAAATTTTCTCCATCAAACCTGTTTGGAGAAAGACTAGCAAACCAAAACCAAAGAGGATAAAAGCTGACCCACCCAAAAGGAGAGTGAAGGCTGATAGATAAAGAACCATCACTATGAGAAAGAGAATGGCTAACATGAGGAAGAACCAAGGAAAGTTAAAACTTGCCAAGATAAGCCCTTTTTGCAGCACTTCTTTCCAAGACAAATCATAGCGCGCAGCGATGGGATAGCTAGCCAGCATCACCAGAGTGAGGAAGATGAGAATCCCCAAACAAATAGCTTTCACAATCTGGAAAGGTAAAGCTGTCTGGCCCCAGAAAAGATAGAGGTCTAAAAGACTCAGCAAAACAATGCCCAACTCTAGCAAACCTAACTGGAAACCCAGTTTCAGATTTTGCTTGAAGGCTCTTAGATAGGTTCTGAAAACTGGAACTCGTCTGCTTCTCTTAATCTCAAACATGGTTTCATAAAGGCTGATTTTCGCCACTCCAATCGTCACAATGGGCAAACAAGAGACGACAAAAAGAAGATTGACTGTGACGATATCCAAGATCTTCTCACTGAAACGCATGAGAAAATTATCTGTATCAAATGCTGCCTTGATAAGGCTTACTCCTTTTTGTGCCATGTTTGCTCCTCCTGATTCTTTTAATCAATCAAAATTTTAAAGAGATACTTGCGAACTTTTTCTTCCATCCCTGCGTGGCCATTTGGCTGGTGTGGTTCTCCTGGGAAGAAAATTGCAAAATTGTGATAGCCCAACAAGAGTGGGTATTTTTCATGACAATGGACAAAGCCAATGTCGCTCGCTTCGTCGAATGCTACTGCTTCGTCTTTGATACGTGAACCGTAGCTCGAATATTCATGTCCTTCTACCAGCAAATGCAAGTCTGCATAATTCTTATGGTGTTCAAATTGATTATTTTTAGCTTGATTGAGGACATTTTCCTGAACAACTAGAAAGACCTTGTCCCCGTCAATCTCATACTTACCGAATTCGAAAGAATCCTTACGGTGCTGATAGAGATAGTCGATAGCCTTGTCTAGATTGGGATGGATTCCCTTGTAAAAGGCGATGTTTTTCAAATCGTCAAAAATCATACTGTTTCCTTCGTTTCTGATAGTTACTATTTTTCAGTTCCGAATTATCCTTTCTCTATTTCCCTATAAAAGTGCGGACGGAAGCAAATTCCTTAGGAATTTCATTCCTAATTTTTGAGCCTGTTGCTCTTTCATCGTCAGTCTCAAAAATTCCGTCTAAGATAAGCATAAATTGCTTATCTTATATACCACTAAAGCGGGAAATAGTTACCATAAAACGAACCTACTCTAACTAGTATCATGAAAAGAGTTCATTCTTAAGTTTATAAGTGTCTGACAAAACTTCACGAAGTAACTGTATACTCTCCATTTTGTAGACACTTATGAAACTATATTTCTCTTAGTCTATAACATATTCTTCTGAATTTTGATAGACAGTTTTTCCTATACTCAATGAAAATCGAAGAACAAACTAGGAAGCTAACCGCAGGCCATACTTAAGTATGGCAATGTGATGCTGAAGTAGTTTAAATTCGATTTTCGCAAGTTCTTAACCTTTGACAGCTCCCATAGTAATACCCTGAGTGAAGGATTTTTGGAAGACAAGGAAGACGGTTACGATTGGCACGGCTGCAAGAGCTGCACCCGCCATGATCAAACCGTAGTTGGTTGCCATTTCGGCCTGCATGGTCGCAACCCCGAGTGAGATAGTCAAGTTTTGACGTGAAGTCAACATAACCAACTGCATGAAGTAGTCGTTCCAAGTATTGATGAAGGTAAAGATTGCAAGGGCTGCAAATCCTGGTTTCACGATAGGGAAGGCTACGCTCCAGAAGGTACGAATCTCACCACAACCGTCGATTTTAGCTGATTCAAGCAATTCTGTAGGGATATTTTCACTGAATTGTTTCATAAGGAAGACACCGAATGGCCATCCGATCAAAGGCAAGATAACTGCCCAAAGTGTATCGTGAATTCCCATGAAGTTGACGATACGTACCAATGGTACAAGGACAACTTGTTTTGGAAGTGCCATGGCAGCGATAAAGACTGCAAAGAGGATGCGTTGACCATAGAAACGTTTTTTAGCCAAGACATAACCTGCTAGAGAAGAGGTTGCACAGACTAAGAACATGGTTACCAGTGAGATAAATACAGAGTTCCACATCCACTGCATAGCAGGGTTTTGCACCATGAGTTGTTGGAAGTTCTCCATGGTTGGCATTTTAGGGAACCACTGTGGCGGAATCATAATGGTATCAGGCTGTGATTTGAAGGCCCCTGTCAAGATCCAGTAGAATGGAAAGATGAACAGTACGGTCAACAAGAGCAAGATAATCGTTGAAATAACAGTGAAAGCTGTTAAAGGTTTCTTTTGTGTAGGTTGCATAACTGTCTCCTTTCTTTAGTATTCTACGTCGTTTCCGAGGATCTTGAATTGCGCAAAGCTGACAATGGCAATCATCACTGCCAAGAAGACACCGATAGTATTTGCATAGCCGTATTCAGTCAATTGGAAGGCTTTTTCGTAAAGGTAGTACATCAAGGTACTTGTTGAGTAGTTTGGACCACCAGATGTCAACAACTGAATCAAAGCGAAACATTGGAAAGAGTTGATGGTTGTGATGATCGCGATGTAAAGGGTTGTTGGAAGAAGGCTAGGCCATTTAATCTTCCAGAAGACTTGAAACTCAGTCGCACCGTCAACACGCGCCGCTTCAACAAGTGAATTATCAATATTTCCCATGGCAGCGATATAAAGGATAATCGGTTGACCAACAGATGTTGTCAAAAGGATAATCATAATCGCTAGCAAAGCCCAGTTTTTGTCACCCAGCCAAGAAATGTTTTGGCTGATGATATGGCTTGACTTAAGGACAAAGTTTAGAATCCCTGATAGGGGATCATAGATCCATTTCCATACAACCGTTACGGCAACACTACCTGTAACTACAGGAAGGAAGAAGACGAAACGATAGAAAGATCGGGCAATCGCATTTTGATGATAGGTTTGAGATGCTACAAAGAGCGAGAAGAGAACCACAATCGGAACAGATCCAATAACCAGAATAACGGTATTGATCAAAGACTTGGTAAAGACAGGGTCTTTAAACATGCGAATGTAGTTATCCAAGCCCACAAACTCAAAGCTGGTCATGGAGTAGTTAAAGAAGCTTGTAATGAATCCCATAATCATAGGAGCCAAGACAAAGATCACAAAGAAGAATAATACTGGTGCTAGGAAAGCATAGGAAATCACTGTTTCCCGCATACGAATTTTATTGACTTTCACAGTCGGCACCTCTCTTTCAAATAGAATAGTTTTTGATTTTCTTGAACTGTTTTAAAACCAAAATGAAATTTTTTAAGATTTGCTTATGTAAGAACTTCATTTTAATTTCGTGACAGTTCCTACCATTTTAAACAAAAGTCCCCCTTTTCTTACACCATAGTGCTCAGGGAAAAGGGGGAATCAATCTGACTTAGTGCTTATTGTTTTGTAGCTTTTTTGATAGTTTCGTTAGCTTTTTCAGTGAAGGCTTTCAAAGCATCCGCTGGTTTTTCGTCACCATTTGACACAGATTGCAACATTGGGAACCAAAGTGTTCTCATTTCAGCAAATCCATCGATAGTGTTGTAGTATGGTGAGTAGTATTTAGTCCAGCCACTGATTGTTTCCATACGTTTGTCATCATAAAGTTTGCCAAATGATGTACGAACTGGGAAGGCACCTGTACGAACAACGTCTTTAGGACCCCATTCTTTGTCATCTGCGATGAATTGAACGAATTTCTTAGCTGCTGCGACTTTTTTGTCGTCTTTGTTGTTAAATACTGCAAATCCGTTTACAAGGTATTCAAGAGCTGGTTTACCAGAGTCTGATGGGAATGGTACTTCTACGACGTCTACCTTACTTGCTTCCAAGAGTTTCGCTTGGATACCGTTTTGAGCTGGTGCCCAAAGGATTGTGTATGAAGTTTGACCGTTCGCAAAGTTTTGGATATCTGCCCCACCGTCAAATTGTGAACCATTGTTCAATAAACCGTCTTTGATCCAGCTAGCAGCTTTTTCAAGACCTTTGACGAATTTAGGATCGTCAGTTGTATATTTTGTTACATCTTTGTCTGTTACAGAACCGCCATAAAGGTTTGCGATGAAGGCACGTGTTCCTTGGTCTCCCCCTTGACCAGAACTGAACAATGAACCTGGTGTATATCCTTTATCTTTAAGCGCTTTCAAAACTTTTTCAAAGTCATCAGTTGTCCAACCTTCTTTTACAAGGTTTGCAACTCCAGCATCTTCCAACATTTTCTTGTTCATGGCCATGTAGAATGGAGCAGAACTGATTGGATACATGTAAGCTTTGTCTCCAGCCTTACTTGCTTGTACGATGTTTTCGTTGTTGACATCTTTGACGAATTCGTCTGTGAAGAGGTCGTTCAACTCAGCCAATTTACCATTTTTACCGTATTGGATGATACGTCCTGGCGCGTCAAAGAGTACGTCTGGCGCTGTTCCTGCTTCGATAGCTGTTGTAATCTTTTCTGGACCTGACTTGAAGTCGATGGTTTCCAATTTCACTTTTACATCTGGATTTGCTTTTTCAAAAGCTTCGATGATTGATTTTTCATAAGTTCCAACACCATCGCCAGTCTTTTCTTGTGTGAAGACTGGGAATGCCCACCAAGTGATTTCTGTTTTTCCGCTATCGCTACCAGATTTTCCAGCATCTTTACTTCCACCAGAATTACCACAAGCAGCAAGGCCAAGAATCGCAGCACCTGCAAGTACTGTACAAGCTAGTTTTCTAAATTTCATTTGTATTCTCCTAATTGTTAAGCGTGTCCATATTGGATAGTGAGTAAGCTTCTATTTGTATACGTTTTCATTTTATCCGACGCATCGACCACTCTCCTCTGTTTTGAGATTGTATTATTTAAGACCAGCAACAAAGCGTTCCGTGATCTCTTTTGGTCTAGTAATAGCTCCACCGACAACAATGCCTCGTACTCCATATTCAAGGATTTGCTTGGCTTGTTCTGGTGTGTGAATTTTCCCTTCAGCGATGACATCCACACCGGCATCGCAGAGTTTTTTGATCAGTTCAAAGTCTGGACCATCTACCTTAGGACTATAAGAGGTATAACCTGATAGGGTTGTTCCAACAAAATCAATCCCTGCTTCGACCGCTGCTATTCCCTCTTCAAACGTACTGGTATCAGCCATTAAGAGTTGATGCGGATATTTTTCTTTGACTTGTCGGATAAAGTCCTGAATTTCCAAACCATCATAACGTTCACGTTTGGTACAATCCAGAGCAATGACCTCGATGTCTAGTTCAGCCAGTTCATCAACTTCTCTCATCGTAGCTGTAATGAATGGCTCCTGCGGCGGATAGTCACGTTTGATAATCCCGATAATCGGGAGTTTTGTAACCTCCTTAATCTCCTTGATATCGCGAACACTGTTTGCTCGGATACCAACTGCTCCTCCTTGCTCAGCCGCTTTGACTAGCAAGGGAATGACTCCTCCCGCTTCTGTATAAAGCGGTTCGTGAGGAAGTGCCTGGCAAGAGACAATGATTCCATCTTTGATCTGTTCAATCAGGGCTTCTTTGCTGATCTGTGGCATCCTCTTTCCTCCCTTTCTTGTTCTTATGGGCTTATTATATATCATTTGTTAAGCGCTTTCAATAGTTTGTAGTGGAATAGATTTCAGTTTCAAAACTATTTTATATAACAGACTATCCTGAAAGTAGTTTCAGACATCTTAGAATTTCTTATTAGCACACCTTGAGCCGAAAGAAAAAGATAGCAGGCTGAAAAACCTACTATCTCCTTCTAATTTTACAAAGTAAAATGATTAGAATTATTCTCTTACTTTTCTCTCTTTTTCCCCATTGCAAACAAGCCAAGGAAGAAAGCTGTTAATCCTAGTGAGGCAAGGAGGCCACTCTCCTTGTTCCCTGTATCAGGAAGTGTCTGCTGAGCAAGAGGAGCTTTGTAAGTATAATCTTCTGCAGCAAGAGTTACAAGCGAATCAGCTCCCTTATATTCTGCAATTTCATGTACAGCTGCATCGGCTGCATTCACGCCACCTGTGTACTCTGGAAGTTCATGGACAGCTGCCTCAACAGCATTAACTCCGCCTGTAAATTCAGGCTTATCTACTTTTGGTGCTGCTTCTTCGCCTACTGTTGCCAAAGGACCTGTGTACTCTGGGACTTCATGAACTGCGGCCTCAACAGCATTAACCCCGCCTGTAAATTCTGGTTTTTCAACTGTTGGGGCTGGCTCTTCGCCCGCTGTCCCTAGTGGGCCTGTATATTCTGGCTTCTCAACTGTCGGTGCTACCTCTTCACCCGCTGTGCCTAATGGACCTGTATATTCTGGCACTTCATGAACTGCGGCCTCTTCACCATTCACACCGCCTGTAAATTCTGGTTTTTCAACTGTTGGTGCTGGTTCCTCACCCGCTGTCCCTAGTGGGCCTGTATATTCTGGCACTTCATGAACAGCAGCTTCACTTCCGTTCATTCCATTCGAAAGCTTAGTGCCCGCTACAGAGACTGGTAAATTATGCATACTTTCAATAGCACCTTCTGCCAGACCTGTAACTTTTTGACCCATATCCTCTGAATCCACCGTAAATAGGAGGGTTTTTGTGTCATACTGGGTCATGAAGCGTGCTGTTTTACCGTTTGCCAATTGAAGGGTTGGTGCCTTGTTGACCAATACTTCCGAATCAAATTCCATCGCAAGAATACCTGGCCATTTTTCAATCGCATATTTCACTTTTGCTTCTTTAGGAGAAATCCAATCCTTGGTCAAGAAATCCCAGTTGAATTTCTTGAAGGAAAGTGTATATGGAACACCTCCAGGCGCATGGTGCTCATATAAAAGTCCAAATTCATCTGGCCCAATTTGTTGAAGTGAGTTATAAGCATACTCGCCTTCTTGAATCAAATGATGGTGTAACCAAGTCAACTGTCCATCTTCTTCTACACGAGCCACTCGAATATAGCCATTTTTACGACCTGGACCATTCGCATTTGCCAAGAGAATATACTCTTTACCATTTTGAACCGTATGAGTCGCGGCCATTTGAACATAAACATCTGGTACATCGTAGCGATCAACGTGATTGTCCCAAGTTAGACCACCATCATGACTGGTTGCAACCTGTAAATCTCCTGTCAATCCACGCATAAAGAGTTTGAGATCACCATTGTTTAACTGAACAACTGAAGCCTCGGTATTTTGAGCATAATAATTGTTCATGGTGCTTGAATCAACCACTGTACCATCATAAAGTTTACGATTGTCATTGACACCACCACCCATATGCCATGTTTTACCATGATCGTCTGAGTAGATGATTCGAGATGATTGGGAACCATTGAGGTGGTTGGTACGATTAGTCGTATAGACAGGAACGACAATCCGACCTTTATGTGGTCCAGTACGAAGGGTAATTCCCACTCCAGGACCTACACCCAAGAATTTCATCCAATCGGCTTTGACCATCGGAGTAATATCTTGAGGCGCTGACCATGTCTTCCCGTCGTCATCACTGTAGGACATCCATAGATAGCTATCCTTGGCAATTCTAAATGGGGAAGTTTTGTTTGTTGTGAAGTAGATATTACCTAGTAGCTGGTCACCCTTGTATAGATCACCCTTGTCGCTGTAGGCTGGTTTAACAGGATCTACAACAACGCGATAGTCTGTCGCCTTGCCATCTGGTGTGTAGACAGTACCATTTTCACGAATGGTATAAGCTCCCTTTTCTCCTTCACGATAGAGGATTTGATAGGTTTTTCCGTCGATTTCTTTGTAGGCTTCTTCTTTTTGTGAAGACATTCCAAAGATTCCCTTCCCTTCTGGGAACATGTCATAGATAGAAAAGATTCGTTTGGTTTCAGGATCTTGAACCAGCACCATATCGATATTCACTGGTGAACCAATTGATGGGTCAGAAGCTTTTGGATTGTCACGTAAGTTGGTAATGGTTACTCGGTCACCCCAAGTTTTACCATTATCTTCACTACGTCTGATGACCATACCGATATCACCCCAGTCACTCGAATGGAGACGGCGTTCATCTGCACCTGCGATCAAAGTTCCTTTATCTGTCTTGAGAAGAGCTGGAATACGATAACTCTTGATTCCATCTTTATTTGGTTTGTTGTTCATTCCGCCTTCAAAGACGTCTTCTTTCTCAGAGATTTTCGCACCTTCTGGAAGTTTCTTCTCCAAATCACCTCTTTCAAATAGTTGACTTCTCGTCTGAACTTCTTCTGGGCTTAAGGCACGATCATAGACGGTTAGATTTCGAACTTGTAGATTACTTCCCCAAACTGTATTGCTGGCACGCTTGGTTGCTCCGATTTGAGCATGCGTTACATCTGGCATATCTTTGATGAAATTACCAGATTTCAGACTTGTTCGAGATAATACCCCGTTCACGTAGAGGCGCACTCGACCTTTAGGTAGTTCTGCTGTCGGTTTTTCAACTGTGAAAGTCACTGAATTCCACTGACCAGGACGTACTTGTAAAGGGGCATCCGTATATTTATCATAGAACTGTTCCCCTTTAGCGCCACGCCCTTCAATAAGAGCTGTATTATCAAGGACCGACATGGTAAAGTACTCATTTTCCTTGGTGTCACTGGACACAGAGAAGAGATTGTAAAAGCGTGGAGCTGATGCATCTGGTTTGAACTCCATGTGAACTGTAGCATTTTTTAGTTGCTTTAGCTTATCTAGTTCACTTGATAAATCAACTCTCTGACCATTTGCTGCATTGGTTTCAACATCTTCTTTTTCAAGGACAGGATTGACATTTTTTAAATCTCTTGAGTAATAGTCACGAGGAATAGCACCCTGATCCTCTGATTCCTCTTCCTTATTTGCTTCTTCTGCAGGGGTTTCCGTAGAGGATGGGGTTTCTGATTCTGCACTCTCATTTTTTTTCAAATGGTCTTGGTCCACCTCAACGCCGTTGTCTTGAGCTGCTGCCAATTTACCAGCCAAATCCTTATCCAAATGAGCAAGATCTCCCGAGGACGCTTCTTTTGGCAATTCTGATAAACCTTGACCAGGTTCGACAGTTTCTGTATTGGCTCCTGCTGCATTGGCTTGCTCTTGAGCTAAGACTGGATTTGCTCCAAATACAACTGTACCAATTAGTACAGAAGCTGTTCCAACTGCAAATTTTCTAATGCCATATCGTCGTTTTCGATCAAAATCCCTATACTTCATATTTTTACCTTTCATATTCTTCGTAAATAAAGCGCTTTCTTTTTTTCTTAAAATTTTTAGTTCCTCCAACTAAACAAGTAAAAAGAAAGTAACCGACTGAATGAGACCTCCCATTCTTCAAACGTCCACTGCTCTTACTCTCTGACCAAACAGCGGAAAGTTTCCTCCTTTCGCATAATACCTTTCCCTCATTATACAATAAACTTTGAACTTTATAGCTAAATTGATATAGAATAGATTTTACTTTTAAAACTATTTCAATATTTCAAGTTTCCTGAAAGTACTTTTCGATTTTGGAAAACAAAAAGGGAGCTCAAGGCTCTCTTAAACTTATTTTTTTACATAGGAGAAATGAATCTCACTACTACAGAGCCAGTTGTAGACTTGGTCATTGACAAAGACATTCATGGCTTCGTGAGCATACTCAGGCATGATACGATAGGCCTTATCGCAAGTCAGACGATTGTAAATCGCAAACTGGGTTATAGGATAGCAAACATCGTCGTCCAAGCCCGTAATCATCTTGACCTCACCTTGAATACGATGGGCAAGATTTTTCACATCGATATAGGCAAGGGTCACCATGATTTCCTCCTCTGTTTCGTGGAAGGGATCGTGAAACTTAAAATAACGGAAGAGTTCATCATAGGCTTCACTGGTATTGCCAATCTCAAGCACTCGTCTAAAGTCTGACAAGAAGGGATAGATGGCAACTGTTTTCTGAATCCGAGGATTGAGTGCTGCTGCAACCAGGGCTAAAGCACCGCCTTGTGAGGCACCATAGCTAGAAAGTCTTTCCTCATCTACCTGTGGCAGACTTGCAATAATTTCGATCAACTGGTAAATATCCAGATAGACATCCTTATAAAAGAGCTGGTCTCGACCTTCAACAGCACCACGGATGATATGTCCCTTAACGGTATTTCCCAAAGGAGAGCGCAAGCCATCTTGCGAATAGCCCGACTGGCCACGAACGTCCATGGAAACAACACCGTAACCAGCCACAGTGAAGGCCAGCATGTCGGTCCAGTCCCAACCACGTCCCATATAACCATGGAAATGGAAGATTAACGGAACTTTCTCCTCACTCTTTGGAAGGACGACGCGTGCATAGACCTTGCCTTCATTGGTTCCTTCAAAGGTCAGCTCATAACACTTGACTTGTGGAATATGAAAATCTCTCTCCTCCAACTGGTAGGCTGGAAGAGATGAAACTTTTTTGACCTCTTCATCCCAAAAAGTATCAAAGTCTTCTGGAACCTCATCCCGTCCTTTATAGGTCTTGATTTCTTCTAGTAAAGCTGGATTTTTCATAGCATGCTCCTTTAGTTTTGTAATCGCTATCACAACTGTAGCATATCTAGGAAAGCAATGCAAGAAAGAATGCTAAATAGAAAGTGATTTTAGATTCTCTTCCCTCAAACCTATCGTCTGAAAGTAGTTTTAAAACAAAAAGAGCGTTCCCGCTCTTTTTTAATCAATAAGTGCTAGCTCCTTTCTCTTGTTTGACGGTTTGAAACTTCTTTTGGTAGGTTACTTTAATAGTCATGTGAGAGTCCTCGTTTCTTTTTGATGACTCTAGTATAAGACCCAAACCTAAAAGCTAGCTTAAGTTTTCCTTAGAGAAAGCTTAATCCAGATGTTCTCTTTTTTCTAGATGGAGAGCAATCATCCGCCATTCTGGATCCTCTTTCCATCCTTCTATCGAACCAATGTAGCTGGCAACCTTCCTGGCTTCTTCTAGAATCGGAAAGTCTTCGATAATATCAGCCACTTGAAACTCTGGCAGACCTGACTGTCTGGTTCCAAAAATCTCACCTGATCCGCGCATTTTCAAATCTTCCTCCGCAAGGACAAATCCATTGGTCGTTTCTGTCATGATGCGCATGCGATCCTTCCCAGAGTCAGTCTTAGGATTAGCCACAAGAACAGCGTAAGACTGCTTGTCCCCCCGACCGACACGACCTCTGAGCTGGTGAAGCTGGCTGAGACCGAACCGGTCTGCATCCATGATAATCATGACAGTCGCATTGGGAACATTGACCCCAACCTCAATAACCGTCGTCGAAACCAGAATATCCGTTTTTCGCTCTTTGAACTCCTGCATAATCTGGTCTTTTTCATCACTCTTCATCTTGCCATGTAGGAGGGCTACTTCTGCCTTGCCAGCAAAATGAGCTGTCAACTCCTCAGATAAGGCAATGGCATTTTTCAGATCCAGAGCTTCTGATTCTTCAATCAGGGGAGAGATGACATAGACTTGCGAACCCTTTTGAATTTCTCCCTCTAACCAAGTCAGCACCTGAGGTAATTGCTCATGCTTGAGCCAGCGTGTCACAATAGGTTTTCGGCCTGCTGGCATCTGATCGATAATGGAAACATCCATATCTCCAAATGCTGTGATAGCCAGCGTCCGTGGAATAGGAGTCGCCGTCATCATGAGGACATCTGGGTTGTCGCCTTTTTCCCGTAAAATACGCCTTTGCCCCACACCAAAACGGTGCTGCTCATCGATGATAATCAAGCCCAGACGAGCATAATCCACCCCATCCTGTATCAGAGCGTGGGTTCCGATAATCAAATCAGCCTCACCCTTGGCAATAGTCTCCAAGACTTCTCTCTTTTCTGCAGCTTTCAAGGAACCTGTCAAGAGAGCCAGTTTCAAGTCTGGAAAGAGGTTCTGTAAACTCTCAAAATGTTGCTCTGCGAGGATTTCTGTTGGTACCATTAGGGCAGCCTGATAACCAGCTGTCACCGCCGCAAACATAGCCAAGCCAGCAACCACCGTTTTTCCGCTCCCCACATCCCCTTGTAGGAGACGATTCATGTGATGGTCGGACTTCATGTCGGTCAAAATTTCCTGCAAACTCTTTTCCTGAGCTTGAGTCAGGGCAAATGGCAGACTTTCTTTAACAGCCGCAACTTTTTCCTGAGACCAATCCAGAACCAAACCGCTTCCCTGAACTCTATTTTCAAACTTAAGCGTCTGCAATTGCATTTGGAAATAAAAGAGTTCCTCAAACTTGATACGGCGAAGGGCCTGCTTGTATTCTGCCAAATCCTTAGGAAAATGCATAGCTCGGACTGCCTGACAACGGGACATGAGTTTGTATTTGTCCAGCAAAGACTGGGGCAGATTTTCCTCAATCAAGAGGTCCAGACCCTGATCAAAGGCCGTCTTGATAACCTTGACCAGACTGGCCTGACTGATTCCCTGAGCCAAACGATAGACAGGCTGGAGGTCATCTTCCACCTGAGCCAGGACCTTCATCCCTGTCAGACTAGCCTTGGCACGATCCCATTTTCCAAAAACAGCAAGGGTTGATCCCAACTCTATCTTATCAGCCAGATAGGGCTGGTTAAAGAAGTTCACCGCAAAAACGACTTCTCCCTGCTTGAGGCTAAAGCGCAGGCGATTGCGCTTGAAACCATAATACTGGACACTGGCAGGAGTCACGACTTGACCAGAAAGAACAGCCTTTTCGCCATCTTCCAGTTCCAGCACCTGCTTGGTTTTGAAATCTTCATAACGGAAAGGAAAGTAGAGCAAGAGGTCTTGCAAGTTTTCAATTCCTAGTTTAGCGTATTTCTCTGCTGACTTTGGCCCCACACCAGGCAAGACATGCAAGGGTTGATGTAGATTCATGCTCCACTCCTTTCTTTTTAATAATATTCTCTCGGAATGCGGTCGCTGAGGAGGCAAACCACCTCATAATTAATGGTTCCACGGTAGGTCGCTACCTGAGTTGCTGTGATTTCCTTGTCACCGTTTGTGCCGATCAGGGTTACTTTTGTTCCTAGCGGGTAAACCTTAGGCAGACGAATGGTAATTTGGTCCATAGATACTCGTCCGACGATTGGGCAAGCTTGTCCATCTACCAAGACGGAGAAATTCTGCATATCACGTGTCCAACCATCCGCATAGCCGATTGGCACCGTCGCAATGACTTGTTCACTATCGGCTTGATAAGTCGCTCCATAGCCCATGCAAGCTCCAGCTGGAACTGTCTTGACATGAACAAGTGCAGATTCCAAACTCAAGGCTGGAGTCAAGTCATAAGGCAAGTCTAAGACATCTCCACTTGGATTGAGACCATACATGGAATCTCCCATACGAACCGCATTGAAAATAGTCTCTGCATGCCAGAGGGTCGTTGCCGAGTTACTGGCATGAACCAACTCTGGAACATCCTTCATACTCGTCAAAATAGTTTTAAATCGTTCTAACTGGGTATTAAAATAGGCATCTGATTCTTCATCTGCAGTCGCAAAGTGGGTAAAAATCCCCTCAACGCGAGCACCGTGTTGTTGAAGCAAGGCTTGAGCCTGCTCAGCTTCACTGGCCTCTCTAAAACCAATCCGTCCCATTCCTGAATCAATCTTGAGGTGAACCGATAAGCCTGCTAGGCCTGTCTCCCTAGCTAAGAGTGTTTGAATCCACTCCAATCCAGCCACAGTCAAGGTGATGTCGTATTCTTTAGCAAGAGAAACAGCTTCTAGCTCAGAAACTCCTAAAATGAGGATTTTCTTACTAAGTCCAGCCTGACGAAGTTCGATGGCTTCATCAATATTGGAAACGCAAAATCCATCAACATCATCCTGAATAGCCTTGGAAACGGCAACAGCCCCATGACCATAGGCATTGGCCTTGACCACTGCCCACTTGAGCGTTCCTTGTGGGATATGAGCCCCCATTTGCTGAATATTTTGTCGAATAGCTCCCAGATGAATCAGAGCCTTGGTTGGTCTATGTGGACTAGCTTTCATGATTTTCCTCCAAAATGACACTGGCTGTCACAAACTGATCTGTATGGCTGATTGACAGCCAAATTTTTCCTGAAAATGGCGCCTGACTAAAATAGGGAGCCCCTCGTTCATTGTTCAAAACTTCCAAATCCTGAAAGGTCAGTTTGCCAATTCCTGTCCCCATAGCCTTGGAAAAGGCCTCCTTAGCCGACCAGCGGCCTGCCAAGTATTCGATCTGTCTGCGCCCTTTGAGACTGGTAAAACGCTCCATTTCTTTAGGGGTCAGCACGCGCTTAGCAAAGCCCTCACGTCGTGTAACTGCATTTTCTATCGAAGCCAATTCTTCGATGTCAATTCCGTGTCCAACTATCATACTCATAAAAGGAGCTGAGATTCCCCCAACTCCATCCTTTTCACTTATTTTGTTAAGGTAGTATAAATTTCTTCTACCAAGGCTACTGTATTTTCCCAACCTAGACAAGGGTCAGTTATGGAGCAACCAAAAACCTCTGGTTGATTTTGGCGACCGTCTGCTAGGTAAGATTCGATCATAAAGCCTCGAACCGTCTTTTTAATCTTTTCATTCCAGTCACGATTCAGCAAGGCTTGACGAACAATGCGAATTTGTTCCATATACTGCTTGCCCGAATTGTCATGATTGGTATCGATGATAATAAAGGGATTTTCAAGTCCCATAGTCTCATAGCAATTGATGGCATTTAAGAGGGTTTCATAGTAGAAATTGGGTTCATTTTTACCATATTCGTTCATGGCGCCACGAAGGATAACGTGGGCCAAAGGATTTCCTGAAGTTTCTACTTCTTGACCATGGTAAAGGAAGGTTTGCTTGTTTTGAGCTGCATAGATAGCATTAAACATAACCCCAAGGTTACCAGATGTCGGATTTTTCATCCCAACTGGAGCATCAATCCCAGAGGCTACAAAGCGGTGTTCCTGATCTTCTACTGAACGAGCTCCTACAGCATGGTAGCTGACCAGATCATCAACCAAAATGAGATTTGACGGATAAAGCATCTCATCAGCTGTCGTCAAGCCCGTTTCGGTAATCACACGGTAGTGCAGCTGACGAACAGCTTGCAAACCATTGATGAGACTAGGAGCCTCGCTAGCATTTGGCTGATGAATCAAGCCCTTATAGCCATCTCCATTTGTACGAGGTTTGGCTGTATAGACACGCATGACGATAAAGATTTTATCCGCAACTTTTTTCTGCAAGTCAGCTAAACGGCGGGCATATTCCAAAACAGCCTCTTCATTGTCAGAAGAGCAAGGTCCCATCACCAAAAGAATTCGGTCGTCCTCACCTGAGATGATGGCTGCCAACTCTCGATCTCGCGCTTCCTTATAACGCAAGACTTCAGGTGACAGCTGAGTTACAGCCTTGATTGCTTCAATATCTATTTCTTGACCTTTTTCGATAAATGCCATCTTATTCTCCTAGTGTTTGGTAGATTTCGCGAACAAGAGCTTCCGTATTGTCCCAGCCGAGACACGGATCTGTAATAGACTTGCCAAAAACTTCTGGCTCATTTTGACGTCCATCTTCCAGATAGGACTCAATCATAAAACCACGAACGTATTTCTTGATTTTCTCATTCCAGTCACGGTTGATCAAGGTCTGACGAACGATACGGATTTGATCCATGTACTGCTTGCCTGAATTGTCATGATTGGTATCAATGATGATAAAGGGATTTTCCAAGCCCATCTTTTCATACTGGGCAATAGTATCCATCAAATTGTCATAGTAGTAGTTAGGAATATTTTTCCCATATTCATTCAAGGCACCACGAAGAATGGCATGAGACAAAGGATTTCCAGTCGTCTCCACCTCTTTGCCAAGGAAGAGAAAGCTCTGCTTATTTTGCGCCGCATAAATCCCATTAAACATAACATTGAGATTTCCAGATGTTGGATTTTTAAATCCTGTTGAGAAATCTGCTCCGCTCGCTACAAAACGGTGCTGTTGATCCTCTACAGAACGAGCTCCAACAGCCATATAAGAAATCAAATCATCCACCAGCGGAAGATTTTCAGGATAAAGCATCTCATCCGCTGTTGTCATACCAGTCTCGGTAATCACACGGTAGTGTAGCTGACGAACAGCCTTGATCCCATTGATCAAGCTAGGAGCTTCTGTCGCATTCGGTTGATGAATCAAGCCCTTATAACCATCTCCATTGGTACGAGGTTTGGCTGTATAGACCCGCATCACCATAAAGATACGGTCTTTGACTTCTTCTTGTAAGTCAGACAAGCGCTTGGCATACTCGAGAACTGCTTCTTCGTTATCAGATGAACATGGTCCAATCACCAAGAGAATACGCTGGTCTTCCCCACGGATGATGGCTTCCAATTCCTGATCACGTCGGTTTTTTCTCGCAAGAGCCACTCCTTCTAATTTAGACAAGGCGCGAACTTCTTCAATGTTAATTTTAGGACTTTTAGCTGTAAATACCATGATTCATCTCCTTATAAAGCAAACGGACACCAAGCAAAAATGTATTTTCACCAGGTATCCGCCTGTATCTTATCTCATATTATTGTCTCTTACCATGACAGTTCTTGAATTTCTTACCAGATCCACATGGACATTGGTCATTTCGTCCGATTTGGCTCAAGTCCACATCTTTTGGAAGCTGAGTCTGCTGCGCTGCGATATTACGAGTCGCAGTTGTACTGATATTGTGTTCAGTTTGAGGACGTTCCTGTTCGTGGATTTGCGCTTTCATCATCAAGCGGGTCACATCGAACTCAATCGATCCGATCATGTCGTTAAACATGCGGAAACCTTCTGCTTGATATTCTACAACCGGGTTGTTTTGGGCATATCCACGAAGACCAACAGCATTTCGCAACTGATCAAGAGCATCAATATGGTCTGTCCACTTGTTATCTACTACGCGGAGAATCAGTACTTTTTGGAATTCCTTAACTGATTCTTCATCACGCAATTTCGCAACTTGACTATCGTAAACTTTCAAAGCACGTTGGTAGAGGGCATCTTTGATAGCTTGGTCTGACAGACCAGCTAAGTCTGCAAGAGAAATTGAATCTTCTGGAAGCAAGTTATACTTAGCAAAGTTCAAGATTGCTTCCAATTTTTCATCTTCCTTAGAACGTGCATGTGCATCCACGATACGTCCAATTGTACGACGGATCATAGCATGGATCTCTGGTGCCAAGTCACGGTCTGCTGTAATGACATCATAACGTTGCGCATAGATAATCTCACGTTGTTCACGCATAACGTCATCGTATTGAAGGACTTGTTTACGTGTGTCGTAGTTGTTTCCTTCTACACGTTTTTGAGCTGCTTCAACCTGACGCGTCAACATGCGAGATTCGATGGCTTCGTCAGACATGTTGAGGCGTTCAAAGACACCTTTCAAACGTTCTGAACCAAAACGTTTCATCAAATCATCTTCAAGAGACAAGTAGAATTGTGACTCACCTGGGTCTCCTTGACGTCCTGAACGTCCACGAAGCTGATTATCAATACGGCGACTTTCGTGGCGCTCTGTACCGATAACACACAGTCCACCAAGTTCACGAACACCTTCACCCAGCTTAATGTCGGTACCACGACCGGCCATGTTGGTTGCAATAGTAACTGCACCACGTTGACCAGCGTTCATGATAATTTGAGCTTCTCTATAATGGTTCTTCGCATTCAAAACCTCGTGAGGAACGCCTGCTGCTACCAATTTCTTAGAAATATAATCACTGGTTTCAACGGCAACTGTACCAACCAGGACAGGTTGACCTTTTTGGTAACGCGCCTTCACATCCTCAATAACAGCCTTGAATTTGGCATCGATACTTGCATAGAGAAGGTCTGAGTGGTCAATACGTTGGATTGGACGGTTAGTAGGGATTGGGATAACACGAATGTTATAGATTTCACGGAACTCTTCTTCTTCTGTTTTACCAGTACCTGTCATCCCTGCCAATTTCTTATACATACGGAAGAGGTTTTGGTAGGTAATAGAAGCTGAAGTCTTGGTCTCATCTTGGATTGGCACACCTTCTTTGGCTTCGATGGCTTGGTGCAAGCCATCAGAGTAACGGCGACCTTCCATGGTACGACCTGTAAATTGGTCGACAATCAAGATTTCTTGTTCTTCACTAACCACATAGTCGATATCAAGAATCATGATATAGTTGGCACGGAGGGCATTGTCGATAAAGTGGGTAAGAGCTACGTTTTCGACATCATAGAGATTTTCCAGTTTGAAATAGCTCTCAGCCTTGTCAATCCCAGAATCAGACAAACCAATCGTCTTAGACTGAATGTCAATAATATAGTCATCTTTATCCAAAGACTTCACAAAATGATCCGCCATGTGGTAGAGTTGGCTAGTCTCAACTGCATTGGCACCTGAAACAATCAAAGGAGTACGGGCTTCATCAATCAAAATCGAGTCAACCTCATCGACCAAGGCATAGTTGAGTGGACGTTGTACCATGTTTTCTGCACGAACGACCATGTTGTCACGAAGGTAGTCGAAACCAATCTCTGAGTTAGTTGAATAGGTAATATCACAAAGGTAAGCTTCTTTTTTCTCCATTGGAGATTTAGCTGCCAAGTTGATTCCTACTGATAAACCAAGCCATGAATAGAGTTCACCCATTTCAGTAGCATCACGCTCAGACAGGTATTCATTGACTGTAACTACGTGGACACCCTGACCAGCCAAAGCATTCAAATAAACTGGCATGGTCGCTGTCAAGGTCTTCCCTTCACCAGTACGCATCTCAGGTACATCTCCGTGGTGAAGAACAATCCCACCCATGACCTGAACCTTATAAGGGAAGAGTCCAAGAACACGTTTAGCCCCTTCACGGACAACCGCAAATGCTTCGTACAAGAGTTGATCTAGCGTTTCACCATTTGCATAGCGTTCCTTAAATTCAACCGTTTTTGCTTGCAGTTCTTCATCGGTCAAGGCTGCCATTTGTTCTTCATAGGACATGACCTTGTCTGCCATTTTTTCTAATTTTCTTATTTCACCTTTATCATTTTCGATGATTTTTTTTAAAATATTAGCCATTATTTTCCTTACTTTTTATTCTGAAGATTTTAGAATGTTCTTTTAATTGTAGCATATTTACTCTCATTTTTCAAGAAAGAATCCTTACTTTACAAAGGAAAAGACATCTCTGAAATCCACTTTTTTCAATCTTCTGTCGGCATTTTTTTATTTTTTGTTCGTGATGCATGCTTGATGATCCAGGCACAACTTGGACTTACATCCTCCTTCTGCCAAGTTTGAAGTATCCTTTCAAACTTATCAGGGTCTTCCTTGTATAAATCATTTAAATTATTGGCTACACTTTTTTGAATAGACTTATCTCTATCATCTTTTAGATTGGTCAAAATAGTGGTGAAATCCTCAAAATAATCTAACACCACGGTTTGTCTCTTAGCCCAAGGCAGACGGATACGCATACATTCGCTGGCAAGTCTACGAACGCGCAAGTTTTCATCCTGGCTCCATTCTAACAGCAAAGCCATTGTAGCCTTAGGATAGCGAGCCAGCAAGGGTCTCATGGAGAATTCTCCAGTAAATCGCTTGGTGAGTTCCTTACTAAAGGCCGCGCTCAATTCAAATTCCTTATCCCCATATAGCTCTACATATTTTCCGATTGGCCAAAGCCAATATCCTTCTGAGAACATACCTAAACCACCCTCTAACTCGGGACCCAAAATTTTCTCAAAAACCTTGAGAGAGTCCTGATAAGATAGGGGAAGACATTCTTTGATACTTTTAGCCAAGAATTCTTGACGCCGGCTAAACTCCAACTCTTCCAAGTCTTTTTCTAGCAATAAGCTAAATTTTTGTCCATCAAAGGCAGGGGACGCTTCTTGCAACCGTCGACTCAAATCCCTAGCATAAGCCAGGTCATAATAGTCCTTAACTTTTTTCGCCATTTTTAAATCCCTTAATCTTCTGTTTACGGAACTTATTATATCATACAGATCGCCCGTCAACAAAATTATTTTCATATCTCCAACTATTTTAAAAAGGAAGAAAAAAGGACTAGAAGTTAGTCTAGTCCACCAATTTTTAATGTTTAATTTCCCAAAAATGCCGGCAATAAGCCAAAGTACAAAAAGAGATTGATCCAGAAGGCCATGCAAAAGATGATGCCAAAGATGAGAAGACTGATTTTTTTAATCAGCACGGAGTACAGGATGGATAAAACTCCAAAAACCACAAAGAGTTTTTTCATAACGAAATAATATACTGAAACTCCTCCTATTTGCCAATCCCAAGGAAGGAAAAACATGAGGAACCAGAGAAGGCAAATCGTAAGAATATAGATTTTGTAATAGCTATACATAAACTGCCTTACCTTTGACATCTTAAACCTCCTCTAAAAATTAGCTATTCTGTGATGAGTCTCTGTTATTGATCTGTCTCAGCTTGAACATTCTCTTCAGGCAGACATAGACTTTCCAGTCATTCACAAGAGACAAAAAGACTAAAAGAATCCATATCCCCCATCTTGTTAGATCCATGGGATTTTTCAAGATAAAATTGAAAATCAACAAAGAAAAAATTGTAAAAGCGATACTGAATAAAGCCCAAAAAGGGAGATAAATCCAATAAAAGTAATAGAAAAACACGAAATATTTACTATCTTTATCCGCCTTCTCAATCCAATGAAAAAAATAAAAGTAAGGTGACAAAATTAATAGTTGCAGAAATCTTTCTAGCATAGCTTTCTCCAAGATTTCTTTTTATTTTATTATACCAAAAAAACCTGGAAAAAGCTTTCCAGGTTTGAGTTTGAAATTACTAGTCATGCTAGAGAAATCTCTTTATTCATAGACTGATTCACTTTATTGGCTAGATGAAGATGTTCCAAAATCGACCTTAGGAACTGTCTTGGCTTCTTCTGTTTCTTTGAAGGTTTCAGCTTCTTTAAAGTTCATCATATTCGCAAAGAGCACGGTTGGAAAACTTCTCAGTTTTTGATTGTACTCGGCTGCGACCTTGTTATAATCCTTACGTGCTACAAAGATACGATTTTCACTTCCTGAAAGTTCCACCATTAGTTGCTCAACATTTTGATTACTCTTGAGTTCTGGATAATTCTCCGTCAAGGAAATCAAACGGGAAATAGCGGAGCTCAATTCTCCCTGAGCCTTTTGGTTTTCTTCCGAAGTTACTGAGCTACTACCGATTTTAGCTCTAGCATCCGCAATCTTGGTAAAGACTTCGGTTTCATGATTCATTTGTCCTTTGACAGACTCGACCAAGTTACCAATCAAATCTGATCGACGTTGGAGGGCTGTCGAAACATCTGCCTGAGCCTGCTCCACCTTGGTTTGTTCAGCTACCAAACCATTATAGGTCGTTACAGCCGAACAGCTTCCTAATACGAGTAGCCCAAAGAAAACAGCCACTATAGAGAGAATTACTTTACTTTGTTTCATGTCAAAACCTTAACACTTTCTTTTATCAACTTTTCTGAGAATTAACTCAATGAAATCCTATCTCAGAAGACTCAAACTAGATCTCTTAAGACTAGTTTCCTCTTTTAAATCAATTTCCCAAAGGTTTAGTATCTTACTCTTGATTAAAGAGTCAGTTGTGCCAACTTTAGAGTAGCCTCATCCTATTCGTATCTATCTGTGATGAGTTACCAACTATCAGACGAACCGCCGCCATCAAAGCCACCGCCGTCCCAGCCCCCAGATGAATCGGAGCCAGAGTCAGACCAAGAAGAACCTGAATCAGACCAAGAGGATCCTGAATCTGATGAGTCACCACCCCACCAACCTCCGCCAGAATCATCTCCACGTGAACCACCACGGCCTCCAAAAATAAAGCCGATAATCATCACAATGAAGTAAATGAGAACTCCAAATCCGATAACTCCGTCGCTCGAACTGCTTTTTCGATGCCGTCTCGAAGAACTGCTCTCACCAGCATACCTTTCAAGTTCCCTTAAGCGACTAGAGTTGGTAGTATAGCCGTAGCTACTTCTAGAACTTGAAGCAGATGTACTCGATCCACTATAGAACATGTAGTTGAGATTATTGACTATTGAGAGAACTCCATTGTTGTAGTCTCCCTTTTGAAAGTAAGGGCGTGCTGTTGTCAAGAACCTGTGAGTCTGATAGTCAGTGATTTTACTGGCCACATTATTACTGGTTTCAATCCGTGATTTTCTATCTTGGACTGCTATGACGACCAAGGCACCATTGTTATCTCCCGAATAGCCAATCTTCCAAGCTCTAGCTGTTTCATTGGCTACAGTTTCAATTGTTTCTCCATCTAGGCTTTTCACAACGTAAACACCCATCTGGAATTTTTCTGATTTTTTACTATTGACATTGTTCAATCCCCGAATCAGACGAATAGTATCATCCGTTAGATAGTGATCCGGGTCATAGATCCCGTACTCAGGTTTTTCAGGTGCTGTGAATGCTGACAAGAAGAGAAAGACCATCAGCAACCCAAGCAAGCGAACCAACAAACTATGTTTAAATAATCTGCTTTTTTTCATAATAACCTCCCTGATAAAGGAAAATTGATTTAAGGAATTATAGCATTTTGATTTTTACAAAGAAAGTGCATTTTCATTACAAATAGATTACAAAAGCTAGGAAAATGATTGAATTTTGATGACAGATTCTCCTCCAATTTGATAGGTTCTTTTCTCCCCTTTTAGGTAGAAAAAAGAAGACTATGAAGTCTTCTTTTAAGTTATTCTTATTGGAAAATAAGCAAGGGTTACTTGCGTTTTCTCGCGATCAAGTGAATCGGTGTTCCTTCAAAGACAAAGGCCTTGCGGATTTGATTTTCCAAGAAACGCAGGTAAGAGAAGTGCATGAGTTCTTCTTCGTTGACAAAGATGACAAAGGTTGGTGGCTTGGTTGCTACTTGGGTAGCGTAGAAGATTTTGAGGCGTTTTCCTTTGTCTGTCGGTGTTGGATTGATAGCAATGGCATCCATAATCACATCGTTCAAGACAGCTGATGGGATACGGGTGTTTTGACTTTCGCTGATTTGCTTGATCATCTCAGGCAATTTGTGGAGACGTTGCTTGGTCAAAGCTGATACAAAGATAATCGGGGCGTAAGGCAAGTATTGGAACTGCTCACGGATATCTTCTTCCCAGTTTTTCATTGTATGGTTGTCTTTCTCAAGGGTATCCCACTTGTTGACCACGATGATTATTCCTTTACCAGCTTCGTGGGCGAAACCTGCGATACGCTTGTCGTACTCACGAATACCTTCTTCGGCATTGAGGACCATCAAGACCACGTCAGAACGGTCAATGGCACGCATGGCACGCATGACAGAATATTTCTCCGTATTTTCGTAGACTTTACCAGACTTCCGCATACCAGCTGTATCAATCATGGTAAACTCTTGACCATCAGCATCTGTAAAATGAGTGTCAATGGCATCGCGCGTTGTTCCAGCTACGGGACTGGCAATCACGCGGTCTTCACCCAAAATGGCGTTGATCAAACTTGATTTTCCAACGTTTGGACGACCAATTAAGCTGAATTTAATGACATCCGGATTTTCTTCTTCAACTTCGTGTGGTAGATTTTCAACGATGGCATCCAGTACATCACCCGTACCAATACCGTGGACAGACGAAATTGGCAACGGTTCACCTAAGCCTAGCGCATAGAAATCAAAAATATCATTTCGCATTTCAGGGTTGTCAACCTTGTTAACCGCTAGGATAACAGGCTTATGGGTTTTATAGAGTTTACGGGCTACGTACTCGTCCGCATCTGTGATCCCTTCTTTCCCAGACACCACAAAGACGATGACATCGGCTTCTTCCATTGCAATTTCTGCTTGGTGCTTGATTTGCTCCATAAAGGGAGCATCGACATCGTCAATCCCTCCCGTATCAATCATACTAAAGGAACGATTGAGCCACTCACCCGTTGCATAGATACGGTCACGTGTCACACCCTCGACATCTTCTACAATTGAGATTCGCTCACCAGCGATCCGATTAAATAGGGTCGATTTCCCAACATTGGGACGTCCCACAATGGCAATAGTTGGTAAGGCCATGTTTTCTCACTTTCTACAATAACTTTTTCTGTTCTAGATTCTTCCGAGTTGAACTAGGTTCGGCTTGACCAAACTGCTCTGCCAAACGTTGACTCCAAGAAGTCGTCGCACGCGCACCAGCATAGTCTGCCTGAACTTTGTCATAGTCCAAAATCGCTTCAACTGGCTGTTCTTGGTATTCTTCTTCAAAAACTACTTGGTTCAAAGGCAGTCTTGGTTTGACATCATGTTGTTGGTTTGGCACGCCAAGGGCAATCCCAAAAACGGGGTAGGTATAGTCAGGCAAATTAAAAAGCTCTGCCACTTCTTCCGACTTGTAACGGACCAAACCGATAATCACACCACCATATCCCAGACTCTCAGCCGCAAGCAAGGTATTTTGCCCAGCAAGCGCAGCGTCCACAGACGTGATGAGGAGACCTTCCACTCCTTGGGGTTGGAAAGTGTCCGTATGAAGGCTTGCTCCCTTTTCAGCTCGGTTCAAGTCACCGACAAAGAGCAAAAAGGCAGCTGACTGGCGAATGGCTTCCTGAGGAACCAATTCATAAAGAGCATCTTTCTTCTCTTGACTGCGTACAAGAATCACAGAGTAGGATTGGAAATTTTTCCAAGATGACGCCATTTGTCCAGCAGTCAAAATCTCTTCCAAGTCTGCTTGAGGAATTTCCTGCTCCTTAAAGCGACGAACTGAAGTATGAGCTTTCATCAGTTTAATGGTTTCTGTCATCGGCGATTTTCTCCTTCTAGTCTCGTTTCCTCTGCTAAATAGCGGATCCTTTCCATGACCCGTCTAGCTTCCCAAGTCTCATCATTTCCATTCTTTCCTTTGGCAAAATGTTTTTCCAAATCTTGGAAATTAAAGTTGGAAGTAAAGAAAGTTGGCAAATCTTCCTGCATGCGGTACTGAAGAATGACTTGGAGAATCTCATCACGCACCCAAGGAGTCGACTGCTCTGCGCCAATATCATCCAAGATCAAGACCTCTGCTAACTTGATGTCATCCACCAAGGTCTTCACAGAGCCTTCACCGATGGCATTTTTCACATCAATGACAAAACTTGGATAGTGGAGAATCGTCGTTGAAGCCCCACGTTTTTCAGATAAGTCGTGAGCTAGGGCCGCCATCATGAAACTCTTTCCGACACCAAAATCTCCATAAAGATAGAGGCCTTTTCGGATGCTAGGGTAAAGGTCAACAAAGGCATAGAGTCTCTCAAAAATCGGCAAACGTCCTAGATCATCCAGGTCAATCTGAGCCAATTTCGCTTTCTTGAGACTGGCTGGTAGATTGATCAACTTAAGGCGATTCTTAATTGCAGCCTCTTTTTCTGCCGCGATTAGTTCTGGTGTTTCTTCATAAGACACATCCGCATAGCCGTGATTCATAACCAAGATAGGCTTGTAGCCACGCGCTATATAGTCCGCATCCCCACGAAGAAACTTGTCCCGTTCTGTGATATATTGGTTGAACTTGGAGATGCTACGATTCAACTCCTCTGGGCTGAGGGATTCTTTCTGGATAAAAGCCGCCACATCTGGGTCCTTCATTATCTGCTGGACTAGGTCCTGATACTGAAAACGACTTGTCTGACGTTTGATAACGTCACCAACACTTTCCATCTAGTCTCCTCCTTCTTCTAATCGGGCTAACATTTCTTGTTTTTTACGTTCTAGTTCCAGACGAGTCTCCTCACTGGTTTGATTTTTATATTCTGGATTACTCCACTTGGGAACATTGGTCTTAGTCGAGCTAGTTTTCGATTTTTGGTCTTCTTGCCCTTTTTGCTGACGCTCTCGAATCCGAAGCACAGCTTCTTCTGCTGTCCGAATTTTTTGATAAGCATAGTCATTTGCGACCTTCATAGCATATTTTTCATTGACATTAGCCGAATCAACCTTGTTAAAGGTTAGAAGCAAGACGATATTGATGACTTCGTCCAACAAACCTAAAGACGTCATCTGGTGAAGGAGTTCTCTTTCACTTTGGGTGATGTACCCTTTGCGCTCTTGTTTGAGGACTTGCAAAAAATCCTGGGGAATTTTATTTTTAGCTTCCCTAATAATGGCCATTTCTTTGGGGCTAAAGTCAGAAGAAACCTGCTTTTGCGCAATCTTTTCACGCATGCGTTTGACTGAAATAACCTGAGCCACAGCTGTCGCCTTGGCTAGTTGATAGGTTTCAAACCAGGTCCATTTTTTTTCATCTGCAATGGCAAACAATTCCAGAACATCCGCCTGCTCATTTTCAAAACGCAGGCCATCTCGAGCCATCAGCCGCTGGAAATGTTCCAAGTCAAAATCATTTTTTAACTTGCTTTTAGACTCGCTTGGTGTCACTTCTTCAGTCAGGGTTGGAAATACTTGGCTCAAAGAAACAGAGAGTGCTTCTCCCTCACTCGGTGCCTGTTTCATGGCAGAAACAGCTGTATCCCCAATCTTTCTCTCTAATAATCTGCTATAGACAGAATGACTTAAAAATTCCTGACTTGAAAGGGGAGAATGAAGCTGCAATTCATAGCTTTCTTTCTTCTGATAAAGAGTCAATAAATCCACAGCAGATAAGATTTTAAAAGACTGGAGGAGCGTATTCATCCCGAAGTTCAAATGATTAAGAATATTAGCAAAGAGGTGTTCCTTTTGTCCACCATCCCAAAAGGTAATGGCATATAGATAGAGGCTCAGCGCCTCCTGACCGATAATCGGGAGGTAGCACTGCACCAGAGAAGAGGTATCTTGCGACACCCGATTATTCTTTAGAAAAGAAAAACGGTCATTTGGTTTCATCTATTTTTCCTTTTTCTTCTTAGAGGACTGGGTGATTTGCTGGAGCAGACTCTCCAACTCACTCACATCCTTAAAGCTACGATAAACACTGGCAAAACGAACATAGGTAATCTCATCCAGCTCCGCCAATTCTTCCATGACTAAAGAACCAATATATTCACTTTGGATCTCATTCTCACTGCGACTACGGAGTTTTTGCTCGATGCGATTGACCACCATGCCGATTTCATCACTCGAAACAGGGCGTTTCTGGGCTGAGCGAATAATCCCATTAAAGATTTTATCTCTCGAAAACTGCTCTCGTGTACCGTCTTTTTTGACAACAACCAGCGTTCTTTCTTCTACTCGTTCATAGGTTGTAAAACGATGCTGACACTCGTCGCACTCACGTCTTCGACGGATGGTATTTCCTTCTTCGGCTTGTCGACTATCAACAACACTAGACTTGGTAGCCCCACATTTTGGACAACGCATGCATTTCCCTCCTTGTCGTTTTCTTTTCATTATACCATTTTTTGAGCAATTCCCAAAACAATTCTTATTTTTACTTGACAAGTTTTTTGTTTTATTGTATTATTTAATTAGAACAATAAAGGCAAAGAAAGGAGACTATGATGTCCTGGTCATTTGATAATACAAAACCGATTTATTTACAGATTATGGAAAAAATCAAACTACAGATTGTTTCCCATGAGCTGGAACCCAACCAACAGCTCCCTACCGTGAGAGATTTGGCGAGCGAGGCTGGGGTCAATCCTAATACCATTCAGCGCGCCTTGTCTGACCTCGAACGTGAAGGATTTGTATATAGCAAGCGGACAACTGGTCGATTTGTCACCGAGGATTTGGACCTCATCCTTCAGTCTCGCAAACAACTTTCCGAGGAGCAACTGCAACAATTCGTCTCTTGCATGCTTCAATTTGGCTACAAAAAAGAAGAACTGCCAAATGTATTAAGCGACTATATTAAAGGAGTTTAAGACTATGACACTACTAGCACTTGAAAATGTATCAAAATCATATGGAGCAACTGCAGCACTTGACAATATCTCACTAGAAATCTCAGCCGGAAAGATTGTCGGGCTCCTTGGACCAAACGGATCCGGAAAAACAACTTTGATCAAACTAATCAATGGTCTCCTTCAACCAAATAAAGGACGTGTCCTCATTAATGGACAGGATCCAAGTCCTGCTACCAAGGCGATCGTTTCCTATCTGCCAGACACAACCTACCTCAATGAAGAGATGAAGGTTAAGGATGCTCTAACCTATTTTAAAACCTTCTATCAGGATTTCAATCTCGAAAGAGCCCAACACCTTTTAGACGATCTCGGTATTGATGAAAACAGTCGCCTCAAGAAACTATCAAAAGGGAACAAGGAAAAGGTCCAACTCATCTTGGTTATGAGCCGTGAAGCCCGCCTTTACGTTCTGGACGAACCTATCGGAGGCGTGGATCCGGCGGCCCGTGATTATATCCTCAATACCATCATCAATAACTACTCACCAACCTCTACGGTGCTGATTTCAACCCACTTGATTTCAGATATTGAGCCAATCTTGGATGAGATCATCTTCCTCAAAGACGGAAAAGTCGTCCGCCAAGGAAATGTTGATGATATTCGTTACGAGTCAGGTGAATCAATTGACCAGCTCTTCCGCCAGGAATTTAAAGCCTAAGCAAAGGAGATTATTATGTTTTGGAATCTAGTTCGTTATGAATTTAAAAATGTCAATAAATGGTATCTGGCACTCTACGGTGCTGTACTTGCAATTTCAGTTTTGATTGGAGCTTTTATTAGCAGTCTTAGCCAGAGTTACAATCCTAACAATGCTGCTTATTTCATCTTCTTTTTAGTACTAGTCTTTGGAGGACTCAGCGTCACTCTTTGGATTGCAACAATCTTTTTAATCATCCGAAGATTCAAGGGTAGTGTTTATGACCGCCAAGGTTACTTGACCTTGACCTTGCCTGTCTCTGAGCACCAAATCATCATCGCAAAACTTTTAGGTGGCCTTGTCTGGTCGATCTTAAGCTATATCGTCTTTATCTTGAGTATATTGATCATCATCTTCTTAACACCAATTGAAAAAGACTTCACTGCCCTCTATAACTTCATTTCCCCTTACCTCAGCTACGGCTGGCTGTATGCCCTATCACTATTTGTCGGATCAATCGCATGGATTTTATCCATTTACCTCTCCATCTCTATCGGACAACTCTTTAACGAATATCGAACAGCTATGGGAATTTTAGCCTATATCGTCATTGCCATCGTCATTGGTTATGTTTCTCTCTTCTTCAGAATTGAAAATGACTTTAACGTGATGGCTGGTACAGAAATCTTGCGCAATCTCTTTTTATCGGCCATCTACTACCTCGGAACCTACTACATCTTGAAAAACAAGGTTAACTTGCAATAAGTTAAAGGTCTAGCAACTCTGTATCGCTAGACCTTTTCTTTTAGATATTTTGTCTGAAAATGTGGATAAAAAGGAGTATAATAACTTTAAGACTGATTACTGTATATTGATTAGGAGGTCTACTCTTTATGCTAAGAACCTATGTCACAAAGAAACACTTAACACTTTACTTCTTTTCGATTGCAATCACATGGCTGGAAGCGATTATTACGCCAGCGCTCATTCAGAGTATCGTTGCTAGTTTTACCAATCAAGAACTGGAACTTCTTTGGAAAGTTTTGATTCTGGGGATTCTTGGAAACCTCATCCTCTTACTAGGGCTGGCTGGAAAACGCTATTACTATGCTCGTTTGATTACTGATTTCAAATATGGAATTAAAAGTGCTATTTTCAAGCGATTCCTCAGCAGTTATGATATTTCTGAAAAGGATATTTTGTCTGATTTAGAAAACGACGTCAACCAGTTAGAAAAGAGCTATATTGAGCCGACCGTTATCATTATTTCTTCTCTTGGCTTCACAACTGTCTCCATCCTCTATGCCCTGTGGACTAATTTTTACCTAGGCTTGATTTTTATTCTCTTCTACTCCTTTCCCGTCCTTTGCAGTGCCATCGGTTCAAAACGCTTGGACTCACTTTCTGAAGAGCAATCAAAAATCAATCAAAGCTACCTAGCTAGCCTCACAAACTTTATCAAGGGTAACCAACAGATTCGCCATTATCAGGGACAGGACTTCTTTTTTGCTCGCTATCAAAATCAGTTACAGGCTAGTATGGATGCGGAAATAGGATATGAGAAACAACGTACCCTAAACAGTCTCTTTATCAATAGCATCGATGCCTTTTGCTCCGTTGCCCCTATCGTCATCGGTGGTTTCATGACCTATTATGGTTATTTAAACGCAGCTAGTTTTGTAGCCATTTATCTCGTTTCCCACAATATTGGCTATCAATTCCAAGAATTAGCCTACTTTACAAATACTCGCAAGGCGACACAATACCTCTGTGAAAAGTACCAAGTACTTTTGACAAATTCTAGTCCTATTTCTGCTAGAACCTTCCAAAATATTTTTCCAATCCAACTAGAAAACATCTCTCTAGTAAAAGAAGGACAGGTTCTTTTATCCCCTCTTTCCATGTACATCAAGCAAGGAGAAAAAATAGCTATTATCGGGGAAAGTGGCTCCGGAAAAACGACCTTACTCAATATCATTCATGGAGAGGTGTCTCCGACCAGTGGACGGATTTCATTTGCTGGCCAAAGCCTATCACTCCAAGAAATCACCAGCATCAGCTCCTATATCCTCCAAGATAGTCATTACTTTGACACGCTGTCTCTGGAAGACAATATCCTTCTAGGAATGACTAAAAAGCAAGAAAGGTTGAATCATATCCTCAAGACAACTGGTTTAGAACATTTGAAAAATCGAACTCTCAGCAACGATAGCCTGTCTGGTGGCGAGAAACAACGTCTCGAAATCGCTCGCGCGCTCTATCACGACAGCCAACTCATCTTGGCTGATGAGATTAAGGCCAATCTTGACTTAGAGAATAGCAGAAAGATTAGCGACCTCCTCTTCTCCCTACCTCAGACTGTCATTGAAGTCATTCATCACTACACAGAAGAAGACTTAAAACACTACGACCAAATCATTCATTTAAGCAAAGAAAAGTAAATCTCTACAAAATACAATTAGAAAAAGCAAGGAACTTAACTTCCTTGCTTTTTAACTCAATATCAAACTGGCTATAATGGGGCTAACAAAGACATAGAGAATTCCGGTGACACCGATAGCTAAACCACCCATGGCGCCTGCTACAGAGCCGTATCGAAAGGCCGTTCCCGTTCCGACAGCATGCCCTGTTCCTCCAAGAGAAAGTCCCACTGCAACTGGATCGTCAATTTTCAACCACTTCAAAAGGGTTGGTCCGATAACACTAGTCAAGATCCCAGTCGCCACTACGACAACCAAGGTTACAGTCGTCAAACCTTGCAATTTTTCTGTGATTCCCACTGCCATTGCGGTTGTTACTGACTTGGGAAAGAGAGAAATGGCTAGGAAAAAGTCCATGCCAAAGATTTTCGCCACTATAGCAGTGAAGCTAGTATTGACAACTGCTGCTAGCAGACTACCAAAGAGAATACTCCGAGCATGGTGCTTCATCAGGTGAAAACTCTTATAAAGCGGAATCCCTAGAGCCACGGTCGATGGGACAATCAAGTTGTTCAGATAAACCCCACCTTGGTAGTAATCTTGGTAAGAAATACCCGTCGCCTTAAGAAGGAGGATAATGAAAATTGCCGACAAAAGCAAGGGCGTTGTCAATGGATGGGGGAAACGCCTGTAAATCAACATTCCCACTAGATAAGCTAGGATAGACAGAGCAATCCCAAACAGGGGATTGGAAACAAATTCACTCATTTGGCTTCTCCTTTCTCATAATCTCCCTCAAACCGTCGCTTGATAAACTGAACCACTAGGGCGATGAGGATAATATTGATGACAGCTGCAAAAAAGACAATTAAGACGATGGGCAAGAGATAGGGGGCAATCACATCAAACTTTTCCATGATACCCACTGCTGGCGGCAAAAAGAGAATGGTCATATTAGCCAACAGAAAATTCCCCACCATGTTGACATGCCTGGTCCTTAGCCACTTGAACTGCAGGGCTAGAAAAAGAATAATCAAACCGATAATACTGCCTGGGATGGGCAGATGAAAGAAACTGGAGATTCCCTCGCCGATTAGAGAAATCACAAAGAGAATCATTAATTGAACATATAATTTCATCCTAAACTCCACGAAATAGACTTCTTGCATACCAGTTTACTCTTTTTTCAGAAAATTTCAAGGAAATATCGAAATTTTTCTTTCTTGCAAGGATTAGCTAAAAGTAGTATAATCATTGCATGCGCAATCATCTTATGATACAAAGACAGTCAGTAATGACTTTGTGATTTTTACTTTGAAAAGAAAGGAGAAAGCAATGACCTATTTGGAAAAGTGGTTTGACTACAACCGCCGTCAAAAGGAAATGGAAGCCTTGTTGGAAGAAACTATTGCCCAGCAGAGTGAACAAAGACTGACCTTGAAAGAGTTTTACCTGCTCTACTATCTGGACCTAGCTGATGAAAAATCTTTACGGCAGATTGACCTGCCAGATAAACTCCATCTCAGTCCGAGCGCTGTTTCTCGAATGGTGGCTCGACTAGAAGAGAAAAACTGTGGTTTGCTTAGTCGCAGATGTTGCGATCAGGATAGACGGGCTAGCTTTATCTGCCTGACTGACGAGGGACAGACAACCCTAGCTTACCTGCAAAAGGCTGTCGAAGAAAGACTGGAAATGAGCCTTGACTTCATTTCTTAATCAGATTTTTTAAAAAAAGTTGCGTGCGCAATCATTTTTCTTGACATTCCTCTGTTCAAGGAGTACAATAAAGTCAAGATTGAATAAAGGAGTTTTATATGATCGAAATTACCTACCTAGACGCCAGCAAGCAAGAGAGAACCATGACTTTCGAGTCATATCAAGACTTTGAACGTTCTCAACAAGCCTGCCTTATCGGCGTCGCGGATTACTACACTGTCCAAAAATTAACTTACAATGGTCATGATTTGGACTACCATGGGACTTATGGAGATGTCTTCTTCTATCTCATGAAACAAGATTTAAGCCAATATAACTAAAAAAGGAGAAATACAATGGCAAAAGCAATTACAGATGCAACATTTGAACAAGAAACAAAAGACGGTTTGGTCTTGGTAGACTTCTGGGCAACTTGGTGTGGTCCATGTCGTATGCAAGGTCCAATCTTGGACAAATTGTCTGAAGAACTTTCAGAAGATGTCTTGAAAATCGTTAAAATGGACGTAGATGAAAATCCAAACACAGCTCGTGCATTTGGGATCATGTCTATCCCAACCCTTCTCTTCAAAAAAGACGGCCAAGTTGTGAAACAGGTTGCAGGTGTTCACACAGCAGAACAAATCAAGGCTATCGTTGCTGAATTGAGCTAATCACGAAACACTCCCATTCCAAAAGGGAGTGCTTTTTGTTTGCATAGAAAAAGCCATGTTCCTCAAACTGAGAACAGGACTCTTTTTTCATTTCTTATTCTTCTGTTCCAAGGTAGTTTTTTGCAACAAGAGCTGCAAGAACACCACCAACGATTGGTGCAAGGATGAAAATCCAAACTTGTTGAAGGGCTGCGCCACCTACCAAGACAGCAGGAGCCAAGCTACGAGCTGGGTTTACTGAAAGTCCAGTGATGTTCAATCCCACAAGAATCATAGCCATCAAGGACAAACCGATTACCAAACCAGCAATCGCGCCATTTCCTTTGCTTGCTGATGTTACAGTCATGATAACCAAGACAAACAAGAAAGTTGCGATGACTTCAAACAAGAAACCACCAAAGACAGTGACACCGTTTGCCAAGGCATTTTCACCAAGACTTGCAGTTGACATTCCTGAGTTAGACAAGAGGAAGAATACTGCAGCTGACGCAAGGAAAGCTCCAACTACTTGTCCAAGGATGTAGTTTACAAGCTCTGAAGATGACAAACGTTTGTTTACAAACATAGCGATCGAAACAGCTGGGTTCAAGTGAGCACCTGAAACAGTTCCGATTGAGAAAGCTGCAACTACAATTGCCAAACCAAAGGCAAAAGCAATTCCAAGGTGTCCAAGACTTTCAATACCATTTCCAAAAACAACAGCTCCTGTTCCGATGAACACAAGCATAAATGTACCGATTAATTCAGCAACAAATTTTTTCATGATAAGTCTCCTTTTTTCAAACTATGTATTAGTCTATCAGAAGAAGGAAAGGATTTCAAGAAATTTGATTGGAAAATTTTCTTGAAAACGCACTGAATTTCTATTAAAGACTATTACAAGTAAAAATTGATAAAAATCCTCTGGAGATTATCCTTCAAGAATGTCGGAAGCTTTCAAATACTTGCTTAAAAGTATGCAGTCATCAATAAAAGCTTTTTCTAATAAATCATACAAAAAAATGAAGAGAATGGTATAATTGATAATATACAATAAACGTTTTTGGAAAAGGAGACTACCATGAGAAAAAAGTTTAGAGTTTATTTTCTAACCACTGCAACGATTTTAGCATTTGGCCTCGTCGGCTGTTCATCTAAACCATCAACCACTGCTACAAGCAATACAGAAGCTACTACAAATACAGAGACAGCAACCTACCATAAGAAAGATGTAACTGGTCCTGCTGCTTCATTTGACTGGAATGTCAAAGTTGCACCTACCAACTATGAGAGAACCTTTGTTGAAACAAACAGTGGCAGTCAATTTAATAAAACTTTAGATCGCACTAAAGAAGCAGTTGAAAATCTCGAGAAAAAGAAAAAAGAAATTTCTGATCCTAAGGTTCAAACAGCCCTCAAATTAGTGGATGCCGTCTTTGTCAATCAAGAAAATCTTGACCTAGTTGTGAAAGCATCGGGCGCAAGCAATCAAGAAGAGTTATTTGATAAAGTTTGGAACGAATATTTAGTCCCTGAGTTAACTAAAGTCCGTCCGAATTTTTCAAATGATACCATCTTTGAGTATAAGGGAGAAAAATATCCTCTCAAAATTTATGCACCAATGTTTTTCAAGGTCAACACCAATGCATTAGGAAAAGCAGGTGCCTATACTCTTGAGGACTATAAGGTAGAAGGCGACTTGGTTTATTTGAAATTTATGTCCCCATCTGTAGATACTTACCAATATGAAGTCAAAGCATCCTATCACACAGACAGTCTCGAATTCTTTCAAGGACTGGTAGAAGAACAACAAAAGGTTCTTGAAACAGACTATGCTAAAGCTCTAAACATTCGATTTGTTTATCAATTAGCGGCGCTTGATTTTAAAGCGAATAACTATGTCGACTTAGAGGGAATGGATTATCTTGATCGCAACACTCATTACCTCGCCATAAAAGTGGATAATAATGGAGAAGCTAGCCTTGATAATGAAAATCTCGCCAACCTTTTACAAATTAGCATGAAAGCTTCAAATGAAGCCAATAAAGGAAAATTTGAATAAATCTTTAAAGCATGAAAAAATCACCTAAAATGACCTGCACCCCAAAAGTTAGACAGAAAAAATCTAACTTTTGGGGTGTTTTATTATGAAATTGAGTTATGAAGATAAAGTTCAAATCTATGAACTTAGAAAGCAAGGACAAAGCTTCAAACAGCTTTCAAAAAGATTTGGTGTGAATGTTTCTGGTCTAAAGTACATGGTGAAATTAATTGACCATTATGGAATAGAGATCGTCAAAAAAGTGAAGAATCGTTATTATTCTCCAGAATTAAAACAAGAAATGATAGATAAAGTCTTGCTGGAAGGTCGTTCACAAAGAAGTGTAGCTTTAGATTCTGCTTTACCCGACCGTTCACTGTTGACAAATTGGCTGGCACAATACAAGAAAAACGGGTATACTATTGTTGAGAAAACAAGAGGGAGACCAGCTAAAATGGGACGTAAACGAAAGAAAACTTGGGAAGAAATGACAGAATCAGAGCGATTTCAGGAGGAGAATGAACTCTTACGGACTGAGGTGGCCTACCTAAAAAAGTTAAAAGAGTTAGAGGAAAGGGACGAAGCCTTAGAGCGAGAAAGGCAGAGACAGTTAGAGAAATGGTTTCAGGAGGATTTCGACTAGATTTACTTCTTGAAACAGCTCGTTTAGCTCGCTCGACTTACTATGATTCCTAGAGAGTAATGGAATTCAAGCATCCATGTCACGCAAGGGTAACAGCCTAGACAATGGTATGATGGAGTCCTTCTTCGGTATTTTGAAATCGGAAATGTTTTACGGTTATGAGAAGTCGTTTCAGTCGCTTAAGCAATTGGAACAAGCCATTGTAGACTATATTGATTACTACAACAATAAACGAATTAAAGTCAAACTAAAAGGACTTAGTCCTGTGCAATACAGAACTAAATCCTTTTCTTAAATTATTTATCTAGCTTTTGGGGTCAGTACAGCTACCTGACACTCTTCATTAATCCGACACAGCACCTGTTCCATCAAAGCTCCAAGTCTCTTTGACATAAGTTGTCAATTGAGCTATTGTTTTTTCATCGCAAACACACGAAATCATATACACCTTATCATCCTTTTTGAACGTCCAAAGAATAGTATAATTTCCTGATTTAAGACTCATATTTACTTGAATTGCATCGTTTCCTCCAACAGTAGCAGAAGATCTTGAAACCTTAACAACTTTATTTTTTCCTTTCATGGCACTTTCAAATCTTTGAGCCATCATCTCAGCACTAAATTCCTCTCCTTCAGCTACATTTGCTTTTTCTCTATTGGAGGCATTTAAAATAATAGCATTAGTACCACTCTGATCTATGTATTGGATGTTATCTCCACCTTCTTCATATTCATATTTTTTCCAGTCACTCGGGATGTTGACATATCCATAATCTGCTGAACCGATTCGTTTAGTTTCTTCAGGACTCTGATCACCATCTGATATTTTTTCCTTTATCTTACTACTCGATTCTGTAGTCTCTTTCACCACACTAGTGGAACTAGATTCCGAAGATGATGACATACGGGACTCTTTCTTTGGACTGCTACAAGCAACAAGACTAACTAAAGACAAGACTGCAACAGTCACTAGTAGGGGCTTATTTTTCATATTATTTCCTCTTTGATAGATTATTCCTAACTAGTCTAACATATTCGCCGACGAATTCCTCACGGAATAAGTATCTACTCTCCCAACTCAGCACTATAGGCGATAATCTGGTCAACTGTATCAGACAAGAACTGGATGGTATCACGGAGCGGTTTGTCTGTTGAAATATCAGCACCGATAATCATGGCTGACTCAAGCGGTGTCTTGCTACCACCTGATTTAAGGAGATTAAGCCAGTCTTCAGCTCCAGTTTCTGAATGTTTCAGATGAAGGTAACCAGCTGTTGAGATGACAAGGCCAGCAGAGTAGGTGTAGCTATACAAGCCCATGTAATAGTGGGCTTGGCGCATCCAAGTCAAAGCCGCATCGTCGTCAATTTCAATGGCATCTCCCCAGAAATCTGTCAAGACTTCCTTCATAATGCTGTTGAGTTTGTTTGCTCCAAAGGTTTCCCCTTCTTCAATCAATGTATAAACCTTACGCTGAAAGGCTGCTTCCAAGAGGTGGGTGATGAAATTATGGAAGTAGGTATCTGTCAAGCGGTGAGCAAGGGCAAAACGTTTTTGACGCGGGTCATCAGATTGGTGCTCCAAGTAATCACTTAAAAGCAATTCATTGAAGGTTGATGGCGCTTCAACGTAGTAGGTCGACATGTGGGCATTAAAGTAGCTTTGGTGATTGTCTGAAAAGATAAATTGACCAGAATGCCCAATTTCATGAATCAAGGTATAGACATCACTCAAACGACCAGTCCAGCTCATGAGGACATAAGGGTGCACGCGATATGGATCCGCTGCATAACCACCAGAATCCTTGCCACTATTAGCAGCAAAGTCCACCCATCGTTCCTCTTGATAACGAGCAACTTCCTGACAATATTCTTGTCCCAAAGGTTCTACTGACTTCATGACCAAGTCATAGGCGTCGTCAATAGTCACTTCAGGATTAAGAGCGCTGTCCAAATCCAATTTCCAGTCTGCAAAGGTCATCTTTTCAAGACCATTCACCTTGGCAACATGCTTAAGGTATCTCTGAGCAACTGGCGCAAAATCCTTCATGATGAGGTCAATCTGGCGGTCAAACATGGCACGGTCCACTTCTTGCTCAGCTAGGAGATAATCAAAGACTGAGTCGTAGCCCTTCATATCTGACAAGAGTTTTTCAGACTTGACTTGGGCTAAATAGGCTGCTGCAGCCGTATTTTGGTGCTTACGAAGTCCCTCTGAGAAGGAGCGGAAAGATTTCTCACGAACCTCAGCGTCCTCGTGGTTTTGGTAGAAATTTTCATAGGTCACAAAGCTGTTTTTGTAGGTTTTGCCATGGGCTTCAAAGTCAGCCATCTCAAAGTCCCCAGCTCGCATCTTAGTATAAATGTCCTGTGGACTGTAGAAAACTTCACCCAGATTTGTCAAAGCCTTTTCCACATTAGCCCCTAGATAGTGAGCTTTTTTGATTTTGGCCTGACGAATGGCTGCCGTTAAGTGTGGCAGCTCACCCAAACGGTCCAAGACTTCCTCGTCTGCAGCCACCAAGGCGTCGTCAAAGAAGGTCAAGGCTACACTGGCATCTGTCTCAAAGTCCATCCCAGCTTGGGCGATATTGGCGAACTCTTCATTGCTATAGTCTGTCGTCTGAGGCATAAAGGCGTAATTGCCGATATGACTCATCTGGATATAGATTTGCTCCAATTCCGCAAAGGCCTTCTCGAAATCCTCAAAAGTATGAAGATTGCCCTTGTAATCACGGCTAAATTGGTTGATATCTTCGCGCGTTTTCTCGATTGCACGCAAGAAATCCTCACGGTCTTGGTATAGGGCTGTTAAATCCCAAAGTTCCTTCTCTGGAAATTCTGAACGGTGTTTTTGTTCCATTTTCTTCCTCTTATTTCTCTAATTCTACTAAAACACTAAGGGCTGATAGGGCGTAAAGCGGCGCTGTTTCTGCTCGCAAAATACGAGGACCTAGGCCTGCCAAAACGGCTCCTTTAGCTTCAAAACTCTCAATTTCTGCAGGTGAGAGACCGCCTTCTGGGCCAAAGATAAAGAGCAATTTGGCTCCTTTTTCAAGACCAGAAACTACTTGCAGTAGCGCAGCGGCTTCCCCTTCTTTTGCTGATTCTTCATAGGCCACTATGATAGAGTCAAACTGGTCCAGTTGGGCTAGAAAATCTGCTTTTTTCTCAAAAAGCTTGATACTTGGGATCAGATTACGCTTGCTTTGCTCTGCTGCTCCAAGGGCGATTTTTTCTAGTTTTTCAACCTTTTTACCCAATTTCTTACCATCCCACTTAGCAACGGACCATTCGGCAGGAAAGGCCCAGATTTGGCTGGCACCGAGTTCTGTTACTTTCTGAGTGATAAACTCCAGCTTGTCTCCCTTAGGAAAACCTGATGCGATAGTCACTTGGATTGGCAGTTCCACATTGTCAGCTAATTCTTGAACCAACTCAAACTGACGAGCTTCTACATCCAGCACGCGCGCCAAACGCTTGATGCCATCATCAAATACTAAGGTCACCTCTTCATCTTCTTTTAAGCGCATAACCTGAAACATATGCTTGCTGGTTTCCTTGTCTTCAATGGTCACAGGAGAGATTGCACTACCTTTGACAAAATACTGTTGCATGCTAGCCTCCAATCACACCAGAAATATCCTTGGTTTTCTTAAAGACACAGGCATTCCATTCCCCTTGAATCATGTGAGTTTCAAGGAAAAATCCAGCTGACTCAGCTGACTCGCGCACCATATCCCACTTGTCCTTGATAATCCCACTCATAATCAGGTAGCCTTCATTCTTGACCAAGCGATAAGCATCCTCTGTCAGGTGAATGAGAATATCCGCCAAGATATTAGCCACGATGACATCTGCCTCAATCTCCACACCCTTGAGCAAATCTCCAGCAGCAACGTGGATGTTTTCCATGCCAGGATTAAGTTCAATATTTTCCTGAGCCACCCGAACTGCCACATCATCCAAGTCATAGGCGAAGATTTCCTTAGCACCCAGAAGCGAGCTGGCAATAGAAAGGACACCTGATCCAGTCCCCACATCTAAAACCGTTTCCCCCCCACGAAGGACCTGCTCCAAGGCGAAGAGGCTCATCTTGGTCGTTGGATGCGTCCCAGTACCAAAAGCCATGCCTGGATCCAGCTTGATAATCTTTTCTCCCGCAGTCGCCTCATAGTCTGTCCATGATGGCACGATGGTCAAATCATGAGTGATGCGAGCTGGTTCATAATATTTCTTCCAGTTGTCTGCCCAGTCTTCCTCAGCCAAGGCTGTTGTACCCATCTTGACATCTCCCAAATCCATAAAATCTGTCAATTCTGCTAGGCGAGCCTGCAAATCTGCCTCAACCACTGCTACATCAACCGTATTCGGATAGTAGGCGGTCACTATGATTTCTTCTTGTTGCTCAACCTCTGGGAAAATCTCACCAAAACGGTCGACATTCCCCACATAGTCCATACTATCTTCAATCGCAACACCTTGCGCCCCTAACTCAATCAAGAGATTGGAGACCAGCTCCTCTCCCTCGCGCTTCACTGTAACTTTTAACTCTTGCCATGTTTCCATAATTAAGATACCAAGCCCGTAAAACACAAAACCAAAATAGGAAACTCTCTGAAGACGCTTGTGTCTAAGAGAAGTTTATCTTTTTGGCACAGTGTTTAGGGCGGGTTCAGTTTAGAAATTTAACCGAACCATCCTTTCTATTTATCAATCATTTTATTCATGTAAACCATATCCATACCTTCTTTTTCAGGCTCGATATGAGTTTGATGGTAACCATTTTTCTCATAAAAAGCGACCATGCCCGCATCCTGTAATACCGTACATAAATCCCACTGCTTAATCGTCGGAAATTCCTTTTCCAGCAATCTCAATCCCTCAGAACCATAACCTTTTCCTTGATACTGGGGCAAAATCGCTGCCGTTCCCAACCAAGCCTCCGTCAATTCTTCATTGGTCTGAACTCGTAAAAATCCGATATTTTCGTCCTTTTCTTTCACAAAGTAGTAATAGCTATTAGGACGCTCAACCAATTTCCACTTGATTCGTTCACGATCCTCGAGATAAGGATCATACTCATCTTGGTATTTTTCATAGACAGCCTTAAAGCTAGCTCTTTGAATTGCAATTACGGTTTCTAAATCCTCTGCTCCTGCTCGGATAATCTGAATCATACTAATACCTCCAAATTCATTCTCTCAACTCGCTTCCTATGCTCTTCCACACGCTGTTTTACTGACCCTCAAATTCCTCAATCACATCTGTATAGTGTTCTTTCATTGCGCTATGAATCTGCTGTTTAAAAATACCAAACATAAGATAATAAACAAATAGAACAATTCCTGCAAACAGTATCAAAAATAAAAAATATACTGAAAGGGGCAGTACGAGACCTCTACCACTCAGTAAGGGTATAACAAGCATTAATACCCAAATAACAGCCATAGAAATCCCAGCTACTTTCGTACCACTTTCTCTCTGCTTCTTTAACTTTAAATATTCCATATAGATGAATGTAGCTTCTTCTCTAGAATATTGTCCAGTTTTTAGTTTGCGTTTAACTTCCTTATTTAACGTCGTTGTTGCAATTGCAAAAATCATTTTATTTCCTCCAAATAATCCCTCACTCTATCCTGCAACTGGGGTACAACCTTATCTGAGCCAAGAAATTCCTCAATACTCATCAGTTTGTATCCCTGTCCTTCGTCACCAAAGACAATCTTGTCAAATTGTTCCTGAGCCAACTTGCCAACTAGAAAGACGGACTCCTTCCCCTCAAAAAGCATACTTGGATACACCTTACTCCAAATCAGACAATCTTTAGTCAGACGAATCCCCAGTTCTTCATAAACTTCACGCGCCACGCACTCAAAAGGACTTTCATCCCCTTCACGGCCACCACCTGGCAGTTCCCAGGTATTAGGGAATGGAATACCTGATTTATTATCGCGTAAGATAGTTAGGAGCTTATCACCACAAAAGAGGGCAATTTTGCAACCTGTAAAATCAGAAATTTCTATTTCCATATTAGACTCCTTCGGATAATTCTTTCTCCAACTCTGCTAACCAGTTTTCATAATAACGTTTCTCATCCCGCACCAAACGGCTGGTCACCATGTTTTTTCTAGCAATTTTTATAGCCTTGTCAGTCTGATCCATATCTTTCTTTACCAGAAATTGGTACCAGGCTTGCATTATCTGCGTATCTGCCATTTTTAGAGATAAGAAGGACTTGACTCCTCGATTACTTGCATATTCTTCTGCTTTCTCATAATCCCTTTCAAGCAAGGCAATTTGGAGAAGGTATAATTGGGAAAGAGTTTGAGACATCGGATTGTCTGTTTTATCTAATAAAGACTGAAAGTGTTTTTTGGCAGTCTCTATCTGACCATCGAATATGAAAACTAGTCCCTGAAAAATCTGAATGCTTTCAGCAAAACTCCCTCTTGCATCCTCATCAACAGGAATGATAAAGTCTTTCAAATCATACTCTTGAGGAGCTAGCAAGGTCTGGGCAGAATGCCTCAACACCGAGTAGGCGTATTTGGTATTTTCAGGGTGTTGTAGCAATTCCCAGATTTTCGCTCCATCGGTAATCCCAACTGGCTTAGCATTGATGAGAAGAAAAGATAGATTTAGACAAATCCAAGTAGCTGCAAAATACCAGTTAGCTGTCAAAATTCCATACAATAGCGCCAATAAAATCAAACCAAGATGGACAATCAAGCCTCCTGCAAGCATCAGGATGATCCTTTGATCACTTTCATCTTCTTTTAATCCAATATACTGAGCACCAACATTTTTCAGAACGGCTGTTCGACTCAGATGAAACTTGCCTGACTTTTTGGTCAAAAGAAAGTTTCCTAATCCAAAAGCCACCAGGCGATAGCCTGTCAGGTAACCGCAAAATGCATGACCTAGCTCATGAAGGATAAATATCAGATAAATGCTGAAAAAAGTAAATAGATAGCCTGGAACAAAGACTAACGAGAAATCTAGCTCTTTAAAGGCAATCGTCCCAAAAACAAATCCCAGCATTAAAAAAACAAAGGACAGACCAGAAATAAAAGACAAGCCTATTTTCTTCATATACTTTCTCCCCTAGTCTCTAGTATCTCGGATAAGGATAAAACTCTCCTTCTTCCAAGCCAACTTTTCCTTCTTCAAATACTTCTTGGTTCCATTCCATGACAAATTCTTCTGCTTCTGGATCTTCCAAAAAGTCCATGAGCGCATCCAGCCCAACCTCGGCAGTATCTTTAAGGAAAAGGGCAAAATAAGCTAAAAACTCACGTGAAAAACCTTTTTTAGGCAGGTAAGGGATGACAGTCAGATAGTCTTCTTCATTGACGGTTGACTTGGCAGGATTGTAAAAGAGTACCGCTTCCTCAAAGAGAATGTCGTCTGATGACACCTCTCCGTCCTCGTCCACCATCTCCACCCCTGCAGCATTTTGTGCTTCCAAGAGAAAACTCACTTCAACCGCGTGGTTGCGTTTGTCCCAACTAATCTCAAAGTCAAAGGGAAAGTTCTTCTCCAATTCTTCCTCTAAAACATCTAAAAATCCGTATGTTGCCATTTTGTCCTCTTTCTATGCGACTCTTTAATCGCCCCGATTGCTCGGAAATATGCTAAAATAGATACTACCATCTTACCACATATACATCAGAAAATCCATGTTAGAAAGGACTGCTATGCCAGACAATCTCGCGCTTCGCATGCGCCCAAAAACCATCGACCAGGTCATCGGTCAGAAGCATCTGGTCGGACCAGGAAAAATTATCCGTCGCATGGTGGAAGCCAATCGTCTGTCCTCCATGATTCTCTACGGATCTCCAGGAATCGGCAAAACCAGTATTGCCTCAGCCATCGCTGGAACGACCAAGTATGCCTTTCGGACCTTCAATGCCACTGTTGATAGTAAAAAACGTCTCCAAGAAATCGCTGAAGAGGCTAAATTCTCTGGAGGATTAGTCCTGTTACTGGACGAGATTCATCGTCTCGATAAGACCAAGCAAGACTTTCTTCTGCCACTCTTGGAAAGTGGTCTGGTCATCATGATTGGCGCTACGACTGAAAATCCCTTCTTTTCTGTCACTCCTGCCATCCGTAGCCGTGTCCAGATTTTTGAACTCGAACCCTTGTCCAATCAAGATGTCAAAGAAGCGATTCAAATCGCCCTAACTGACCCTGAGCGTGGTTTTGATTTCCCAGTAGAACTAGATGAGGATGTCCTTGATTTCATCGCAACCTCTACAAACGGAGACCTGCGTTCTGCCTTTAACTCACTGGACTTGGCTGTTCTCTCCACTCCTGAGAATGACAAGGGTATCCGCCATATCACTCTTGATATCATGGAAAATAGCCTGCAGAGGAGTTACATTACCATGGACAAAGACGGGGATGGGCACTATGATGTCCTTTCTGCCCTGCAAAAATCCATCCGCGGCTCGGATGTCGATGCCAGTCTCCACTACGCAGCCCGCTTGATTGAGGCTGGGGATCTTCCTAGTCTCGCTCGTCGCTTGACTGTTATTGCTTATGAAGATATCGGTTTGGCCAATCCTGAAGCCCAGATTCATACCGTAACTGCTCTAGATGCTGCTCAAAAGATTGGATTCCCCGAAGCTCGCATCCTCATTTCCAATGTGGTGATTGATTTGGCCCTTTCTCCCAAATCCAACTCAGCCTATGTGGCTATGGATAAGGCTCTTGCTGACCTCAAAACATCAGGTCACTTGCCCATTCCACGACACCTGCGCGATGGACACTACAGTGGAAGCAAGGAACTTGGGAATGCGCAAAACTATCTCTATCCGCACAACTATCCTGGAAACTGGGTCAAGCAAGACTATCTGCCAGAAAAAATCAAAGACCAGCACTACTTCACTCCGGAAGATACTGGCAAATACGAACGGGCTTTGGCGCAACGCAAGGAAACCATTGATAAATTACGGGACTTGTGAAATCCTTTTCAAATAATTGCATTTTCCTCTTGATTTTTTTTGAAAAAGTGGTATCATATAAACATAGAAACGCTGTGGTGTACGACTTCACACTTAAGTGTTGACCGACTATTTTTTGTATTATTAGGGAAACAAAAGTCTTCTAACAGCATGTAGGCCGTCTCACACGGAAACAGCTTCAGTTAGAGCGAGTTGCCCACCTGCTTAATTGCGCGGGTTCAATACAAACCGTGAAGTTTCGGCACCAATACAGCTTTTTCTTTGCCTCCTTAGCTCAGTTGGTAGAGCAGTAGACTCTTAATCTATGGGTCGCAGGTTCGAGCCCTGCAGGGGGCATCTAAATCAACAGGAAAAGCCTTGGTTTCAAGGCTTTTTTGTATCCTCCCTACTTTTATTCTACCAAAAGATCGTCAAGAAATAATGTTGCGAACACCCTTTCCAGACATCTTTAATCTTATGACACTCTTCAAAAAATTATTTAAAATTAAAAACAAAAGTCTTGCTTTTCTTTTTAATTGTGATATACTTGTTCTTGTGCTAGATACAGGTTAACTAAAGGAGTTTATATGGATACAAAATTCTCAGTTGCTTTACATATCCTAACAATGATTAGCGAGAGCAAGGAAACCCTAAGTTCTCAAGCACTGGCTACCAGTGTTGGGACCAATGCTAGTTACATTCGAAAGGTGATTGCCCTTTTGAAAAATGCAGGCTTGATTAGTTCCCAGCAAGGAAAAACCGGCTATCAACTCAGTAAATCTCCAAAGGAAATGACTTTACTTGAGATCTATTATGCAACTCAAGAAATCAATCATATTAGCTTATTTCCTGTTCACCAAAATAGCAACCCTGATTGCCCCGTTGGAAAACATATCCAAGGAGCAGTTTCACCGCTTTTCGCTAGTGCCGAATCTCAACTAGAGAAGGAATTAGCAAATCAAACTTTAGAAGATGTCATTGACAATTTATATAAACAAGCCAAACAAGTCCGAAACTGATTTGATAGCAAGTCAGTTTTTATTGGAAACAACATATACTTGTATCAGATGCAAGTATATTGAATCGTATTAAAAAAGAAAAGAGAAACTTATGAAAGTCGCACAACATACTACTTATAACAAAAACAATATCACACTGAACATCACAGAAGTCGCTAAACCAAGTATTACAGACAAACAAGTCTTAGTCAAAGTCTCTGCAGCTGGTGTCAATTCTCTGGATAACATGATTTCTCGTGGAGAGGTCAAGATGATTGTCCCTTACAAGCTCCCTCAAACTGCAGGTAATGAAGTTGTTGGAATCGTTGCAAGCATTGGCAAGAAGGTCGAGAACTTTCAAGTAGGGGACCGTGTCTTTGGACGTCTACCGCTTGACCATATTTGCGCCTTTGCAGAATACGTAGCTGTCGATAGTCAGGCACTAGCCAAGGTTCCAGACTATCTATCAGACGAGGAAGCTGCTACTGTTCCTCTTACTGCCTTGACTATCATGCAGGCTCTTGACCTCATGGGCGCTCAAGCTGGCAAGACTATCTTTATCTCTGGTGGTACTGGAGGTGTCGGTGGAATGGCCATTCCGATTGCCAAAGCCAAAGGTTTGAAGGTCATTACCAACGGTTCTGGAGATAGCGCTGAGCGTGTATTGAACCTCGGAGCAGACCGCTTTATCGATTACAAAACAGAGGATTATACAAAAACTGTTAGGCAAGTGGATTATGTTATAGATACTCTTGGTGGGGCTGAAACTGAAAGACAAATGTCTATTATGAAAAAAGGTGGTCACCTTGTGTCCCTTCGTGCCATGCCAAACGGTGCCTTTGCCAAACGTATGAATCTACCAAAATGGAAACAGATTATTCTTGGCTTAGCAGGTCGCAAATTTGATAAGATGGCTGACAAATACGGCGCTCACTACCATTTTATCTTTGTAGAAAGCAACGGCGCTCAATTACAAGAGATAGCTGACCTCTTTAGTAAATTAGAAATCAAACCCTCTATCGATACAGTCTATCCATTTGAAAAGGTAAATAGCGCCTTAGACAAGGTAGCTAATGGTCGCTCACGTGGAAAAACAGTCCTCAGCTTTAAGAAATAAAAAGGGAAACACAATGTCATATCTTACAACTAAAACTCAATACATCACAGTCGACAGGAACAAAATCGCCTATCGCGAACTCAGCAAAGGCAAATCAAAACTACCTCTTCTGATGCTGGTCCATTTGGGGGCAACTCTCGACAACTGGGATCCAAAACTCTTGGACTTAATTGCTGAAAAGCACCATGTGATTGTGGCCGACCTTCCTGGTGTCGGTGCTAGTCAAGGAAAAGTGGCTCCGACGATTCCTGGAATGGCTGAGCAGACAATTGCCTTTATTTAAGCCCTTGGTTACGATAGAATCAACCTCCTAGGTCTTTCAATGGGAGGTATGATTGCACAAGAAATCATCCGAATCAAACCTAATTTGGTCAACCGTTTAATCTTAGCTGGAACAGGACCTCGAGGTGGAAAAGAGGTTGATAAGGTAACAGGGAAAACCTTTAACTATATGTTTAAAGCGGGACTCGAGCGCATCGATCCTAAACGCTATATTTTCTATAGTCATGATGAACAAGGGAAAATCGAAGCTTTGAAAGTCCTCGGACGAATGGGGGTGCGAACCAAGGAATTTACGGATAAAGACATGAACGTACCAGGATTCCTAACTCAACTCAAAGCTATTAAACGTTGGGGGAAAGACCCTCAAGACGACCTAAAATTTATCACTCAACCAACCTTAATCGTCAACGGAGATAAGGATATGCAGGTTCCAACAGAAAATTCTTATGATATGCATGAGAAAATAAAAGATAGTAAGCTCATCATCTATCCACATGCTGGTCACGGTTCGATTTTCCAATTTGCAGACGAATTTTCAAAAGAATTAAAAACTTTCTTGGAGGACTAAGATGGTCAAAACGATTCTGATTACAGGTGCTACTGACGGTATCGGTAAACATTTGGCAAAGAAATTAGCCAGTGAAGGCCATCAGGTCATCCTCCATGGTCGCAATCCTCAAAAGCTGGAATTGGCTACTCAAGAGGTTCGGGCAGTTTCCTTGAGAGGCAGAGTTTTCAAAATTAGACGATGTTTATCGATTTGTAGAGGAAATCAAGCGAGACTTTCAAAGTATTGATGTCTTGTTTAACAACGCAGGCCTGTATGCTGGAAAAGAACGAAAAGCGAGTGCTGAAAATGTCGAGTTGACATTTATGTTATCCGTTCTGGTTCCCTATATTTTAACAACTGAGCTAAGTCCCTTGTTAGAAAAAGCGGTTGACAGCCGTGTCATTAATACTTCTTCCTATATGCATCATTTTGCCAAGGTCAAGGATTTGGATTTTGGATTTGAGAAAGAATACAATCCAGGATTAGCTTATAATAATTCGAAGCTCTACACCATTTGGATGACACGCTATCTAGCCAGAGAGTTCTTTTTAAGAGGTTCAAATATCACTGTTAATGCCTATCATCCAGGACTCATCTCAACTAACTTGGGAAATGATTCCAGTGACGAAAAGACGAAAAAATCTCTCTTTGGGCGCTTGATGAAGTCACTTTCAAAAGATCTAGATGAAGGGATTGAAACAGGCTACTACCTTACCTTATCAGAAGAAATCACTGGTTTGACTGGCTACTATTTTGATGAGAAGAAAGTGAAGTCAGTATCTGAAAAAGGCTATACACTTGAAAAAGCTCAAGATTTAATCCTTTACCGCAATGATAAAATCAAATTGTTTCAAACCAAACAGTGAGCTATCTAACTCTATTTTTCTTTAGTTCCTAAGTAAAGGGACTTCAAAACTAATTGGTTCTCAATGTAAAAGTCCGTGTAAGGGAATAAACATCAACAGCTAAAACCTTGATTTATAAGTTTTTTTGTTGTTCTGAACTAAAAATGCAATCTAATCCGTACCCCGAAAGTTAGGCAGATAATTCTAATATTTGGAGACAGCTCATTTCTTTGCTACTCTTTTCTGCTCAGTAATGATTAACCCGTTTCAGTATTTAAGAGTCGAAAAATTCAGTATTAACGAGGTGTTTACTTAAGTGGACTGGTTTCATTTTGAAACTTTTAATTATAATGGTTTAAAATGAAACTAAAGATAGCAGCCCATTAATCAAAAAAGACGGATCTTCTAATCCCCTAAGACTTCTCTTCTGTGTTATACTGATATCAGCACATTCTTTAAAAGAGGAAATCCTATGAAAATCCATAAAACCGTGAATCCCGTTGCCTATGAAAACACTTATTATCTGGAAGGAGACCAACAGCTGATTGTGGTTGACCCAGGTAGCCATTGGGAAGCTATTCGCAAGACTATTGAGAAAATCAACAAACCCGTCTGTGCGATTCTCCTGACCCACACCCACTACGACCATATTATGAGTCTGGACTTGGTTCGTGAAACTTTTGGAAATCCTCCAGTTTATGTAGCAGAGAGTGAAGCATCTTGGCTTTATACTCCAGTCGATAATCTCTCTGGTCTCCCTCGTCACGATGATATGGCAGATGTGGTCGCAAAACCAGCAGAGCACACCTTTGTCTTTCATGAGGAATACCAGCTTGAGGAATTTCGTTTTACAGTTCTACCGACCCCAGGGCACTCTATTGGCGGTGTTTCCCTGGTCTTTCCTGATGCTCATCTAGTCTTGACGGGAGATGCTCTATTCCGAGAAACCATCGGACGGACAGACCTTCCTACAGGTAGCACGGAACAACTCCTCCATAGCATTCAGACGCAACTCTTTACTCTTCCTAACTACGATGTCTACCCTGGGCATGGTCCAGCTACGACGATCGCTCACGAAAAGACCTTTAATCCCTTTTTCTAGCAAACAAAAAACCAAGGATAATTTCCTTGGTTTTTGTCTTACCAAATAATCACACGGTCCTCTGGTGAACGCCACATACCGTCGCCTTCTTTGACATCATAAGTTGTAAAGAAGTCATCGAAGTTTGGTACTTGGATGTTGACACGGAGTTTAGCAGGCGCGTGCACGTCGACACTGGCCATGAGTTTCATCAACTCCGGACGGCCTTTCATACGCCAGATACGAGCAAAGTTGTGGAAGAATTCTTCAGCAGAGAAGTCTGGCTCTCTCTTAGCAGCTTCAAGGGCTGCGGCGATCCCTCCTAGGTCGGCAACGTTTTCTGATACAGTTAGTTTTCCGTTAATTTTTGCGCCGTAAGATTCTTTCCCATCAAACTGGTCAATGACTTTCTGCGTTTTTTCTTTAAAGGCAGCATAGTCGCTTTCTGTCCACCAATCCTTGAGACTACCATTTTCATCAAAAGAAGCACCATTTGTGTCAAAGGCATGAGAAATCTCGTGGGCAATAACAGCACCAATCCCTCCGTAGTTAGCTGAGGACGACTGATGCAAGTCATAGAATGGAGCCTGTAAAATGGCCGCTGGGAAGACAATCAAGTTCTTCTGAGGATTATAGTAGGCATTAACCATGTGTGCTGGCATGCCCCACTCCTTGTAGTCAACTGGTTGGTTCCACTTGCTCCAGCTATGCTTGATTTCCACACGCGCCAAGGCTAGGGCATTCTCAAAGAGGCTGGCAGTTTCATCCACTACTTTGTCCTTGTAGCGGGCTGGTAGCTCTTCTGGATAACCAATATAAGGCTTAATGACATTGAGTTTGACAATGGCCTTATCACGCGTTTCAGGAGTGAGCCAGTCGTTCTTAGCCAAACGTTCCTTATAAACATCGATCATAGTCGCCACTTTTTTCTCTACATCAGCCTTAGCTTCTGGGGAGAATTTTTCATGCGCATACCAGAGACCAAGAGCTTGCTTGAAAGGACCTTGGGCCAAGTGATAGGCTGCCTTGACCTTGTCCTGAGCTTCTGGAACACCTGAAAGGGCACGTCCATAGGCACCTGACAAGACACGAATCTCGTCTGTGAGATAGCTGGTTGAAAGATTCACCACAGCTAATATCAAGGTTGCCTTAAGCAAAGGCCACGCTTCTTCACTATAGAATTGCTCTGCTGTTTGCCAGAAACGTTCCTCATCTACGATAACCTTGTCTGGATTCTGTCCAATCACTGCTTGGAAGAAATCATCCAAAGGTAGGGCAGGAGCAAATTTCTTGAAATCTTCATAAGCATATGGATGGTAGAGTTTGGCATATTCTGAACTTTCTTCGTTAGAAAGCACCACAGCCGCAATGCGACGGTCCAATTCCAATCGTTTCTCTAGTAAGTCTGCGATTTCCTCATCTGAAAAATCATAGGCTTTGAGAAGATTTGCGCTACTTTCCTTCCAAAGAGTCAAGAGTTCCTCACGCTGAGGATGGTCTTCAGCGTAATAAGTTGTATCTGGTAAAATCGTCCCTGGTGCACTGGCCCAGAGAACATTGGTTCTGGCATCCATAAAGTCTGGCGATACACCAAATGGAAGGAAGTTTGGTTTACCAGCTAGTTCAAATTCTGCCAGTTTACTAGTAAAATCTGCAAAGCTCTCCAAATCTTGGTATTCCTTGAGCAGAGGAAGGACAGGCTTGATTCCATCTGCTTCCCTCTTATCAAAATCACGTACCATACGATGGTACTTAACAAAATTTGCGAGGATAGCGTCCTCTGGAACATCTTCGCCTTCCAACCACTTGTCCGTAGTTTCCAACATTAACTCTTCAATTTCCTCATCAAGGTCAATAAAGCCACCTGTTCGAGATTTATCAGCTGGAATGACAGCTGTTTTTTCCCATTCTCCATTGATTGCATCATAAAAATCGTCTTGATAACGTGTCATCTTGTTCTCGCTTTCATTTTTTCACTTATTCTTAGCTTAGCAAAAAAATCTAGGGAATGCAATCAAAAATAAATTTCTTGTATCTTTCATTTTATTGTTATTTTATTAAAAATTAACTTGACTTAATTTTTTTTTTAATGTATATTAAATACGGGAGGGAGGAATTTGTTATGATACGTATTGAACACCTCAGTGTCTCCTACAAAGAAACGTTGGCACTAAAGGATATCTCACTAGTGCTCCAAGGACCAACGATTACCGGAATTATTGGTCCAAATGGTGCTGGAAAATCAACTTTATTAAAAGGTATGTTGGGAATTATCCCACATGAAGGTCAGGCCTTTCTCGACGACAAAGAAGTCAAGAAATCTTTACATCGAGTTGCCTATGTCGAGCAAAAAATCCATATCGACTACAATTTCCCTATCAAGGTCAAGGAATGTGTCTCACTGGGACTCTATCCATCTATCCCGCTTTTTCATACTTTAAAGGCCAGCCACTGGAAAAAAGTGGCAGAGGCACTTGAAATCGTTGGGCTCTCAGACTATGCTGATCGCCAAATCAGCCAGCTCTCAGGAGGACAATTCCAACGTGTTTTGATTGCCCGTTGCTTAGTGCAGGAAGCTGACTACATCTTTTTAGATGAGCCTTTTGCCGGGATTGACTCGATCAGTGAAGAGATTATCATGAATACGCTGAGAGACCTTAAAAAAGCTGGTAAAACAGTTCTCATCGTCCATCATGACCTCAGTAAAGTCCCCCATTATTTCGACCAAGTTTTGCTTCTCAATCGAGAATTAATAGACCTTGGTCCGACCGAAGAAACCTTTACCGAGGCCAATCTCAAAAAGGCCTACGGTAGCAAACTCTTTTTCAATGGAGGTGACCTATGATAGCAGAATTTATCGATGGATTGCAAAATTTCCATTTCCTACAAAACGCCTTGATCACAGCTATTGTCATCGGAGTTGTTGCTGGAGCTGTGGGATGTTTTATCATCCTGCGTGGAATGTCTCTCATGGGAGATGCCATCTCTCACGCAGTTTTGCCTGGCGTAGCCCTTTCCTTTATCCTGGGAATTGATTTCTTTATTGGAGCGATCATCTTTGGTTTGATGGCTTCCATCATCATTACCTACATCAAGGGAAACTCTATCATCAAGAGTGACACTGCCATTGGTATTACCTTTTCATCTTTCTTAGCCCTAGGTGTCATCTTGATTAGTGTTGCCAAGAGTTCGACAGACCTCTTCCATATCCTTTTTGGGAATATCCTCGCTGTACAAGATACGGACATGTGGATTACCATTGGTGTGGGGGCATTGATTCTCTTGATTATCGGGATTTTCTTTAAACAACTATTGATTACATCCTTTGACGAGCTCCTGGCTAAAGCCATGGGAATGCCCGTTAATTTCTACCACTATCTGCTCATGGTGCTCTTGACCCTTGTGTCAGTCACTGCCATGCAAAGTGTCGGAACCATTCTTATCGTGGCCATGTTGATCACCCCAGCTGCGACGGCTTATCTTTATGCTAATAGCCTAAAGAGCATGATTTTTCTTTCATCAGGCCTAGGAGCTCTGGCTTCTGTTGTAGGGCTCTTTATCGGCTATAGTTTCAATCTCGCAGCAGGATCCAGCATCGTGCTCACATCCGCCAGCTTCTTTCTAATCAGTTTCTTTATCTCTCCTAAGCAACGATACTTGAAACTGAAAAACAAAAAAATCATTAAATAACGGGGAAACCCTTCTGGAGGAATCTAATGAAAAAATTAGGTACATTGCTTGTACTCTTTCTTTCCGTCATTGCACTTGTAGCATGTGCTAGCGGAAAAAAAGATGCTGCTTCTGGTCAAAAACTAAAAGTTGTTGCTACAAACTCAATCATCGCTGATATTACCAAAAATATCGCTGGTGACAAGATTGATCTTCACAGTATCGTTCCTGTTGGTCAAGACCCACACGAATACGAACCACTTCCTGAAGATGTTAAGAAAACCTCTCAAGCTGATTTGATTTTCTATAACGGTATCAATCTTGAAACAGGTGGCAATGCTTGGTTTACAAAATTGGTAGAAAATGCCAAGAAAACTGAAAACAAAGACTACTTTGCAGTCAGCGACGGTGTAGACATCATCTACCTTGAAGGCCAAAACGAGAAAGGCAAAGAAGACCCACACGCTTGGCTCAACCTTGAAAATGGGATGATTTATGCTAAAAATATCGCTAAACAGCTCATTGCCAAGGACCCTAGCAACAAGGAATTCTACGAAAAAAATCTCAAAGAATATACTGAAAAACTAGACAAACTGGACAAGGAAGCCAAAGAGAAATTTAACAATATCCCTGCTGAGAAGAAACTCATCGTAACCAGCGAAGGATGCTTCAAATACTTCTCTAAAGCCTACGGTGTCCCAAGTGCCTACATCTGGGAAATCAACACGGAAGAAGAGGGTACACCTGAACAAATCAAGACCTTGGTTGAAAAACTTCGCCAAACAAAAGTTCCATCACTCTTTGTTGAATCAAGTGTCGATGACCGTCCAATGAAGACTGTTTCACAAGACACAAATATCCCAATCTACGCACAAATCTTTACTGACTCAATCGCTGAAGAAGGTAAAGAAGGCGACAGCTACTACAACATGATGAAATACAACCTTGACAAGATTGCTGAAGGTTTGTCAAAATAATCCATTAAAAAACGTCGTTCTCGCATGAACTGGCGTTTTTTTGTTTTCATTTTCCAGTCAAATCATTGGAAAAACCTGACAATTCTCGGTAAAATAAAAGAAAAAAGAATGGAGTAGTTTCATGACCACTTTTCTCGGAAATCCTGTAACCTTTACAGGTAAACAACTGCAAGTCGGAGACAAGGCACTTGACTTTTCTCTTACAACAACCGATCTCTCTAAAAAAACGCTATCTGACTTTGATGGAAAGAAAAAAGTCTTGAGCGTTGTCCCTTCTATCGATACTGGCATCTGCTCAACACAAACACGTCGATTCAACCAAGAACTAGCTAACCTCGACAACACCGTCGTTCTTACTGTTTCTATGGACCTACCATTTGCCCAAGGACGCTGGTGTGGGGCTGAAGGTCTTGACAATGCCATCATGCTATCAGACTACTTTGACCATTCTTTCGGGCGCGATTATGCCCTCTTGATCAACGAATGGCATCTCCTTGCACGTGCCGTCTTTGTTCTCGATACTGACAATGTCATCCGTTATGTAGAATACGTTGACAATATCAACACGGAGCCAGACTTTGAAGCTGCTATTGCTGCAGTTAAAGAACTAGACTAAAATCACAAGCATTATGACAGAAAGCTAGAGAAATCTAGCTTTTTTTGATATACTAGATGGAGAGAAAAGACAAGAGGAAACGAATGACGCCAAATAAAGAAGACTACCTAAAATGTATTTATGAAATCGGTACGGAGATGCAGAAAATCACCAATAAAGAAATTGCTACCCGTATGCAAGTCTCTCCGCCTGCTGTAACAGAGATGATCAAACGCATGAAAAGTGAAAATCTCATCCTCAAGGACAAGGAGAATGGCTATCTATTGACAGATATTGGCCTCAAACTAGTCTCCGAGCTCTATCGCAAACACCGGTTGATTGAAGTCTTTCTAGTTCACCATCTCGACTATACCAGCGATCAGATCCACGAAGAAGCTGAGGTCCTAGAGCACACTGTATCCGATCTTTTCGTAGAGAGACTGGATAAACTGCTGGGTTTCCCTAAAACCTGTCCCCACGGAGGAACCATCCCAGCTAAGGGAGAGCTCTTGGTTGAAATCAACAATCTACCTCTAGCAGATACCAAAGAAGCCGGCACCTATCTCCTGACTCGGGTTCACGATAGCTTTGACTTGCTTAAATACTTAGAAAAGCATGAGATTCATATCGGTGACCAAATCCAGGTCAAGCAGTTTGATAATTTTTCCAATACTTTTACACTGGTCAACAAAGGTGAAGATCTCCAAGTTAGCATCGATATCGCCAAACAACTCTATGTCGAAAAAATCAACTAAGCCCTTATTCCTGAAAGAAATTCCTTTCAGGAATTTTTTGTCATTTTGCTTGTAAGTCCCATTCGTTTGATGTAGAATGAAGCTAGATAAAAGAGGGAGGTCTTCCTATGAAAAAACTCTTTAGAATCCATTTTGCAGCCATTGCAGTCAGCGATTTGCTACTGTTGGTAACTTTCAGACCCCGATACGAACTTTCTTTGGAGAGAGGCCTGATTTTTTGCTTCATTTTCATCCTTGCTCAGGGACTACTGCTGTCTCGCTTGGTCTTCCGACTCAAAAAACATTTCTCTGAGATTTATCCTCAGATGAACAAAAAAATTCGCCTTTATTACTTAGCGATTCTCTCCGTTGACCTTCTATTATTTGTCTTTTTAGCCATCACTGGCCCTCAATATTTCTACTCTCTTACTCCAGTCTTTACTTCCTGTCATTCTACTTTATATTATATAACGGCTAGCCACCTAAGAGAAAACTATCCAGACTTTTACGACAAACACATCTCTTTCTGGGAGTGTCTATAAACAAAAACCAAGCCAGCTGGCTTGGTTTTCTTATCTATTTTTAGTATCAAGAATGATGGTGACTGGTCCGTCATTGACCAGCTCAACCTGCATATCTGCTCCAAAGATACCTGTCTGAACGGGCACTTCTTGTACTAGTTTTTGATTAAAAGCGTCATAAAAGTCTGATGCCCTATCAGGCTTAGCTGCTCCTATAAAGGCTGGACGATTGCCTTTCTTAGTGTCCGCAAAGAGGGTAAACTGAGAAATAGAGAGGATTTCCCCCTTGATATCCGTGATAGACAGATTCATCTTACCTTCTGCATCAGAAAAAATTCGCATGTTGACGAGCTTTCGGACAGCATAGTCCAAATCTTCCTCTCGGTCCTCTGGGTCTACACCGACCAACAATAAGAGCCCCTGATTGATTTTTCCCTGAACCTGACCTTCAATACTCACTTGAGCTTTCTTAACTCGTTGAACGACGATTTTCATAAAAATCCTTTCTAGATCTTAGCCATTGGTCCGTTTGACAGAGTAGACCTCTGGCACGCTTTTAATCTTATCAACTACTGTCGTTAGAGTTGAGAGATTTGAGATACCAAAGGACACATGGATATTGGCAAATTTCATATCCTTAGTTGGCTGAGCATTAACGGTTGAGATATTTTTGGTCGTGTTTGAGAGAACTTGTAAAACATCGTTCAAAAGCCCTGTACGGTTGAGGCCATAGATATCGATGTGAGCAATATATTCCTTGCTTGAGTATTGGTCTTCCCATTCCACATCAAGGAGACGTTGCTCGTAGTTTTCTTGAGCGCGAAGGTTCATACAGTCCACGCGGTGAATGGCCACACCACGGCCCTTGGTGATATAGCCAACAATATCGTCACCCGGAACGGGATTGCAACACTTGGCAATCCGAACTAGGAGACCTGAAGCACCTTCAATGACCACACCACCCTCATGCTTGACCTTGAGGGTTTCTTTGTTTTCGACCTTAACTTCGCCACCTTTGACAAGTTCTTCTGCTTCCGCCTTGGCCTTGGCACGTTCTTCCTCGCGGCGTTCCTTTTCGGTCAGACGGTTAAAGACGGTAATAGCGCCAATTTCTCCAAAACCAATGGCTGCATAGAGGGCTTCCTCTGTCTTGTAGCTGGTCTTTTGAAGGACCTCGTCCATGTGACGCTTGTCCATAAACTTATTGGCTACATAGCCGTTTTCTTGGAACTGGGCCATCAACATTTCACGGCCCTTGTTAACGGATAATTCCTTGTCTTGATTTTTAAAAAACTGACGAATCTTGTTGCGCGCCTTGCTGGTCTTGACCATGTTTAGCCAGTCACGACTCGGACCAAAGGAGTTGGGGTTGGTGATAATTTCAACCTGATCCCCTGTCTTGAGCTTGGTTGTCAGTGGAACCATACGGCCATTGACCTTGGCACCAGTCGCTTTTTCACCGACTTTGGTATGGATTTCATAGGCAAAGTCGATCGGGCCTGAATCTTTTGGAAGGGAGCGAACTGCACCATCTGGAGTAAAGACGTAAATCTCCTCCGCCAGATACTCTTCCTTAACAGACTCGACAAATTCCTTGGCATCGTCAGCCTGGTCTTGTAATTCCATCATTTCCTTGATCCAGTTCATACCAATCGCAGACTCTTTGCTGTTGACCTGACCTTTGATTCCTTTCTTATAAGCCCAGTGAGCCGCAACCCCGTACTCAGCAACTTCGTGCATTTCTTTGGTACGAATCTGGAATTCAATCGGTCCTTTTGGTCCATAGACAGTCGTATGGATAGACTGGTAACCATTGGCCTTACGATTGGCGATATAGTCTTTGAAGCGGCCTGGCATAGGTTTCCAAAGTTCATGCACATAACCCAGCATGGCATAGACATCACTCTGGGTATCTAAGATACAGCGAATGGCAATCAGGTCATAAATCTCCTCAAAGCGTTTCTTCTTATCCTGCATCTTGCGATAGATAGAGTAGATATGCTTGGGACGGCCATAGATTTTCCCTTTTAGATTGCGTTCGGTAGCGTACTCTTCCAACTTGGTTACGACTTCGTCGACCAAAGCCTCACGTTCTCTGCGTTTTTCCTTCATCATGTGGGTGATCTTGTAAAACTCAGTTGGATTGAGATAACGGAAAGATAGATCTTCCAACTCCCACTTGACACTGGAAATCCCTAGACGATGAGCAAGTGGTGCATAAATTTCCATGGTTTCTCTGGAGATCCGTTCTTGCTTGTCCTTTCGCAGGTGTTTGAGAGTCCGCATATTGTGCAAACGGTCCGATAATTTAACCAAGATAACACGGATATCCTCAGACATGGCCATAAGCATCTTGCGGTGATTTTCAGCCAATTGTTCCTCGAGTGATTTGTACTCAACCTTACCAAGCTTGGTCACCCCGTCAACGATAATCCGAACATCATGACCGAACTCTCTCTCCAAATCATCCAGTGTCGCATCTGTGTCTTCAACAACGTCATGCAAAAAACCGCAGGCAACGGTTACGGCATCCAGCTTGAGCTTAGCCAGAATCCCTGCCACCTGAATGGGATGAATAATATAGGGCTCGCCAGATTTACGGTACTGACCACTGTGGCATTCAACTGCGTAAACCAAGGCTTTATGTACAAAAGCAACATCTTCTTTCGATAAATATTTTTGCGTTAAAGCGACAACCTCATCGCCCGACAAATTCACTTCTTTCGGCATTTATTCTCTCCAATTCTTCCTACCATTTTATCACTTTTTTTAGAATATTAAAACTAGAAAAGCCTGTTTTCATGCCTAGCCTATGCATTTAAAAGAAAAAGCACTGCAAGAGAAATTCTGCAGTGCTTTGCTATTCTATTTATTCATCTTAGTAGATTGTTTTCTCAGTTTCTACGTCGAAGAAGTGCGCTTTGTTCAAGTCAAATCCAAGTTCAACTGTTGCACCTGTTTGCAAGTAGTCACGAGCATCCACTTTTGCAACAAATTCATCTTTACCAACTTGGCAGTAAAGGTGAGATTCTGAACCAAGCAATTCTGATACAGAGATAGTTGCTTTAACAACTGATTCTGGGAATGTTTCAAGGAAAGCAGGTTCTGCATTCACATCTTCTGGACGGATACCGAAGATCAATTCTTTACCTTCGTAGCCTTTATCACGAAGAACTTTCAAAGCTCCTTCTGGAACTTTCAAGCGGAAACCGTCAGAAACAATTTCACCACCAACTAATTTCACATTGATGAAGTTCATAGCTGGGCTTCCGATAAATCCTGCAACGAACTTGTTAACTGGATTTTTGTAAACTTCTTGAGGGGTACCGATTTGTTCTACACGTCCGATAGTACCTGTACCAGCTGGGTTCTTAGTTGCTGACATGATAACGATACGGTCTGCAAGAGTCATCGCTTCTGTTTGGTCGTGAGTTACGTAGATAGTTGTAGCTCCGATACGACGGTGGATTTTCGCAATTTCAGCACGCATCGATACACGAAGTTTGGCATCCAAGTTTGACAAAGGTTCGTCCATCAAGAACACTTTTGCATCACGGACGATGGCACGACCCATGGCAACACGTTGACGTTGACCACCTGAGAGGTCAGCAGGTTTACGATCCAAGAATTCTTTCAAACCAAGGATTGCTGCTGCTTCTTGCACACGTTTGTCGATATCTTCCTTGCTGTATTTACGCAATTTCAAACCGAAAGCCATGTTGTCATATACAGTCATGTGTGGGTAAAGAGCGTAGTTTTGGAATACCATGGCGATGTCACGGTCTTTTGGAGCTACGTCATTGACAACCACGCCATCGATAGATGCAGTACCTTCTGTGATGTCTTCAAGACCAGCAATCATACGAAGAGTTGTTGATTTACCACATCCTGAAGGACCTACGAAAACGATAAACTCTTTATCTTTGATGTCCAAGTTGAAGTCTTCAACTGAGTAGTGTTCGCTATTTGGATATTTTTTGTAGATATTTTTAAGATTTAATTCTACCATTGAGGTGAACTCCTTTTGTATTTTGATAGTTTCATTATAGATGAAAACGCTTTACATTTCTATGGCAAGGTGACCAAAAAAATTAAAAAGTTCTGTGCAACTTGCACAAAACTTTAGAGAATATCTGGTAAAATCAACTGATAACATAGGGTAAGGTCGGTCAACTCCTTCAACTGTAGCCCTGTCAATTCTTCCCATTTGTCAATCTTGTATTGGAGAGAATTGCGGTGCAGATAGAGTTGCTGGGCTGTTTTGGTCAGAATAGCACTGTTTTCCCAAAGGGAGAGAATAATTTCCTGAATCTGATCCTGATCCAAGATCATCTGGTGCAGGCATTCCTTGGTTACCTTCAGGTCTACTAGTCTTTCTCCCATACTCCAAAGATAGAGTTGGGAAAAGGTGTGTACACCTTGGTGACCCTGACGCCACCATGTCTTAAACAAATCCCGCTCCGCTTTGATCAAGTCTGATAGGGCCTGATAGCCTGTCTGAGACCACACCTGCCCCAACATGATCGACAGACGAAGGCCAAAGTCATACTCAACCGCTTCAATCGTATCAGATAAGATTGAGCGAACAGAGCTGTACTTATCTTGTTGAAGCACAAATACATAATCCTGAGCCCCGACCTGTAGCACTGTCTGGCAGTTGGGAAAAAGAGTCCGCATCATGTCTAGCCAAGAGGCTAGATTTTCCTGTTGGTAATAGGATAGATGGCAATAAACCAGCTGAATCTTTTTGAAAGCTTGCGGTGCCTGCCCCTTCCCCTCAATCAGATAGGGATACCAAGGATTGAGCGAACGAGCCTGCTCTTGCTGGGTCAAAAGGGCAACCAGCTGCTTTTCACGCTCGCTGAGCCCAGCTTCCTCCAGTAAAATCCACTGCTGAGAGGCTAAAGGGAGAGTAAGATAGCCTGGTTTCTCAATCGGCTGATCTGAAATCTGAGCTTCAGGAAACCAGTCCTGTAATTCCTTTGCAATCATATCCTAGCCCTCCACTTTTTGGATGCACCAAGAAATCAAGGTCTCTAGACGCTCCACATTCTCAGTCAGATGGAGATAGCCCATGACCGCCTCAAATCCCGTGGACATACGATAAGTCACGACATCTGCATTTTTAGCCTTTGTGTGACTATTGGTATTGCGGCCACGTTTGTAGATTTCTTCTTCTTTTTCCGTCAGGACTTGCTCTTCCAACATGAGGGAAATCAAGCGAGCCTGAGCCTTGGCTGACACATACTTAGTCGCCTCTTGGTGGAGTTTGTTGGGTTTGGTCATGCCTTTAAGGATGAGATGGCGACGGATATACATGGAATAAACCGCATCTCCTTCGAAGGCAAGCGCAATCCCGTTAATGAGATTGACATCAATCACGAGTCCACCTCACTCCATCCTTGGTGTCAAGGAGCTTAATTCCTTGAGCAGCCAATTGGTCACGGATTTGATCTGCTGTCGCAAAGTCACGATTGGCACGCGCTTCTTGACGTTTTTGAATCAAGGCTTCAATTTCTGCATCCAAAACTTCCTCAACAAAGACAATTCCGAAGACTTCCAACATGGCCGCAAGAGCTTGCTTGACAGCAGCATCATAGTTGCCTGAATTGATCCATTTGGCCATTTCAAAGACAACTGTGATACCATTGGCAGAGTTGAAATCCTCATCCATGGCTGCAACAAACTTATCTTTAAAGACTTTCAACTCTTGAGCATCTACATTTCTAGTAAATGGTTGCTCGTAAGTGTTCTTCAGATACTTGAGATTAGTCTCTGCATCCCGCACTGCTTTTTCTGTAAAGTTGATAGGCTTGCGGTAATGCTGAGTGGCAAAGAAGAAACGAAGCACTTGACCATCGATGGTTTTGAGGGCATCGTGTACCGTAATGAAGTTGCCCAAGGATTTAGACATCTTGACATTATCGATATTGACAAAGCCATTGTGCATCCAGTAGTTGGCGAAAGTCTTGCCTGTTTTTGCTTCTGACTGGGCAATTTCATTGGTGTGATGCGGAAACTCAAGGTCGGCTCCACCACCGTGGATATCAATGGTATCTCCCAAAATCTCTGTCGACATGACTGAACACTCGATATGCCAGCCCGGACGACCAGTTCCCCAAGGACTGTCCCAAGAAATCTCGCCTGGTTTTGCACCTTTCCAAAGGGCAAAGTCTACAGGATTTTCCTTGCGAGCTGTTTCTTCATCGGTACGACCTGAAGCACCTAGCTCCAAATCTTCCAAGGTTTTATTGGCCAATTTAGCATAGTTGTGGGATTTTTCCACACGGAAATAGACATCCCCTTGGCTCTCGTAGGCAAATCCTTTTCCAATCAAGTCTTCCACAAAGCGGATGATGTCCGCCATAAACTCTACAACACGCGGATGACGAGTCGCAGGTTTCACGCCCAAGGCTGTCACATCCTCACGAAAGGCAGCGATGTACTTGTCCGCAACTTCTTGAGGCGTGATGCCTTCTTCTTTGGCACGATTGATAATCTTATCATCCACATCCGTAAAATTGGAAATATAGGAAACTTCGTAGCCACGATATTCAAAGTAGCGACGAATGGTATCAAAGGCTACCGTTGAACGAGCATTCCCCACGTGGATATAGTTGTAAACGGTTGGCCCACAAACATACATCTTAACCTTTCCGTCCTCGATTGGGACAAATTCTCGCAAATCACGAGACATGGTGTCGTAAATTTTAATCATGCAGTCCACTCCCTTCTCTATTTCTGACTTTTTCGGCTGAAAACCAGCTCTGCAAAAGGGCCAAATTGTCTGAGGCTATCCAGTTGGTAAAAGCGCTGCCCCTCCTCTTGGGTAAAGAGGGGAACCCCCTTTCCTAGGATAAGGGGTGCTATCTGAATAATGAGGTGGTCGAAAAGATTCGCATCCAAGAGCGGTCCTACCAAGGAATTACCACCAATCACAAAGACATTTTTGCCTTTGTCAATCTGCTGAACAAAGTCCACCACATCCCCAGCTACTGGCTGGTAATTGCTGACAGACAGGTGCCTATCATGCGTAAAGACATAGTTTTCCGTAGCTTGATAAAAACTTTCTACATCTTGTAAATCTTGGATTTCCTCAAAGGTCCGCTTGCCCATGATGGTGATATCCATTTGCCTGTAAAAATCATCATAGCCTGTATCCTCTACAGAACCAAGCTGATGCAGCCAGTCTATCCTGTGCTGGGTGTCTGCCAAGTAGCCATCCATGGTGATACAGCCGTAAAAATATACTGCCATTCTTGTAGTTACCTTTCTAGTTCCTTTGCTATTGTCAAAGCGATAGTGAAAAAAGTCATGGCATCAGCTGTCCGCTCTTCATGGCGAGCATCCCAGGTTCGGTTATGATGATCCACATAGTCAGCTGTGTAGAAGAACTGATAGACTTTACTCTTGCGAAATTGACTCCAAGCCATGATAGCTGAAGCTTCCATGTCCACCACTTTGGCTCCAGCAGCCAAGCGACGCTTGACCTTATCAGGCGTTTCTCGATAAAAGGCATTACTACTCTCTACAACCCCGACGATCTGTGACTGGCTTCTCTAGCCTGCTCTAGTTTATTGACGTAGTACTCTCGTTTTTCTTCGACTTCGTGGATCGTTGGTTCATCCTTCTGTCCATGAACGCGAACAATCTTAGCTGGAATACCGACAACTGTCACATCACTAGGTACGTCTGCCACGACTACTGCAGCAGCACCGACTTTGGCATTTTCACCGATTTCCACTGGGCCAATAACTTGAGCATGAGCAGAGATGAGCGCGCCTCGACGGACAGTCGGATGGCGTTTGCCACAGTCTTTCCCTGTTCCCCCAAGAGTCACACCATGATAGAGGAGAACTCCCGTCTCAACAATCGCCGTCTCTCCAATCACCAGACCTGAACCGTGGTCGATAAAGACACCTGAGTCAATCTGGGCACCCGGATGAATCTCGATTTGGGTCCAAAAGCGCCAAAACTGACTGTGCATTCGAGCCAGGAGTTTGAAGCCATGATTCCATAGAAAATGCGAGAGACGGTGAGCAGCTAAGGCCTTGACGCCTGGATAAGTCAGCAAAACTTCCAAACTGTTGCGTGCCGCTGGATCATTTTCTTTTACAATATCAATGGTTTCGCGCCACCATCCCATACATTTCTCCTTTTCTTATTCTGAATCTTTTGGTGTTTCTGTAACTTCTTTCTTAGGTTTGTGGTCCTTGTGATGACGTGGACGGTGAGGACGTTCAGACTTTTCACCTTTTTCATCGTGTTCTGGTTTTGGTGGACGAGGAAGAAGAGCCTTCATAGAAGCATCAACACGGCCTTTTTCATCAATCTTGATAACCTTAACGTCGACTTCATCACCGATAGCTACCAAGTCCTCGACACGGTTGGTACGAGTCCAAGCCATTTCTGAGATGTGAACGAGGGCATCTGTCTTGTCAAAGAGATTGACAAAGGCACCGAATTTCTCGATACGAACAACTTTAGCATGGTAAACTTCATCCACTTTGGCTTCACGAACCAAGCCAGCGATGATTTCTTTGGTTCGGTTAATGGCATCTTGGTCGCTAGAGTAGATGGACACATTTCCTTCTTCGTCGATATCAATCTTAACGCCTGTTTCAGCGATAATCTTGTCGATGGTTTCTCCACCCTTACCGATGACAATCTTGATCTTGTCGACATCAATCTTGATGGTATCAATTTTCGGAGCAGTTGGAGCCAATTCTGGACGAACTTCTGGAATGGTTGCTTCAATCACATCAAGGATTTCAAAACGCGCTTTCTTGGCTTGAGCAAGAGCCTCAGTCAAGATTTCAGCAGTAATCCCTTGGATCTTGATATCCATTTGAAGAGCTGTAATCCCCTCACGAGTACCGGCAACCTTGAAGTCCATGTCTCCAAAGTGATCTTCCAAACCTTGGATATCTGTCAAAACAGTGTAGTTATTTCCATCTGAGATGAGACCCATAGCAATCCCTGCTACTGGCGCCTTGATTGGCACACCACCAGCCATAAGGGCAAGCGTTCCCGCACAGATAGAAGCTTGAGAAGAAGAACCGTTTGATTCTAAGACTTCTGCTACCAAGCGGATCGCGTATGGAAATTCTTCCAAACTTGGCAAGACTTGAGCAAGGGCACGCTCACCAAGAGCCCCATGACCAATTTCACGACGACCTGGTGCACCATAACGACCAGTTTCCCCTACAGAGTATTGAGGGAAGTTATAGTGGTGCATAAAGCGTTTCTTGTACTCTGGATCCAAACCATCGATGATTTGAGTTTCTCCCATCGGAGCCAAGGTCAAGACTGAAAGGGCTTGAGTTTGCCCACGAGTAAAGAGACCTGAACCGTGCACACGAGGAAGAAAGTCAACAACCGCATCCAAAGGACGGATTTCATCAACCTTACGACCGTCAGGACGTACCTTATCTTCTGTAATCAAACGGCGCACTTCAGCGTGTTCCATTTGTTCCAAGATTTCAGCCACATCACGCATGATACGGTCAAATTCTTCGTGGTCTGCATATTTTTCTTCGTAAACAGCAGTCACTTGGTCTTTAACTGCTTGAGTTGCAGCTTCACGAGCCAATTTTTCTTCTACTTGGACCGCTTTTTGGAGGTCGCTGTTGTAGGCTGCGATGATTTCAGCCTGCAAGTCAGCGTCTACATGAAGCAATTCCACTTCTGCTTTTTCCTTACCGACCGCAGCAACGATTTCTTCTTGGAAGGAAATCAATTCTTTAACAGCTTCATGCCCTTTCAGAAGAGCTTCCAACATGATTTCTTCTGACAATTCTTTGGCACCAGACTCAACCATGTTGATAGCGTGTTTGGTCCCAGCTACTGTCAATTCAAGAAGCGAACGCTCTGCTTGTTCTTGACTAGGGTTGATGATGATTTGGCCGTCGACATAGCCCACTTGTACCCCAGCAATAGGTCCGTCAAACGGAATATCTGAGATAGAAAGTGCCAATGATGAACCAAACATAGCTGCCATTGGAGCAGAGGCATTTTCATCGTAAGAAAGCACTGTGTTGATGACTTGGACTTCATTACGGAACCCCTCCGCAAACATAGGACGGATTGGACGGTCAATCAAACGCGCTGTCAAAGTCGCATCTGTTGAAGGACGTCCTTCACGTTTCATAAAGCCACCAGGAAACTTCCCAGCCGCATACATTTTTTCTTCGTAGTTGACTTGAAGAGGGAAGAAATCCCCAGTTGCCATCTTCTTAGACATAACGGCCGCAGTCAATACAGTTGACTCACCGTAACGCACGACAACTGCGCCATTTGCTTGCTTAGCAACCTGACCAGTCTCTACGATTAACTCACGACCCGCAAAAGTCGTTTGAAACACTTGTTTTGTCATTTTAATCCCCTTTGGATTGATGAAATTATACGCCTTGCCTACAAAGATCAAGATACTAAGCCGTTAAGCAACTCAAAGGAAAATAGGAAATCGAACGACGGAGCGACTGCTCCTAGGTAGATTTATTTTTTTCCACAGAGTTGTAGGCGTGTTCAATTAATCAAGATATTTTGGACGGTTCGGCTTGCCGAACATTTCTGTAGAAAAATAGGAAGGTGACGCCGCACTCGATGAGTGCAAGGAAGCTTATCTTTTTCCTAAGAAATGAGACCAAAATTCAATTAAGAATTTTTTTGATATTTCACTGACACAGTGCGAACGGGAGGTAAAATTATCCAGTGGATGATTTTAGAAATCCAGGGAATTTCATCCCTAATTTTAAAGCCTGAAGTCTCAAAAATTCCGTCCTAGAAAATAACAGAGTTATTCCTAGGATACCACTATAGCGTGAAATATCTTTTAAATACTCACTCCGTTCGTGTTTTTTGAGACACCTATTATCATATTTTGTTTAAAAAATAATCCACTTTAAACAAACTTCTACAACCTAAATACCCTCATCTTTGTATCAAGTACGTACAGAGTCTATTTTATCATATTTTTCTTAAAAAGTGCGGGCTTTTCTATTAAAAAGGAACCATTCCCCTCACCTGAGAAGAATGGTTTGCTTTTTATTATCCTAAAGACTGATGGTTAAACAAGGCATGGGTTGCTTGGTGGATGTATTTTGCTGTTTCAGCATTGTTCATGGTGTAGAGATGTACACCTGCAACATCCTGGGTTACCAAGTCCACAATCTGATCCACAGCATAGGCAAGTCCTGCTGCTCTGAGCGACTCAGGGTCATGCTCATACTTGTCTAAGATGGCCTTAAATTTACGTGGAAGGTGGATATTCTCACACGTTTTCAGGAGACGAAGCGCTTGATTACGGTTAAGAATGGGCATGATCCCCGCATGAATGGGAACATCAATCCCCGCCAAGGTACACTTATCTTGAAAATCATAGAAACGCTCATTGTCAAAGAAAAGTTGCGTTACAAGGCTTGAACAGCCTGCGTCCACTTTCTTCTTGAGATTTTGAATATCCGAGATCTGGTTTGGAGAGTCAGGGTGCCCCTCTGGGTAGCAAGCGCCAATAATATCAAAGTGAGGGGCTTGTTCCTTGATGAACTCGATCAAATCCGTTGCGTAGCGGAAATCCTTTTGTGGTTCCACATCAGGGATAATATCCCCACGCAAGGCCAAGATTTTCTGTACCCCAACCTTATCCAAGTCTGCAATGGTTTCAGCAACCTTGTCCTTGGTCAGATAGATAGCTGGCAAGTGGGCAATAGTTGGAATCGCCAAGTCATTCTGGATAAAGTCAGCCAAACGAACCGTTGTTTCCTTGATATTAAATTTATTATTGCTGGCAGTCACACTGATAAAGTGCGGTGTCAGCTCCCGCATATCCTGCAAGGCTGAAATAATTTTATCATTACCCACAGCTGGGTTTGGAGGGAACACTTCAAATGAAAGTGACGGTGTTTGGCGTGACATAGTCATTATCCTTTTCTTTTTGATTTCATGATTGCTGAGCCAGCTAGGGCCAAGCAGTTCCTTGATCAGTCAGTGTCAAGCGAGAAATCTAATCTTACAATTTCTCACGCGCAGCTTTTGCTGCTTCGACAAGGCGGATCAAGCTTTCTTTTGTTTCTGGAATACCACGTGTTTTCAAACCACAGTCAGGGTTGATCCAAACTTTCTTGCTTGGTACTTTAGCAAGAATAGCATCGATTGTGTGGTCGATTTCGCCTTCATTTGGCACACGAGGTGAGTGGATATCGTATACCCCAGGTCCCACTTCTGTTTGGAAGTTTTTCGCTTTGAGTTCGTCCAAGATTTCAAGGTTTGAACGGCTTGCTTCAAAGGAAATAACGTCCGCATCCATGTTGTCGATAGCTGGGATGATATCTGTAAATTCTGAGTAACACATGTGAGTGTGGATTTGAGTATCTGGCGCAACTGTAGAGTGTACCAAGCGGAAGGCTGGAATAGCCCAGTCAAGGTAGTCTTCGTACCAGTCGCTACGACGGAGTGGCAATTTCTCACGAAGAGCAGCCTCGTCGATTTGGATGATTTTCACACCTGCAGCTTCAAGGTCAAGAACTTCATCCTTGATGGCAAGAGCGATTTGAAGAGTTGAATCCTTGATAGAAATGTCTTCACGTGGGAATGACCAGTTAAGGATGGTAACAGGTCCAGTCAACATACCTTTAACAGGTTTGTCAGTACGGCTTTGTGCGTAGCTAGACCATTTCACAGTGATTGGGTTAAGACGAGTGACATCGCCCCAGATGATTGGTGGTTTCACCCCACGCATACCGTATGATTGTACCCAACCATTCTTAGAGAAGAGGTAACCTGACAAGTTTTGACCGAAGTACTCAACCATGTCGTTACGCTCGAACTCACCGTGTACAAGCACGTCAAATCCAACTTCTTCTTGCCATTTGATCCATTCGTCGATGGTTTCAGCAAGGAAAGCGTCGTATTCTTCTTGTGACAACTCTCCCTTACGGAAGGCCAAACGTTTGGCACGGACTTCCTTAGTTTGAGGGAATGAACCAATGGTTGTTGTTGGAAGAGCTGGAAGTTTGAATGCTTCTTCTTGGATGGCTTCACGTTCCGCAAAGGCTGGCAAACGAGTGTAGTCTGCGTCAGTCAATCCAGCGATACGCGCACGAAGTTCTGCATTTTCACCAACACGTTCAGTCGCAAAGAGTTCTTTGTTAGCTGCAAGAGCTTCTGCGCCTTGACCATTGCGGATAGCATCCAAATCACGAATCTCATCCAATTTTTCAACTGCAAAGGCAAAGTGGTTCAAGATAGCTGGTTCAAATTCTTCGTTAGCTGTTGTAAATGGCACATGAAGAAGTGAGCATGAGCTTGTCAAAACAATGTTTTCAGCTGGGATTTGCTCAAGAACAGCCAAGCTCTTTTCGTAGTTGTTGCGCCAGATGTTTTTACCATTGACAATACCGGCATAGAGAGTCTTGTCAGCTGGGAAACCACCTTTAACAAGTTCAAGAGTTTTCTTACCTTCAACGAAGTCAAGACCGATGGCATCTACTGGCAAATTCACAAGATCAGCGTAGACGTCACGAACATCACCAAAGTAAGTTTGAAGCAAGACTTCAAGACCTTTCTTGTCAGCCAAGAGTTTGTTGTAGAGGTTCAAGAAGAGAGCTTTTTCTTCAGCTGTCAAATCTTTGACAAGAGCTGCTTCGTCCAATTGGATACGAGTTGCACCAAGTTCAGCCAATTTAGCAAAAACTTCTTGGTAAGCAGCTACTAAGCTATCTACAAAGTCTTCAGCTTTCACGCCTTCTTCAAAGTCTGATAATTGAAGGAAAGTGAATGGACCTACAAGGACAGGACGAGTGTTCAATCCAAGTTCTTTGGCTTCTTGGAACTCATCGAAGATCTTGTGACCTGCCAATTTAACTTGAGTGTCTTTTTCAAATTTAGGCACGATGTAGTGGTAGTTGGTGTTGAACCATTTCTTCATCGGAAGGGCACGCACGTCCCCTTTCTCTCCTTGGTAACCACGTCCCAAAGCAAAGTAACGCTCAAGGTCTGACAAGTCCAAGTTTTGAACGGATGCAGGTACCACGTTGAAAAGGAAAGCTGCATCTAAAAAGTTGTCATAGTGAGAAAAGTCATTTGATGGGATTTCAGTGATGCCTTTTTCTTTGACAATGTTCCAGTGTTTCGCACGCAATTCTTTAGCCGCAGCCAAGAGTTCTTCTTCTGAGATTTCTTTTCTAAAGTATTTTTCAGTTGTAAATTTTAATTCGCGGAATTCACCCAAACGAGGGAAACCGATGATCGTAGTTGACATGATGTGTCCTCCAAAATTTGTTGTTGAAACTATCTTAACAGAAAAGAAACTGTCTGTATAATTGTAAATAATTAGGCTTTGATATAGTTTGAAACTATATCACTTTTTTGAACAAAAGAAAAAGACTTGAGAAAAACATCTCAAATCCCTTGTATAGCTTGCTTTATGTTGTCTTTTAGTTGGAATGCTCAAACAAGCCATTGATGATTCTCATCAGTGACTATGGCTTGGTATTAGAAAAGACTATAGGTTAGTTATCCTTTGGTAATTTTGATATTTCCCTTAAAAAGTGCGGACGGGAGGTAAAATTCCCCTGTGGATGATTTTAGAAATCCAAGGAATTTCATCCCTATCAACCTTTTCCCTGTTCAAGTGGAACGACTGCTAGTGTCTTTCCTAAACTGGCTAAAACTTTTAAGACTGTATCCAACTGAGGACTGGTCTTGCCTGTCTCCATTCTAGCTATAACAGGCTGGCTCACTCCACTGAGTTCTTCTAGCTTTTTCTGACTGATTCCTTGCTCATGTCTAGCTTCTATCAACTCACTCATAATAGCCACTCGCATATCACTTTCAAGGATTTCCTCCTTGCTAAAGAGCTCAGAGCGGACATCCTTCCAATTACTTCCAATGGCACTATTCTTCATCACTTAACCCTCTTTCTTTTAAGTCTTTCAGTTCACGCTTAGCTTTTTCAATTTCTCTTCTAGGAGTCTTTTGAGTCTTTTTAACAAAATGATGTAAAAGAATAAAACTCCCATCAAACCAAGCCACAAATAAAATTCGATCTCTCAGAGGTCTTAGTTCCCAAATCTCATCTTCCAAATGTTTGATATAGGGTTCACCTGCTCTGGTTCCATGCTGACTAAGCAACTCAATATAGTCGTTTAGTTTATTGAGTTTGATGCGACTATCCTTACTCTTCTTTCTAGCCAATTCTCTCATGTAATCTAAGACTGGTTCGTTTCCATTTTTGTCCTTATAGAAGTAAATCGTATGCACCAAGTAGCCTCTTTCCAACTCAATTATAACTCAAAAGTTATTAAAAGTAAATTCTAATACCCATAAAAAGAAGACCTTAGAAAAATCCTACAGGTCTCATTTTTATTATTCGAAAAAATTATGAGAAGAATTCTAAATTAGAGATAATCCTTACTATTACTCCAACTCTATCCCCTTCTCTCGGAGATTAGCCAGACACCCCTCGTAGTAGGCTGCATCATGCTCACTATAGATGGGATTACCTAGGTTCTCCTCAGGCAAGTCTTCATAAGGAGGACAGGTTTTGCCACGGTAGTTCTTGTCCAGCCACTCCGGACTGACATTGTAGCCACGGATAGCCATCTCCTCCATGATCAAGCGATGATAGGCATAGAGTCGATAGGGCGAGTGGGTAAAAACATAGTCCACCGTCGCATGCTTTTTGCCCCAGCCATTACCACGCAGGGCACAGCACTCTCGATGTTGCCCCAAAAGTTGAGGACGGGGAAGTTGTGAAATCAAAGCCTCATGCCAAAGTCTCATGGGAGTCTCCTTTCAGTAATGTCGAATGTTGTAAGTAGGTATTGGGATAGCGTTCAAGCAACTCTCGAGTTTTAGCAATCAAGTCTTCCTTGGAAACTTGACCAAAGCGGTAGCGATCCAGCAAGAGCATATAGTCCTTGCACTCAACATCTGTCGCTTTCTTTTTGAAATAGCCCCAAATATGCTGAAAGGCATTGCAAACCTGACCCCTGTGTTCTGGAATCTGGCAAGCACGGCCGATCAGTTCTTGAACATGACTTACCTCCACCTCTTCGTTCTTCAAGTATTGGCGAATCTCATTATAAATATTGCTGGAATGGCTCAAAACGAGGTATTTGTTCCTAGCCCAGAGTTGCTGGCACTGGGATTTTTGGTTAATTTGTTCCATGTTTCTCCTTACTTTCTATCCGTTTCCAGGAAATATGGAAACAATGTTGTACCTTAAAAATGAGCGAATAAATTACCTCCATCATCCTTTAAATTTTTTTAAAAACGAACTATGAGAGACAAGTGCCTTATATCTTGATATAAAAATGAAAAATATCAAGTTATTTTGGTTATGTATTAGAAATAGTCTTTAAGGAATCCATGAAGTCTGGATAAACAAATATCTGTTTCTCAGCATGCCTGACTTGAAAATCATTAACTAAATTTATAAATGAAATATCAGCATTTGAAAGAAATCTTAATGTGTTATTCAAATTTTTCATAATTCCTCCCAAAAAGTTCCTTGGTACTATTTTAATAAGAATTTTACTGGATAATGGATAATAGATAAATATATCCTCTCTTCCCACCCCGTTGTCAGCGTAAGAAACTGAATTTCTAATAAAATTATACATCACAACTGGAGAGTCACTCGTAATAAATGGAACACTAGAATTATTGAAATAAATTAACCAAATTTTATCAGCTAATACCTCCGATAGTTTATTCAATCTATCTTTATCTGCAATTAATAGAGGAGTCTCATCTTTTATAAAGTCACCTTTATTATGTATAAAATCATCTAAGATGCTTTTTATTGTTTCTGGAGATAATTGAAACCATTGTGATGTTTCGTTGATTGTCTCATCAAACATAATTTCCCCATGCTTAAACCTACGTTCTAAAAATCCTGGTACTCTTAATACTTGAAAAGAGATCATTTTAGATAACGAGTGAATCTGAGAAACTGTTAAAACATCATCCTTTTTTTGAGATAATGTTAGCGAAGCAATTATATTGGTCATCTCTGGTCCATATAAAGGTTCAATCTCTCTGGAGAAATAATTCTCCAAATATTTCGGATTAAATTTATCACTAACATCATAAAAATTTTTCTTAAATGCTACATTGTTAATTGAATCTATAAAAATTTTGTTAGATTTTAATTGTTTAACTGCTATATTATAGCCTTTATTATTAAGATTTTTCTTCCCGAATCGTTTTAAATAACTTTTAGGAACAACATGCTGTTTAATATTTGATTTAATCATATTCCTTCTATCTAGTTCACACAAGCCGACTTCTCGGAAACGAGATAGTATATCTTCTGAACTTAATTTTCCTGTTTTAAACTGTTCAAACATTTTTAAGAAAATAAGACTATCTATTATCAACACATTATTAGCCGCATTGCTGGCTACTGTAATAACATTATTGCTAACAGGTAGCCGTTCCTCAGGTTTTATATCCTTAAATCGATTCACTATGATTATCTTTTTAATTAAATCTGCATCAACTTCTTTTGTTTCTTCATAAATATGTCCGTGAGTCACTAATTGTGAAACATTTGATTTTTTTACATCTTTTGTTAATCCTTTAAATTCAAAAATGTAATGAATCCCATCCTTCTCGAAAGAATAATCTTCATTTTTTCTATCTTCAAATTCACTTTGAACATCACACATTATTTCTAACATTTCACTCAAAATTACTTCTAACTCTGATCCTGATTTAAATAAAATTGATTCAAAATGTTTATTTTCACGAATAATTGCTTCTGATATTTTTATTTTATCTTTTGACTCTTCAATCTTTCTATTTTCTATTTGTATAACTTCCGACTGCTTACTATCATCAAAAAATTGTAGTTCTTGAAACCAATCAGGTTCCTCCTCTTCAGTTTTGTCCATCAAAATGTTTTGTATTAAGACTGATAACTCGTTATTGTTTGTAGCCTGTAGTGTAGTTAATGAATATCTACCACATGATACAAATACTAACTTTTCACTTCCATCAGAATAAATCATGTTCTCTGGTAGATTATAACCGTCATAATAATTTTTCGCCATTTTTGGGGCAAAATAGAAATCAGCTGATAGTCTGATACCTGACAAATTTGTATGAGTTTTTTCGTAATACAAATCAATATCTATTGGTATAACTTTTTCTAAATTATAAACCAAAGACCTAATAATATCTTTAAGTTTTTCCCTAGCTAAAAAATCTTTACCTCTTCCTCTAGTTGGTGTGGTATATTTCGTTTTAAAGCTAATATTTGGAGGTAAAATATATAAGAATTTTGTCTTAGATGAGTTATAAACACTGGTTAATAGTGTTTGAAAGTCATTATCGCAGACTAGAGTTTCAAAATCCGTAATAGAAGAATGATTTAACCAAATTGACGAACTGGTCAAATCAATAATATTTAAATCATAGGAATCTAATGAATGAGCCTGTCCAAATGAATTACACTCCTTTACAACATAATCATTTTCATTACGCCCATTATAATTAATCAACTGTATTTCCATTCTTTTCCTTTCTATCTTACATCGAATTTATTTTCCTACCAAAATTATACCACGAATCCACCAAAAAACGCCTTTAGATAATAATATATCTAAAGACGTTTAGTTTTATCCTGCTACTTGTGTAGTTTCTTCTGATTTTACTTTCTTATCCTTCTTGTTCGAACCAGTCAATCGTCGCTTGCTATCTCGGATTGTATTTAGGTCCTTGAGGAGTTTGGTCAAGTATTCCTTTTCAGGATAGGCTTCTGCACTGGCTGCGGTATAGCGCATAAAGAGGTCGTAGATGCTAGTTAGTTCCGTACGGACTTGTCTGGTCTTGCCGACTTCCTTGGTAGACTTATGCGCACGTGCTTGACTCTCCACCCTATCATATTCCTCTTGTGCATTAATCACCGCCGTCAGCATAGGGGTCAGTCCTAGACTGGTCACTGCCGTGTGGTAGGGTTCTTCACTGAGAGTTTTGAGCAAACTCTTGATTTCTGCCGTTTCCACATCATTGCTGTGCTTGGTGATATCCTTGTACTTGGCAAAGACTGGTTTCAAGGTCTCATGGGCTTCTTTGAGCTTGCTCTCCTTGATCTTAGCAAATCCTCGATGAAGGGTAAAGAGACCAACTAGGGCACTGTCACGATTACGATTGACTTCGGTCAGGTTCGTCACCTCTTTCTTTTCTACGATAGCGAGTTGCCCTTGGAAGTCTGCTAGCTTGCTCTTGAAGGAGTCAAGGTGCTTACTATACATAGGCTCGTCCTTATGTGCCTTGGCAAAAACTTCTAGTAGTTGACCCGTGTCTACCATGAGACTTTCAAACTCACGATTGGTAAAGTTGGTATAGCTTAGTGGACGAATAGTGAATGTTTTTGTCATGATGATAACCTTTCTTTTTTCATTATTTCAAAAAGGAGTTTTCCCTTAAATTTATAAATCCATTCTAGCAGTTACTTTAAAAGATTTGTCCCCCTTCCTCTGAACTGTCAATATTTCCATCTAAAATGTACTTTTCAGGGCAAATCTTTTATTTCCAAAACAAAAAATCCCTATCTGACTGGAAACATATCTGTCTGTCAGATAGAGACTCTTACTATTTTTAGATTTTAACTTTTCTTGCTTTAGAATACATCTAAGCTTTAGGAAAGACGACTGTTCGAAAGCTCGAAGACTTCAAAACTTTCTCAGATAGACTATCCGAAGCTTAGAATGCTTATAAATTTATGTATTTCTTGCCATTCTAAGTTTAGAATACATATAAACTTTAGGGGATTCATATCTTCGAAACTTCGAATAGCTACCTACCCTACTCCAATCGGCTTTTAACCTTCTTCTTAGTCAAGATACGGTCGTTTTTGTTAGAGAGAGCTTGGATACGAGCTTCAAGAAGGATTTTCCGTCCGGCCTCTGTTCGTGTGTAAATCAGGTGATAACGTCCAATAGTTGGCATCAGAAAGTCGAGGAATTTCTGTGCTTCTTCCTTGCGCTTGTCAAAAAGACTAGGCACGACATAGTAAGGTGACTGACCTTGTCGGACTTTCTCTGCCTTCAAGAGATAGCGCTGATTGTCCACTGGAGCAAAGAACTCTCCCACAGTCTGTGCAAACAGCTCCTTGTCCCTCATGCTTCCTCCCTTGAGATAGGCGAAAACCAAATAATTTTCCTTATCCTCCTCTACCTGAACACGAGATTGGTCATCTGTTAGATGCCCCGAATCTAGCAGAGCCTTTCGGATCTGCTCACCCAGAGATTGCAAACGTTTATAGGGACTCTTATAGCAGAGGTAGCGCCAAGATGCAAAGGCCAAAAAGAGGAGACAAGCTGCTGTAAGCCACCAAACTCCAGTCAGTCTCATTCTAAACAACAAAACCAATAAATCCACTGCTAACAGCAGCAAAGACATGCGTACCCATTTTAATGCATCAAACTGGAGCATGATTGGAATTTTCTGTTTTTGAGCCGCAACTTCAGTGACAATCTCAAATCGATCTTCCACTACGAGAGCATCTTGCCATTTTTTGCGCAAGCCTGCTCAATCCTTGGATAACATCTGAATCCGTTCATTATACTCGCTGATTTGCTTTTTCCTAAAGGGGGGCTTTGGAAACTCCAAGCGATCCAAACCAGTCTCAATACTCTCCTGATTATAGGCCAGTCCAAGAAAATGCTCCATCCGTCGCGACAAGGTCTGCAGATCCTGATTGCTCTCTGGTCTAGGCTCCTCACCAGGAAGAGTGATAAGTGCTTGCGCTTGAACGGCTACCAGATGCCAGATGTTACTGGTCTTTTCTGGATGTCCCGGCCAGATACGAATGGCACGGCCACGCATCTGGTTACTTAGCATAAAGCTCCCCACAAAGCTTCCGAGTATTAGGGAATTAACACAAGGAGCATCCCAACCCTCTCCGAGGAGAGATTTGGTTCCGACTAGGACTTGAATCTGCCCTCGTTGAAAAAGCTCCGTCACTGCCGCTACGATTCCCTTAGCTGAGCTAGGGAAACCAACCTGCACATAATCTTTTGGATCCAAGTGACCAATAGATGAGAAACTAAGAGGAACCTGAGGCAAGAGTTCCTTCAACTCTGCTACCACATCGGTAGGCAAAATAACGACACTACCTGACAAGACAGCCAAAGATACAGGGATCTCTTGCTCCTGAGCTTTTCGACGAATGCTTTCAAAATAAGGGAGAACCCCCAACTGAGAAATGGTCGCCTGATCATCTCCCAGATAGGTGGCAAAATCCTTGCGAATATAGTCAGCTAGTACTAACTGTCTCAGTTCCTGACCTAGACTTTCATACTCCGTCAAAAAGATATCGGCAACGGCAGACAACTTCCCCAGAGATTGGGTTAAAAGTTGGTCAGAAGCCTTAGACTTAACCAGATAAACCTGACGTTTTTCCACCAACCCACGAGCCTTCAAGTCAGCCTCTAACTTTTTCTTATATCCATCTAGATCCTCATCCCAATCTGGTGTCTGATAGAGCATGCTCTGCAACAGTGTCTCCAGCCAGTAGGAGGTCAACGGTGGAAGCTTTTGAGTTCCCAGTAAATTTTGCAAAGAGGGAGGAATCGTTAACCCCTGAGAATGCATATAAATCAACATAGCAGACAAGTACTTGGGATCTTCTAAGAGCAAATCAGATGAAATATCCCCTTTGAAGACCTTAGACCCTGCTACAAATGTTTGAAAATAAGGATCAACTATAAGGTGATGAATATAGTCCCACTTAGTCTCCTCAAACTGCCTGAGGTGTTCCGACTCTTCAGCTGTTGGTGAACAGATATAAACAAAATCCTGATGAGGACAGAGGGTGTCTTCCTTGACTAGTTCAGGTACCGTAATTTCTTGGTCAATTTCCCCACACATACGGATATAGCGTTCCCAGAGTTCAGGTTCGCTGTCATAAGGTGGTGTCGCTGTCAGGGAGATGACTCGCAACTGTCCATACTGCTTGCGAAAGACTTCCAGACTTTTCCACCATTCATTGCGCAGGTGGTGGCATTCGTCCAAGCAAAGAGTAGCAACTTTCTGAGCTCTTAGACTTGCAAGCAAATCAAACCCCACAAAATCCTCTGCTTCTCCATCTTCTTGTGATTGCAATTGGTTCATAGCGCTATGAAAAGCCTGATAGGTCACAATCGTTAATGCCTTCATCTCCTTTAAGTTTTGGGAAACGAGGTCTGAAAGCCTCTGACCCTCCCCTAGAAAAGCAGTTTGGATCCTATCTACCCATTGTTCACGAATGGTGACAGTTGGAACCAAGACAAGGGCTGGGTTGCCAAAACGAGCGATCAGCTCGATACCAATGGTGGTCTTGCCGGACCCTGGTGCCGCCACTAGGTGAACATGGCCATCTGTTTGATAGTTCTGAAAACGATCTAAGACTTCCTTTTGGTACTTTCTCCATCTTCCTTTAAATTTTAAATCTAACATTTCTTTCACCATTATATCTCTTGACTTACTCCTTTAATTGTACCACACTTATATAAAAAGCAAGATAAGGAATCAAATTAGTCTTTATAAGAAAAATATGGTATAGTAGAACCATACTATCTATAAGGAGTTTCTATGTCACAGCATAAGCAAATGAAAGCTGTTTCTCCCCTTCTACAGCAAGTCATCAATATCTCATCTATCGTCGGGGGAGTCGGCACCTTGATTTTCTGTATTTGGGCCTATCAGGCGGGTGTTTTACAGTCAAAGGAAACCCTATCAGACTTTATTCAGCAAGCTGGGCTTTGGGGGCCACCACTCTTTATCTTTTTACAAATCCTACAAACTGTTGTTCCGATTATTCCGGGAGCTTTGACCTCAGTGGCTGGGGTCTTTATTTACGGCCACATCATCGGAACTATCTATAACTATATCGGCATCGTGATTGGCTGTGCCATTATCTTTTACCTCGTCCGTCTCTATGGGGCTGCCTTTGTCCAGTCCGTCGTCAGCAAGCGCACCTATGACAAGTACATCGGTTGGCTAGATAAGGGCAATCGTTTCGAACGTTTCTTTATCTTTATGATGATCTGGCCTGTCAGCCCAGCTGACTTTCTCTGCATGCTGGCAGCATTGACCAAGATGACCTTCAAGCGCTATATGATTATCATCGTTTTGACCAAGCCCTTTACCCTAGTGGTTTATACTTATGGTTTGACCTATATTATTGATTTCTTCTGGCAGATGTTTTGAGAATAGAAAAATCCGTTTGGTTTCCCAAGCGGATGTTTTGTTTGTTTTATTTTGCGACACTCTTAGCAAGGACAAAGTTCCCAAGTGTGGCAGAACCATTTCCAGCAACTGCTGGAGTCACGATGTAGTCACGCACGTCTGGTACTGGTAGGTAGCCGTTGAGGAGAGCTGTGAATTTCTCACGCACACGGTCCAGCATATGTTGTTGGGCCATAACCCCACCACCAAAGACGATGACATCTGGGCGGAAAGTCACAGTAGCATTGACCGCAGCCTGAGCGATATAGTAGGCTTGAACGTCCCAGACAGAACTGTTGAGTTCGATGTTTTCACCACGAATACCTGTACGGGCTTCGAGACTTGGACCGGCCGCAAAGCCTTCCAAACAGCCCTTGTGGAAAGGGCAAACACCGTTAAATTCTTTTTCTACATCCATTGGGTGTTTAGCCACATAGTAGTGACCCATCTCAGGGTGACCGACACCACCGATAAACTCACCACGTTGGATAACACCTGCACCAATCCCTGTACCGATCGTGTAGTAAACCAAGTTTTCGATACGACCGCCAGCATTGTTACGAGCAACCACTTCACCATAGGCAGAGCTATTTACGTCTGTGGTGAAATACATGGGTACATTTAGGGCTCGACGAAGGGCACCAAGTAGGTCTACATTTGCCCAGTGAGGTTTTGGAGTCGTTGTGATAAAGCCATAGGTTTTTGAGTTTTTGTCGATATCGATAGGACCGAAGGAACCGATGGCAAGGCCTGCAAGATTATCGAATTTAGAAAAGAATTCGATGGTTTTATCGATAGTCTCGATAGGCGTTGTTGTAGGAAATTGTGTTTTTTCTACAATGTTAAAATTTTCATCTCCGACAGCACAGACAAACTTTGTACCGCCCGCTTCTAAGCTTCCATATAATTTTGTCATGATAAACCTCTTATCTTTGTTTTCTCTATTATAGCACATTTTAAAGGGCTAGATTTCTCAATATTTTAGATTTTCCTCTGTAAATCTTACCATCCAAGTAAAAACGAACAAACATGATATTTGTTCGTTTTGTTTTTAGATTTGATTTTCGAAGAGGACTAGGCTTTCACTTCAATGATCGCATCTCCCTTGACAACTGAACCGCTTGCGACTGGTGTCACAGAAGCGTAGTCTGCTGTGTTGGTTACGATAACCATTGTTGTGTCGTCAAGACCAGCAGCAGCGATTTTGTTTGAGTCAAAGGTTCCAAGAACGTCACCAGCTTTGACCTTGTCGCCTTGAGCAACCTTTTGTTCAAAGCCTTCACCGTTCATAGATACAGTATCGATACCAACGTGAATCAAGATTTCAGCTCCGTTAGTTGTCTTCAAGCCGTAAGCATGTCCTGTAGCAAAGGCGATCGATACTTCTGCATCAGCTGGTGCGTAAACCACACCTTGGCTTGGTTTTACAGCGATCCCTTGTCCCATTGCACCACTTGAAAAGACTGGGTCGTTAACATTCTCAAGAGCAACAACATCACCAACGATAGGAGTTTGGATTGTTTCATTTTGAAGAGCTACTGGAATGTTACCAGTTGTTTCTTCTTGGACCAAACGTTCTGTTGCAACTTCAGTAGCGACTTCTTCTTCATCCTCATAACCAAACATGTAAGTAAGGGCAAAACCAAGAACGAATGATACAGCTACCATAAGAAGGTATTGAAGCAATTGGCCGTTACCAACGTAAAGCATTGTACCAGGGATGATGGTGATACCATTACCAGTACCAGCAAGTCCAAGGATTGAAGCCAATCCACCACCGATAGCACCAGCGATCAATGAAAGGAAGAATGGTTTACGGAAGCGCAAGTTTACCCCGAAGATAGCAGGTTCTGTAATACCGAGGAAGGCAGAAAGAGCAGCTGGGAAAGCAAGTGTTTTTAGTTTAGGATTCTTCGTTTTAACACCAACGGCAACAGTTGCAGCCCCTTGAGCTGTCATCGCTGCAGTGATGATGGCGTTGAATGGGTTCACATGATCAGCAGCAAGCAATTGCACTTCAAGCAAGTTGAAGATGTGGTGTACACCTGATACGACGATCAATTGATGAACCCCACCGATAACCAAACCACCAAGACCAAATGGCAAGCCAAGAATTGCTTTTGTTCCGAAGAGGATGTAGTTTTCAACAACGTGGAAGACTGGTCCGATGACAAAGAGTCCAAGAATAGACATAACCAAAAGTGTCACGAACGGTGTCACCAAGAGATCCAATACATCTGGAACCAATTTGCGGAGAGCTTTTTCAAACTTGGCTCCAACAACCCCGATGATGAAGGCTGGAAGTACGGAACCTTGCAAACCAACAACAGGAATGAAACCAAAGAAGTTCATAGCTGTTACTTCACCACCTGATGCTACTGCCCAAGCGTTTGGAAGTGAACCAGAAACCAGCATCATACCAAGGACGATACCAACGGCTGGATTTCCACCAAATACGCGGAAGGTTGACCATACAACCAAACCTGGCAAGATGATGAAGGCTGTATCTGTGAGGATTTGGCTGTAAATGGTAACATCTTCTGGAAGTGTCATTCCAAGAGCATTCAAGAGACCACGAATACCCATGAAGAGACCAGTTGCTACGATAACTGGGATGATTGGCACGAAAACATCACCGAAAGTACGGATAGCACGTTGGAACCAATTTCCTTGTTTAGCAGCTTCTGCTTTCATGTCTTCTTTAGAAGATGTTGGCAAACCAAGTGCAACGACTTCGTCGTACATCTTGTTTACTGTACCAGTACCAAAGATAATTTGGTATTGACCTGAGTTAAAGAAAGCTCCTTGAACTTTATCCAAGTTCTCAATCACTTCCTTATTGATTTTCCCTTCATCTTTGACCATGACACGTAGACGAGTCGCACAGTGAGCTACACTGTTGACATTTTCACGTCCGCCAAGGGCTTCGATGACTTTTTTTGCAATATCCTGATTGTTCATTTGCAAAAATCTCCTTATAAAATTTTGTTCTTGTTTGAAAGCGATTTTATTCGCCCTACGACTATTATTTTATCACGTTTCCAAAATATGTCAAGCGTTTTGCAGAATTTTTTATTCTCTTTCTTTTTTCTCTGATTATTTTTGCTCGTTTTTGAGGGATATTCTCTTTTTCCTCAAAAAAATATCTTTATACTTGAGGAATCAAGGCTTTTATTTACATTTTCTTTCATTTTTTCGTGAAAATTTGCCAGATTTCCTTCACTTGATTTCTGGCAATCGTTTGACATATTTTTCTTTTTTTTTAACATAAAAGACTTGCTTTTTTTGTCGAAAACGTTTACTATTATTATAGAATAGAACTTGTGGAGGAAAGATAAAATGGAATGGACAACTGAGCGCCGTTACAGACGCTATGAAGACTGGTCTAATGATGAAATCAAGCAAATCAAGGAAAAGATGGCACAATCTCCTTGGCATACTCGTTACCATGTCGAGCCTAAAATGGGGCTTCTCAATGATCCAAATGGCTTTTCTTATTTTGATGGCAAATGGATTCTCTTTTACCAGAACTTCCCCTTTGGTGCAGCCCATGGGTTGAAGTCTTGGGTGCAGCTTGAAAGTGATGATTTAGTGCACTTTACAGAAACTGGAGTCAAAATTTTGCCAGATACTCCATTGGATAGTCACGGTGCCTACTCTGGTTCTGCCATGCAGTTTGGCGATAACTTGTTCCTATTTTATACAGGAAATGTCCGTGATGAAAACTGGATTCGTCACCCATACCAGATTGGTGCTTTGATGGATAAAGATGGTAAGATTACGAAAATTGACAAAATCTTGATTGGCCAACCATCTGACTCTACTGACCACTTCCGCGACCCGCAAATTTTTAACTTCAAAGGTCAATACTATGCTATCGTCGGTGGACAGGACTTGGAGAAAAAAGGCTTCGTCCGTCTCTACAAGGCTGTTGACAACGACTACACAAACTGGCAAGCAGTTGGCGACCTTGACTTCGCTAACGATCGCACTGCCTACATGATGGAATGCCCAAATCTGGTCTTTGTAGGGGAGCAACCTGTCCTTCTCTACTGTCCACAAGGATTGGATAAAAAAGTTCTAGACTACGATAATATCTTTCCAAATATGTACAAAATCGGGGTTTCCTTTGATCCTGAAAACGCTAAAATGGTAGATATGTCTCCATTGCAAAATCTAGACTATGGTTTTGAAGCCTATGCGACTCAAGCCTTCAACGCTCCGGATGGACGTGCACTAGCAGTAAGTTGGCTTGGGTTACCAGATGTTTCTTACCCATCTGACCGTTTTGACCACCAAGGAACCTTCTCATTGGTCAAAGAACTCACTATCAAAGATGGCAAACTCTACCAATATCCTGTCTCAGCCGTCAAAGAACTTCGTTCTTCTGAAGAGGTCTTCTCAAATCGTACTCAAACCAATAACACCTATGAACTGGAGCTTAACTTGGAGGCCAATAGCCAAAGCGAGATTGTCTTGCTCGCTGACAAAGAAGGCAAGGGGCTTTCAATCACCTTTGACCTTGTCAATGGACAGGTGACAGTGGATCGTAGTCAGGCTGGTGAACAGTACGCCCAAGAATTTGGTACGACTCGTTCTTGCCCTATCAATAACCAAGCTACTACTGCCACTATCTTCATCGATAAGTCAGTCTTTGAAATTTTCATCAATAAAGGAGAAAAAGTATTTTCTGGTCGTGTCTTCCCACATGCGGACCAAAATGGTATCCTCATCAAGTCTGGAAACCCAACTGGAACTTACTATGAATTAGATTATGGTCGCAAAACTAACTGATGTCGCAAAACTTGCAGGCGTCAGCCCCACTACCGTCTCACGGGTCATCAATAAAAAGGGGTATCTATCTGAGAAAACCATTCAAAAGGTCAATGAAGCCATGCGAGAGCTAGGCTATAAGCCCAATAATCTGGCTCGAAGTCTCCAAGGAAAATCTGCCAAGTTGATTGGACTCATTTTCCCAAACATCAGTCATGTCTTTTATGCAGAGTTGATTGACAAGTTGGAACACCAACTCTTCAAGAATGGCTACAAGACCATCATCTGTAACAGCGAACATGACTCTGAAAAAGAACGGGAGTACATTGAAATGCTGGAGGCCAACCAGGTCGATGGTATTATTTCTGGAAGTCACAACTTGGGAATCGAAGACTACAATCGTGTGACGGCACCGATTATTTCCTTTGACCGAAATCTATCGCCAGACATCCCTGTCGTCTCCTCTGATAACTACGGCGGCGGGGTCCTCGCAGCCCAAACTCTGGTCAAGACGGGCGCCCAGTCTATCATCATGATTACAGGAAATGACAATTCCAACTCACCGACTGGACTGCGCCACGCTGGATTTGCCTCTGTTCTCCCGAAAGCGCCTATTATCAATGTTTCGAGCGACTTTTCTCCCGTCAGAAAAGAAATGGAAATCAAGAATATCTTGACCCATCAGAAACCAGATGCCATCTTTGCTTCAGATGATTTGACAGCTATTCTAGTGATCAAAATCGCTCAAGAGCTGGGAATTTCTGTTCCTGATGAGCTCAAAGTCATCGGCTATGATGGGACTTACTTTATCGAGAACTACTACCCTCACCTGACAACGATTAAGCAACCTATGAAAGAGATTGCCCACCTCACTGTCGATCTTCTCTTGCAGAAAATTGAAGGCAAGGAAGTTGCGACAACTGGTTACTTCTTACCAGTCACCCTATTACCAGGAAAAAGTATTTAAGTACAAAAAACTCAGACGAATTCGTCTGAGTTTTTTATGATCTTAAGTTTTCGAGATAGCGCTGGGCTGTCTCTAAGTTAAAGGTTTTATCTGCAATAAGGCGCTCTACTAGGGGAGCAACTTCGGACTCACTAGCACCAGCTAGGAGAGCTAGGGATTTGGCCTGTAATTTCATGTGACCTTGCTGGATTCCTGTACTCACCAAGGCTTTGAGGGCCGCAAAGTTTTGGGCAAGACCGATGGAAACGATAATCTGAGCTAATTCTTTGGCTGAAGGATTTCCCAGTAGTTCATGACTGAGGGCTACACGTGGGTTGAGTCCGATAGAGCCGCCCTTGGTCGCTACGGGCATGGGTAGGGTCATCTCACCGACCAATTCTTCTCTTTCCATGTCCAGCGTCCATTGACTAAGACCTTGATAGCGTCCATCTCGACTGGCAAAGGCATGGGCCCCGGCTTCGATGGCACGCCAGTCATTACCCGTGGCGATTAAAATCGCATCAATACCGTTAAAAATCCCTTTATTGTGAGTAGCCGCTCGGTAGGGATTAACCTGCGCAAACTGGCTAGCCAAAGCTATTTTCTCCGCAATTTCTCGTCCTTGGTCCCTTTGGGGACTCAAGTAGCGAAAGGCGATACGACAGCTTGCAGTCACCAGAGAATCGGTCGCGTAGTTAGACAGGATACCCATGAGGCTCTGTCCCTGACTGAGTTCTTCTAAGACTGGTTTCAAGGCTTCCAGCATGGTGTTGAGCATATTGGCTCCCATGGCTTCCTGGGTATCGACATGGAGATAGACAACGAGAAAGTCTGTTTCACCTTTGATCTGTTCTACATGCAAATCACGCGCCCCGCCACCACGTTTGACGATAGAAGGATAGGCTTGATTGGCAAGTTCCAAGAGTTCGGCTTTCTTGCTGACAATCTTCTCTTGCGCTTGTTCAGGATCAGCAACTTGATAAAGGGCTACCTGACCAATCATCTGGCGCTCATGTACTTGAGCAGTAAAGCCGCCTGCTCGCTTGATGATTTTACTAGCATAGCTGGCCGCAGCAACTACTGAGGGTTCTTCTGTCACATAGGGAACTGTGTAGTCCTGACCATTCACCACAAGCTCTGGAATGATGGAATAAGGAAGAGAAAAAGTTCCTACCACATTCTCACTCAGCTGGTCTGCAACTGCCAAGCTGACTTGTTCATCCTGCTCGAGACTCGTTTGCTTTTCAGGACTAAGGAGCGCCTGAGCTTGTAACAACTCAAGGCGCTCATGGTATGATTTTTTAGAAAATCCATTCCAACTTAACTTCATCATTTTTCAACCTTGCTATAACGGCGTTGGTGGTCGACAATTTCAACCAAGGCATAGTCTTGATGTTCATAGCCTGCAAATTGGGCTGAACCAGACTCATCCAACTGCAATTCTTCGAAGAAGACTTTTTCATAGTCTGCAACAGACAATGCTGTACGTTGCTTGAGTTTGCTCAAGCGATCCTTATCAAGGTAGGCCTCATAGCCTTCGACCAATTCCCCACTAAAGAACTCTGAAACAGCTCCACTTCCGTAACTGTAGAGGGCAATTTTATCTCCAGCCTTCAAAGTCTCTGCATTTTCCAAAAGAGAAAGGAGACCGAGAAAGAGGGAACCTGTATAGATATTCCCAATCATCTGACTGTAGAGAATGGATTTGTCAAAGTTTTCTTGCAAACTATCCTGCTTCTCCTGAGATAGAGTCTTGTCCATCATCTTGCGCAAGCCTTTTAGGGCCAACTTAGGATAAGGCAAGTGGAAACAGATGGCCGCAAAGTCACCCATGGTCCAATCATAGCGCTTCTTGTATTCATCCCAAGTCGTCGTGAGACTGTCCAGATATTGCTGGGTTGAATAAACACCATTGACATAAGGAGTCGTTGAATAGTTTGGACGCCAGAAATCCATGATGTCACGCGTTTGGGCAACGTTATCATTGTTAAAGGCCATGATGCGTGGATTTTGGGTAATCAACATCGCCACACTTCCAGCACCCTGAGTTGGTTCACCAGGAGTTCCCACACCATACTTGGCAATATCACTGGCAATGACCAAAACCTTAGACTCTGGAGAATTTTCTACATGCAATTTAGCATAATGAAGGGCAGCTGTCGCTCCATAGCAGGCTTCTTTGATTTCAAAGCTACGGGCGAAAGGCTGAATGCCTAACAAGCCATGAACAAAGACTGCCGCTGCCTTACTCTGGTCAATCCCTGACTCGGTCGCCACGATGACCATATCGATTTCTTCTTTTTCTTTGTCTGTTAAAATAGAGTTGCTTGCACTAGCTGCCAAGGTAACAATGTCCTCAGTCAGTGGCGCAATACTAATTTCATTTAACAAGAGTCCCTTGCTAAATTTTTCGGGGTCAACTCCCCTCGCTTCTGCTAAGTCTTGTAATTTCAAGACATATTGACTGGTCGCAAAACCAATCTTATCAATACCGATTGTCATATTTACCTCTGTTTTTTCATTCATTGTAAAAAATCGTTTCATTCTATTTTATCACAAATAGGGACAAAAGAGAGAAAAAAGACTTGATTCAACAAATCAAGTCTTTGCTTTTACTGCATTAGGAAGAGATTCCTCGTTGTTTTCGGATATAGTAATAAAGTTTTAGAATTACTGTTCCACTTGCCATTCCAATGGAAATAACAAGGGCTAACATAACCACCAAAGTCGCGCTGGCAATAGCATGACTGTAATCGCCTGTTACAAAAAAAGCAGTCGTCCGATAGGATAAATAACCTGGCACCAAGGGGGCAAGAATGGCCAAAACAAAAACCACTGCAGGCGTCTTATAGACAATACTTAAAATCTGACTGATGCATGAGCCAATTACTGCTGCGATAAAGGTCGCAATAATAACATTGGTTGGTTCTTTGAGCACGAGATAGAGGAGCCAAACGCCCATTCCCAAAATACCACCAGGTAGGAGCATGGAGCGTTGAACATTCAGTACGATTAGAAAGGTGATAATGGCGAGTAAACTCGCCACTGCTTGGAGCAAAATACTTGTTAGAGTCATCTTATGTCATCAAAACCAGGGCGACAGAGGTGCCAGCCCCTAAAGCGAGGGTAATGAGCAAAGATTCAAACATCTTGCTCATACCAGAGTTGATATGGTTGGTCATGATATCCCGTACCGCATTTGTCAGAGCAATCCCTGGAACAAAGGGCATGACCGCTCCTGCTATAATCAGGTCCGCCGTCGAAGGAAATCCTGTATAGCGGGCCCAGAACTGGGCGATCAATCCGAAAACAAAGGCACCCGCAAAGGCCGTTACAAAAGGAATGCGGACAAACTTCTCGACATAGAGAGAGAAAGCAAAACCAAACAAGGTCGCAACGCCTGCTCCAAAAGCATCATAGACATTGCCGCCAAACATAATCGAGAAGAAAGGAGCACTGAGGGTTGCTGCTACAGTCACTTGGAGCTTGCTATAAGGAAGGGGTTGATTGCCGATCTCTTTGAGCTTTGTAAAGGCTGTAGAAAGATCAATCTGGCCACCCACAAGTTCACGAGATACTTGGTTGACATCACAAACTTTTTCGATGTTATAGGAGGATGATGTCACCCGCTTCATTCGAGAAATATTAGTGTTTTCAATAGAAAAGAAAATAGCAGCGGGCATGGCGAGCACATTGCAATCCATAATCCCTTGTGAATGGGCAATACGAATCATGGTATCCTCAACCCGATGAATCTCCGAACCACTTTTCAAGAGAATGGTTCCAGCTAACATAATGACATCAATGACGGCATTCAACTCTCTCGATTCGTCCATTTTCTCCTCCTTTTTTCTACTCCCTATATTTTATCACAAAATCTTGTTAAAAAAAATCTTTGTCATGATTTCATGACAAAGATTCGTTTAATCTCGAGAACTTTCGCGGTTCCCTTCATTGTTGTTTGGTTGATTCGTTGGAGGATTATTGCCTTGTTGATTTCCTTGCTGGTTCCCTTGATTTGGTGTTGTTGTAGAACCCTGGTTCCCTCGTTGAGTAGGGTTAGAGGATGAAGTTGACGGTGGTGTTTTCGGTTTGTAAATCGAAATCTTGATACGCGTGCTAGTAAGGTCAACCTTTTCACCAGCTTTTGGTGTTTGATCTACAACCGTACCCTCTGCTGTTCCTTCAGGAGCAGTCGATACTTCAATAACCTCGATATTAGCCTCTTTTACTCCGACAATCTGAGTCAGATTATTCTTAGTAAATTCGAGACTTGAACCAATGTAGCTAGGCATGCTGACACTGGTCACCTTCTTGGCAACTGTTAAGGTAATCGTGGTGGCTTTTGAAAGGTCATAAGTCGAACCCGAAGCGGGGGTTTGCCTAATGACTGTTCCTGGATCGCTTTCGCTAGATTCCTCTTCCTCGATCTTGATAAGATTTTCTGGTACCTTCTTCTCCTTGAGTTCAGCTACAACTTCTGTGTACTTGCGTCCGACATAATTGCTCAATTGGAAGGATTGCTTGCCAGAAGAAACAACCAAATTGACCTTGGTCCCTTCTTTTCGGCCGCTGCCAGCTTCAGGATCGGTTCGAATAACGCGTCCTTCCGCTACTGTATCACTAGCCTCCGATTTCTCTTCGCCAGCTTCAAACTTGGATTTTTTGAGTGCTTCTTTGGCCTCTGCAACGGTTTGTCCAGCTACGTCAGGAATAGCAATCGTTGCTGGTGTTCTAGACAAAATCCAGACCAAAGAGGCTGCAACCAATAGAAGACTAGCTAAAAGAATCATATAGCGAGCCTTAAACTTCCGTTTTTTAGCTGGCTTTGGTGCAGGTGCTGGCTCAGCGACTGGTTGAGTCGCTTTCTTTGGCTGAGGACGCTCTTCCTGCGCAGGCGCTTTAGGAATAGACGTCAGTGTACTTTGTGGAACTTTAGGCAAGGTCTTGGTATCTGCCTTGCTGGCATCATCAAAGACCAATTTGGGTTCATTTCGGCGATTGTATGACAAACTACTCGATAAATCTACATACATTTCCGAAACAGACTGATAGCGATCCGTCAATTTCTTGGCAGTTGCCTTGATGACAACATTTTCTAAAGCCTGAGGGACAGATGGATTTTCAGCAATGACTGATGGAAGAGGCTTCTGGAAATGCTGGAGAGCAATCGTAACTGCACTATCCCCATCGTAAGGAATGTGACCAGTCAGCATCTCATAGAAGATAATCCCCATTGCATAGATATCACTCTGGAAGGTCGCTTTAGAACCACGCGCTTGCTCTGGTGACAGATAATGAACGGAACCGAGCATGGAGTTGGTCTGTGTCAGACTGGTCTCAGCAAAGGCTACTGCAATCCCAAAGTCCGTGACCTTGGCTGTGCCATCAGGGGTTAGTAGGATATTTTGAGGTTTCAAATCGCGGTGAACAATGCCTCTAGTATGGGCTAAGCGCATCGCCAAGAGGATTTGTCCCATGATTCGAACCGCTTCTTCATTTGAAAGAGGATGGTGTTCTTTGATATAACGCTTGAGGTCAAGTCCTGCTACGTACTCCATAGCTAGGTACTGTTGACCATCTTCCTCACCAATATCTGTTATCCGAACGATATGAGGATGGTCCAGATCTGCCATAGCTCTCGCTTCACGCTGGAAACGTGCTACAGCAATCGGGTCTGTCTGGTAGTTGGTCCTCAGGACCTTGACCGCCACTTCTTCCCCGTCTAGGATCAAATCCTTGGCCAGGTAAACATCTGCCATGCCCCCTCGACCAATCTGTTTGATAATCCGATACCGCCCGGCAAAAATCTTGCCGATTTGGATCATTCTGCTTCCTCCTCGTTCATGTAAACAAGGGCAACCGTAATGTTGTCTAAACCTCCTGCATTGTTAGCGAAACGAATGAGGGTTGCCGCCTTGTCTGCTAAGGAAATATCGCTGGTTACGATATCATAAATCTCGCTGGCCGAAATCATATTGGTCAAACCATCACTATTGAGCAGGAGATAATCTCCCAGTTCTAGACTAACCATACCAAAATCTGGTTGAATTTCATCTTTTTGTCCGATAGATTGGGTAATGATATTTTTCTGTGGGTGTGTTTCAGCTTCTTCTGGGGTCAATTGGCCAGCTTTCAACAAGGCATTAACCAAGGAATGGTCACTGGTCAACTGGTGGTACTCTTCTCCACGAATCAAACCGATACGAGAATCTCCAATATGAGCATAGATAGCTTGGTTGTCAATAATAGCCATAGCTTCTAGCGTAGTTCCCATCCCTTTGTAATCTTCGTCCTGACCTAGTTGATGAATTTTTTGATTTTCAATCTCTAGGTAGTGGGCAAACCACTCACGAACTTCATTGACTGAGTCGATTTGGGTATCCACCCAAGCCACGCCTAGGTCTGTTACCGCCATTTCACTAGCGATATTTCCTGCACGGTGTCCTCCCATCCCGTCAGCCAAGAGGATCATAGTACGTCCTGCTCGGTTGACAAAGTGATTGACATAGTCTTGGTTATTTGTTCGTTTCTGACCAACATCTGTTAATAATGCTATTTCCATTGTGTCAGTTCCTTCCTAATCTGATATCTTACGAAATTGGCTAATGAAGAATCCATCACTTCCGTATAGTTCCGGAGTGATCAAGATACAACCGTCTTTCAAGATATCCTTGCATTCGTGTTCTAGTTTTACCTGTTCGAACTCTGGGTGACTTTCTAAAAAAGCTTCAACAACTTGAAAGTTCTCCTCAGAGACAATAGTACAGGTACTATACGTTATTATACCACCTTTTCGTAGTGTTTGACAAACACTACCTAATATTTCCAGCTGAATTTCCTGCAATAACGTGAAATCTGCCGTTTCTTTATTGTATTTGATATCTGGTTTGCGGCGCAAGAGGCCGATTCCAGAACAAGGGGCATCTACTAAAATCTTATCAAAAGAGTCTTTTTCAAAAAACTCATGCACTTTTCTGGCGTCCAATTTTTGCGTTTGCACTCGATCTGCCACACCTAAACGCTCCGCATTTTCTTGGATCAAGTCCAACTTATGATCATAAAGGTCCAAAGCTGTCACCTTACCAGATGTGAGGTAAGAGGCCATATGAGCTGTCTTCCCACCAGGAGCCGCACAGGCATCAAGCACCTGCTCATCACCTTGCAAATCAAGAGTCGGAGCAACCAATTGACTGGACTCGTCTTGGATGGTAATGGCCCCTTCTGCGAACAAATCATGTCCTGCAAAGTGGCCTTGCTCCTTGACCAGACCAGTGGCTGCCAAAGGGGAATCAGTCGCCTCTAACAAAGCTTTGATTTCCTCTTTTCGACTCAAGTCGGTCACCCGGATACTGGCCTTGTTGCGCACCAAGAGACTTTTAAAGATGGCTTGTGCTCGCTCTTCACCGTATTCTTCCTTGAGCTTAGACACTAGCCAGACTGGGAGAGAATAGGCAATGGAATCACGCTTGTTTTTGCGTTTGATAGTTGCAATATCTGGACACCCTTCTCGCAAGATACGACGAAGAAGAGCATTTACTAGCTTTTCACTGCCTTTTTTACGGACTTTTGCCAATTCTACCGCTTCATTGACCACAGCATGGTCAGGTACCTTGTCTAGGTACTGGAGTTGGTAGACGCTCATAAGAAGAAGTATATAGAGCCAGTTATCTAGCTTGTCTCGGTCTTGGATAAAGTGGGACAGATACCATTCCAGAGTCAGTTTGCGGGCTACCGTTCCGTATACAATCTCTGTCACCAAACCCTTGTCTGCTGCTGAAAGTTGACTGCCCTTGAGGTGTTTATTTAAGGCAATATTTGAATATGCTTGGTTAACCAAAACATCCTCTAACACTGCTAGAGCTAGACTTCTAGCCGTTTCTACTTTAGTCACCAAATCGTTCTCCTACAGTCAATGTCCGTCCAACTCCGTTGAGAAAGGATACGATATCCATCTTAGGCTTCCCAGCTGGCTGCACTTGCTTGAAAGATAGAGCACCTTCTGCAGTAGCGACAATCAATTCCTTCTTGCCAATTGAAAGGATCTCGCCTGGATTTCCCTGACCTTCTACTGGTAGAGCTTCATAAATCTTAAAGCGGTCTCCCTTGAGAAAAGTATGGGCAACAGGCCAAGGATTCATCCCACGGATTTGGTTGAAGAGTTGGCGATTGGTTTTAGTCCAATCGAGTTTCTCTTCTTCTGGCTTAATATTTGGCGAGAAAGTGACCTGACTAGGATCTTGAGGCACAGGTTTGATCTCCCCAGCAATATAACCAGGAAGGGTGTCCAAGAGCAAGTCACGACCAACAATCGCTAATTTCTCAAACAAGGTTCCAACATTATCCTCATCAGTGATAGGAATACTGCGACGAGAAATCATATCCCCTGCATCCATTTCCTTAACCATCTCCATAATGGTCACACCAGCTTCCTCATCCCCTTGAATCAAGGCATAATGAATGGGTGCACCACCACGGTGTTTTGGAAGGAGGGAAGCGTGAACGTTGACCGCAAAGTTCATGCTATCAAGGAGTTTACTTGGGAGGAACTGCCCAAAAGCAGCGGTCACAATCCCATCCGCCCCTAGCTTCATAATGTCTTCCATCTCTGGACTTCCAGATAATTTTTCAGGCTGGTAGATAGGAAGGCCTGCTTCTTTAGCAGCCTGCTTGACTGGGGTTTCTTGGATCACTTTTTTACGGCCGACAGCGCGGTCTGGCTGGGTCACAACAGCTAGAATCTCGTAACGGTCATCTGATAACAACCCCTTCAAAACTGTCGCTGAAAAATCGGGAGTCCCCATAAAGATTAGTTTTGTCATTTCTTCTCCTTCTTATAAAAATTGCTGCGGCTCATGGTCAATGCTGAGACGAAGCTCGCTATTTTCCCTTTCTTGAGTAAGGGCCAAAACTCGATTGAGAGTTGGTCCCAGCTCATCTTCTAAACGGTATTTAATCAAAATCTGGTAATGATAAAGGTTGTGAGTACGAGCAATGGGTTTTGGTGTCGGTCCAAGGATTTTACTAGTTTCCGATAAACCTGAGCGCAAAATCCCCATGACTTCATAGGCACGTTTGACAACCTCTTCTTCTTTCTTGTGAGAGAGGGTAATCCCAATCGTAAAATAATAAGGCGGATAGCCGAGTTGACGCCTAATACTCATTTCATAGGCGTAAAAACCTTCATAGTCCTGTTCCTTGGCAAAACGAATGGCATAGTGCTCAGGATTGTATGACTGAATCAAGACCTGCCCAGCTTTTTCCGCACGACCTGCACGGCCTGCCACCTGAGTTAAGAGCTGGAAGGTTCTCTCAGAGGAACGGAAATCAGGCAAGTTCAAGGCCGTATCCGCATTAAGTACTCCGACTAGGGTCACATTGGGAAAATCCAAGCCCTTAGCAATCATCTGAGTTCCCAGCAAGATATCTGCTTCCCCTCGGCCAAACTGGTCAAGAAGAGCTTGGTGACTGCCTTTCTTGCGAGTCGTATCCACATCCATCCGCAGAATGCGAGCCTGAGGAAAGAGCTCTGCTAGCTCATCGTAGGCTTTCTGAGTCCCCGTCCCGTAGTAACGAATACTGCGACTCTGACAGTTGGGACAGACATGAGGAATACCCTTGGAAAAGCCACAGTAATGGCAGTTCATGGTCTTGGTATCCATGTGGAGAGTCAGAGAAATGTCACAGTTGGGACAGCTATCTACCGTCCCACACTCCCGACACATAACAAAGCTAGAATAACCCCGACGGTTGAGCATGAGGACTACCTGCTCTTTTTTATCCAGGCGATCTTGAATGGCCTCTAGCAAAGGAGGGGTAAAGTTTGATGTCTCATTCTGCCCGATATAGTCACGAAAGTCAATCACTTGAACCTCAGGAATAGTGGCTAAAGGATTGGCCCGTTGGGTCAGACGTAAGTGGTGATAGACACCTTTTCCAGCCCGCGCACGGCTCTCTAAGCTCGGTGTCGCCGAACCAAGGACCAGGGCTGCTTGATTGTACTGGGCCCGTAGAATGGCGACCTCTCTAGCATGATAACGGGGATTGCTGTCTTGTTTATAGCTGGCTTCGTGTTCTTCATCGATAATCATGACACCTAGATTTTTCAAAGGAGCAAAGATAGCCGATCTGGCTCCAACCACAACTTGGGCATCGCCACGCTCAACCTTGCGCCATTCATCGTACTTTTCACCATTGGACAGGCCTGAGTGAAGAATGGCCACTTTCTCACCAAATCGAGCAATAAAACGCTCCGTCATTTGTGGCGTCAGAGAAATCTCAGGTACCAGTAAAATGGCTGTCTTGCCCTTGTCCAAGGCTCCTTGGATAATCTGTAAGTAAACCTCAGTTTTCCCACTTCCTGTAATCCCTTGAAGGAGGAAGGGAGGCTGTTGACTGCCAATAGCACTGACAACGGCATCACGCGCCTGTCTTTGTTCAGGATTCAACTCCAAAGGTGTACTGGCTTCGATGCCTTCGAAATAAGCAGCTGATCGTTGCACTTCCTTTTGGACTATGGACACAGCACCTTGTTCCACAAAGAAGTTGACTTGCTCGCGTGAGTAGAATTCTAACAAACTAGCCAGAGGAGCGCTTTCAGGATGAGCTAGCAAATAGTCTCTGAGCTCTGCCTTTTTCTTAGCACGCGCAGAAATCTCAATCTGCTCTAGTCGAGTAGCATCAACCTCATACCAAGACTGGGTCTTGACCTTCTTTTGATCGACTGCCTGGTATTCTAAACGGAGCAGCCCTTTCCTGGTCAAGCGCATCATTTCTGCCTGTTTGGCCAAATCTAGAGAAGAAAAGGCTAGCGACTCTTCTGAACCAAACAAACGCTCTTTGTCTGACTGTCTCAGACCTTCCAGAGGATAGAGAATCTTGTCATAACTGGAGTTTAAAAATCCCGGCAACATGGCTTTTAGAATGGAGATTTTATAAGAAAAGACAGACTTGCGTAACTCCTCAGCCAGCCAGAGTTGCTCTTGAGTCAAGACGGGAGAAAAGTCTAGCACCTCTGCAATCTCCTTCAAGTCCTGACCTTCCATCTCTTCATCCGACTGGGACTCCAGGCCAAGCACAATCCCTTGTATCAAACGATTACCCTTGCCGAAGGGGACATGAACCCGCATACCGACTTCCAGCATCTCTACAAATTCCTCAGGGACCTTATAACTATAGGGCTGGTCCGTCTGCATAAGGGGAACGTCCACAATAATCTTTGCGATTGCCATCTTCTCACCTCCTTCTTGTCAGTAAATTCTTGCAATAGAAAAAATAAGATTGAGTCCCCCCAACCTTAAATTTTTTCACCATCTTCTTTTTCTTTAGCAATTTGCTCTTTGATTTTCTTTTCTTCTTCTTCTTTGCGACGTTTTTCTTCTTCGATACGGAGACGAACCGCTTCACGTTTTCCTTCTGGATCTGGGTGAATGGTTACATTTCCAGACTCGATTTCTTCCAAAGCACGAAGAGTTGATTTTTCAGACTTAAACTCTTGAGTTGCTGGCGCGCCTGCTTCTAGTTCGTGGGCACGCTTTGCTTCCAAGATTACGAGTGAATATTTTGATGGCACCTTGTCCAGCAAGGTATCGATAGAGGGTTTTAACATCATTTGCTTGTACCTGTTTCCTATAGTTTATCGAGTAGTTGGAGATTTTGGTAACATCTCCTGGTAGTGACCAATAACACGGTCCACACGGAAGTGTTCTGCTTCGATCACACGCTTGACACGTTCAGCAGCGAGGGGCACCTGATCGTTGACAATGGCATAATCATACTCACGCATGAGGGCAATTTCTTCCTTGGCTTTTTCGATTCGTTGGGCAATCACTTCTGCACTGTCTGTTCCACGACCTACCAAACGATCTTGCAATTCATCCAAATCTGGTGGCGTTAGAAAGATAAAGACAGCATCTGGAACCTTTTTCTTAACCTGAAGGGCTCCCTGCACTTCAATCTCAAGAAAGACATCGATTCCCTTGTCCAGAGTTTCATTGACATAGGTCAGAGGAGTTCCATAGTAGTTACCGACATATTCTGCATATTCCAACATCTGACCTTGACGGATCAGCTCTTCAAACTCTTCACGAGTACGGAAGAAATAGTCCACTCCGTCCACTTCACCAGGACGTTGCGCACGCGTCGTCATCGATACAGAGTATTGAAATTGATTCTCAGAACTCTCAAAAATCTCTCTTCTAACCGTTCCTTTCCCAACTCCTGAAGGACCAGAAAAAACGATTAGCAAGCCTCGGTCTGCCATTATGTCTCCTTTAGTTAGTCTGTGAAATAAAGTAAAATTTCTCTCGGATACTGATGATAGCGTCAGTTATCCTTCTACAGTCTTTCTATCTAGTGTAACAAAAAAGCAGTAATATTTCAACTGCTCTTTCTTATTTATTTAGCATAATCTACTGCACGAAGTTCACGGATCACGGTTACCTTGATATTTCCTGGGTAATCGAGATTGTTTTCAATTTTCTCACGAACTTTGTGAGCCAAGATTGTGACTTTGTCGTCCTTGATTTGTCCTGGATTAACCATGATACGGATTTCACGTCCTGCTTGAAGGGCAAAGCTATTTTGCACTCCTTCAAAGCCATTTGCGATTTCTTCCAAATCATGGAGACGCTTGATGTAGCTTTCAAGAGACTCGCTACGAGCACCTGGACGCGCTGCACTCAAGGCGTCTGCTGCAGCAACGATCACTGCAATGACGCTTTCGGCTTCGACATCGCCGTGGTGGCTAGCAATGGTATTCACCACAACTGGGTGTTCCTTGTACTTACGAGCCAATTCCGTACCAATCTCAACGTGGCTACCTTCAACCTCGCGGTCAATAGCCTTCCCGATGTCGTGAAGGAATCCAGCACGACGGGCAAGAGCTGCATTTTCACCAAGTTCACTGGCGATGATACCAGATAGCTTAGCAACCTCAATCGAATGACGCAAGACATTTTGCCCATATGAAGTACGGAACTGCAAGCGTCCCATGATTTTCATCAAGTCTGGATGGAGGTTTGGCGCACCAATCTCATAGGCAGCAGCCTCACCATATTCGCGGATTTTATTGTCAATCTCCTGACGGTTTTTCTCCACCAACTCCTCGATACGAGCTGGGTGGATACGGCCATCCTTGAGCAACATTTCCATGGTCATACGAGCAATTTCACGACGAATCGGATCAAATCCTGACAAGGTTACCACTTCCGGTGTATCGTCGATAATCACATCAACCCCTGTCAAACTTTCAAAGGTACGAATGTTTCGACCTTCACGACCGATAATGCGCCCCTTCATGGTATCATCTGGTAGGTGAACTGTCGAGTTTGTTGACTCTGCTACATAGTCACCAGCAATACGCTGCATAGCCTGAACCAAGATATCTTTCGCAATCTTGTCTGAACGTTCCTTGACTTCTTGCTCAGCCTCACGAATGCGGCTAGCAATTTCCTTGGTCAAGTTTTCCTCTGTCTGAGCCAAGATAATATCTCGAGCCTCAGTTTGGGAAAGGGAACCGATACGTTCAAGTTCAGCTTCTTTTTGTCTTTCGACTTCCTCTAATTGCTCTTCACGTGCATCAAGGTTTTTGGCTCTATCAGAAATACTTTGTTCTTTTTGTTCAAGTGTTTTTTCTTTGTTCGTCAAATTGTCGTCCTTACGGTCAAGGCTCGCAGCTCTCTCCGTCAAACGACTTTCAATTTGCTTGAGCTCCTGACGTTCTGACTTAAATTCAGCGTCCACTTCTTCACGGTATTTTCTGGCTTCCTCTTTGGCCTCCAATAGTGCTTCTTTTTTAAGAGACTTGCTTTCGCTCTTGGCTTCATTCAGTAATAAATCCGCTTCGCGCTCAGCTTGTCCTCGTAAATTAGTTGCTTCTTGTTCAGCATTTAGAAGCATCAACTCTGCAGCTTCTTGAGATGATTTCATCTTAGCTGAGATGCTGACATATCCAATGACTAAACCAATGATGACGGCAAAAACAGCAATCGCAAGTGTCATGATTTCCATGTTTTTACCTCATTAAATTTGTTTATCGAATGACATACATTCCTTAATATTCTATCATAAAAAAGGAATTTAAACAAACCTAAATTGAAGAGTTTTGTGTGAATTTTAGGACTACAATTCTTCGGATCCCTTCAAACTTTTATACACATCATCAAAAAATATATTTGCTACTCTCTTCTTGAACGAATCATTATTTAATAGAGCGCCATATAAATCTTGGCTCTGAGAGTACCCTTCTATCAAGGCATTGTCAATTTCTTCTTCAAAGGCAAATACGAAATCTTCCCTAGAATTAACACGCGCAGATTGTTTAAGCCTTGGATTCTTTTTCATCAATTCACGAATCGAAACAGCTCCACTTAAGCCAACTTGCTGGTCAATGTTCAAATTTAACTGTTCGTTCATTTCGTCTAAGATTTCAGATAAATGTTTTTCTTGATCTCCAGTAACATCGCTCAAACTTGGTTTAGGAAGAGTTAATTCAGGCTGATATTCTAATTCAGAAACTGCCCTGAAAGAACCTGTTTGCTTATGTTTCATATAATCAACGACAATCTTATCTGCAATTGTAAAATCATTTCCTCCTAAACGAACATCAATCATCTTAACAAGACTTTGAAGATAGTTATATCGTTCGTGTAAAACTTCATTTTGATAAGCCGTTGCCTGAATCAAGAAAGTATACATCCGAAGAAAACCTCGAATAACCTTTCGAATAGACAATTGTTCTTTTTCATCAAAACGTTTCACTCTATCATAACCTTTATTCAACAAAGCGACCATCTTTTGTTTTTCTCTACTTGAACGTTTTTCTTGATATAAAAATTGATTAAACTCTTGAACCTCTTCGCTGTCCAAAATACCATATTCATCAATTTTACGATCCAACTTTAATACATCACTAGGAGCAATGGTATCAGCTAAAATCGTCTCTCGATAGTAGGGAGCAAAGGCTGAGCGAATATCGTCGTAGGTATTTTTAAAATCAAGGATAAATGTTTTCTTGTTATAACCTCTAAAGATCCGATTCAGGCGTGACAACGTTTGCACTGCAGCCACACTACGCAATTTTTTATCCACATACATGGCAACCAACTTAGGTTGGTCAAAACCAGTCTGATACTTGTTCGCAACTATCAACACCTGATAAGCATCAGTATCAAAACGTTCTTTTAAATGCTCTTCCTTAAACTGATTCATTTGAGATTCCGAGAACTCTCTCCCTAGATAATCAACCTTACCAGAAAAAGCAATCAAGGTACCAATACTGGTGATACTGTGGTCTCTAAAGTATTTCTCAAAAGCCAACTGGTACTTGACCGCCACTTCACGACCAGAGGTCACAAGCATGGCCTTTCCTTGACCACCCAACTCTGCCATAATATCATGACTGATAAAATGGTCCATGATAATTTCAACCTTTTGATTGATATTCTCATCAGATAATTCCACGAATTTAGCAATCTTACGCTTAGCAAGCGTAGTTTTTAGTTCAGGATCTTCTTCTACTACTTTATTAAGTTGGTAGTAGGTTTTATAAGTCGTATAGTTATCTAAGACATCTAGGATAAAACCTTCCTCTATAGCTTGCTTCATACTGTAGACATCAAAAGGGGCTTTAGAGCCATCGGGCTGTGTTGTACCAAACAACTGTAAGGTAGTTGCCTTAGGAGTTGCTGTAAAAGCAATGATTGAGACATTGTCTTGCTTTCCTGTACGCGCAATCTCCTGCTCAATGGCATCCGCAACCGTCACTTCCTGAATCTCATCAATGGTTCCATCCTCCGTATCCGTTTCAGTCAAGACCTGACTAACTGAACTCATGTAGGAGCCTGTCGTTGAACTATGGGCTTCATCAATCAGGATGGCAAATTTCTTTTTCGCAGTGTTCCCTACAGACATCCAGTTGGATTGGTTGATCTGGGCAAACTTATGGATAGTCGTTGCAATGATCTTTGTGTTCCCAGAAATGGCATCAGCTAAATCACTAGATGTCTCACGATCACCCATCACCTTCACAACACCGTTCTTATGGTTAATCTGTCTAACAGCATCTTGTAACTGACGGTCTACTACTATACGGTCTGTGACAATTAAAACTGTATCGACGATATTTCTATTTTGGTCATCATGAAGTGAAACCAGACTATGAGCTAACCATGCTATGGTATTGGTTTTACCGGAACCAGCCGAATGCTGAATCAGATAATTACTATCAGTATGGTTGACTTTCATGTCTTCTAGGAGACGACTAACAGCTCTACGCTGATGGTACCTAGGAAAAATCAGTGTTCTCTTTTTAGCATCATTCTTATCAATCTCAAAGAAGATAAAACTTTCAATCAGCTGAAGAATACTATCCTTGGTCAATACATCAAGCCACAAGTACTCTGTATCTACACCATTGGGGTTGTGAGGATTGCCACTCCCCATATCAATACCTTCCCCTTTCCCCATATTAAAGGGAAGGAAGTAGGTTTCTTGACCCTTTAACTGGGTTGTCATGTAGATTTCCATAGTATCTACAGCAAAGGAAGCTAAGACTCCCTGTTCAAAACGAAAGAGACGATTATTAGGATTGCGACCTTTGAGTTGTTTGATAGCATCCTGAACTGACTGACCACTAGGATTAAACTTGAGCTCGATGGCAAATAGCGCTAATCCATTGATAAAGATAACAAGGTCAATGCGGCAACCCTCTTCATAAACCACTTCCTCAATTACAGACAAGCGATTGGCCTTATATTGCTGAACAGCTTTTTCATTAAAACTAGTAGCAGGTTTACGATAGAGGAGGCGCAGTTGCTTGTTTTCAATAAAGACTCCCTCTTTTAAGGCGAACAAAAAACCACCCTTGACGATTTCTTTATTGATGAGAGTGATAATCGTCTCCTTGCTCAGTTTTTTTAGGAGGTATTCCATGGTCTCTTCTTGAGTCTCCATCAGAAAATCCCATAGGAGTTCCTCATCCATGGCTAATCGAGGATTGTACTGAGCAGAATCCCGCTGGCTATAACCATTTTTTTCTTTTAAGTCTTTGATAATCCACTGCTGGAAATCATAGCGCTCCTTCAAGCCCAAATTTGCCATAGTTTCTCACTTTCTAGTTTTTATACTATAATTTTTGTGTACAAGTCTATAAATCAGCTAAAATAAACTAATTTTGATTATTAAACATCTAGCTTATATTCATTATTTAATGCCTTTAATCGGATTTCCTCACCCTTTTTAGCCATCAAATTTTTTCTGCTGATAATAGAAGTTGTAACACTGATTTGATCATCATTTTCAATTTTACAAGTATAAACCTGATACTTTAGGATTTCTAAAACTATATTTACACTAAAATAATTGTGTCTTATACATAAGAAAGCTAGTGTTACAAAGAATATTAAAAATAGAATTACACTATCCCATTTTGTAAAATCAAAAGCGAATAATGGAAGAATATAAGACAAGAGATATTCAGAAGCAATAGACTTTTCTTCTTTTACCGAATTTAAAATGAATCTAGTCGTACCTTCTTCATATTTTGAAAATAGGACCATTATAATAATCAGAATACTAATCAGCCATATAATTAGAATGACAATAATACTATAAAATTCTACTACTGTTGACTGGGAGTTCTCTATACAACTTTTTATATCAATAAACAAAATAGATAACCACAATGGAGTAAATGATGTGAAGTACAAACTAAAGAAAAATAATTTTGACATTCTAAATTATTCCTTTTGCTATATCCATTTTCTTGTTCCCGAAACTTCCATCGGACTATCGTCAAACGGATCAACCATTCCTTTTTGGCAAAGCAATTTTACAATTTTATCTGATACACCTTCTTCACTTGCTTCAAACAAATTTCTATTATCTGTTAGTTTGATGTTGAATTTTTGAGCAATCTTCTCTCTATTCTTTTCATCTTCTAATTTATTTAGATAAGTGTCATTAAATGATACAAATTTTCTCGGATTATGACCAGTTGTAGCACATGTTTTAAATGTATCAAACCCTTCAATGATATTTTTTTCTTGAATTAAAGCAACTTTAGACTTACATATTTTTTGATAAGCTCTTTCCATATCAAAAAGTTTTTCCCCTGCTAAATTTAACATATACACATTTTCTCTATAAATTATCACATCTATAGAATTTCTTAATGTCAAAACTTTATCTGATATTTCTGTAAATTTACCATTTGACTGATAAAATCTATTCTTCAATGTAGTTACAGGATTTTGCATTGAAATAAATTTTACAGCAACTTCCTCGTTTTCAATCTTTATAACCCCCTCAATAACAGAAGCTTTCGCCTTTAACTCCAATGGATTAATTTCAACATCAGGATTAGCCAAAGCTGTTAAAAATAATCCGTAATTTTTTTCAATCAGTTCACTTGAATTTTCTAATTTATAAATAACTTGAGCATCCGCCGTTCCATCGTAAGGTTTACATTCCCTATATTGTACTAAACCGTTATCCTCATCCTCTAAATATTTACTGGCAAGGCTATTAATATGCTCAGTCAATCTACCTTTTTGTTTTAACTCTATCTCTCTCGCAATGTATTCCAATCCCTTTTTCTTAGACGTGTTAATTTTGATTATTTGTAATGACCAAGACTGACCTGTTGAAACATTTTCAAGTATTTTCTTTATTACTTCAATAGACACTATTATTACACCCTCCTCTTCCCTGTTACATAATCATAAATAAGAGTTTGTCGTTGTTTGTTAATATTATCAATTTGTTTTTGTTTAAGTTGAACAATTTCATCAATTGATTTGGTAACTTTACCAAGATAATCAGCTATTCTTAATTGTTCTTCATAAGAAGGCAAAACAGTCTCGATTATACCAAAATCATCCTCTGTCAGGGAATGTCTTAAGTTCTTTGCCAAGTGTAAAAGAACCTTATCCTCATCCATTGATAAAAACAAATAGTAATAATAGTAAACACTTATTTTATCATCTAATCTAAAACGACTATAAGCTGAACTAGTTAAGCCATTATTTTCAACTACACCTACACACCTAGGAGTTACATCAATGTCAAAAAGACAAAAAAGTAAATCACCTTTTTCTAAAAATTGATAACCATCAAAACTGGCTGGCATTTTACCTTTACCAGACTCTATGTCTCTAACTACTACACCTTGACGAGTCAGAGACAATATATCTTGTCCTTCATAATGTGCACATATTTCTTTTACTTTTGTCATGATATATTTGTGTTTCGTAATCTCCCACCCTTCAGGCACCTGTCCAATCCAGTCGATTCCTGAATCTTTCATAGGGACTGTTTTATCCAATCCCTTTGTGACAGTCTCATAAATCAAGCTAGCACGGTAGTCTTTGAGTTTTTGAATTTGCTCCTCCAGTAGATTTTTTACCTTATTCAGCTGGGCAGTTTTCTTGTCTAGAAAATCAGCAATTTTTTGTTGTTCTTCGAAAGACATTTTGGGGAATATCATCTTTTTTATACTTTCTTGTGTAATAGTTGGAATTGTACTCCCTCCAACTATCAACTCACTTTGTTCCTTTCCCACAGAACTGTTCAAAAAATAATTAATTAGGCGTGAATCTGTATTTTTTTTAGGTTTTAGAACTACCAATTGAGGATTTATCGTTGCTTTATTTGAAAGCTTATTTACAATTCCAGTTTTACCATAACTAGATCCTGTCTTTACATACAAGACATCACCAGTTTTAATTTGGATTTCCGGAGACTCATCATACTTACTCCACGAAATATAGGTATTATTATTATCTATCACACTATAGTCAATTATATTTGAGGGACTATATGAAATAGCTCCGTCCCCTTCGTTAACAATATCATTTGTGGTGTATCCTCTAAAACCTATTCTTCCAAATATATCTACATACTGTTCTAATTTACTTACTTCCCACTTTTCTGGTATCTGTCCAATCCAGTCAATGCCACTCTCTTTCATCCTAGTCATGTTTTAATTCCTCCAAGAGAGTCTGTAGTTCTGCTTCTAAGTCATAGAACTCTGATAAAAGTTTCTCTGCACTTTCTGGTGCTTGGTAGTGATAGAAATAGCGGGTAAAAGGAATCTCCGCTCCATAGCCCTTTTCCTCATCAAACCAGTAGTGGGCATCAGGTACATGAGGATAAACCTCACGCGCAAAGTAGTCCTCAACATCCTCTGTCAACTTGACGATTTCACTGTCCTTGGTGGTCTTATCATAGACAATCCCTCCAGCTATCTCATTTGGCTTGTCTTTCTTCTTAGTACGGATGACTTCTGCTGTCTTGTCCATCTCACTCATAGCCAAAGCTAAAGCATTGATGTTCGCAGGCGTTACCTTGATGTCTCCCAACAAGTCATTAATGACTTGGACAAAGCTTTCAAAGTTAGGGAAACTGTCATCTGTAATTCCCTTACCAAGAGCATCTAAGATAGCTTCTTGCTTGATTTTCCCAGCTTCAAAGTCTTGTAATTTCTTCTCATCTTTGGCTGAGCGTGGTTCCATCTCTAGCAATTCTTGATACTGGTATTCGTCAAACAGTTTAGCTAGGAAAGGAACACTTTTTGCCTTTTCAATGGTTTTTTCAGTAATCCAACCACGACGTTGCAGAGGTTGCATGACCGTATATTCTCGGTAAAGAAACTCCTCCTTATCAAAAATTTTCACATGGTCATTTTCTTTGAAATCATCATACCATTGGAGGATCTGGCGGATATTATCTTGAGACAATTCACGGCGTTTTTGTCCAAGTGACTTACGCAAAGGGACAAACTCCTCTGTCGCATCGATGAACTGGACCTTGTTTTGACGCTCAGGAGATTTATTTTTATTGTAAATCCAGATATAAATTCCAATCCCTGTATTGTAGAAAAACTGTCCCGGAAGGGCAATAATAGCTTCTAGTAAGTCATTCTCAAGGATGTAACGACGAATCTGACTCTCCCCAGATGAAGTACCACCAGAAAAGAGAGGAGAGCCATTTGAAATGATAGCAGCTCGACCGTTTTCTTCTAATTTAGCTAAACCATGAAGATGGAACAGCAGTTGGGCATCGCCAGTTCCCGGGGTCGCAACAAAACGTCCTTGTCGACCTTCTGTACTCTCAAAGAGGTTATGGTCTCTTTTAACTGCGTCTTCTACGCCATCATCTGCATCTTTCCCGCCCCAGGATTGACCAAAAGGAGGATTGGCAATGACAAAACTCATCTTCTTATCCGGGAATGGATCCGGATCTTTTAATGTATCGGTCTTCACGAAATAGTCCGAGTCTTCCTGACGAATCAACATATCCGCTTGACCAATCCCGAAAGTCTCAGGTAAAACTTCCTGACCAAAAAGACGGACAGTTGCCCCTGTATTGAGCTTACGGATGTAACTTTTGGATGTCGCTAGCATACCACCTGTCCCAGCAGCCATATCTAAGATTTTCAACTCTTTTTTATCGACAAATAATTCTTCATCAGCTTCGATCAAGAGCAGATTGACCATTAGAGCAATGACCTCACGAGGCGTATAGTGGGAACCTGCTTCCTCATTTTCAGAAAAACGACGGATAATATCCTCGAACATATAGCCCATCACCATAGAATCTACAGAACTTGGGGATAAATCAATCTGAGAAAATTTCTTAATCACTGTAAAAAGACGTCCAGACTGTGCAAGTGTACGGACCTGCTCTTTAAACTTAAGATTTTCGATAATGTCCTTCACACGACAAGAATAACCATCTAGGTAGGCAATAAAATTTTCTTCAATCGCATTGGGATCATTTTGGAGATTTTCAAGAGTGAAAGAGCTGGTATTATAGTATTTGTAGCCAGATTTATTCTCAAGAACCTTCTCGGGTGTATTGGGATTTGACTTATAAAGTGCAACTACTTCGTCTTTCGTTGGCAATAAAGCAGCTTCTAATCGAGTCAAGACAAACATCGGAATGATAACATCTCGATACTTATCTGCACGGTAAGCCCCACGTAAGGTATTCGCAATCGACCAAACTGCATTGACCACATTTGAAATCTGAACATCGTTCGACTGGAATAGCGGTAGTTTTTCTTTGAAATTAGACATTTGCTTCCCCTGTTTTTATTATTAACAATTCTCTTCATTATACCACAAAATAAGGGTTATAAAGCGGATTCAAGGACAAGGATCTAGTTATTATACTAAAATTTTTTACTGATTTCTTAACTTAGGAAATCTGTCATTTTCCAAAAATTTTATCTTCAATCTGCTAACTAAAATTTCTAAAATAAAAAAGCCTACCTTTCAGTAGACTTAGTAATGATCTTTGAAGGACAAGAAAGCCACGCTATCCCCATCTATCATATAAATCAAGCGATTTTCTGCATCAATGCGCCGCGACCAAGCTCCTTGATAGTCATACTTGAGTGGTTCTGGTTTCCCCATTCCTACAAAAGGATCGCGTTGAATATCCTTGATTAATTTATTGATTCTTTTTAATGTCTTCTTATCTTGGTTTTGCCAATAGCAATAATCTGCCCAGGCATCTTCTGTAAACTTGAGCAGCATTTCTCACTCCTCAATCACATGTACCTGAGTGCTTCCAGCACGAACTTGAGCCATTCCTCGCAAGACCTTGTCAGAAAGTTCCTTGTTCTGAGCGATTCTCAGGGTTTCCTGAATACTGTCCCATTCGCTCTTTGAAAGGACTACAATATCCTCATCTGGATTTTTATTGACCACCGTCAAAGGCTCAAATTCATCATTTACCTTCTTCATGTAGTCCTTTAAATGATTTCGGAATGTTGAATAAAGAACTGCTTCCATAACCATACCTCGTTTTACCTCTTTTCCACTATTATACACAAAAAGAAAGAAATTATCAGGAACTTGTACAAGATTTTTCTTTTCTATCTATTTATTCGAAAAAATCTCAAAAAGCCTACTTAATAGTAGACTTAATTTGTTTCTATTCTAATCGGAACCCTGCCAAAATTCTGTTCTGCTATACTTGAGTGTCCTAGTTGGTAAATCTGGTCTGCCTTTTGAGTCATGGCATCCCATGGTTCTTTGCCAATTCGACTGACTAGATGGACCTGCTCTTTCAGAGATTTGAGGTGTTGTCTGCCTTTTTCAGTAAAGCCAAGAACATGGATAGCTTCTGGCAAGTCGCTTTCTCTGGCCTGCACCAAAATATAAGTCAAGAGGCGTCTGACACGCGCCTTGGTATAACGCTTTGTCGCAACCGCCTCGACCAATTCGTCAACAGACTGGGCTATCTTGATGGCCTCCTTGATACGCACTGCCATTTCTTGATTGACCTGATAGATGGTCGTTAGGTCTGGATTTGACAAAATTTGATAGCGGAGCAAGGGAAAATAGTCGTCCCAACTCACCTTACTGGCCTGCTCAAAGAGGGCAACGGAAGGCATAAAGCGTTCTAAGAAATCTTGGTCTGATTGATGCTGACGGAGAGCTGTCGCCGAGGCAAAGTCCACTTCCTTGTCCACAGAATGATAGCCAGCTCCTTGACGCTGAATCGGATGGAGTTTGATTCTACGTCCCGCAACCGCCTTGGCATAGGCCAAAGCTAGAACATGATTGGGCGTCTTGCCAGAAAAATCCAGACCTGCAAATTCCTTCCACATGGCTTGGGTTTTCTGGGGATAGGAGAGAGAATCAGGCAGATTATCCACAAAATTCTCCATCTCAGCACCTTGCTCTGTGTATAAGTCAGCAATTTTCTGGTAATCCAGAACTTCCTCTGTCCCAAAAGCTAGTCTATCAATCCCCAATCGAGCCAAGATATCCACAACCCCTTGACCGAAGAAGTCTGCTGCCTGAACACTGACTAGAAAGGGCAATTCCACTACCAGATCCGCTTCATTTTCCAGCGCCATCTGGGCACGTGTCCACTTGTCCACAATAGCAGGCTCTCCTCGCTGCATGAAATTCCCTGACATGGCTACGATTTTCAGTCCCTCTGCCTGTTCCAGTAGGTATTTATGCCCATTATGAAAAGGATTGAACTCCGCGATAATACCTGTGATGGTCATGATGTTCTCCTACTTCTGCGCCACAAAAAACCAACGTCTACTGGTTTCTGTTGGCTCCTTGTCCTCAAAGTCCGCATAAAGTTTGAATGACTTAAATCCAGCCTGTTCCAGCAAAATATCATAGGTCAGAACCTCATAAGTTCGCTCCTCATGCACTTCATCGTGGCGACTAAAGGAACCGTCAACCTCCTTGATAAAGAAGGTCAACTCATGCACGATGGAGTGAGGTGCTGCGTCCTCATAGGTATCCCAGAGCATGGCAAAATCTTCCGCATTTTCATGATAAGAATAGCCTGGAAAAATTTCATCTGTCTGGTAGGTCGAATGCACATCAAAGATAAATACACCATTTTCGTTGAGGGCATTATATACTTCCTTAAAGACGTCCCCTACTTCCACCTCATCCTGCATGTAGCAGATAGAGTCCGAATAACAAGTCACAAAATCATATTTACCAGCCTTGGACAAATTCAACATGTTGCCCTCAATAAAATCAATCTTTTGCTTGGCTGAAGCAGCTCTCTTCTCCGCAATCTTCAGCATATCCGCGCTCAAATCCAGTCCAGTTACATCAAAACCAGCCTGAGAAAAGCGCACAGACTGGATGCCTGTCCCACAAGCCAATTCCAAGAGTTTCTTTCTCTCCTTGGTCTTAGGCAAATGACGTAGAGAAAAATCCGTCCATTTATCGTATAAACTATCATCCATCACAGCATCGTAAACAGCCGCAAAAGTTTCATATGTCGCCATAATTAAGATACAAAGAGCGTTAAAAGCTAAGAGAAAATAGGAATCTTACCGACGTAGCGTCAGATACAAGGGAAGGTTATCTTTTTCTCACTGCTTTTAGCTCGTGTTCAGTTTCAACATCAACCAAACACCACACTCTTACCTTTCTATCACTTTCCTTTTAAAATAAGCAAATAAACCCAGTTGACTGCAGCTGAGTTCATCTACTAGACCAAGGCTTCTGAAATATCTATTGAGTTCGCCTCATGCCATAGTTTTTCTAAGTTATAGTGGGCACGCATTTCTTCTGAGAAGATATGCACAACGACACCGCCGAGGTCTAGCAAAACCCAGCCTCCCGCTGCATCGCCTTCAACATGGCTACCTTTAAAGCCTGCTTGGGCTACTTTTTCACGGATATTGTCAGCGATAGCGTCCAACTGACGGCTATTCATCGAGCTCGTGATGACAAAGTAGTCCGTCACGCTGGTCAATTCTTGTACATCAAGTGCGAGGATATCCTCCGCGCGTTTCTCATCAGCCGCTTTCACGACTAGTTCTAGTAATTCTTTTTCGTTCATTTAGTCCTCTTTCAAATAGTGCACAAAGGCGTTATAGGTTTCAAGGGTTTGGGGATAGATGGGAAATCCTTGATGAGCCAAATGTTCCACAGTTCGCGCTGTCTCATAGGCCACAGCCTTATTGAGCGATAGCTCAGCAATTTCACGCGCCACATCTACGCCTGGAAAGGCACGATTGTGTTCGATATAATCTGCGACGTAGATGACCTTATCTAGCTCGGTCATCTGACCAGCTCCGACTGTATGGATTTCAATAGCTCGCAGGATTTCTGGATCATGCAAATCCAAATCTTCCTGAATCTTGTAAATTCCAACCATACCATGCCAGACATTATTGCCCCAGTTTTTGAGGTCAGGGTCTAGCTGGTAACGGTCAATCAAATCCAGAAATTCCTGATCTGACAACTTTTTAGCATAATCATGAAGAAGGCCTGCTAAACCTGCCTTCTCAACATCTACTCTAAATCGCTGGGCTAGTTCTATGGCTGCACGCTCCACACCCAAGCAATGGGTTAAGCGTTTTTCAGGCAGAAGCTCTGCCATTTTTTCTAACAAAGCCTCACGGGAGCAATTGATATAGTCTTGATAGGCCATCAGTAGAGACCCTCCTTCTCGATGTAGTCTAGTACTGGCTGAGGTAAGAGAAAGTTGGGTTTCCGACCTTGGGCAAGGAAATCACGCACCATGCTTGACGAGATGTCCATGAGAGGCACATCTACCCAGATAACTGGATAGGAAGTTCCTGCCTTGTAGCGTGGGCGCTGAACTCCAACAAATTGAACCATGTCGACCAGCTCATCAATTCGGTACCACTTAGGTAGATAGTCCACCATATCAGCCCCGATAATAAAGTAATAATCGGTGTCAGGATGTTGCTCTGTCAAAATCTTCATGGTGTCGTAGGTGTAGGAAATGCCCTTGCGCTCTAACTCAATGGTTTCAATGGCTAGCCCTTCAATCCCCTCAATCGCCAACTCAAGCATCTTGAGACGATGATGCTCAGGGATGGTTTCTTTTTGGTCCACGTGGGGTGGTTGGTACTCAGGCATGAGCAGGACTTGATCCAGTCCCAACTGTTGTCGTACTTGGTCCGCCACAACAAGATGGGCATGGTGAACGGGGTTAAAATTCCCCCCTAAAATCCCAACTTGTTTGCGTTTTTTCTCCTTGATTTCTGGCTCCAACTCTACCTTGGTAAAGGGAGTCAATAATTCGATTGCCATAGGCTCGTCTTCCTTTAATTCTCTGTAAAAACAGTTGTTTGGAGTAGGGTTTTAGATTTCTTTAACTTTCTTGGAAATCTTGCGATTTTCTTTCTTGCTGGATTGCTTAAACAAGATCAAGATACGTCCGATTTTTTGGACTGTATCCACACCTATTTCTTCTTCCAAAATTTCAGCTACTTCGTGGATGTTTTCATCTGTGTTTTGCAAGAGCGTAACTTTAATCAATTCACGGGCGTCAAGAGCTTGACGTACGCTGGTTTTGATTTGGTCGTTAAGTCCATTTTTCCCGATTTGGATAATGGGTTTGAGGGTATGTGCCTGGCTGTTGAGGAAGGCACGTTGTTTCGATGTTAATGACATAATTTTCTTTAAAAGAGTTTCTTTTTATACTTTTCTGAAGTGATGACGGACGTCAGCAAAGTCCTTCGGACTTTCATGACTAAAATTTGAGCCTAAGGTCTCAAATTTTCCGCAGTTGGTACAATCACTTGTACCAACTGACACTACAGCGAAAAGTATTCTCTACGGGCTCGCAGGACTCGCCCGAATCTAGATGACTCTTTCCTTTCTGTGTTTAAATAATGGCTTTTCGTGTGACGACGACGACGCCTTCTGGTGCCCAGACGGCGACTTTGGCGGTGCCTGTTACGCGGATCCAGCCCAGGCCTGAGATGACCAAATCAGTCTTGTCCTTAATGGTAAATACATGCTGGACTAGTTTTGGAAAATCTTCTTTTTCCTTATTGTTAGGAGGCGTGAGGAGAGTTCCGAGGTGCTTGTCGTAGAAAGCACTCGCTCCTTCTAGCTTGGTACGGTGGAGTTTGAGTTCATTGTCAAAGAAGGCTGTGAAACCTTGCTTCTCACCTGCAATGAAGTCAAAGCGCCCCAAACCACCAAGAAACAGGGTTTGTTCAGGATTGAGCTGATAGGTTTTGGGCTTGATTTCCTTTTTAGGACTGACATACTTGAGATTTTTAGCCGTCAAGTAGTGGGCCATTTGGTGACGGTGGATGATTCCCGGCGTATCGTAAATATAAGATCCGTCGTCAAGCGGAATCTCAATCTTGTCCAAGGTTGTCCCTGGAAAGCGTGAAGTCGTGATGACATTCTGGTCACCCGTAATTTCTTGGATAATAGCGTTGATGAGGGTTGACTTTCCAACGTTGGTCACACCGACCACATAGACATCACGGCCCTTACGGTAGTGTTCAATCTTGTCAATGACTTCCTTGATAGCATGCTTATTCTGTGCTGAAGTCAGGACGACATCCACAGGGCGAAGACCTTCTTCGTGGGCACGCTCCATCAGCCATTGGCTAATCTTGCCCGGTTTAACAGACTTGGGCAGGATATCTTTTTTATTTCCCACCAAGAGAACATCATTGCCCGATACAAAGCGTGGCAAGCCTGGGATGACAGAACCATTAAAGTCAAAAATATCAATGACATTGACCACTAAGGCATCACTGTCTCCCACCTCGTGCAAAAGCTTGAGAAAATCATCGTCCGTCAACTGGACATCAGTAATTTCATTGTAGTGGCGGAGACGGAAACAACGTTGGCAATAGACCTCGCCAGTCTCCAAACCTTTTTCAAGTGCCGACTGGGGTGTAAATCCCAGACCAGCCTTGTCTGTCGTCTGAATGGTTGCTCCACAACCAATACAGAGAATTTCTTCCATAGTTAAATTCCTTTTTTATATGTAATCGGTCCGTACTTTTCAGTGATTTTTCGCATGACACGACGCTCACGAGCCCGGTTAATCTGCGTTTTGATCGAGTCATGTTGGACCAAGGGTTTGACTAAAATCGAGCGAATACCCGCACGATGGGCTGCGCGAATATCCGTCATGAGTTGGTCGCCGACCATGACCACTTCATTTTTTTCATAGTGAAATTCCTTCATGGCACGGTCGATCCCAAATGTGAAAGGCTTCAAGGCCCAATAAACGTAATCAATCCCAAATTTCTCAACTGCGCGTTGAACCCGTTTTTTGGTATTATTTGAGACCACGATGATGCGAATGCCCGCGTCACGGAGATCATGTAGCCATTGCTTCATCTCTGGCGTCCCATCAGGGTTGTTCCAAGCAATGAGGGTATTGTCCAAATCGACCAAAACAGCCTTGATTTCCTGCGCCTGCAGGCTTGGGACTGTCAGATCATAGACTGCTTCCACAGCAAAATCTGGCATATAGTTTTCAATCGCCATTCTGGCTCCTTTTCTTAACTTTTTTTCGCAATTTTTCTCAAAATCAATGACAAAACCAGCCATAAGACCGCACTCGCCAAGCTGATGTAGACCCAAGCATAGGGCTCATCTGTGAAGGGGAGGGGAACATTCATCCCGAAAAAGCCCGTCACTACTGCCAAAACAGCTAGCAAGACTGAAATGATGGTCAAGGTTGTCAAGTTATCATTCAGGTTATTATTCAAAATGTTGTTGTAAGAGGCTGAGAGTTGTTGCAGAACTTGAGAAATCAAATCGGTCATCGAAACCAACTGATGAGCCTCAATCATGGCATCATCAAACTGTTCTCTCTCAACTTCGTTAAAACCGCGATAAAGGGCATGGCCTTGGATATGTTCTAGCAACATGCGATTCTGCTTGGCAGCCGCTGTCAGATAGACCATACCAGTCTCCAAGTCGGAAAGGGCAAAGAGGTTTTTCTTGGTCGTTCGCTGACGCAAGAGGCCATTGACCTCATCCTTACTCTTATCCATCTGTTCGATGACAGGATAGTAGGCATTGCTGATGATTTCCAGACTAGCAAAGAGAAATTTGTAAATAGAAAGCATATCATGACTCTCTAAATAACGTGTCATCTGTTCAATCACATAGGCATTTTTCTTATTGCTAATCGTAATCAAGCGATGATGTTCTACGATAAAGGTCATGGGAAAGGCTTCATAGTATTCCTTGTCCTTTTTCAAATCCAATACATTGTAGATAAAGGTGACGGTTCCACTTTCGCGGTGGTAGTCCATGTGGGCACGCTCATTTCTATCCAGTGCGTATTCGATGGTTTCCTTGTCCAATCCATAGATTTCAGAGAGATCTTCTAGTTTTTTCAATTTTCCCAAATCTAGGTTAATCCAAGTGCATCCATTGCCCAACTGCTTTTCTACAAACATATTTTCTCCTTTACCAAACTCTTTCTATTGTACCACAAATCTGCCAAAATAGCAGACCTACTCTGTGCGGGAAAAGTTACTGACAACAGTGATATTTCGGTTTGGAACAAAGTGAAGGGCTTGGTCCTCACTTCGAAGTTGGGTCGTACGGATTCCTACACTAACGACCTTTCCAGAAACGGTAATAGGACCATTTGTGAGAACAACTTCGTCGCCCACATCGAGCTGGCGTTCAAAGAGGATGAAAAAGCCATTGATGACATCGGATAGAAATCCTTGTGCTCCCATCCCAATGGCAACCCCAGCAATCCCTGCCCCAGCAAGGAGGCTGGAAACTGGCAAACCTAAAATGGACAGGATACAGTAGATTAAAAAGAAATAAAGGGTATAATTAAAGATATTTTCAAGCAAACGGGAAATAGTCTTCTGTCTGCCAGCATCTCGATTTGAAAATTTAATCGAGGGCTTGACAATCTTTCGGACAGTCGCATGGAGGATCTTTTTGGCTATATAAAATAGAAGGATGAGAATCAAAAGAGAGATCAGTTTGGTCAAAAGATTCTCTAATAGGCTTGTGAGATCCAATTTGTCAAGATAACATTGAAAAAATTCTTGCATACAAAACTCCTTTTTCCTATTATACCATAAAATAACCCGTCTCATTTCTTTCATAATTATTCAATTATTATTCTAAATTCTAAAAAAGACTTGCCTATATGGCATATTTATACTATAATCATAAACAATACACTTTGAAGGAGGCCGCTATGAAACGAATAATTGGAGCCTGGAAAAAGGCTAGCCTGATCAAACGAATCCTCATTGGTATGCTTTTAGGTGCTTCATTAGGAATCTTCTTTCCTAGTTTTACAGGAATTGGTCTACTTGGCGATCTCTTTGTAGGTGGACTCAAGGCTATTGCGCCAATCTTGGTCTTTACCTTGGTTGCCAATGCTCTTTCCCAACATCAGAAAGGGCAAAATACCAATATGAAGACTGTCATCCTCCTCTACTTGATTGGGACTTTCGCTGCTGCCCTGACAGCCGTTCTGGCCAGCTTTCTACTGCCGGTTCAGATTGCCTTGACCAGTGCCAATACAGAAGTGACCGCTCCTGATGGCATTACCCAAGTTCTCAGCAATCTCCTGCTCAAACTGGTGGACAATCCCATAAATGCCATTGTCCAAGCCAACTATATCGGAATCTTATCATGGGCAGTCGTCTTTGGTCTGGCTATGAGGGAAGCTAGTAAGAACAGTAAAGAATTGCTCAAGACCTTGTCGGATGTGACCTCTAAAATTGTCGAATGGATTATCAATCTAGCTCCCTTTGGGATTTTAGGCTTAGTGTTTAAGACCATCTCAGACAAGGGTATTGCCAGTCTGGCTAACTACGGTGTCCTCCTAGGACTCTTGATTACTACCATGGCCTTTGTAGCTCTCATCGTCAACCCACTCATCGCCTTTCTCTTTATTAGGAAAAATCCCTATCCTCTTGTTTTGAAATGTCTACGAGTTAGTGGTGTTACAGCCTTTTTCACTCGTAGTTCTGCTGCCAATATCCCTGTCAATATGAAACTCTGCCAAGACTTGGGACTGAATCCTGAAACCTACGCTGTCTCCATCCCGCTTGGGTCGACCATCAATATGGCTGGCGCTGCCGTTACCATTAACATTCTGACTCTAGCTGCAGTCAATACGCTAGGAATCGCTGTCGACTTTGGTACAGCTTTTGTGCTCAGTGTCGTCGCTGCCATTTCTGCCTGCGGTGCCTCTGGAATCGCTGGGGGATCCCTTCTCCTCATTCCTGTCGCTTGTAGCCTCTTTGGGATTTCCAACGACTTGGCTATGCAGGTTGTCGGAGTCGGTTTTGTGATTGGGGTCGTGCAAGACTCTTGCGAAACAGCTCTGAATTCTTCTACAGATGTTCTCTTTACAGCAGTTGCTGAATATACTTCAAATCGAAAACTCCGTCCCTAGTACCTGATTCCTTGTCGGACTCTCTATTTTAGTATTATAGGAAATTCTCATGTCTATCACCCAACGTACGACAAAACTGATCTTAGCGACCTGTCTCGCTTGTTTTCTCGCTTATTTTTTAGATTTATCATCAGCAGTTTCAGCTGGAATTATCGCTCTCTTAAGCCTCTCCGACACGCGCAGAAGCACGCTGAAATTAGCACGTAACCGCCTCTTTTCCATGCTCCTAGCGCTCGCTATCGGTGTTCTAGCCTTTCAGCTGACGGGCTTTCACATCTGGAGTCTGGGCCTCTACCTGGCTCTTTATGTCCCTCTCGCTTACAAAATGGGCTGGGAAATCGGCATCACCCCTAGCAGTGTCTTGGTCGGTCATCTCTTGGTACAGGAGTCTACTTCTCCAGAGCTCTTGCTTAATGAAGTACTCCTCTTTCTCATCGGGACAAGCTTTGCCCTATTGGTCAACCTTTATATGCCCTCTCGTGAGAAAGCCATCCAAAGCTACCACCTTCAGGTCGAAGAAAAGTTAAAAGACATCCTGCTTCGCTTTAAATACTATCTGTCAAGAGGAGACGGACGCAACCAAGCTCAACTCGTTGACCAATTAGACAAGCTCCTCGATGAAGCTCTCAAACTGGTCTACCTGGATCACTCGGATCACCTCTTTCACCAGACGGACTACCACATCCATTACTTTGAGATGAGACAGCGACAAAGTCGTATCCTGCGAAATATGGCCCAACAGATTAATACCTGTCACCTGGCCGCCAGTGAGAGTTTGATCTTGGCCCAGCTCTTTTCAAAGATTGCTGCCCAGCTAAGCCAGACCAATCCTGCTCATGACTTACTTGATGACATCGAACGCTATCTGCAAGTCTTCCGCAATCGGAGTCTCCCTAAAACACGTGAGGAGTTTGAAACCCGTGCTACCCTCCTGCAGCTACTACGCGAAGCCGAAACCTTTATCCAGGTTAAGGTCGATTTTTACCAGAAATATGGAAACTAGAACGCAAAGAACCTCAGAGAATTCCTCTGAGGTTCTTTACTGATAGGTCACCAACATAAAAACGAGGAGCAATACAAACAAGGCTATGCTAATCAAGAGAGTTAAAACTTTTACCAAGCGATTGCTCTGCCAGTAGCCTGGTTTTCCGATATTGCTGGTCGCATCCATGGAAAAGAGTTGGCTTTGGCGAGGTTGGATGATAACCAGGACAATCAAGGCGACGGCTAGGATTATTCCTACAATCATCAAAACTTCCATCATGTGTCACCTCAAGATTCCTAATAAGGTAAAGATTAAGCCAAGGACAATTAAGAAACCAAGTAAAATAGAAAAGATTTTACTGATCTTTTCTCCTCGGCTAGACTTTTCCTTCTTGAGAGCACCTTGCTTCAACTCCTCCATGCGTCCTTCGACATCCTTGTAAAATAAATCTTTTTTTGTCATACTTCCTCCTAATAACAAACTTACTACTCAATATATCTAAATCGAAAAAGGAAAAAACTGAGTCAAGTGCTTCCATCAACTTCAGCCAAACAGCTAGACTAGTGCTAAAACTAGAAACTCTCATAGCTGTTGGCATATTTTATTAGACTAGTCTACTTCTGGGACTGCCTAGGTGACTCCGTCGATTCTGCCCTAGATTTATATTGTAAATTGTCATATGATCCTCTTTTCATGGAAAATAGGTGAGAATCTCACCTTTGGGTGTTACTTCCACAATCCCCATGAGAAGATTGCGTACCATATCTGTACGGATTTGTTGCTTCATGGTTTCAAAGCCTGCATAGGCCTCCTGATAGTACTCCACGATAGGGTTCTTTTGAGAAGCAGACTGGCTCCCGATTGCTAGACTGAGCTGTTGCAGGTAGTCGACTTGCTCAACCCAGTTGTCATCAATAGCCTTGAGCATGGATATTCTCAGAAAAGGATCATAGAGCTGGCGAGGTTGGAGGACTTCCTTTTTAGCTGCGATTTCTTTAGCTATTATTTTCCCTAGTAAATCCCGAATCTGATTTGCATCAGCTAAATCCAAATCAGCTGGTAATTCTCTCATCCCAAAGCTAATATTGGTCACGATAAAGTGAAAGAGTTCTTGGGGGCTACTATAGGCTTTTTCTGAGATTTGTTTGGTATAGTCTGCCAGTATATCCTCAAGGATATGCTCTAAATCACAGCTCCCATCTAGCAAGCGATCTCTTTCTTTGTAGACCATCTGACGCTGAATATTGACGCTTTCCGCATACTCTAAGGTTTGTCTGCGTGCAGAGCGACTGGCACTATCACTAGCCTCTTGGGCTTTTCTGACGAGATTGCGGTACTTACTAGCTTTGAGTAGGTTGGATTGTCTTATGTCCTCTACTTGGTAGTCTTGATACAGGTCGTGAACCCAAGACGGTCCGAACTTTTTGATCACATCATCTTCAAGCGATACGAAAAATTGAGACATGCCTGGATCGCCCTGGCGGCCAGAACGACCTCTGATTTGCAGGTCAATCCGTCGGCTCTCCATCCGCTCGGTACCAATCACAATCAAACCGCCCAATTCGGCAACACCTGGACCGAGTTTGATATCTGTCCCGCGACCTGCCATAGAAGTCGCAACGGTCACTGCCCCCATCTGTCCAGACTCTGCGATGATCTGGGCTTCACGCGCCGCATGATTGGCATTGAGGACATTGTGGGAAATCCCCTCTCGCAAGAGCAAGGACGAATAAAGCTGGGACATTTCTACAGATCCGACAAAAATCAGGAGTGGATTGCCTTTGGCGTGGTAAGTCTTGATAGCATCGAGAGAAGCATACACCTTCTCAGGGAGGGTCACATAGAGATTGTCCGGATGGTCCATTCGCCTAAGTGGGCGATTGGTCGGGATACGAATGACGGCCATATTGTAGGTTTCGAAAAATTCTTTTTCTGCCACCTTTCCCGTTCCTGTCATACCTGAGATTTTGCGAAACATCTTAAAGAGACTCTGGTAGGTGATTGAAGCCATGGCTCTGGTTTCAGGAGAAAGCTTCACATGTTCCTTGGCTTCGATGGCTTGGTGGAGACCGCCTTGAAGCTTGGTCATTTCCATCAAACGCCCTGTTCCTTTGTCTAACAAGACCATTTCTTGCCCTCGAATCAGGTAGTCCTTGTCCTTGGTAAAGAGCGTATGGGCTCTGAGAGCATAGACCAGATGCCGAACATAACTTGCATACTCTTCCTTGTAGAGATGGTCGATTCCTAAGAAAGCTTCAACCGTCTGGGCCCCCTTTCGGGTTAACCAAACCTGGTCTTTTTCTTCCTTGTAGATGTAGTCTTCCCCCTTGACCAAGGTCGTCACTAGGGTATCAATCATCCCATAATAGTTAGACTGGACGCGGGGAGAACCTGCGATAATCAAGGGAGTTTGGGCACTATCGAGTAGAATGTCATCGATTTCATCGATGATAACATAGTTAAAGGGAGGCAGGAATTTCCCCTCACGAGTGGAGGCAAGATTGTCATTGAGATAGTCAAAGCCCAGTACACTATTGGTCGTGTAGACGATGTCTGATGTGTAGATCTTTCTTTTCTCTTCGGCAGTCAAGTCCTCTTTTGGATCCTCTGAAAAGGGCAGACCGACAGTTAGACCTAAAAATTGGTAAACTGGGCCCATTTCGCTTGCATCCCGTCTAGCCAGATAGTCATTGGTCGTGACCAGCATGCTGCCTTTTCCCGTTAGGGAATTGAGGTAGAGGGGCATGGTTGCAGTCAAGGTCTTACCTTCACCCGTATTCATCTCAGCCACATTTCCTTGGTGGATCACAATGGCTCCCATGACCTGCACATCATAGGGAAAGAGACCCAAGACACGTTTATCGGCCTCACGGACAAGGGCATAGGCTTCTACCAATAGCTCATCCAAGGTTTCTCCCTGGGCAAGGCGCTGGCGAAACTCCTCTGTCTTTGCAGCCATTTCCCCATCACTGAGAGCTGCCATCTCTTCTTTGAGGGCATTGATTTGGCTTAAAAGTTTCTTGACCTTTCTCAGTTGTCTTTCCTGATACAAACGATTAAACACCATCATCCTCCTCAATAGTAAATGAAGCAAAATCAAGAGCCTCAAATCCTGCACTAATCAAGGAAATGCGGTAGGTGTAGGCCGCTTCAGGATAGGTGAAGCTAAAAGAAAATTGCCTTTCAATCTTCTCCTCTATGATTTCCTCATAACGGTTTAAAAAGATCAGTTTGAGATAGAGGCCATTGACCGGTTGAACCCGCATCTTCATAGATAGACGGTAGGTGTGATTTTTCTTAAGAAGAGGGAGGCTAGGCTGGCTTCTAGTAGCCTGGTAGTTGACACTGGAAAACCAGGTTTTAAGGGTTTCACCTGAAGCCAGCAAAGGGTTTTTCAGGGTAACATGACCATCTGCATGATAGGTAATCTGGCTACCATAAAGATAAGTGGCTCCCATCTCGCCCCACCTAATATCCTCTCTCTTGATGATAATCATGTCTCACCTCTTCCGTATTCTTCTAGTATCATCTTATAAAAATGAATAAACCAGGCAACGTTTGTTCCTGTGTCATCATTGTGTCGACCTGCTGTCCCTTTCGACAAGATCTTAGCTCCTGTCTGACAGAGTGTCTCCACTAGTTGGTCATAGGCTCCACTATCCATATCCTCGTCCTTCATGTAAGAAAGACCAAAGGTCGTCTGGGAAAAATCAGCTTTTTCAAATCGGCTCCAAAAACGTTGGTCCAATTCCTTCATGTCTTTTTGGCTCACTCCTCCAGTCTGAAGGTGCAAGACATCAAAGCTAGTCGGGAAAACTCCTGGTGCCTCTAGTCGGCCCCGTTGTGCGATGGTTCCTATATTGGTCAAGGGTTTTCCGACTACGATTCCCTTGGGCTCAAAGTGAGAACCATAATAGAGGGCTGGGAAGGTTCCCATTGACAGGCCAGATAGGATCAAGTCACTTCTATCCAAGCCTAGGTAGTCTAGATAGTGTTGAATCGTTGCTTGTATGCTGTCTTCTAACTCCTCAGTTCCTAGGTAAAAGGCTCCTCCTTCTAATCGAGGGTCCGAAAAGAGGAGAAAGGGGCATCTGAGATTCTTCATCATCCGGTAACCCTCAAAGCCTTCCGCCGGACGGTAACCTGAGAAATAGACTGCTAGAGGAGGTTTGAAATCCCCTGGGTGAAAGAAATAGTTGATTTCCTCACGTTTTTTGTCATGCAGGATATTGCCACCGAGAACAAACTTTCCAAACTGTTTCCGGCTCCAGCGTTGGTGGAGATTGCCGATGTTGACCTTTCCCTGACCACGCGCTTCAAGAGAAATGCTCAGATAAGCGTCATAGTCTTGCTCCACAATGATTGCTGAGGCAAAGTCTGCTTCCTCGAGAAGAATGTCCTGTCTAATCTCTGAAACGGATCCTGCTGGGATTTTTCGCAAACGCAGGCGCAATTCCACTGGACCACTCTTTTCATATTCGAGCCAGAGTTCGATTGGTGCATGGGCTTGGACAGACTGATTATAGGCCCAAGAAACTATTTGGGTATAGGTCTTCCCAAAGTCTCCTTCCAGCTCCAGATGCTCAAATCCTTGATAGGAAACAGAGCCTTGGAAACTCGGGTGAATCCGTATCGTAGCTGGGCTCAGCTTGTCCCCATAACCACCTTCAAAGAGGGAGGTGGAAAGGTCTCGAACAAAGCCCTGTCGGTCTGACAGATCCATCGCTTGCATGCAGTGCTGTTTGATGAGATTATGAAGACCTTGATCCTGACTTGCAAACTGTTCTGGATAGAAAACCGTATAGGGTTCCAAGCTAGATGCAAAAAGCAGCAAATCTACTAGATAAGCCCCATCCGAGAGAATGACAGCATGAAAGTGATCTAGGACATTCTCATCCATGATTTTCTGGATGGCAGACGGTGTGTTGGGAGGAACATGATACCAGTCTAGTTGGGCTGGTAGGGCAAGGGTATCTCGCCAATCCTCTGGACCGATTTGCAAGATCTTATACTTCTTTTCCATGAGTCACCTCCTTCAACCACTTCTCTAGTTTAATCAGAAATTGCTCGCCAGTGTGTTCCTTTATCTTTTCAATGGAATGGATTAAAGCATCATTCCACACCTGCAGGCTATCGAGATAGTAATGGGCAGCTTGAGCAAAATCAGCAGTATTTTCCAACAGATAACCATTCTTCTGATGGCTGACATACTCTGTTTTGACTCTGTTGATTTGAGGGATACCGGCACTAATCCCCGCTATCTGGGTATAGAGGAGAGGCTGACAGTTCAAATCGACAATCAAACGAACAAATTCCAGCTGCTTGATTAACTCCGATTCATCCTTCATATTGACAAACGAATAGCGGTTGCTCTGATGGCGATTGTCCTCAAGCGGATTTTCAGCTCCTTGGTAATCAACTTCCTTCTCCAGTTCCTGGTCTTGAAACTGTTCTGCAATTATCTCAGAAACACATGTTTCCAGCTGCTTCATTTCTTCTTGACTAGCAGCAAAGGCTCCAAAGACCAGCTCTGTATCCTTGTTTTCAGAAAGGAAATGCAAGACCTGATAGAGCGCTTGGTCCTCTATCCCCTGCTCAAAGTCCAGTTGATAGTAGAGGAGCGACTCCTTCCGAGTCTGGCTCTTTCCCAGCTCCAAGCGGGTATCAAAAGGTGATAAACGACGAAATTTCGTTGCTTGTTCTGGAAAGGCAGACTGAGCCAAGTGCAAGGTGTCCTCTCTGTCGACCAGAACAAGGTCCACCTTAGGCAACAAATCCGCCAACTGAGCTAGTTGCTCTTGAGGATTTCGTCCGATAAAAAGGCTGAGAACCTTGGTGCTTTGACGAGGCAATCGTTCTAAAAGGAAAGTATTATGCTGGTCACACGCAGGCAGAAAATAGGTCGTTCCTTCCTCGGGAAGGTGAGCTATTTTCTTCTCAAAAAACTCAGTAATCAATTCTCCCATATCTCGGTAAGCCTCTTTTTGGAAGCGAAAAGCAAAGATAGGATTGACCTCGATACGGCCCCCATCTTGCAAGTGCTCTCTAAACTGCCACAGTCCCTTGGGATTGAGGTAGTCTTGGTAGAGAGCCTGTCCCTCTTCGTAGTAAATCACACTGGAAACCAACCCCCGATCATCCATCAGGTAGTTGGCAGACAAAAGCCCATCTTCCTTGAAATACTGAATCGTACTGATAAAACCTTCTATCCCGTGCTCTATCTGGGCATAGGGCTTGCCATCCTTCAGCACCAGAATGGTAAAGGGACTGTAAACAAAGTCGCAATCCTCATCCCACTCAATATCTCTGACCTGCAAGACCTGCGGTCGAATCTCATGAAAATCCTGCAATTCATCAAATAAGGAATAAACCGGTGCTTCTAAAATACCTTGGCGATGGAGAAAATAGCGCAGATGAGGCTGATAGGACAAAAGGAGGACCTGTGCAGAAATCCCTTGGCGTTGCATCAGGCGAATCTGATTAAAGGTGTCATCAAATTCTAGCTTAAAATGAGAAAAATACCAGGGTGTCAAATCAGCATGCCAGGGACGTTCCTTGCCATACCAAGCCGGGATAAAGTAATACATCAAAACCTCCTACAATAGTGGCCGATACCTTTCATTTAGTCTGAGCGCTTGCAGTTCATCATGAATCGTAAAGAGCATACCACTCAAAATTAAAAAGAGTCCGGGAATCATGCTGACTTTGAACAGACTCTCATCCTTCAAGACAAACAAGATCGGAAGTCCAGCCAAGGTAACGTTAAAGACTGCACCTATCAGAGCAAATCGGAGAACCAAGCGATTGATAAAGCGACTGGTATCCTCACCAGGATAGACCCCGTAGATGTAATCTCCTGATTGCTTCATCCGATCTGCGATCTGTTGACCACTCACATTGACAAAGGCAAAGGCAATGCTAAAGACAAAGAGGATAAGGATATAAGCGTATATCCACAAGGGTTTCCCCATCGCATACTGCTCCAGTAGGGTAGGGTAGAGCGGATTGCCCTTGTCCAGATGGTGAAGCAAGAGCAAGAGATAAGAAGGCAAGCCCATGAGACTCATCACATACATATAAGGCATGCCACCAGCAGGATTGAGCATGATTTCCAGATAAGAATAGCGTTTAAAGCGAGAATGGAGCCCGATTTTATTGATAGGGATGCGGTATCTAGCTCTATAAAAGAGAACGACTAGATAGGTAAAGAGGACACCAAGCACTACCAATAGGAAAAGCAGCCAAGGGGAGATCTTATGAACTTGGATTGATTGGATGATGTCCTGAGGGAGTGAAGCCACCATACTTGCCAATAAAATGACGACAGGTCCTCCAACTCCGATAGACGCATTGATATCTGACAGCCAAACTAAGAAGAAGGTCCCCGCAATCAAAAGGCTGGTATTGAGGAGAAAGACCAAGAAGGGATTGTAGGGAGCTTGGACAGGAAGGTTTGTAGTCAAGGCCAAAGCCTGAATCAAGGCAATTCCTAACGTCAAGTACATTTTCCGTCTATCTTGGACTTCCGAAGAAACCGAGTTTAAGCCCAGTTTCTTTGAAAAGGAAAACATCTGCCACAAGATCATAGCTGACATCCAAGGTGAAAGCCCGATGGAAAAGAGAGAGAGGCTGCGAAGATTTCCACCGGTTAAGGCTACTGAAAAGTCCAGATAGGCTGCGCTTCCTCCGAGAAAATCCCGACTATTGAGGTCAACAAAAGGAAGAGCCAGACGACTCCCGAGCACATAAATAAAGAGCAAAAACATGGTGTGCATCCCTTTTTTTACCGCTATCGATGAACGAAATTCTTTCACTGGCTCCTCCTTTTCTTTTTAGCTTTCTGTCCTGTCACACGGGGCCAATCCAGCCTTTTTATCTTAGCACATTCAAATCTCTATCTCAGTTTTCGTGAGTTTTTCGTCCAGATAAGCTGTCAGAGCTGCTACCATTTCTTCCGGTCTTTCTGCTGAGAAAATACCCGCATAGGCACTTTCAGGTAGTTCCCGCGACTGGGTATTTTCAAAAGTCAAGATCGGTTTCTCAAAGCGTGAAATATAGTCATAAACAACACTCAACTTGTCATCGTGGTTAATATCAAGATAGACATCTGTCTGCTGGATCAGTTTCTCAACCAAGAGAGGGAAGGTGTTGGGATAGAGGGTCACATTTTCAAAACGTGACAAGAGCATGAGTTCCGGTGCCATCGTTGTATAGGCTGCAATGTAGAAATGCACCTCTGGCAAGGCTTGAACCAGATAGTCGATTTTCTCAAGATGCCAGGAATTGGTCAAATTAACACAAGACATAGCTGGCTGATAGACTGTGACTGGATAGTCAATTCCTTCCTGGCGCCATTTTTCAGTAATGGCAGACCACTCCATCAGATGATAGTGCCACCAAACCTCACGCAAACGCCCAACCGAATGAGTATTCCACGGTTTGTCCTGAGAGAGGAAATGCAAGATAGCTGGCAGGGGCTCTAGGGGAATCTGGAAGATAAATTCATGTCCATGTGAGGCAGCACCACTGTCAAAACCAATCTGGAAATTATAGTTCTGATCCAGAGGAGTGTAGCTGTCATGAAAGAGCATATTGAGGATGGACTGGTCTCCCTCACTCACATGTTGGTGTTCCCGCTCCGTCAGCTCAACTAGCTCTTGTCTCACAGCTTCTGCTCGCCATTTTTTGTTATTGATCAAGAGTACACCTGCATTAAAGCCAACTCCAACTCCAAAACAAGATGGTGCAGCAGCTAGGTAGTTTTCTCCCAAGTCCATTTCAAAGAGATCCGTCAGATCAGCCGTTACTACCAAATCACTGTCCAAGTAAAGAACCTTGTCCTCTTCGACAAAATCAGGGATAAAGTAACGGGCAAAGGTCATGTGATTGATATGGGGCAGTTTGTTGCTCCAATTCATCTGAAACTGGGCGCCAAGCATCTTGACATCCACTAACTCACCGCCCATTTGCTCTACTATCGGTCTGAGAGCACGGAACCATTCCTGGGGAATATCCTGGTTAAAGATATAGACCTTGACATGGCTATTATGGTAGCAGAGAGATTTGAGTGCTGTTTCAATCTGACGAATATAGGCATAATCTCCTGCGAGAACAATTGTTTTTTTCATTTAGTTTCCTTCAGTTTAGAACGACTGCTTCTTTGATTCCAAAAGCGTGCGGATAGACTCGATCATTTGATCTACGGCTGCTGGTAAGTAGACATGACTGTAACCACTCGAGTCATGACTAGTGGTTTCAAAAGCAAATATAGGGATTTCTCTTTGCTGCACCTCTTGGATAATGTTTGCAATTTCATCCTCATGATTGATGTCCAGGTAAAAGTCAATCTTTTCTAAGACTTTTCTGACATTCATGGGATTAAAGTAAGGATAGAGGCGTACATTCAGATGTGATTGTAAGTTCATGATTTCCGGCGCAAAATTGGTATGAGCTAGGATAGAGAACTCTACATCGGGCAATTCTTGGATCAGGTGTTCGATTCTCTCTATGTGACACGTATTGGTAAAAATTGCGGTCGCATACTGGGGAGCTTGAACTAAAGATGCCAATCCTTTATGGAAATCACATTTTTTCATGACAATATCAGACCACTCTAGTCCGTAGTAAAACCACCAGTCCTCCCTGAAACGGTTGAGGTTGATTTGGTACCAAGGCTTGTCCCCTGTATAATGGATAATCTTGGCTGTCTTCTCAGTAGCAAGAGAATCCCTATACCAAGAATCCATCTGGTAATTTCGAGCCACTGTATCCATACCAACCATAAAATTATAGGTAGCTGGCAGCGATTTCCAACGACCTTCAAAGAGGTGATTTAACACGCCCTGATCACCAAAAACTTGGTTATGCAGTTGGTCTGTCAAACTCAACAAGTGCTCCGTCACCTTTTCTTGACGCCAGAGAGCCACATTAATCAGCAAGACACCTGCATTAAAAGTGCTAGGAACTAGAGCATCTGCTACAGCAGCTACTGGCCAGTCTTCCATGTCTTCTAAAAAGAGTTGATCCAGGTCTGATTTAACGATGATATCCGAATCCAGGTACAAGGCTAAGTCTTCGCTGACAAACTGAGGAATAAAATAACGAAAGAAAGTTGCATAACTTAGGTGGGCTAGTGGCAAACTATACTCTTTCAAACCTTGATGACTAACCTTGACATTGACGATTTTTGAGGCTAGAGGCTCTAGACGTCTCTCCATGAGCTGAAACCATTCTGATGGCAAATCATCATTGAAAACATAAAAAGTCACTGCTCGGTTATGGGCACAGATTGACTTGATTGTTGTCTCAATCTTGTCCATATAAGCATTATCACCACCGAGTACAATGGCTTTTTGAAGCTCTTTTTTCATTTTGTCCCCTTTTCTTTTCACATTCTTTTGGCTACTTTTCTACTACTATAATTCTGATTTTTTCGATGATTATCTCACCTTCCTATTATACCTTTTCCCCTAGTTTATTTCAAACTCAAAAGAGGATTTTCCCCTTCTCACATATAGAAAAAACCTTTGAAAAATCATGTTTTCAAAGGTTTTTCATTTCACTATTTATTCATTGATTTTTATATCTTATCAATGACTTTCTTGATCGTCATTCTGACTCTTCTTGGCAAGAAGACCGATACCTGTCACAGCTGCCAATGCTCCCAATAAAGCAGACGCTACTGAAGTCGACGCTCCTGTATTTGGCAAGACTTGTTTTGGCTTGCTTGAAGCGGATTGACCTTGGCTTGCAATGTTTGCCATTGAGAGAGAGGTGCTTGTTGAAGTAGATACCAGAGCACTTGCTGACGCAGAACTACTAATAGAATCTGAAGTCGAAAGACTAGCGCTAATCGACGTAGACTCGCTCACTGACACACTTGCTGAAACCGAAGTACTTGCTAGAGTCGATTCACTGGCTAACATGCTAGCTGAGAGTGATGCGCTCGTTGAAGTAGATTCGCTCACTGATGTACTTGCTGAGATCGAGGCACTTGTTAGAGCCGATTCACTGGCTAACATGCTAGCTGAGAGTGATGCGCTCGTTGAAGTAGATTCGCTCAATGAAGTACTTGTTGAGATCGAAGCACTTTCCAACGCCAACTCGTCTGCTAGCATACTTGCAGAAGTTGAAGTACTTGTTGAAGCTGATTGGCTGGAGCTTACCGATGCAGATTGACTTGAGCTGACTGAAGCCGATTCACTTGAGCTGACTGAGGCTGACTGGCTCGAGCTGGCTGAAGCGGATTGACTTGAGCTGACTGAGGCGGACTGGCTAGCACTTACTGATGCTGATTGGCTAGCGCTTGCTGAGACAGACTGACTCGAACTTGCCGACGCAGATTGACTAGCGCTTACTGAGGCGGACTGGCTAGCACTCGCTGAAGCTGATTCGCTTGCGCTCGCTGAGGCCGACTCACTTACGCTCACCGAAGCAGACTCACTCGAACTTACTGAGGCTGATTGGCTTGCGCTCGCTGATGCGGACTGACTTGAGCTGACTGAAACCGATTCGCTTGAACTTACGGACGCTGACTGACTTGAACTTACAGACGCTGATTGACTCGAACTTACTGAAGCCGATTGGCTGGCACTCACCGATGCTGACTGACTCGAGCTGACTGAAGCTGATTCACTTGAGCTTACAGATGCCGATTGGCTGGAGCTTGCCGAAGCGGACTGGTTGGCACTTGCTGAGGCCGATTCGCTTGAACTTACTGAAGCGGACTGGCTAGCGCTCAATGAAGCTGATTCGCTAGAGCTTGCAGACGCTGACTGGCTTGAGCTGGCTGATGCAGACTGGCTAGCGCTCAATGAAGCCGATTGACTAGCACTCAATGAAGCTGACTGACTCGAGCTAGCTGAAGCGGACTCACTTGCGCTCGCTGATGTAGATTGACTTGAGCTCACCGATGCGGACTCACTCGAGCTTACTGATGCGGACTCACTTGCGCTCGCTGAGGCGGATTGACTGGCGCTCACTGATGCCGATTCGCTTGAACTTACTGAAGCGGACTGGCTGGCGCTCGCTGACGCAGATTCACTTGAGCTTGCTGAGGCTGATTGGCTCGAACTTACTGAAGCGGATTCGCTGGAGCTTACTGATGCGGACTGGCTGGAGCTCGATGAAGCGGATTCGCTAGCGCTCAATGACGCAGATTGGCTGGAACTTACCGATGCAGATTCACTCGAGCTCACTGAAGCGGACTCACTCGAACTCACTGAGGCTGATTCACTTGCACTCACCGATGCTGACTGACTTGAACTTGCTGAGGCTGATTCACTTGAGCTTGCCGATGCTGATTGGCTCGAACTTACTGATGCAGACTGACTGGCACTTGCTGAAGCTGATTCACTTGTGCTTACAGATACAGATTGGCTGGCACTCGCTGAAGCGGACTGACTAGAGCTCACTGATGCCGATTCGCTGGAACTTACTGAAGCGGACTGGCTGGCGCTCGCTGACGCAGATTCACTTGAGCTTGCTGAGGCGGATTGGCTCGAACTTACTGAAGCGGATTCGCTGGAGCTTACTGAAGCGGACTGGCTGGCACTTACTGAAGCCGATTCACTTGAGCTTACCGAAGCAGACTGACTCGAGCTTACTGAAGCGGATTCGCTGGAGCTTACTGAAGCGGACTGGCTGGCACTTACTGAAGCCGATTCACTTGAGCTTACCGAAGCAGACTGACTCGAGCTTACTGAAGCGGATTCGCTGGAGCTTACTGAAGCGGACTGGCTGGCACTTACTGAAGCCGATTCACTTGAGCTTACCGAAGCAGACTGACTCGAGCTTACTGATGCAGACTGGCTGGAGCTTACTGAAGCCGATTCGCTTGAACTTACTGAAGCGGACTGGCTAGCACTCGCTGAAGCTGATTCGCTTGAGCTTGCAGATAGAGACTGGCTGGCACTTACTGAAGCCGATTCACTTGTGCTTACCGAAGCAGACTCACTCGAGCTTACTGATGCGGACTGGCTGGAGCTTGCAGACGCTGATTGACTCGAACTTACTGAAGCTGATTCGCTTGAGTTTGCAGATACAGACTGGCTGGAGCTTACTGAAGTAGACTGACTTGAGCTTGCAGATGCAGACTGACTGGCACTCGTTGAAGCGGACTGACTTGAACTTGCTGAGGCTGATTGACTTGCACTCACCGATGCTGACTCACTTACGCTCACTGAAGCAGACTCACTCGAACTCACTGAGAAAGATTGACTGGAGCTGACAGACACTGACTGGCTCGAGCTGGCTGATGCTGATTGACTTGCACTTGCAGATGCGGACTGGCTAGCGCTCAATGAAGCTGATTCGCTAGAACTTGCAGACGCTGACTGACTCGAACTTGCTGAAGCAGATTCACTTGCGCTGGCTGAAGCGGACTGGCTAGCGCTCAATGAAGCCGATTGGCTCGAACTTACTGATGCGGACTCACTTGCGCTCGCTGAGGCGGATTGACTGGCGCTCACTGATGCAGATTGGCTTGAGCTGACTGAAGCTGACTGACTCGCACTTACGCTCGCGCTCACTGACGCTGATTGACTTGAGCTCACCGATACAGATTGGCTCGAGCTGGCTGAGGCGGATTGGCTCGAACTTACTGAAGCGGACTGACTCGAGCTTACAGAAACAGATTGACTGGCACTTACTGATGCTGATTGGCTGGAGCTGACTGAGGCGGATTGACTTGAACTTACAGATGCTGATCGACTAGCACTTACTGAAGCGGATTCACTTGTGCTTACAGATGCCGATTGACTCGAGCTTACTGATGCGGATTGACTCGAGCTTACCGATGCAGATTCACTCGAACTTGCTGAAGCCGATTCGCTCGAACTCACCGATGCTGATCGACTCGCACTTGCTGAAGCAGACTGACTTGAGCTTACGGACGCTGATTGACTCGAGCTTACGGACGCTGATTGGCTCGAACTTACTGATGCGGATTGACTCGAGCTTACCGATGCAGACTGACTTGCACTCACTGACGCTGACTGGCTGGAGCTTACTGAAGCCGATTCGCTTGAACTTACTGAAGCTGACTGGCTAGCACTCGCTGAAGCTGATTCGCTTGAGCTTGCAGATACAGACTGGCTGGCACTTACTGAAGCCGATTCACTTGAGCTTACCGAAGCAGACTCACTCGAGCTTACTGATGCGGACTGGCTGGAGCTTGCAGACGCTGATTGACTCGAACTTGCTGAAGCCGATTCGCTCGAACTCACCGATGCTGATCGACTCGCACTTGCTGAAGCAGACTGGCTTGCGCTCGCTGAAGCGGATTGGCTAGTGCTGACTGACGCGGATTGACTAGAGCTTACTGAAGCGGATTGGCTAGCACTGGCTGACGCAGACTGGCTTGCGCTCGTTGAAGCAGATTCACTGGCGCTGACTGAGGCTGACTGACTCGAACTCAATGAAGCCGATTGACTCGAGCTTACTGAAGCTGATTGGCTGGCACTTGCTGAAACGGATTGGCTTGAGCTTACTGAGGCTGATTGACTCAAGCTGACTGAGGCTGACTGGCTAGTGCTGACTGACGCGGACTGACTCGAGCTCGCTGATGCAGATTGGCTTGAGCTTACTGAGGCCGATTCGCTTGAACTTACTGAAGCGGACTGACTAGCACTCAATGATGCAGATTGGCTCGCACTCGTTGACGCTGACTGACTAGCACTTACCGAAGCGGACTGGCTAGCACTTACTGAAGCCGATTCACTTGTGCTTGCCGATGCAGACTGGCTTGAGCTTACTGAAGCGGATTGACTGGAGCTTACTGAGGCAGACTGACTCGAACTTACTGAAGCAGATTCGCTTGAACTTACTGAAGCGGACTGGCTAGCACTCGCTGAAGCGGATTCGCTTGCGCTCGCTGATACTGATTGGCTCGAACTTACTGAAGCGGATTCGCTTGAACTTACTGAAGCGGATTCGCTTGAACTTACAGACGCTGACTGACTCGAACTTGCCGACGCTGATTGACTAGCGCTTACTGAGGCGGACTGGCTTGAGCTTACTGAAGCGGATTCGCTTGAACTTACTGAAGCGGACTGACTTGCGCTCGCTGAAGCGGATTGACTGGCACTTACTGATGCAGATTGGCTTGAGCTTACTGAGGCAGACTGACTCGCGCTCACTGACGCTAACTGACTCGAACTTGCCGACGCTGATTGACTAGCGCTTACTGAGGCGGACTGGCTTGAGCTTACTGAGGCAGATTCACTTGTGCTTACTGATGCGGATTGACTCGAGCTGACCGATGCAGACTGACTTGCACTCACTGACGCTGACTGGCTCGAGCTTATAGATACAGATTGGCTGGAGCTTACAGACGCGGATTGACTTGAGCTCACTGACGTTGATTGGCTCGAACTTACTGAGGCGGATTGGCTCGAGCTTACTGAGGCGGATTGACTCGAGCTGACCGATGCAGACTGACTTGCACTCACTGACGCTGACTGGCTCGAGCTTATAGATACAGATTGGCTGGAGCTTACAGACGCGGATTGACTTGAGCTCACTGACGTTGATTGGCTCGAACTTACTGAGGCGGATTGGCTCGAGCTTACTGAGGCGGATTGACTCGAGCTGACCGATGCAGACTGACTTGCACTCACTGACGCTGACTGGCTCGAGCTTATAGATACAGATTGGCTGGAGCTTACAGACGCGGATTGACTTGAGCTCACTGACGCTGATTGGCTCGAACTTACTGAGGCGGATTGACTCGAGCTGACCGATGCAGATTCACTCGAACTTGCTGAAGCCGATTCGCTCGAACTCACCGATGCTGATTGACTCGCACTTGCTGAAGCAGACTGACTTGCACTCACTGACGCTGATTGGCTCGAGCTTACTGAGGCAGATTGACTCGAGCTGACCGATGCAGACTGACTTGAGCTTACGGACGCTGATTGGCTCGAACTTACTGAGGCGGATTGACTCGAGCTGACCGATGCAGATTCACTCGAACTTGCTGAAGCCGATTCGCTCGAACTCACCGATGCTGATTGACTCGCACTTGCTGAAGCAGACTGACTTGCACTCACTGACGCTGATTGGCTCGAGCTTACTGAGGCAGATTGATTCGAGCTGACCGATGCAGACTGACTTGAGCTTACGGACGCTGATTGGCTCGAACTTACTGATGCGGATTGACTCGAGCTGACCGATGCAGACTGACTTGCACTCACTGACGCTGACTGGCTCGAGCTTATAGATACAGATTGGCTGGAGCTTACAGACGCGGATTGACTTGAGCTCACTGACGCTGATTGGCTCGAACTTACTGATGCGGATTGACTCGAACTTGCTGATGCGGATTGACTCGAGCTGACCGATGCAGACTGACTCGAGCTGACCGATGCAGACTGACTTGAGCTTACCGATGCAGACTGACTTGAGCTTACAGAAACTGACTCACTTGCGCTTACCGAGGCAGACTGGCTCGAACTTACTGAAGCAGACTGACTCGAGCTTACTGAGGCGGATTCGCTTGAGCTGACTGATGCGGATTGGCTCGAACTCACTGACGCTGATTGGCTCGAACTTACTGATGCAGACTGACTTGCACTCACTGACGCTGACTGGCTCGAACTTACTGATGCGGATTGACTCGAGCTTACCGATGCAGACTGGCTAGCGCTGGCTGAGGCAGATTGGCTGGAGCTTACTGATGCTGATCGACTCGCACTTGCTGAAGCAGACTGACTTGAGCTTACGGACGCTGATTGGCTCGAGCTGACTGATGCGGATTCGCTTGAGCTTACTGATGCCGATTGGCTCGAACTTGCTGATGCGGATTGACTCGAGCTTACCGATGCAGACTGACTTGAGCTTACAGAAACTGACTCACTTGCGCTTACCGAGGCAGACTGGCTATTACTTACTGAAGCAGACTGACTCGAACTCGCTGAAGCAGACTGGCTATTACTTACTGAAATTGACGCTTGATTTGGCGTGATTTGTCCATTAAATGTATCTGAAACCAAACCATCCACTGTCGTACTTGCAGTCACCGGTCCACTAGGAAGTCGTCCTCCATTACGATCATATACCTTCTTCAACTCATTTGCAGTAAAGGTTACACTAGTCGAGCTCCCCGTTGCTTGTTTGGTGAATGTCTCCCCTGCAATTGTAAGAGTAACAGTTCCACCTGGAGTCACTCCATCTACCGTAATCGCTTGATTTGTGAGACCACCTTTTTCGTTAAGGAAACGTTCCTCAATTCTAGGTGTCTGAGGGCGAACCTCAATCGGAATCTCTACTTCATCCGTACTTCCATCTGGATAAGTTACCACCGCTGTCAAAATATGCCGACCAGCAGACAAATTCGTATTGGTTCCAGATTTCCAAGTATAGGTTGTTCTAGTTCCCTTAGTAATTCCTGTAGTAGGTAATTCTGGCGTCCCTGTAGCATTCGTGATGTACTGACTGGCTTCACCAACAGAAACAGTCCCTGAATTGGCCGTTAGAGTAAAGTTTCGATTCACCTCAGCATTGATAGCTGGTTCGTACTTTTCAGACTGAGCATGGACTTCAAATTGAATTGCGGCAGGGTTGGCTGTTAAATCTTTTACAAGACCTACGTCAGTAGTATTTCCGCTAAAATTACCTTCCTGATCATAGGTGAAAACATAACGAGTCCACAAACTATTTACTGCTTGATTTTTTCCAACAGAACCCGTGATTGAAACGGTGAAAGGATTTGATGCTGTAGCATTTCCATCTTTGGCTAGTTTATTTGTCGGAACAATCATGCTGATACTTTGACCATTACTCGTAGTGAATGAGACAACAGTTGAAGTAGCCGGATAGGCCGCGGGAACAGCAGTAGGAACAAATTTTGCATGTTCAATTCGACCACTGTTATCAGTAAACTCAATGGTCGCAGAAAAATTTTCTTCTCGATAAATTTTAAATTTTTGTCCTTCTAGAACTGCGCCACCTGTAACGGTTATTTTCTGAAGTTCTGGCTTCTCTGTATCCCTAGCAGCTCTGAAGCTAGCGGTATTTGAAGCTTGGATCAAAGCTTGTCCGTTTCTGCTGTCACGAAGTCCAGAGTTGGCACGTAACACAGCATTTGCAATGCTATTTCGAGCTTCTGTAGCTTTTTGTAGGATAGTGGCAAGGTTAGAAACCTCCCCTTTCAAGGCCTCTGCTATCTCATTCTTCGCTAGATTAGCCTTCGTGATCGCCTCATCCGAGTTTGGAAGTCCCTGCGCTTGAGCTAGAAATTGCCCAATCTCAGCAGACAAGGCCTCTAATTTCTTCCGTTTTTCTTCACTTTGCTTTTCTGTCAAGGCTACAGAAGTCATTGTGAAACTCGATTCAGCCGTCACACCTTCATTCTTTACACGACCAGACTGACTTTGAGGCAAGGATTCTGTAGAGAAATCAACTTCTTTTAATTCTTTTGAAGGTTGTGATTCTTTCACTGTCTCCCGAGCTGACTCACTTGCTTGGTACTGACTTTGAACACCAACTGAAGCTCTCTCTGACAGACCACTATTCGCTTGTTTCTGTGTTCCAAGGGATTCACTTGAACTAGCAGTTACACTTTGACTGTTTGCCAAGGATTGACTAGTAGAAGCAGATTGGCTCATCGACTGGCTCACGCTAGAAGAGTTTGAGGCACTGATAGACTGGCTCGTAGAGGCAGATTGACTGGCGCTCTGCGAATTGAATTCTGACAATGACTGGCTTTGACTGGTAGACAGAGACAAGCTAGCGGCATCTTGATGATCCTGTGTCGTCCCCAGCACTACTGAATCTCTCGTCGCCAGGGTATCTTTTGATTCGACAGTCTTTTCAACAGCGACTGCATCATTGGCATAAACACGCGTTTGCGTCGCAGCAAAACCACCTAAGATCGTTCCCGTAGTTGCTATCCCTTTCAAGACATCCAAGCCGGTCAACTTCTGACCTTCTTGCTTTTCAACCATTTCTGTCTTTACTTGGCTCGTATCCGCACTTCCACGCATCACCTTAAATAAGCCAAAAAGGGAAGTCGAGGCCCGTAGCCAATGCTTCCCTGATTTGATTAATTTGAACCGAGTTACACGGTCTGTTTCTCTATATTCACCCTTCTGGCGTCTAAAAAACATGTTCATCCCCTCAACTTGAAAAAGATCTATTCACCTATAAAATACTATCTTCTTATTATATACCAAATATATCGACAATTCAATATCTATAATATATCCTAAAGAAAGAAAATGATTTCAAAAATAACTTTATTTCAAAATTATTCTGTTTTTTCAATATAATCTTCATTTTTTGCCCTGTTAATATATTTTATTTATTTTCTAACCATTTCTAAATGCTTAAAAAATTGAGTAACTAATTCCAATTACTCAGAGAATTAATTTTTATTCAAAATATAGAAAAATCCCGCGAATCGAAACCATTCGTGGGATTTTCTTACGAAGCATTTAAGTAAAATGCCATACTGATTAGTAGACACAAAGAGGCGAAAACGATTATTTTCGCTGATGAATTAGTAAGGCAGGTTGCTAGCCAACTTTCTACCCGTTACGACGGAAAAATCCACGAATCGATAATATTCGTGGATTTTTCCTAGTGAAGCGTTTCGGTAAGCCGATTTTACACTACGACACGGAGTTTGCAAATCGATTCTATTTGCCAAACGTAGTTAGTGAGGCAGTTAAGCAAGTCTAATAGGACTTGCCGTAGTCTACTTAGATTGCTTTGCAATCAAGTAGACTTACTGAGTTACATTTTTTCTTCCAACTCTACATCTGGATACTTATCCGCAAACCAGCGGAGGGCAAAGTCATTTTCAAAGAGGAAGACTGGTTGGTCAAAACGGTCTTTGGCCAAGATATTTCGGCTTGAGGACATCCGCTCATCCAAGTCCTCAGGCTTGATCCAACGAACGGTCTTTTTACCCATTGGGCTCATGACAACTTCTGCATTGTACTCGCCTTCCATGCGGTGCTTAAAGACTTCAAACTGGAGTTGTCCCACAGCCCCTAGCATGTACTCGCCAGTTTGGTAATTCTTATAAAGCTGGATAGCCCCTTCTTGTACCAACTGTTCCATTCCTTTGTGGAATGATTTCTGTTTCATGACATTCTTAGGCGAGACCTTCATGAAAATCTCAGGTGTAAAGGTTGGCAGTGGTTCAAACTCAAACTTGTTTTTTCCAACGGTCAAGGTATCTCCAACTTGATAAGTACCAGTATCGTAAACCCCGATAATATCTCCAGCTACGGCATTGGTTACATTCTCACGACTTTCCGCCATAAACTGGGTGACATTAGACAATTTAGCACCCTTACCAGTACGAGGGAGATTGACACTCATACCACGCTCAAATTCACCCGAAACGATACGGACAAAGGCAATGCGGTCACGGTGACGAGGGTCCATGTTGGCTTGGATTTTAAAGACAAATCCTGAGAAATCTTTGTCATAAGGATCCACAATTTCGCCATCTGTTTTCTTGTGACCATGTGGTTCTGGAGCAAACTTAAGGAAAGTTTCAAGGAAGGTCTGCACACCAAAGTTAGTCAAGGCTGATCCAAAAAATACCGGAGTCAAATCACCTGCAAGAATAGCTTCCTCTGAAAACTCATTTCCAGCTTCATTCAAAAGTTCAATATCATCTTTGACTTGCTCGTAGAATGGGTTGCTAGCAAAGAGTTTATCTCCATCTTCTAGACTGGCAAAACGCTCATCCCCTTTATAAAGTTCTAAACGTTGGTTATAGAGATCATACAAGCCTTCAAAGGCTTTCCCCATCCCGATTGGCCAATTCATGGGATAGCTGGCAATACCTAGAACTTCTTCCAATTCTTGCAAGAGGTCTAATGGCTCACGACCGTCTCGGTCCAGCTTGTTCATAAAGGTAAAGACTGGAATGCCACGGTGTTTGACAACTTCAAACAATTTCTTGGTTTGGGCCTCGATACCCTTGGCAGAGTCCACGACCATGACAGCAGCATCCACCGCCATCAAGGTACGATAGGTATCTTCTGAGAAGTCCTCGTGCCCTGGTGTGTCGAGGATGTTCACGCGCTTGCCATCGTAGTCAAACTGCATAACAGATGAAGTGACCGAAATCCCACGTTGTTTCTCGATATCCATCCAGTCAGACTTGGCAAAAGTCCCAGTTTTCTTTCCTTTTACAGTACCAGCCTCACGAATCTCGCCCCCAAAGTAGAGCAACTGCTCAGTGATGGTTGTCTTCCCCGCGTCCGGGTGGGAGATGATGGCAAAGGTACGGCGTTTCTTAATTTCTTCTTGAATAGTCATATCTTCTCTTTCTTTTCTTTTATGATAATAGTGATTGCTATGTTTTATATTTTTACATCGGAATATTCCATTCCTTTCAACTCTCCATTATATCGGATTTTGGGGAGTTTTTCAATTGCTCATCCGATGAAAAGGCGAGCTAGAGCAAAGATTGCACCTGATTTCTCTTTTTCCACCGTTTCTTGAACAAGATATCAAAAAGAACCAGAGCCAGTGAGAGGATGACGGACACAAGAAGGTATTTTAACCACAAGGGCGCATCTGGAATAAAAGGTGTCTTATTTAAGAGACCATAATTTCCGCCTGTCACCTGATTTACCCCAACTAGAAAGAAATTGAGAATAAAGGTATAGGCTACAATCATATATTTCTTTAGTAAGCTCTTATCATAGTGATTCATCAAGTAAATCAAGGAATTCACTAGAAGGGCATAGTGCCCAATCAAAAATGAAAAACTGGTGATATGGGGGAAATCATAGGGATCAAAAACAGGGTAAACCAAAGCAAAGACCGCTCCACTTGCTCCTAAGAGGGCAAAATATTGCTTGCTCCGCCATTTATCTGGTAAGAAAACCACCGCAAACATGGCCAAACGGCAATGGTAAAATGGAAGGCTATTAGAAAATGGAATCCCAAAACCAACATACCAACTATATAGGGCTAGCAACTGGAGGATCTGAATCCCCTTAAACAAGCGGACAAATTTCGGATTTTTGTGATAAGTAAGTGCTCCATAAATACAAAGCACTAATAAGAGCATCATAATCCCATACCAAAAGAGCGAAATGGGAGGAGGAACCGTTTGAGATCTGGTGATAAATTGATGGAACATATTTCTATCCTAACTCTTATTTTTTCTATTCTCTAGTTTAACCATTATAGCGAATTAAAAGCGATTTTTCAATTTCTATTTCTTTTCAGTTTGGCTCCCTTATTTATAGGAAAATATGGTAAAATAGAACAGACTAAAAATCATCATTTCACGAAAGGATGCAAGATGAAAATTACGCAAGAAGAGGTAACACACGTTGCCAATCTTTCAAAATTAAGATTCTCTGAAGAAGAAACTGCTGCCTTTGCGACAACCCTATCTAAGATTGTCGATATGGTTGAACTTTTAGAAGAAGTCGATACAACTGGTGTCGCACCTACTACGACCATGGCAGACCGCAAGACCGTACTCCGCCCTGATGTGGCCGAAGAAGGAACAGACCGTGACCGCTTGTTTAAAAACGTACCTGAAAAAGAAAACTACTATATCAAGGTACCAGCTATCCTAGATGATGGAGGAGATGCCTAATGACTTTTAATAACAAAACTATTGAAGACTTGCACAACCTCCTTGTCTCTAAGGAAATTTCTGCAACTGAATTGACCCAAGCAACGCTTGAAGATATCAAGTCTCGCGAGAAAGCTATCAACGCTTTTGTCACCATCGCTGAAGAGCAGGCTCTTGCTCAAGCTAAGGCTATTGATGAAGCTGGAATTGACGCTGACAATGTCCTTTCTGGAATTCCACTGGCTGTTAAGGATAATATCTCTACCGACGGTATCCTTACAACTGCTGCCTCAAAAATGCTCTACAACTACGAGCCAATCTTTGATGCGACAGCCGTTACCAATGCCAAAGCTAAGGGTATGATTGTTGTTGGGAAAGCTAACATGGACGAGTTTGCCATGGGTGGATCAGGTGAGACTTCTCACTACGGTGCCACTAAAAACGCTTGGGACCACAGCAAGGTTCCTGGTGGTTCATCAAGCGGTTCTGCCGCAGCTGTAGCTTCTGGGCAAGTCCGCTTGTCACTTGGTTCTGATACGGGGGGGTCCATCCGCCAACCTGCCGCCTTCAACGGGATTGTTGGTCTCAAACCAACCTACGGAACGGTTTCTCGTTTCGGTCTCATTGCCTTCGGTAGCTCATTAGACCAGATTGGACCTTTTGCACCAACTGTTAAAGAAAATGCCCTCTTGCTCAATGCTATTGCCAGCGAAGATACTAAAGACTCTACTTCTGCTCCTGTCCGCATTGCCGACTTTACTTCAAAAATTGGTCAAGACATCAAGGGAATGAAAATTGCTTTGCCTAAGGAATACCTTGGTGAAGGGATTGACCCAGAGGTTAAGGAAACCATTCTGAATGCCGCTAAACACTTTGAAAAACTTGGTGCCATCGTCGAAGAAGTCAGCCTTCCTCACTCTAAATACGGTGTGGCCGTTTACTACATCATCGCTTCATCAGAAGCCTCCTCAAACTTGCAACGCTTTGACGGTATCCGTTATGGCTACCGCGCAGAAGATGCAAGCAACCTTGATGAAATCTATGTCAACAGCCGTAGTCAAGGTTTCGGTGAAGAAGTGAAACGCCGTATCATGCTTGGAACATTTAGCCTTTCATCAGGTTACTATGATGCCTACTATAAGAAAGCTGGTCAGGTCCGTACCCTCATCATCCAAGATTTCGAAAAAGTCTTTGCGGATTACGACTTGATTTTGGGACCAACTGCACCAAGCGTTGCCTATGACTTGGATTCACTCAACCACGATCCCGTTGCCATGTACTTGGCTGACCTTTTGACCATCCCAGTCAACTTAGCTGGTCTTCCAGGAATTTCTATTCCTGCTGGATTTGCTCAAGGTCTACCAGTCGGTCTCCAATTGATCGGTCCTAAATACTCTGAGGAGACCATTTACCAAGCTGCTGCTGCTTTTGAAGCAACTACAGACTACCACAAACAACAACCCGTGATTTTTGGAGGTGACAACTAATGAACTTTGAAACAGTCATTGGACTTGAAGTCCACGTAGAGCTCAACACCAATTCAAAAATCTTCTCACCTACTTCTGCCCACTTTGGAAATGACCAAAATGCCAACACTAACGTGATTGACTGGTCTTTCCCAGGAGTACTTCCGGTTCTCAATAAAGGTGTTGTCGATGCTGGTATCAAGGCAGCTCTTGCTCTTAACATGGACATCCATAAAAAGATGCACTTTGACCGCAAGAACTACTTCTATCCTGACAATCCAAAAGCCTACCAAATTTCCCAGTTTGATGAGCCAATCGGCTACAATGGTTGGATTGAAGTGGAGCTAGAAGACGGTACGACCAAGAAAATCGGTATCGAGCGCGCTCACTTGGAAGAAGATGCTGGTAAAAACACCCACGGTACAGATGGCTACTCTTATGTTGACCTCAATCGCCAAGGGGTGCCTTTGATTGAGATTGTATCTGAAGCGGACATGCGTTCTCCTGAAGAAGCCTATGCTTATCTAACAGCCCTCAAGGAAGTCATCCAGTACGCTGGCATTTCTGACGTTAAGATGGAAGAAGGTTCTATGCGCGTGGATGCCAACATTTCTCTTCGCCCTTATGGTCAAGAGAAATTCGGTACCAAGACTGAGTTGAAAAACCTCAACTCCTTCTCTAACGTCCGTAAGGGTCTTGAATACGAAGTCCAACGTCAGGCTGAAATCCTTCGCTCAGGTGGTCAAATTCGCCAAGAAACACGCCGTTACGATGAAGCTAACAAGGCAACCATCCTCATGCGTGTCAAAGAAGGTGCTGCTGACTACCGCTACTTCCCAGAACCAGACCTACCACTCTTTGAAATCTCAGATGAGTGGATTGAGGAAATGCGTACTGAATTGCCAGAGTTTCCAAAAGAACGCCGTGCACGCTACGTATCTGACCTTGGCTTGTCAGACTACGATGCTAGCCAGTTGACGGCAAACAAAGTCACTTCTGACTTCTTTGAAAAAGCTGTTGCCCTCGGTGGCGATGCCAAACAAGTCTCTAACTGGCTCCAAGGTGAAGTCGCTCAGTTCTTGAACGCCGAAGGTAAGACACTGGAACAAATCGAATTAACACCAGAAAACTTAGTAGAAATGATTGCCATCATCGAAGACGGCACGATCTCTTCTAAGATTGCCAAGAAAGTCTTTGTCCACCTAGCTAAAAATGGCGGTGGCGCGCGTGAATACGTGGAAAAAGCAGGCTTGGTGCAAATCTCTGATCCAAATATTCTGATTCCAATCATTCACCAAGTCTTTGCGGATAATGAAGCAGCCGTTGCCGACTTCAAATCAGGCAAACGAAACGCAGACAAGGCCTTCACAGGATTCCTCATGAAGGCAACCAAAGGCCAAGCCAATCCACAAGTTGCCCTTAAACTACTCGCCCAGGAATTGGCCAAGTTGAAAGAAAACTAGACAGAACAAAACCAGCCCTAAGGTTGGTTTTTTCTTCTCTACCAACTCCCAATAACTATTTTGGCTTTATTTCCAGAGTATTTTATGGTAAAATGAAGAGTAATAATATTTATTAAAGAGGTAAAAACATGATTGAAGCAAGTAAATTAAAAGCTGGTATGACCTTTGAAACAGCTGACGGAAAATTGATCCGCGTTTTGGAAGCTAGCCATCACAAACCAGGTAAAGGGAACACCATCATGCGTATGAAATTGCGTGATGTCCGTACTGGTTCTACATTTGACACAAGCTACCGTCCAGAGGAAAAATTTGAACAAGCCATCATCGAGACTGTCCCAGCTCAATACTTGTACAAAATGGATGACACAGCTTACTTCATGAATACAGAAACTTACGACCAATACGAAATTCCTGTAGTCAACGTTGAAAACGAATTGCTCTACATCCTTGAAAACTCAGATGTGAAGATCCAATTCTACGGAACTGAAGTGATTGGTGTCACCGTTCCTACTACTGTTGAATTGACAGTTGCAGAAACTCAACCATCTATCAAAGGTGCTACTGTTACAGGTTCTGGTAAACCAGCAACGATGGAAACTGGACTTGTCGTAAACGTTCCAGACTTCATCGAAGCAGGGCAAAAACTCGTTATCAACACTGCTGAAGGAACTTACGTTTCTCGTGCCTAATCTCTAGAAAGAGGTCATTCTATGGGAATTGAAGAACAACTTGGCGAAATCGTTATCGCCCCACGTGTACTTGAAAAAATCATTGCCATCGCAACAGCTAAAGTTGACGGTGTCCACTCTTTTTCAAACAAATCAGTATCTGACACCCTTTCAAAACTTTCTCTTGGCCGCGGTGTTTATCTACGAAATGTTGATGAGAAACTAACCGTGGATATCTACCTTTATCTTGAGTATGGGGTAAAGGTACCAAAAGTCGCTATGACTATTCAAAAAGCTGTCAAAGATGCTGTCCGCAACATGGCTGATGTAGAATTGGATGTTGTTAATATCCATGTTACAGGTATCGTTCCAGATAAAACACCAAAACCTGACTTGAAAGACTTGTTTGATGAGGACTTCCTCAATGACTAATCCACTATTAGAATCTAGGCGTGAGCTCCGTAAGTGTGCCTTTCAAGCTCTTATGAGTCTTGAGTTCAGTACGGATGTCGAAACTGCTTGTCGTTTCGCCTATACTCATGATCGTGAAGATACTGATGTGCAACTTCCAGCCTTTTTGACAGAGCTAGTTTCTGGTGTTCAAGCTAAAAAGGAAGAACTAGACAAGCAAATCACACAGCATTTAAAAGCAGGTTGGACCATCGAGCGTTTAACACTCGTGGAGAGAAACCTCCTTCGCTTGGGAGTCTTCGAAATCACTTCATTTGACACCCCTCAGTTGGTTGCTGTTAACGAAGCTATCGAGCTTGCAAAGGATTTCTCAGATCAAAAATCTGCCCGTTTTATCAACGGACTGCTCAGCCAGTTTGTAACAGAAGAACAGTAAACAAAAAAAGTGTTTGACAATTATCAAACACTTTTTTCTTTGCCTTCCACTATCTAAAAAAACGATAATAGATTAAATTAGAAAGAAATAACCAGATGAAGTCTGCATGGATGAGAAAATTTATAAAACTATGGCACAGAATGGTGATTTTTAGACTCTTTGTCCAACGGTAAACTAAAGCAAAGAAAAGACCGGAAAAACTATAAACCATCAAACTGATAAGGTCACGATGGGACAATACCAAATGACTGAGCCCAAAAATAAGAGCAGATAAGATGACATCCAAGTAATATTTGGACTTAGGAAAGAAGGAATTCATAAAATATCCTCTATGAACTAGTTCCTCCAATATAGGCCCCAAAATGACAACTGAGATAAAAGAGAAGCAAGTCGTTAAAATAGTAGACTGCTCACTGAAGGATAGGACCGAAAGAAGGTCTTCAAAGATATAGTTATTATTAATGAAGCGACTAAACTGTAAGTAAAAAGCACTTAACAACTGACGGACAAAATAAGCAGCCACTAAACTAACTAAAAGGTAAAAGAATCTGGATTTCTTCGAGCCCTTTTTTTCAAAAATATTGAGCATTTTTTTCTTTTTTAGCCAATAGATAAATAGTCCTAAAAGAGCTAGTTGCTTTACTGCTACAATAATAGAATAGCCATCCATACCCCAGACAAGCATCTTAGCCAGATGAAGACTACTGAAATCTAGTAGATAAATTGATAGAAATACCAGTAATGTATAGATTCCCAAATGACCTAGTTTTTTCATACTTACTCCAAAAAATCTTTGTTGACTTATTTTTATAGCATAAGTATCTTTTATTAGATTAACAGCTATTTTTAAAAAAGTCAATTTTTCATCCTGAAGGGTACGACTATCAATAACATAAAATAGCATCTCTCTATCTTCCTATCAAATTAGAAAAAGTGTTTGACAATTATCAAACACTTTTTTCTTTGCCTTTCACTATCTAAAAAAGTGGTAATAAACATAATTGTAAACAAAAATCCAGATGGGTTTTGCATAAATGAGAAAGTTGAAAAAACTATGACACAGAATGGTGATTTTTAGATTCTTTGTCCAACGGTAGACAAGGGCATAGAAGAGACCGCCTAAACTATAAATAATCAAACTGATAGGATCTCGGTGAGTTAGGATCAAATGACTAAGTCCAAAGATAAGAGCAGATAGGATAACATCCAGATAGTACTTGGACTGGGGAAAAAAGGTATTCATAAAGTACCCTCTATGAATCAGTTCCTCTAATATAGGTCCGACGACTACTGTTAAACTAAAACTGAGAACAGTCGATAGAAAAGTTGGTTGACCATTGGAGTATAGAATCGAAAGAAGGTTCTGAAAGATATACTTGTTATCAATTAGATGATGAAACTGTAACTGAAAAGCATCTACCAATTGACGATCAAAATAAGTAGCCACTAGACCAAATACAAGGTAAAAGAATCTTGACTTCTTTGAACCCTTTTTTTCAAAAATATAGAGCATCTCTTTCTTTTTGAGCCAGTAGATAAATATTAGCAAAAGAGCTATTACTTCAACTGTTAAAAAGATAGAATAGCCATCTATCCCCCATCCTAAAAACTTAGTTAGATGCATAATCCCTAACTCTGGTAGATAAACCGATAGAAATACCAGTAAGATAAAGACTTCCAAATGCCCTAGTTTTTTCATACTTACATCTTTAATTTAGTAATAGCCAATACCATAAGCACGTCTAGTCGCATGAGTCAGTATTGTACTCCATTCTGTCGCTAAACTATATGCATATGGCGAATCCCAATGTCTATCATCAACCAACCAAATCATGCCACCACCTGAAACTTAATCTAAGTCTTCAGATGAAAGAACTGTAAATGTTTCTGTACCTGTCATTGCAAGTACCTCCTTAAAATAAATTTTTGTAAGCTTACATCTACAGTATACTTCTTTTTTATCTATTTTATTAGTCCTCTCCTCAACTATCAATTTTTCAACCTGAATGGCATTTCCCCATAAAAAATGAGACCTTTCTAGTCTCATTTAGTCATTCTTAGTATTTTCTAAACCGTTGGTAACGTTCTTCAATAAGTTGGTTGAGTGGTAGTTCTTGCAACCTATCTAGTTCTGCACACAATTCATTTTTAACGCAACCTAGCAGTTCTTTACTTGACAGCCCTGCCTCTGAGATTACCTTGTCTACAATTCCCATTTCTAGGAGTTCATGTGAAGTGATTTTCATCAATTCCGCCGCTTCCATAGCACGACTTCCATCCTTCCAAAGGATAGAGGCAAATCCTTCCGGGCTAAGTACTGCGTAGATTGAGTTTTCTAACATCCAGACACGGTTAGCTACTGCTAGAGCTAGGGCCCCGCCAGATCCTCCTTCACCGATAATAATCGCGATGATTGGAACCTTGAGGTCACTCATTTCCATCAGGTTTCGGGCAATTGCTTCACCTTGTCCACGTTCCTCGGCTCCAACACCTGGGTAAGCACCCGCTGTATTGATAAAGGTCACAACTGGACGACCAAACTTTTCCGCCTGTTTCATCAGGCGAAGAGCCTTACGATAGCCTTCTGGATGAGGTTGCCCAAAATTTCGTTTGAGGTTGTCATGAAGACTTTTTCCCTTTTGGATACCGACGACTGTGACTGCTTGTTCACCTAACCAGCCAATTCCACCAATGACCGCACCATCGTCTCGGAAAGAGCGGTCTCCATGCAATTCGATAAATTCATCGAAGATTCCATTGGCAAAATCAAGTGCAGTCAAGCGACTCTGCTCGCGTGCCTCTCTGACTATTTTTGCAATATTCATCCGCGACTTCCTCCATGCAATCTCACTAATTTAGCAATTGTTTCAGGCAATTCTCTCCGTTTGACAATTGCATCAACAAATCCATGTTCAAGCAAAAATTCTGCCTTTTGGAAGTCATCCGGCAAGGTCTCACGAACTGTATTTTCGATAACACGGCGCCCAGCAAAACCAACCAAACTCTGAGGCTCCGCCAGGATAATATCACCTTCCATAGCAAAAGAAGCGGTCACTCCACCTGTTGTCGGATCGGTTAAAATAGTTAGGTAAAAAAGTCCTGCCTTGGAATGACGTTGAACTGCCGCAGAAATTTTAGCCATCTGCATCAAGCTCATGATTCCTTCTTGCATGCGGGCTCCACCAGAAGCTGTGAAGAGAACGACTGGCAAGTTTTCTACCGTTGCATACTCAAACAAGCGCGTGATTTTTTCACCCACAACGGTTCCCATAGAAGCCATGATAAAGTTAGAATCCATGATCCCAAGGGCAACTTTTTGTCCCTTGATGCTAGCTGTACCAGTCAGTACGGCTTCATCCAAACCTGTCTTTTCACGCATAGTAGCAAGTTTTTTCTGGTAGCCAGGAAAGTTTAATGGATCTTGAGTTTCAATACCTGTAAACATCTCCACAAAGCTGTCAGAATCAATCGTCAAATCCAAGCGTTCCTGAGCTGAAATACGGAAAGTATAGCTACAATGGGGACAAATTCGTTCGCTCCCAAGATCCTTTTGGTAAATGGTGTGTTTACAACCAGGACACTGGGAGAAGAGTTCATCCGGCACCTCAGGCTTGGCTTGTGGTTTCTGCCTTACGGAACGGTTAGGATTGATTCGAATATACTTATCCTTTTTACTAAATAGAGCCATAACTCCCCCTTTTAGTTCTCATACTGTTTGAAAGTCTATTCTTTTTCTTGGTATTTTGGCAAGAAAGTTTCCATCAAGAAGGAAGTATCGTAGTCACCAGCGATAACTCGGCGGTCTGAAATCAGATCCAACTGGAAGTCTGCATTGGTTTGCACTCCTTCAATATCAAGTTCATAAAGTGCCCGTTGCATCTTCATCAAGGCATCAAAACGATTCTCCCCATGAACAATGATTTTGGCAATCATACTATCATAGTAAGGGGGAATGGTATAACCTGGATAAACTGCTGAGTCCACGCGCAAGCCAACTCCACCACTCGGTAGATAGAGATTGGTAATTTTCCCTGGACTTGGAGCAAAGTTAAATGCTGGATTTTCTGCATTGATCCGGCACTCGATAGCATGACCTCGTAGGACGATATCTTCTTGTTTGAAAGGTAAAGGTTGCCCAGCAGCAATGCGAATCTGCTCTTTCACGATATCAACACCTGAAACAAACTCTGTGACTGGGTGTTCAACTTGCACACGAGTATTCATTTCCATAAAGTAGAAATTACCACTCGCTTCGTCGAGAAGAAATTCAATTGTCCCTGCATTTTCATAGCCAACAGACTCTGCTGCACGAACGGCTGCAGCACCAATTTCATTGCGAAGGGTTTTGCCAATCGCAATGGATGGGCTTTCTTCTAAAACCTTTTGGTTATTTCGTTGAAGAGAACAGTCCCGTTCTCCTAGATGGACAACATGACCCTCTTGGTCAGCAAGGATTTGGACCTCGATATGACGTGCTGGATAAATGACACGCTCCAGATACATAGCGCCATTCCCAAAATTGGCCTTGGCTTCACTGGATGCTGTCTCAAAGGCTGCGACCAAGTCTTCTACCTTTTCAACCTTACGAATCCCTTTTCCACCACCACCTGCCGATGCCTTAAGCATGACTGGATAGCCAATTTTTTCTGCAACCGCAAGTGCCTCTTCAGCTGTATGAACTTCACCATCAGATCCTGGGATAACTGGAACTCCAGCCTTGATCATTTGCTCACGCGCATTGATCTTATCTCCCATGGTATCCATTACAGCCCCAGAAGGGCCGATGAACTTAATCCCCACTTCATCACACATCGTGGCAAACTTGGAGTTTTCGCTAAGAAAACCAAAACCTGGGTGGATGGCTTCTGCTTCTGTCAAGACTGCAGCCGATAAAATCGCATTGATATTGAGATAAGACTCTGTCGCCTTACCAGGTCCGATACAGATAGCTTCATCCGCTAGGAGTGTGTGAAGAGCTTCCTTATCAGCAGTTGAATAGACTGCTACGGTTGCAATGCCCAATTCACGCGCAGCTCGAATAATGCGAACCGCAATCTCACCACGGTTGGCAATCAAAATTTTACGAAACATGGAGAACCTCCTTAGTTTCCAATTGCAAAGGTAAGAGTACCACTCGCTGCAAGCTTACCATCTACTTCAGCCTTCGCTTCAACCACAGCAATCGTACCACGACGTTTGACAAAAGTAGCCGTCATGACTAATTGGTCACCTGGTACAACTTGCTTCTTGAACTTAACCTTGTCCATGCCAGCGTAGAAGACCAGTTTCCCTTTGTTTTCAGGCTTGGACAATTCCAAGACACCCGCAGTCTGTGCCAAGGCTTCCATGATAAGAACACCTGGCATAACTGGGTATTGAGGAAAATGACCATTAAAGAAAGGTTCGTTGATGGTCACATTTTTAATGGCGACAATGGTATCCTCGCTCACTTCCAAGACACGATCCACTAGGAGCATAGGGTAACGATGGGGTAGAGCTTCTTTGATTCCTTGAATATCGATCATTTGATACGTACCAATCCTTTACCGAACTCAACCATTTCTTCATTTGAAACGAGAATTTCTGTCACCACACCATCCTTAGGTGCAGGGATTTCATTCATGACTTTCATGGCTTCAATGATCACCAAAGTCTGACCTTTTTTAACACTGTCTCCAACTGTGACAAAGGCAGGTTTATCTGGTCCAGCAGCCAAGTAAGCCACCCCTACAAGTGGGCTCTCAACGACATCACCCTCCGGAGCAACCGTCGTTTCAGCTGGTGCTGGAGCTTCTTCCACAGAACTCTCTACTGGAGTTGAAGGGGCAGAAACTACTGGACTTGCAGCTACTGCAGTTGGCACTGGAGCAACTTGAGCTGGTGCTTCAGAAACCATTCTTGCTTCATTCTTACTGAACTGCAATTCGTCCGTTCCGTTTTTATAAGAAAATTCTCTCAAACTTGATTGGTCAAATTGAGCCATCAAGTCCTTGATCTCATTTAAATTCATAATTATTTATTCTCCCAACGTTTGAAAGCAATAACCGCATTGTGTCCACCAAAACCAAAAGTGTTTGAAATAGCATAAGGGATTTCTTGCTCCAAGCCTTGTCCATAAACGACATTCGCTTCGATATAGTCTGATAACTCACTTGTTCCAGCCGTCATTGGTACATAGTTATGACGCATGGCTTCGATGGTAGCGATGGCTTCTACTGCCCCTGCAGCACCAAGCAAGTGTCCTGTAAAAGACTTGGTTGAAGATACAGGTACTTCTTTACCAAGGACAGCTACGATCGCACCACTTTCTCCTTTTTCATTTGCAGGAGTTGAAGTTCCGTGGGCATTGACGTAAGCTACTTGCTCTGGAGAAATTTCTGCTTCTTCCAAAGCCAGTTTAATCGCCTTAATCGCACCTTGACCTTCTGGATGAGGTGAAGTCATATGGTAAGCATCACAGGTATTTCCATAACCAACTACTTCAGCCAAGATAGTTGCACCACGTTTTTCAGCATGTTCAAGACTCTCAAGAACCAACATCCCTGAACCTTCTCCCATCACAAAACCATTACGGTCTTTGTCAAATGGGATAGAAGCACGAGTTGGATCCTCTGTAGTTGATAGGGCGGTCAAAGCTTGGAAACCAGCGATAGCAAAAGGAGTAATAGATGATTCTGATCCACCAACTAACATGACATCTTGGAAACCAAACTTGATAGAGCGGAAGGCATCTCCAATGGCATCGTTTGATGAGGCACAGGCTGTATTGATTGATTTACAGATACCGTTTGCTCCGAAACGCATGGCAACATTTCCTGAAGCCATATTTGGCAAGGCTTTGGGAAGTGTCATTGGTTTAACGCGTTTTGGACCTTTTTCATGAAGACGGATAACCTGATCTTCGATTTCTTTAATTCCCCCAATACCAGAAGCCACGATGACACCAAAGCGATCTTTATCAATTGCTTCTACATCAAGATTTGCATTTGTCACCGCTTCTTGAGCCGCATACAAGGCATACAAAGAATAGTTGTCAAAACGGTTAGTATCTTTTTTGACAAAGTATTTATCAAATGGGAAATCTTGAACTTCTGCCGCATTGTGCACAGCAAATTCGCTGTGGTCAAATTTAGTGATTTCTCCAATTCCAATCTTCCCAGTTTGCAAACTGTTCCAAAATTCTTCTGGAGTATTTCCGATAGGAGAGGTCAATCCGTAACCTGTTACTACAACTCGATTTAGTTTCATCTGTCTTACCTATATCTTTCCTTATTTTTTACATGCTAAGTCCGCCATCAACAGCGAGAACTTGTCCAGTCAAATAATCCTGTCCAGCCAGGAACACTGTAGCATCTGCGATATGTTCTGCTTGACCAAAATGTTTCATTGGGATTTGGGCCAATGTTGCTTCCTTGACCTTATCAGACAAAACAGCAGTCATATCTGACTCGATCATCCCTGGTGCAAGAGCATTTACGCGTACGTTGCGATTGGCAACTTCACGTGCAACTGACTTGGTAAAACCAATCAAACCTGCTTTAGAAGCTGCATAGTTGGCTTGTCCGATATTTCCCATCAGACCGACCACACTAGACATGTTGATGATCGCACCTTCACGCGCCTTGATCATCTGTTTCAAGACAGCTTGCGTCATGTTGAAAGCACCTGTCAAGTTGATCTTAATCACTTTTTCAAAGTCTTCCTCGTTCATCTTGAGCATAAGCGTATCTTGAGTGATCCCAGCATTGTTGACCAATACATCAACAGAACCGAGTTCCGCAATCGCTTGATCTACCATACGCTTGGCATCTGCAAAGTCTGAAACATCACCTGAAATCGGTACTACTTTGACGCCGTAGTTTGAAAACTCAGCCAGCAATTCTTCTGAGATTGCTCCACGACTATTCAAAACTACATTAGCGCCTAGTTGGGCAAATTTGTGAGCAATGGCAAGTCCGATACCACGACTTGAACCTGTTACAAAGACATTTTTATTTGTAAGTTGCATTCTATTTCTCCTATTTCCTGTTGTATTTTGTGGGAGAAGGGATCATTAGTTTCCTAACAAAGCATCCAAGCTTGCTTGGTCTTCAACGTTAGCTAGCTGAGCTGTTTTATCGATTTTTTTGACAAAGCCTGATAGGACCTTGCCAGGACCAATTTCAATAAAGTTGGTTACCCCAGCATCCTGCATCACAGCAATACTTTCATAAAAACGAACAGGTTCTTTGACCTGACGCGTCAAAAGCTCTTGGATTCGACCTTTTTCCATAACAGCAGCTTCCGTATTTCCGACTAGTGGGCAAGTGAAATCAGCGAAACTCACTCCCTCAAGAGCTCCAGCTAGTTGCTGACTGGCTGGCTCAAGTAGGGCTGTATGGAAAGGACCCGATACATTTAAAGGAATCAATCGTTTTGCTCCTGCTTCCTGCAAGAGTTGGACCGCACGGTCAACTGCAGCAACTTCACCACCAATGACGATTTGGCTTGGAGTATTGTAGTTAGCTGGAGTGACTATACCGACTTCAGAAGCAGTTTTGCAAGCTTCCTCAATCACTTCAACCGGAGTATTAAGAACGGCAACCATCTTTCCAGAGCCTGCAGGTGCAGCTTCTTCCATATAAGCACCACGTTTAGCAACCAAGGCAACTGCATCCTCAAAGTCCAAGGCACCACTTGCTACAAGAGCAGAATATTCTCCAAGAGACAATCCTGCTACCATATCTGGCTGGTAACCCTTTTCTTTCAATAGTCGGTAAATAGCAACCGAAGTCGCTAAAATAGCTGGCTGCGTATATCGAGTCTGGTTTAACTTGGTTTCTTCCTTATCAATCAAGTCACGAAGATCATAACCCAAAACCTGACTGGCTTGGTCAATTGTTTCCTTGACGATAGGATAGCGATCATAGAGATCACGCCCCATCCCTAGATACTGAGCACCTTGACCCGCAAATAGAAAGGCTGTTTTAGTCATTTCTTACAACTCCTGCCCAACGAGAGGCTTCTTCTTGAATTTTTTTGGCTGCGCCATAGTATAGATCTTTTAGGATTTCTTCGACAGTTTCCTCTTTAGAAACCAAACCAGCGATCTGACCTGCCATGACAGATCCACCTTCTACATCTCCATGAACAACGGCTTTAGCAAGAGCACCAGCTCCCATTTGTTCAAAGATTTCTAAATCTGGATTTTCTTGTTTAAAGGCATCTTTTTCAGCCTGCTCAAAGTCACGTGTCAACTGATTTTTAATGGCACGAACAGCATGTCCAAAGTGTTGAGCGGAAATAGTCGTATCGATATCACGCGCTTTTAAGATTTTTTCCTTGTATTTTGGATGGGCGTTAGATTCCTTAGCTACTACGAAACGCGTACCAACTTGAACAGCCTCAGCACCAAGCATAAAGCCTGCAGCGACACCTTCACCGTCCGCAATTCCTCCAGCTGCGATAACTGGAATTGAAACAGCTGCAGCAACTTGGCGAACCAAGGTCATCGTTGTTAATTTACCAATATGTCCACCGGCTTCCATTCCCTCTGCAATAACCGCATCTGCACCAATTTTTTCCATGCGTTTTGCCAAAGCAACACTTGGAACAACAGGAATAACAGTAATTCCTGCATCATGGAAACGAGTCATGTATTTACTTGGATTTCCTGCACCAGTTGTAACCACCTTGACCCCTTCTTCAATCACGAGATCAACGATGTCTTCTACAAAAGGTGACAAGAGCATGATGTTGACACCAAAAGGTTTGTCCGTAAGTGATTTGATTTTATCGATATTAGCCTTTACGACCTCTTTCGGTGCATTCCCACCACCGATGATCCCTAGACCACCAGCTTTTGATACTGCACCAGCCAAGTCACCATCCGCAACCCAGGCCATTCCTCCTTGAAAGATAGGATAATCAATGTTCAATAATTCTGTAATACGTGTTTTCATAGTGCCTCCATCATTCCTTGCTTACGTAATAGTTCGATGAGTTTATCATTTGAGTTTCAAACTATTACCTAAACAAGAGGGAGTGGGTTTCCCCTACTCCTTCTAGTAATATGTTAATTATTTTGTTTGCTCTTCAACGTAGGCAACCAAGTCACCAACTGTTTTCAAGTTATCTTCTGCTTCGATTTGGATATCGAAAGCATCTTCGATTTCAGAGATTACTTGGAACAAGTCCAATGAATCTGCATCCAAATCATCAAAAGTAGATTCAAGTGTTACTTCTGATGCGTCTTTCCCAAGTTCTTCAACGATAATTTCTTGTACTTTTTCAAATACTGCCATGATAGGACTCCTTTAAAATATAAAAAATTTATAACTATGTGTTTACCACATGATTACCTAGATTGTAAGAATGAGTGTGCCCCATGTCAAACCTCCACCGAAGCCTGATAGGAGAATCGTCTGGCTACCATCTAAACGAATCTTGCCATTCTCCACACACTCTGAGAGCAAAATCGGGATACTTGCTGCACTGGTATTTCCATACTCCATCATATTGGCAGGAAGCTTGTCTCGGTCTACGCCGATCTTCTTAGCCATCTTATCCAAAATGCGGATATTTGCCTGATGAAGCAAGAGATAATCCAATTCCGATGCTGCGATTGGACCATTTTCAATGGTTTCTTTGATCGATCTAGCAACATCACGATTTGCAAAATCAAAAACTGCTCGTCCATCCATCTTCAAAAAAGCAGGAACTGCTTCTTGATCCGAGAAAGGAGAAGCCAAAGCCGTTTGACCATAGGTCAAACACTCGCTCCGAGAGCCATCCGTATAGAGACTTTCCACAAGGAAGTGACGTGTTTCGCTCGCTTCCAAGAGAACCCCTCCAGCACCATCCCCAAAGAGAACAGCTGTCGAACGATCTGACCAATCAACTGCTTTGGATAAGGTTTCAGCCCCGATAACAATCCCTTTTTTGAACTGTCCAGAACTTAAAAATTTTTCTGCAGTTGAGAGAGCAAATACAAAGCCACTGCAAGCTGCTGTCAGATCGAAGGCGAAAGCTCTATGCGCTCCGATATTCGCCTGAACTCGAGCTGCTGTGGAAGGCATCATCGAGTCTGGGGTAATCGTCGCTACAATGATAAAATCAATCTGATCCGCTGTTAAGCTCCCTTTAGCCAGCAAGCTCTTAGCTACTTCTGTCGCCAAATCACTGGTAGACTCTGATTTTGAGATATGTCTCTGTTTAATTCCTGTCCGACTTGAAATCCACTCATCGCTTGTGTCCATGATTTGGGCTAAGTCATGATTAGTGACCACTTGCTCTGGAACATAATGAGCAACCTGGCTTATCTTTGCAAAAGCCATTATTTCAAATCCTCCAAAAATTGATAAAGGTTCGTTAAGCCTCTGCCCATGACTTCTTTTTCCTCAGGGCTCATGCCATCGATGATTTTTTCGACCATAGCCTTGTGGAATCGTTTATGAAGGCGGTGAACCAAACGACCTTTCTTTGTCAAATGCAGATAGACCACTCGACGGTCTTGGTCAGAACGAATACGCTCAATATAACCTTTTCTCTCCAGGTTATTCAAACTCGTCGTCACTGTTCCAAGAGTTACCATCAGTTCTTTGGAAACCTTACTTGGCGTTGCCTCCGGGAACTTCCCAATCACATCGATCGTGTGCATTTCTTTGATGGAGATGTCTTTGAATCGACTACCTCGTAAGCTAACCTCCTCAATCACAAGGACGTTATTAAAAATAGATGTTAGATAATCATTTACTTGTTGGTAGTCCAAATCGTTTCCCTCCCCCTCAAAAAACTTTTACAATCAAAACATTTGATAAAAGAAGTATAACAAACTTCAAAAAATTGTGCAAGTATTTTTTCACATTCCTGTAAATTTTGGTCTTCTTCTTTCAGAATGCGCTCGAACCCCTTCTTTGAAATCTTCAGTTAGAGATAACGATTCTTGTAGTTTCAATTCTAATTCGGCATAATTCTGCCAATCCTTGAATTGACTTTCCCAAACTAACTTTTTAATCGCTGCGTATGAGTTTGCTGAACCTCTTCTTAATTTTTTCAGAACTTGTTCTCTTGTTTTTTCTAATTTATCAACTTCACAAACACGGTATACCACGCCCCATTCCAGCGCTTTTTCTGCGGTCAAAGCTTCACCTGTCATAGCAAGTTGTGCAGCCCGTGTTACCCCGATACTTCGACTCAAGAGATGAATCCCGCCGGCGTCTGGCGCCAATCCAACTCCAACAAAGGCTTGAATGAATTTTGCCTTGTCAGTCGCTAAACAGAAATCAACTGCTACTGCCATATTTGCTGCAGCACCAGCAACCGCTCCATCTACCTCCATCAAAACAGGTTTTGGAATTTGCTTGATTTTAAAAGAAATTGTATTGACTAATTCTGCAATCTTATTCAAAGAAGGGATATCATCTTCGTCTACTGCGCGTTTCATCTCAACCAAGTCTCCTCCAACTGAAAAGACCTTCCCATTCGCATTAATCAAGATGAACTGCACAGCTTGATCCTGCTCTGCTAGGGTCAAAGCTTCTAAAATTTCCTCACACATTGGGATATGGAAACCATTTGCCACTTCGGGACGATTCAAAGTGATGATAGCCAGATCATCTACGATCTGATATAAGATATGATTCATAGCTTCTCCTTTTCTTTTATAAGGCAATAAAATTGTTTTATCATCAAAGTATACCTTTTTTTGGATAAAGAGGCAAGGAAAAACTAAAGGAAAGTGTCTCAGCTGATTATTTTCCCATTCATTATGAATGTGAGAGAAATTTTACACACTTACTTTTAAACTGTTATTGCTTTTCAGAATAAGTTAGTGTTTTCTTCTATTATAATAGGAAGTTGTTTTCTTCATTGAAAAATGCCCCTCTTTCTGCTATAATCGTATAAAATACTTACTTGAGGAGTCCTTATGAAGGTTGTAAAATTTGGCGGAAGCTCGCTTGCCTCTGCTGGTCAGTTAGAAAAAGTTTTAAACATCGTTAAAAGTGATAAAGAACGCCGTTTTGTAGTCGTTTCTGCACCTGGCAAACGCAATGCTGAAGATACCAAGGTAACCGATGCCTTGATCAAATACTATCGTGACTATGTGGCTGGAAATGACATCAGTGCTAGCCAAAGCTGGATCATTGACCGTTATGCCGCTATGGTTAGTGAACTAGGGTTAAAACCTGCTGTTTTAGAAAAAATCTCTAAAAGTATTCGGGCCTTGGCAACTCTTCCTATAGAGGACAATGAATTTCTCTATGATACCTTCCTAGCGGCTGGAGAAAATAACAATGCAAAATTGATTGCAGCCTACTTTAACCAAAACGGTATCGATGCACGCTATGTTCACCCAAGAGAAGCTGGAATTGTTGTCACAAGTGAACCAGGAAACGCACGCATCATCCCATCTAGTTATGACAAGATTGAAGGCTTGGCTGATAGCAACGAAGTCCTTGTTATCCCTGGTTTCTTTGGTGTGACTAAAGAAAATCAAATCTGTACTTTTTCACGTGGAGGTTCAGATATCACAGGTTCTATCATTGCAGCAGGTGTTAAGGCTGATCTCTATGAAAACTTTACTGACGTAGATGGTATCTTTGCTGCCCATCCTGGTATTATCCACCAACCACACTCCATTCCTGAATTAACCTACCGTGAAATGCGTGAGTTGGCATATGCTGGATTTTCAGTTCTTCATGACGAAGCCCTTCTACCCGCTTACCGCGGAAAAATTCCTCTTGTCATCAAGAATACCAACAACCCTGACCACCCAGGAACACGCATTGTTTTAGAACACAGTAGTGATAAATTCCCAGTAGTAGGGATTGCAGGTGACTCAGGATTCGTCAGCATCAACATGTCTAAATACCTCATGAACCGCGAAGTAGGATTTGGTCGCAAGGCTCTACAAATCCTAGAAGATCTTAACATCGGATGGGAACACATGCCAACTGGTATCGATGATCTTTCGATCATTCTCCGCGGTCGTGAACTCACTCCTATCAAGGAAGAAGAAATTCTTCGTCAATTGGTCCAAAAAGCTGAAGTGGATCATGTAGAGATCGAACACGATCTGTCCATCATTATGATTGTCGGAGAAAAAATGAAGAGTCACATCGGTGTAACAGCTACCGCAACACGTGCTTTGTCTGAGAATAAAATCAACATCCAGATGATGTCACAAGGTTCAAGTGAAGTTTCCATCATGTTTGTTGTCAATAAAGACCAAGAAAAGGCAGCTATTAAGGCTCTCTACCATGCCTTTTTCGATGAAAGTAAGGAAGACTAATCATGGCCCAATCACTCAATCAAGTCATTGACCTCCAAACCACTGGGACATCTTACCTCTCTATCTCTGGAAAAGTTGGAAAATTTTTAGTCGGGGATCAAGCCTTAGAGTTTTATCCTGATGTCAATGTCGAACAATATATCCAAATCCCTTGGTCCAGCATTCAGCAAATAGGAGCTAACGTAAGTGGTCGCAAGATCAGCCGTCACTTTGAAGTCTTCACTGATCAAGGAAAATTCCTTTTTGCTTCAAAAGACTCTGGAGCTATCCTCAAAATCGCTCGGAAAAAATTAGGAAACGACAAGGTTGTGAAACTTCCGACTCTACTCCAGACCATTGGACAAAAACTTAAAAATCTATTTGCAAAAAAGTAGAAACTTTAGTATAATCATAGCAACGGATAAGTAAGTTATCTCCTTCTTTCAGAAAGTCTGCGGGTGCTGCGAGCAGATAGGAGGGATAGGTGAAATTCTACCGTTGTTCACAATTACATATATAATCAAGTGCACACCTGTGAAGTTGGATGGAACCGTGGCCCTGCCACTCCAACGCTTTGTCAGGTGTGCTTTTTTCATAAAGGAGTTCTTATGTTAGATATTAAACGTATTCGTACAGATTTTGAGGCTGTCGCTGAAAAATTAGCTACACGTGGTGTAGATGCTGCTATCTTAAATGAGATGAAAGAAATCGATGCTAAACGTCGTGACATCTTGGTCAAGGTTGAAACTCTAAAAGCAGAACGTAACACAGTTTCTGCTGAGATTGCCCAAGCCAAGCGCAACAAGGAAAATGCCGATGACAAGATTTCTGCGATGCAAACCCTATCTGCTGAAGTCAAAGCCTTGGATGCTGAATTGGCGGACATCGATGCTAAATTAACAGAATTCACCACTACTCTTCCAAACATCCCTGCTGACAGCGTTCCTATCGGAGCTGACGAAGATGACAATGTGGAAGTTCGCCGTTGGGGTACTCCGCGCGAGTTTGACTTCGAGCCAAAAGCTCACTGGGATCTTGGTGAAGACCTTGGTATCCTTGACTGGGAACGTGGTGGAAAAGTAACGGGCGCTCGTTTTCTCTTCTATAAAGGCCTCGGTGCTCGTTTAGAACGTGCTATCTACAACTTCATGTTGGATGAGCATGGTAAAGAGGGCTATACCGAAGTCATCACACCATACATTGTTAACCATGATTCTATGTTTGGTACTGGTCAATATCCAAAATTCAAGGAAGACACTTTTGAATTGAAAGACACTAATTATGTCCTCATTCCTACAGCTGAAGTTCCTCTTACAAACTACTACCGTGATGAAATCCTTGACGGTAAAGACCTACCAATCTACTTTACCGCTATGAGTCCATCATTCCGTTCTGAGGCTGGTTCTGCTGGTCGTGATACACGTGGTTTGATTCGTCTGCACCAATTCCACAAGGTTGAAATGGTCAAATTTGCTAAACCAGAAGAATCTTACGAAGAATTGGAAAAAATGACAGCTAACGCTGAAAACATCCTTCAAAAACTCAACCTTCCATACCGTGTCGTTGCCCTCTCTACTGGGGACATGGGCTTCTCAGCTGCTAAGACTTACGACTTGGAAGTTTGGATTCCAGCCCAAAATACCTATCGTGAAATCTCAAGCTGTTCAAATACAGAAGATTTCCAAGCCCGTCGTGCCCAAATCCGTTATCGTGATGAAGCAGATGGCAAGGTAAAACTCCTTCACACCTTGAATGGTTCTGGACTTGCAGTTGGACGTACAGTGGCTGCCATTCTTGAAAACTACCAAAATGAAGATGGTTCTGTAACCATTCCAGAAGCTCTTCGTCCATATATGGGTGGAGCTGAAGTTATCAAACCATAAAAAATAAGGTCTAGCTAGAAGATAGCTAGACCTTTTTTCGTAACCAAATCAGATAACCAACCAATACAAAGAATAAAATTGTGAGGCAAATAACAGTTTCAGCCAATACCAGATAATCCAGAAATGGAAGTTTCAAAATTCCCTGAGCCATCTTGAGCGAAGTAGCTGTGATAATGGTTGGGAAGGTGAGGGCTGAGAAGGCTGGTTGAAAGCCTTGTTTTAAAATATTGGGCAGGCGAGTCAACACAAAGAAAAAGAAGGACTGAGATGCCAAAATCATGACGATCAAGAGCCAAGTCGGTAGGCCTGCTCCTCCAACTCGAACTAGGGAAGCCAGGAGTAGAGAAAAGGGAGCACAGTAGATTCCTTCTTGTCCAAGCAAGGCTAGTGGGAGTGGAGTTTTCTTTAAATCGCTATAAATAAGTGGATAGAGATAGAAGGTCAAGACAAAACCAAAACTCAAGGTCGCATAGGCAATTTCAATGATACCGACAAGAGGATAGGTCAAGGCTGCTACTGCAATCCCCACATAGAGAACCGTCCAGCTAGGAGTCGCATTGACCCTCCGACCCGGACAGGCAAATTTGATGGTGAAAGTAGCAATCAACGCCAAATCCAAGAGAAAGGAAAACCACCAGATTCCTTGTGCTACCAAAGGAAGAGCAGGGAATACGCGAAAAACATAGGTCGATAAAATCATCCCAGCCATAGGAAAGGTGGCCATCCCAGATAAAAGAGGGGGCTTGGTCAATTCTTGCTTGGTTTCTTCCCAATTAAAAAGATGGAGAATCAGAAAGAAAAGCCACAAAACTAATCCAGTCAGACTCAATAAATGCGACAGAACTGGCCAAGTATCTGCAATCAGATTTCCTGCACCTGCTAGACCTAATAAACAGCCAGAAAATACCAAGGGGAGCTTTTTCATCCGAGCCTCCAATAATCATGTTATTATTAGTATAGCATAAAAGCGCTTAAAATAGCATAGAAAAATGAAGACTGGATTGCTCAGTCTTCATTTTTTCTTTCTGATTCGAACTAGGCATAAGGTTGTAATTCTGGGTTAATAGGCGTATTGGCTAGATTGTTGGCATAGTTGCAAAGGCTGGCAAGACTAACACCGAGAACCACATCCAAGGCATTTTGTTGCGTGTAGCCAGCTTCCAAAAATTCAGCCAAGGCTTCATCTCCTACACGCCCTTTGGTATTGATGACCGCCAAGGTAAACTTAGCTAGAGTATCTAGTTTTGGATCTGTTTCAATCGGAGTGCGGTTGCGGAGAGCTTGGAGAAGATCATCATTCATCTGGATTTGTTTGATTGAAAAGGCTGTGTGACCTGCGACGCAGAAAGCACAACCATTGGTTACGGCAGCTGTGATTTGTACTACTTCGCGTTCCACTGGTGTCAGGCTATTGCGGCGGTTGATGGCTCCGACAGTTCGGTAGGCTTCAAGCGCGGTCGGAGCATTAGCCAAGAGACCGATTAGGTTGGGAATATAGCCATTGTTATCTTTTTGTACTGTTTCAAGAACTTCTTTCACTTCTGCTGGTGCTGATTCTACTGTGTGGATGGTAAATGTTGTCATAAGAAACCTCTTTTCATTTTATTGTCATTTAGTCTATCATAGAATTTCCCCCTTGGATAATATATATTTTCAATCGCCTTGATAGGAAATGTCTATGAAATAAAAAAATCACACTAAAAGTGTGATTGGATTAGTGTTTAAAATACTGTTTAGTCTCAGTAATGACGACTGGCGACAAGACTAAGAGAGCAATCAAGTTTGGCAAAGCCATCAAGGCATTGACGATATCTGCGATAATCCAGACCATATCCAACTCAATAAATCCTCCCAACAAGACCATGACTACAAAGACTACACGATAGAGCCAGATAAAACGAACACCGAAGAGAAACTCAAAACAGCGCTCTCCGTAATAGTTCCATCCTAGAATCGTCGTAAAGGCAAAGAGTACAAGGAAGATGGTCAAGAGGGCAGGTCCAAAGTGTGAAAAAACTGTTGAAAAGGCTGACTGGGTCAAGGCAACTCCATTCAAATCACCACTCCAAACCCCAGTTACCAAGATTGTTAAACCAGTCAATGTACAGATAATAAGGGTATCAATAAAGGTTCCTGTCATGGAAATCAAGCCTTGCTCGACAGGCTCATTTGTCTTAGCTGCAGCCGCTGCAATGGGAGCAGAACCAAGACCAGATTCATTAGAAAAGACTCCCCGCGCCACACCATTTTGGATAGCCATCCGAATGCTGGCACCTGCAAAACCGCCTACCGCAGCAGCTGGACTAAAGGCTGAAGTAAAAATCAGGGCAAGTGTGGCTGGGATTTTCTCGATATTAAAGAGAATAACTGTAAGAGTCCCTAAAATATAGACAATAGCCATAAAAGGAACAACTGCTGTCGAAACTTTTGATATGGATTTGAGTCCACCAAAGACGGCAATACCCACCAAAATGGATAAAATCAGAGCCGTGATAGCTGGATCAATTTGGGCTGTATTTTGAATGGATTCTGTAATCGAATTGACTTGGGTAAAGGTACCAATCCCTAGAAGGGCTACCAATACACCCGCTAGGGCAAAGAAGATAGCAAGTGGACGCCACTTTTCTCCCATCCCCAAAAGAATGTAATGCATGGGTCCTCCAGCTACAGCTCCATTTGCATCCTTAGTACGGTATTTGATGGCCAGTAAGCCTTCGGCATACTTGGTCGCCATCCCAAAAAAGGCTGCCATCCACATCCAAAAGAGAGCCCCTGGTCCTCCAACCTTAATGGCTGTTGCGACCCCGATGATATTTCCCGTACCAACGGTGGCGGCTAGAGCCGTACAGAGAGCAGCAAAGCTCGACACATCGCCATGCCCCTTATCCTTGGTAAAGATCAACTGAAAGGCCTTGGGGAGACGAGCTACCTGCAAAAGGCCTAATCGGATGGTCAAATAGATACCCGTTCCGACCAATAAGATCAAGAGGGGAGGCCCCCAAGCAAAAGCATCAAGCGCTTTTAGCAATTCTAACATATCCTACTCCTATCTTTCAACCCCAAAAGAAAGAGCACATGCAAGATACATGTACTCTGGAATGCTTAGATAAATGCCAAAAAGCGGTCTATCCTAGCTCTGTCCTTTTACCTGAGAGTTTGAGCAGTTGCCTGCCTTGCCCCTTCGGTGCCTTTACGGTCTCTCCAGAGTTCCGTCCATTTACAGTCATGGAAAACAAACCTTTCTCCACTTCTATTAAACTTCATTCGGTGTTGGTATTTTATTTTTTATTATTTTACAAGAAAAGTTAGCCTTTGTCAATATATTCTATGAAAATTTTTGACCTTTCATTTCTTTTTTCAGAAAGGTTGACTCCTTCTTCTCTCTATCCTTTAAAGGTCACAATGGTGGCACCACTGCCTCCAGCATTTTGTGGAGCATAGCCGAAACTCTTGACATGCTTGTTTCTTTGCAGGTATTTGGTGACGCCCTCACGGATGACTCCCGTACCGATACCGTGGATAATGTCTACCTGCGCCATGTTATTAAGCAGGGCTTGGTCGATAAAGGCGTCTAACTCATTCATAGCCTCTTCGTATCGCTTGCCTCGGAGATCCAGTCTTGCTTGCGGACCACGACCAGAAGCACGTTTGACGACATTGACTTGTTTTTTCTTGACTGGAGCTTCTTGCTGAGCCTGAACAAGATCAAATTCCTTTTCTTCCAGGGTCATCTTAATCAAGCCGACTTGGGCTTCCCAACGGCCATCCTTGAGCTGATTGGTCAAGGTTCCACGTTGGCCATAACTGAGAACCACGATATCATCCCCAACCTTTGGAGCTCGTTTTTTCTTGGCTTTTTGAAGAACCTTATTTTTAGACAAGTCGACTTTTTCAGGAGCCAGTTTTTTCAGCTCAGCCTTGGCCTCAATGATTTCGTGGGGTTTGAGTTGAGACTTACTGTGGAGGTTTTTCAGGATTTGGTCACTCTCACTTAGCGCTAGTTCCACAATCTCAGCAGCTTGTTCACGCGCCTTGTTAAGCTCAGTTTCTTTTTCACGATTGAGTTCGTTGTAGAGTTTTTTGAGTGCTCGATTCATCTTGAGATTCTCTTGCTCGACCTCACGGATATTGTCCAAGCGTTTGCGACTTTCAAGCGTTTGCTCTTCCAATTGCTCAATGATACGGTTGACATCATTATCTTGATTGACCTGCTGGCTGGCATCCCCGACGATAACATCTGACAGTCCTAAGCGTTTGGCAATTTCAAAGGCATTGCTTCGTCCAGGAACTCCCTGCATAAAGCGATAGGTCGGACGCAGGCTGGCTGTATCAAACTCCATGCTGGCATTTTGCACAAAGGCTGTTTCAATACCATAAGCCTTAAGCTCTGGATAGTGGGTCGTCGCCATGGTCTTGACCTGACGTAGACGAAAATCCTCCAGAATAGCCATAGCAAGGGCTGCTCCTTCCTGCGGATCAGTACCTGCCCCAAGCTCATCTAGCAATAAGAGCGAGTGCTGATTGACCTTGCCAAGAATATCTACGATATTGGTCATGTGACTGGAGAAGGTAGACAAGCTTTGTTCGATAGACTGCTCATCCCCAATATCTGCGAAGATTTCCTCGAAAACACCGACACGGCTTCCTTTATCAGCTAAAATGGGCAATCCAGATTGGGCCATGAGTTGAGTCAAACCCAAGGTTTTGAGCATGATGGTCTTCCCACCTGTATTGGGACCTGTAATGACAATGGCCGTTAATTCCTTGCCAAAGTGTACATCGTTCGCGACAGCATTTTTGACCAAAGGATGGCGAACATGAAGGAGTTGAATCTCTTGATTCTCTGAAAGTTGAGGAACAACTGCTTGCATTTCTTGCATGAAACGCACCTTGGCACGAATCAAGTCTAAATGACCGATAATCCAAGCGTCATTGGCAATCTCTGCAGCATGAGGGCGAACGCGTTCCGAGAGCTCCTGTAGGATGCGAATCATCTCATAGCGTTCGTCAGCTCGCAGACTAGCGATTTCTTCGCTCAGTTTCACGACCTCACGTGGCTCGATATAAACCGTATTACCACTAGCAGAGATGTCATGGACAACACCTGCAATCTTATTGCGGTAGGTGTTCTTGACAGGTAAAACCTGACGGCCATTTCTGCTAGCAATGATTCCTTCGGTCAACATCTGAGCTTTTTGTTTAAGTAAGTCTTGCAAGACATCTCGAACTTGACTCTCGCTATCATGGATTTTCCGGCGAATGCGTACTAGCTCTTCACTGGCGAAATTTTCGATAAATCCTGCATCATTTAGAGCTTGAAGACTTCCTTGCAAGTGTGGAAACTCATGCAGTTTTTCAAACCATCTCGCCAACTGTTCCAAGCGTATGTTTTCGAGATTGGCATAAAAATTTTGCAACTCTCTGCTAGCAAGTAAGACCCGTTTGAGGAGTAGGAACTCCTCAATACTGAGGTCCGCCCCCATCTCCAGACGCTTGCAGACAGCTGAAATCTCACGTGTCGCTAGGATGGTAAAGTGAGGTTGCTCCACAAAAAGCGCCTGCATTTCCTCCATCTCTGTAAAGGCTTGTTTGATCTTATCCACCTTGGCAGTTGGAGCCAGACCTTTTAGCTCCTCTAGTCCCTGTTCTGTCAGGATATGAGGTTCAAACAAGGTCTTGATTTTATTGAATTCTAAGGTTTCTAGTATTTTTGTATTCATATTTTTTCCTTGTGTATTTGTTTACAAGATTATAGTCATTAGAGGTTTTTGACCTATTCCTCCAATCTGTAAACAAAGGGCTAGGAAAAATCCCGCCCTTTTTATCCGATTAAATTTGTCACCCAGAGTTGTTTGATAAAGTTTGTCGTAAAGGGGATACTTTGGATGATGTGTTTAGCTACGATACTTTTTTCAAGTGAATTTTGAACGGCTGCCATAGGTACAGTTGCAAGAATGGTCAAAGCCATTTGCAAGACAAATAAGGTTACCAATAGAGACAAAGTCCCCGCACTAACCCGGAACCACTTACTACCTAGTGTTTTAACTGGAATCAAATGAAGAAACAAACCGATAAAACGTCCGATACTGTAACAAATTCCGAAAACTAGGAGGTAGGCCAGACCCGCATAAAAGACCTTGTCTAGATGAAACAGCTGGGCTGAAGGGAAGAAAAAGGTACCCTGTCCTTCCTGAGGATTGGCATAAGGGACAAGCAAGTGGAAGTGGTCCCCCAGTGATTTATAAAACTGTCCCGCAACAAAGGCTGAAATTACTGCCACGAGGAAATAATAAACTTGCAGCACCAAACCTCTACGGTAGCCGATGTAAAAGCCCCAAGCCAGAATCAATAAGAGTAGGATTGAAATCATAGGGAGTCCTCAATCTTGCTCTGTTCTTGTTTGACAGCAATTAACTTGTGGCGGAGTTCTAACAACTCTTGCTCCTTGTCATCAAATTCAATCTCACGATTGAGTTGTGTAGACAGACAATTGACCGCCAAAAGAAGCGCAATGGTTTCATCATCCGCCCCAGGCATTTGTTCTTTAATTGCTTGGTATTTTTCAGTCGCAACCTTGGCAATTTCCTCCATAAAGAGGTTGTCATGCTCGGTTGTCAAGGTTAATGTCTTTTTCCCGAATGTAAACTTATATCGATTTAGATTTGCCATAAAATTCACCTCACGATATTATACCAAATTTCGCTAACTTTGTCAGTTTTTACCAATTCTCCCGCTTTTGTGGTACAATAGAGACTATGGCAAGTATCACACTCACACCAAGTGAACAGGAAATTCAGAGCTTTTTAAGTCAGTATCAGAAGGCTCTCAGTCCTAGTAAAAATCCCTATATCCGCTATTTTTTGCGACTGCCTCAGGCAACGGTTTCCATCTATACTTCTGGAAAAGTCCTCCTGCAAGGCGAAGCTGCTGAGCACTACGCCAATTTCTTTGGCTATCAGGTTCGACAAGAAAACAGTGGACAAGATTTTCCTATGATCGGTACCGATGAGGTGGGAAATGGTTCCTACTTTGGTGGGCTGGCTGTTGTGGCTTCCTTCGTGACACCTGACCAGCACGACTTCTTGCGAAAACTCGGCGTGGGAGATTCTAAGACTCTGACAGACCAAAAGATTCGTCAGATTGCCCCTATCCTTAAGGAAAAAATCCAGCACCAAGCGCTCCTCCTTTCACCGAGCAAGTACAACGAAGTTATCGGAGAGCGTTACAATGCTGTTTCTGTAAAGGTTGCCCTTCACAATCAGGCTATCTTTCTCCTGCTTCAAAAAGGAGTCCAGCCAGAAAAAATCGTGATTGACGCTTTTACAAGTCCTAAAAACTATGACAAGTACTTGGCGCGAGAAGCCAACCATTTTCCAAACAAGATCACTTTGGAAGAAAAAGCTGAGGGCAAATACCTAGCTGTTGCAGTTAGCTCTATTATCGCGCGGGATCTCTTCCTCGAAAACTTGGAAAATCTTGGACGAGAACTAGGCTACCAACTGCCAAGCGGCGCTGGAACTGCATCTGATAAGGTTGCAAGCAAAATCCTGCAAGCCTATGGTATGAAGGGACTTCATTTCTGTGCCAAACTGCATTTTAAAAACACTGAAAAAGCAAAAAAACTTCTACAGAGGTAAACCATGAACTATTTAAAATCATTTATAAAAGAATGGGGAGTTTTCTTCCTCATTATCGCACTGGTCGGTCTTAGCCGTATCTTTCTTTGGAGCAATGTCCGTGTAGAAGGACACTCTATGGACCCTACCCTAGCCGACGGAGAAGTTCTCTTCGTTGTTAAACATCTCCCAATTGACCGCTTCGACATTGTGGTTGCGCATGAGGAAGAAGGAAATAAAGACATTGTCAAAAGGGTTATCGGTATGCCTGGAGATACCATCCGCTATGAAAATGACAAACTCTTTATCAACGATAAAGAAACGGATGAACCCTACCTAGCTGAATACCTCAACTTGTTCAAAACAGAAAAGTTGCAAAACACCTATACTGGAAAAGGATTTGAAGGCAATAAGGGAGTTTACTTTAGAGAACTTGCTCAAAAAGCACAAGCCTTTACGGTCGATGTCAATTCCAACACCAGCTTTAGCTTTACTGTCCCTCAAGGTGAGTACCTTCTCCTTGGTGACGATCGTCTAGTCTCTAGCGACAGCCGCCATGTCGGTACCTTCAAGGCCAGCGATATCAAGGGCGAAGCAAAATTCCGTTTCTGGCCACTTAACCGTATCGGAACTTTTTAAGATAAGGAAGAGGCCGAGAATGCTAAGTCTCAGCCTCTTTTTCTATTACGAGAAGAAGACCTTTTAGTCTCCTAGCTTGTTGAAAGAAGCTAAGGGTACAACTTTCACGAACTCATGTAAAGGAAACATATGGAAGTTTATTTTTCAGGCACCATTGAACGGATTATTTTTGAAAATCCCAGTAATTTTTATCGCATTCTCCTCCTAGATATTGAAGATACGGACGCAGAGGACTTTGACGATTTTGAAATCATCGTTACAGGAACCATGGCGGACGTGATTGAAGGGGAAGACTACACTTTTTGGGGGCAAATCGTTCAGCATTCCAAGTATGGGGAACAGCTTCAGATCAGCCGTTATGAACGCGCAAAACCAACTAGAAAAGGACTAGTCAAATACTTTTCTAGCAGTCATTTCAAGGGAATTGGTCTCAAAACAGCCCAAAAAATCGTTGATAGCTATGGTGAAAATACCATTGACGAAATTCTGGAACATCCTGAAAAGCTAGAAGGCATCTCAGGACTCTCTGCCAAAAATCGTGAGGCTTTTGTTTCCACCCTCCGTCTCAACTATGGGACAGAAATGGTCTTGGCTAAACTTGCCAACTACGGCATTCCCAATAAACTGGCCTTTCAGATTCAAGACTTTTACAAGGAAGAAACGCTAGATATTGTCGAAAACTATCCCTACCAACTGGTTGAAGATATTAAGGGATTGGGTTTTACCATTGCTGACCAATTGGCTGCCGAACTAGGCATCGAAAGTCAAGCTCCTGAACGCTTCCGTGCTGGCCTTGTCCACAGTCTTTTTCAGGGATGTATGGATACGGGCGATACCTATATGGAAGCCCGAGATTTGCTGGAACAAACTCTGACTCTCCTCGAGTCTTCTCGTCCCGTGGAGCTCGATCCCAGCCAAGTAGCTCAGGAATTAGCTCATCTAATCGAAGAAGACAAGGTTCAGCAGATTGATACCAAAATCTTTGATAACAGCCTCTTTTTCGCCGAAGAAGGCATTCGCAGTCACTTGGTTCGTATCCTCGAAAAAGGAAAGCAGAAAAGTCAGGATCTAGAAACCATTCACAAGCATATCGCTACTGTCGAGCAAGAATTAGCTATCCAATACGATGACATGCAAAAACAGGCAATCTGTGATGCTATCCAGAACAAGGTCTTTATCCTGACAGGTGGACCTGGTACTGGTAAGACGACTGTTATCAATGGGATTATCGCTGTTTATGCCCTCTTAGAAGGGCTTGATCTCAAGAAGAAAAGCAATCTACCGATCCTTCTTGCTGCTCCAACTGGTCGAGCCGCTCGGCGCATGAATGAATTGACAGGTTTGCCTAGCGCTACTATACACCGTCATTTGGGGATGACGGGAGACGATGATACCAGTCATCTGGAAGATTATCTGGATGCCGACTTCATCATCGTGGATGAGTTTTCTATGGTGGACACTTGGCTAGCCAACCAACTTTTCTCCAACATATCTTCTAACAGTAAAATTCTCATCGTAGGTGATAGCGACCAGCTACCTTCTGTTAGTCCCGGACAAGTCCTTGCTGACCTGCTCCAGATACCCCTGATTCCGCAGACGCGCTTGGAACGGATTTATCGTCAGAGTGAAGAATCAACTATCGTTACCTTGGCTAGTCAGATTCGACAAGGCATCTTGCCAGCTGACTTTACCCAGAAAAAGGCAGACCGCTCCTACTTTGAAATCGCTAGTGGCCATATCCCTGCAACCATTGAGAAGATCCTCGGTGCTGCCCTCAGAAGTGGCATTCCGGCTCGTGATATTCAGGTGTTAGCGCCTATGTATCGAGGAACTGCTGGCATTGATGCCATCAACCAACTCATGCAAGACCTGCTCAATCCTCAGCAAAAGGGGCAAGTTAGCTTTGAAGCAACTCAGTGTCACTATCGAACAGGAGACAAGGTCATTCACCTAGTCAACGACGCCGAAGTAAATGTCTTTAACGGAGACCTAGGCTACATCACAGACCTGATTCCTGGTAAATACACCGAGTCCAAACAAGACGAGGTTGTCATTGATTTTGACGGCAATGAGGTCATCTATCCACGCAACGAATGGTACAAGATTCGACTATCCTATGCCATGAGCATCCATAAGTCTCAGGGAAGTGAGTTTCCTGTTGTCATCCTGCCCATCACCAGTGCTAGCAAGCGCATGCTGGAGCGAAATCTCATCTACACAGCTATCACACGGGCCAAGAGCAAGCTCATCCTTCTTGGTGAATTACAGGCCTTTGACTATGCAGTCAAACATATTGGAACCGCTCGCAAGACCTATCTGATTGAGCGTTTCAGTGATTTAATTGAAACTAATATTGAAGAAAGCAAACAAGCCTTCTCTGAAACTGCCACACCAAGTGACTCTGAACAATCCTACATCCTCACCGAGGAAAACTGGTCTAGCATCCCAGCCATGATTGGGATTACAGATACAGATCTCAAAGAGATTTTTGGCAAATAGTCAACAGAAAGCCCACCTAGTCAGGTGGGCTTTTTCTCTTTTAAGATTATTTTACTGTTGCAGTGCTTGTGATCAATTCAACAGCTTTTTTGATAGTGATATCGTGTTTCAACATGTCAGCTGAAAGCAAATTTTGTACTTGTGCAACTTCCATGTTGTAGTCTGCTGCCAATTGCTCGATTTCTTTTTGGATTTCTTCTTCTGAAGCGTCAAATCCTTCAGCTTTGGCAACTGCTTCTATAACAAGGTTAGTCTTCGTACGTGACTCAGCTTCTGCTTCGTATTGTTTGTGAAGGTCTTCTTGAGTAGTTCCTGTGATTTGGAAGTACATGTCAGGGTTGATCCCTTGGCGTTGCAAGTTTCCAAGGAATTCATTTACTGAACGGTGAACTTCTTCGTGGATCATTTCTTCTGGAAGTTCTACGATTTCAGCGTTTTCTACAGCTTTATCGATTGCTGCACCTTCAACGGCATCTTTGTATGCTTCTTCTTTCGCAGCAGTCAATTCTTTGCGGTATTTTTCTTTCAATTCGTCAAGAGTTTCCACTTCTTCGTCGATATCTTTTGCAAGTTCATCATCAAGAGCTGGAACTTCTTTAGCTTTTACTTCGTGAATAGTTGTTACGAATTTAGCTTCTTTACCTGCAAGGTCTTCTGCTTGGTAGTCTTCTGGGAATGTTACGACAACGTCAACAGTTTCACCAGCTGAGTGCCCAACCAATTGGTCTTCAAAACCAGGGATAAATTGACCTGATCCAAGTCCAAGTGAGAAGTTTTCACCTTTCCCACCGTCAAATTCAACACCGTCGATAGAACCAACGAAGTCAATCACAACAGTGTCGCCATTTTCAGCAGCGCCTTCTTTGATAACCAATTCAGCCAAGTTGTTGCGTTCGCGTTCGATACGCTCTTCAATGTCAGCATCTGTCACTTCTTTTTCTACATCCACTGATACTTCAAGGTTTTTGTAGCCACCCAATTTTACTTCAGGTTTTGTCACGACTTCAGCTGTGATAACCCAGTCTTGACCTTTTTCCATTGAAGTTACGTCAATTTTTGGTTGCGCAACCACATCAAGACCAGCTTCTTTTACTGCAGCTTCATAAGCGTTTGGCAAAAGTGCGTTCATTGCATCTTGATAAAGAGCTTCTTCACCAAATTTTTGGTCGAAGATAGGGCGTGGAAGGTGACCTTTACGGAAACCAGGAACGTTAAGAGTTTTCTTTACTGAGTTAAATACACGGTCCAATTCTGGTTTGATTTGGTCTTGAGAGATAGTGAAAGTCAAGACACCACGGTTTGTTTCTTTGTTTTCAAATGATACAGACATTCTGTCATTTCTCCTTAAAATTTTTAATACAGTCCATTATACCATATAATAGCGACTTTTTTCAAGTAATGAATGCGCTTTTCAATAGTGCTAGAGGTACTTGCTCGCTTCCCTGATACTAAGTTCAGCCATTCTTTTCTTATTTTTTTCAATAAAGCGTGCTACCCATTCGGGATTGGTTTTAGAGTAGTCTCTTAGAGCCCAGCCGATGGCTTTGTTGATGAAAAATTCTGTCTGATCCAGATTGTTGAGCAGAATCTTTTCCATCAGTTGGACATTCGTTTTCTCTTTTCTTAACAACTGGTGGTCAATAGCGACTCGTCTCAGCCAGATATTGTCTGAGAGGCTCCATTTTAAAAGCACTTCTTCAAGTTTCGGATGGTCGGCTACCAAACTTCCTACTACTCGGTCTAGGATATCTACCGTGTCCCACCAAGACTTGGTCACGACCAGACGCTCAAGCTTAGGCAAATCATCCTTCGTTAGATAAGACTGCAGGGCTTTCAAATAGTTGGCAGCTACATATTGGTATTCTCTAGGCTCCTTTTCCCAGCAAGTGTCCACAAAATCCCAATCGATTATCTTTGTTTTTTTCGCTTCTGGAAAATACTTTTTATAGAGGGCATTTCTTTCAGGACCTGCAATGCCTAGAAAGGGAAATTGATGGCGCATATAGGCTTCCATTGGGCCCGCTTTCTCAGGATCTTTTGCTGCTTCTAGCTCCTCAAGTAAATCTGTAAGACTCATCTAAAAGTCCTCTTGCCCCACCAAATGGTGCTGAAAGGCATAGACCGCCGCCTGAGTGCGATCGCTGACCTCAAGCTTGGCTAGGATGTTGGACACATGGGTCTTGACCGTCTTGAGAGAGATAAAAAGTTCATCTGCAATACGTTGATTTTCGTAGCCCTTGGCGATGAGTTGGAGCACATCTCGTTCACGCGCAGTCAAGTCCTCATGTAGTTCCATATGATTGCGGTGGTATTCGACCTTCTTGCTGACCTCTTGTTCAATAGCCAGCTCGCCCGCTGCAACCTTACGAACGGCATGAAGCAGTTCGTCTGCACTAGAAGTCTTGAGCATATAACCTTTGGCACCAGCATTCAAGACCGGCATGATTTTTTCATTGTCCAAGTAAGAGGTGACAATCAAAATCTTGGCTTCAGGCCATTCTTTGAGGATGGCCAAGGTAGCATCAATCCCATTCATCTCAGGCATGACAATATCCATGACAATGACATCTGGACGCAGTTTCAAGGCCAAGTCAATACCTTGAGCACCATTGGCAGCCTCGCCCACAACTTCTACATCGTCTTGGAGGTCAAAATAGCTTTTCAAGCCCAATCGGACCATTTCATGGTCATCTACCAGTAAAATTTTCATCTCTACTCCTTTATCATTCCTTATCTAACAGGGGAATACGGATATCAACCGCCAGTCCTTGCTTCGGAGCTGTCAATAGTTGAACTGTTCCTGCCATATCTTCAACCCGCTCCTTGATATTTCGCAGTCCATAACTCAAGTCATCTAAACTCCCCAACTGGAAACCAATTCCATTGTCCACCACCTTCAGCTGCAATTCAACATCTGTCTGATAGAGGTAGACATCTAGGCAAGATGCCTGGGCATGGCGGAGGGTATTGCTGATCAACTCCTGAAGAATACGGAAGACATGTTCTTCAATCTTCTTGGGCAATTTAGACACATTCTGCTTGAGACTAACCTTGAGATCACTCTTGTCCTCAAGTTCTTTTAAGAGGATTTGAATCCCCTCAACCAAGCTCTTTTGCTCCAACTCTACTGGTCGCAAATGCAAGAGCAAAACCCTCAAATCTTTCTGGGCTGTTTCTAGAATGGCTGCGACACTTTGCAACTGGGTCTGCATCTTTTCTCTATCCAGCTTCAAAGCCTGCTGACTGACACCTGATAAAATCATATGGGCCGCAAACAACTCCTGACTAACCGTATCATGTAAGTCACGTGCAATTCGCTTCCGTTCTTTCTCGATGATTGCTTCTTCCTTGACCAGACTTTGATTTTCAGCCTTTTGAACAGCTTCTGTCAAGAGGTTGAGCTTGCCAGACAAGGACTTAAAACTGGCGTCCAAGTCTGGATCTGCAAAGGCAACCACCTCTTTTCCTGCTAGCAGTCGCTTGAGATTAACCTGCATTTTTCTGCGAGAAATTTCTTCCATCACGCGCCAAAAAAGGACAAAAAAGAAGGTCATGGAAAGGCTAAAGACCAAAATCAAGAAGATGAGTTTCTCTGTTTTCTCGATATCCTGTAGCAAATAGGACCAATCAAGATTTAGAATATCAAGCAGACTATTAGCCAAAAAGAGAATAAAGAGGAGTGAAGTCAGCCCGATTAATAGGTACGATTGCTTTTTCATCCTCTGACCACCTCCACATCGCCAACCATAGTAGTTAGGAAAATTTTGACGCTCTTGTTACTCTTTAGATAGTCCCTGGTTTCCTGATGATAATGTTCATTACGAAGGGCTCGCTTGGGTTGATGGAGGAAAGTTAAATCTCCATAGAGGCAGTTAACACTGAGGCTGATTTCCACATCAACAGGTACGATAATCCTAGTCGTTCCCACCATCTTTCTAAGGATAATGACATTGTCATGATTGGTTAGGATAACTCTTTCTAGATGAATGGTGTCCTTGCCCATGAGGCGAAAGAGATTGATATCGTCAAACTGACAGGTCTGGTGACTAGAGAAATGATGGAGATTGCCAAACCAGCGATTCTTTTCATTTTTAACCATCACCACCTCTTCAAAGGCCAAGTCGGTCTCCTCTCTTTCTTGATTCATCATTGGATAGAGAAGAAAGAGACTGTAGATCACCGCTACAAAGATAGCTAAAATCACAAAGGGATTGAGCATGACAATGAAAAAGAAAAGAATAGTCGCCACAAGGAGGAGAAAGTTGTTGCCCTCCTTGCCTGCATAATAGCGTATCAGGAGAAGAAAGAGGAATAAAATCAGCAGAAAACGCGAAAAATGCTCTGATACCATCAAAATCAGAGCCCCCGTCAATAGACAGGCTTCAATAAATAAAAAGATTTGAAATTTTTTCATAGCTGCATCCTCTCTTTCTATTTTATCACAATTCAAAAAAGGCACCTCGGTCTGAGGATGGAAAAAAGCGGTTGGACAGAAATGCTCGTACAAGCTAAGTTCCATCAATCCAATACGATTGACAAAGAGATACAAAAAGGCGGGATTCTTGTCCCGACCTCTCTACATCTGATCTTTTGCTTCTTTTAGTTTACCATAAAGAATGTAGTCTACGTTTTGCAGATCTGCTATGGTGGCACAATTAAGGGCACACATGATCAAGCGCAGGTCTTCTTTCCAGCTTTGGACAATACCAATCACCTCTTCGACGGAGTAGGTTTCAATCAACTCTAGAACGGTACGTGACAGTCCTACAGCCTTGGCACCAAAGACCAAGCATTTAATCATATCCAGCGGATTTCGAACCCCTCCGCTGACCAAGAGTTCGACCTTGTCTTTCCAGGTTTGGGCATTGAGAAGGGCTTGCATAGTAGACTGCCCCCATTGATTAAGGTAATCACGTTGACCACTGCGACGGTTTTCGATATAGGCAAAGCTAGTACCACCACGACCCGACAGGTCAACGGTTCGAATTCCTAGTTCATAGGCTCTCTCGATAGTCTTTACATCCATCCCAAAGCCCACTTCCTTGAGAATAATAGGAACAGGGATTTGCTTGCTATAGTCTGCCAGATGCGATTGCCAGCTTCGAAACTTTCTTTCTCCCTCGGGCATGAGTAATTCCTGCATAACATTGACGTGCACTTGCAGGAGAAGAGGATTCATCTCTTCTACAGTCTGAAGTCCCAACTCAACAGGCTTGTCCAATCCAATATTAGTACCAAGAAGGAGCTTTGGATGGCTAAATTTGACAGAAAAAGAACCATCTGTTGGATCTTTTAGAGCTGCGCTATAAGAGCCCGTTACAAATAAAATCCCACAGGCTTCTGCCACCTGAGCCAGTTTTTGATTGATTTCTTTACCTTTTTCGCTTCCACCCGTCATGGCATTGATATAAAAAGGAAAGTCCCACTTTCGACCTGCAAACTCTGTAGACAAATCAATCTCATCCAGGTCATAAAGAGGCAGGGATGAATGAATCAACTCCACCTCATCAAAGCTATTATAGGAACTTTTCTGCTCAAGGGCATAGCGGATGTGCTCGTCCTTACGATTTGTCGTCATGTCCAATCCTTTCTTGGTATAAGAGCTCAATCCCCAGATTGGCCCAACGGTTTTTTAAGGTTTCAGTCGATTGCGCATCAAAACTCAAGGCAATGCCACAGTCACCACCACCAGCTCCACTACTCTTGGCAACAGCCAGCAAATCTTGACTGGCTTGTTTCAACTGTCTCAGCGAAGGTGTATAAATATCTGGGCTCAAACCTTCTAAAAGCTGACTGGCTGTTTCCAGCTGCTCGATAATTTTTTCTGCATTCCCATGCTCCAGGGCTTCTACCAAAGCAGATACCGTTGCTTTTGAGGAAGTTAAAAAGTTCTGGTCTATGTTTTGCTTGATTTGCTGGACCATGTCACTTGATACGGCCACTTCCTTAGTCCATCCCACTAGGAAATCACATTCTAGAGCTGGTTGCACTTGTGAGATAGAAAAGCCCCAATCACGCTCCAAAACTGTAGCCAAGTTTTCTTCTTCCAACCAAGCAGCTATCTTCTTTCGATTAAAAGATTGGTAGAGAACCAAATCCTCTGCCACAATACAGGCAAGGTCTCCCATAGAACCATTGTCGCCTCGCTTGAGCAAGACCGCGCTAGCCAGCTTGAATAAGAGATCCTGATCAACCGTAATATCATATAGAGCCAGCAGGGCCTTGATCACCAAAACAACGACGCTACCACTAGAACCTAGACCAAACTTTTTGCCTTCCCGTTCCATTTTTCCACGAATTTCCAAAGAAAAAGATCGCAAAGTCTGACCACGATTGGCGAGGAAGTCTCCCACCAAAGCAATCGTTTCTTGAATCAAGCTGTAGTCAGGATTTGGCGTCAAGTCCACTGCGAAATCAAACATGTCTGAGTAGATACAATAGTTCTCAGAAAAAGCAATCTCAGCCTTCATATAGATGGGGATGGCCTTTATCAAGGCTAATTGCCCTGGCTCTAGAATAGCATACTCACCTGCCCAATAGAGTTTCCCGCAAGTTTTAACAGCAATCATCTTGGCTCAAATCCTTTGTTTTTGACACAATCAAGCGGTAACGTTGACCGAAAATTTCTGACAAATGCTCCAAGTCTTTCTCCTGACAGAGGACCTTGACATTGGGACCAGCATCCATGGTAAAGTAGCAGGCTTCCCCTTGCTCACGAAGTTTGCGGACAAAGTCCATCGCTTCATAAGTCGCATCCGTTAGATAAGAAAAAGATGGTGATGCTGTTTTCGTCGTAGCGTGCATAGCAAGGGCATTTTTCTCCGTTAATTCCCCAACCTTGGCAAAATCATTCTCTTTGAGGTAAACAAGCATATCCTGATAATCTTTCTCAGACTGGCGAACCCAATCATCAAAGGTCGTCGAGGTTTTCACACAGAGTTTCATTCCATCACGGCTAGAGATTGGTTTTTTCTTATCCTCTAACACCAACATAATCATAGCTAGTTTCAGGTCTGTATCAATAGGATAAATCTCTCCACTATCCTTATCCCATGCACCTAACGGTCCATAAAAACTGCGAGAGGAAGAACCCGAGGCAAACTTAGCCTCCTGCGCCAACTGACTTCTATCCAATCCAAGCTGGAAATAAGCATTGCAAGCCTTGACCAAGGCGGACAAACCACTGGAACTGGAAGACAAACCCGCTGCGGTCGGCATGTTGTTTTGGGTATCGATACGGACAAAGCCCTCACCTTCTGGACGGTAGCGGTTGATAATCTTGCTCATTTTAGCATGCTCCGCCTCATTTTGGAGCTGACCATTGATATAAAAGGCATCCGCCGTCGCATGGGCTGGCAGAGGCGACAAGGTCGTCTCCGTATACATATTTTCCAAAGTCAGAGAGATGCTGCTAGTAGCAGGCACCATCTCTTTCTCTTTTTTCTTTCCCCAATATTTGATAATGGCAATATTTGCGTAAGAACGTACTGTTACAGGCTTTCGATCCATGTCTGAACAGCTCCTTTCTCTTCTAATCGTTTTGCTAGTTCTTGTGCTTGGTCCAGATTGGCTACCAAGGCGATAATACAGCCTCCTAGTCCACCACCACTCATCTTGGCTCCCAGAGCACCGTATCTCATAGCTGTTTCAACGAGGGAATCTGCCTCAGGACTGCTGACACCAATTTCTTTTAAATGTAAATGCGCTTGACTGAGAATTTGTCCCAGTCTTTCAGCATCTTTTTGTCTAATCGCATCTTCTGCCTGCTGGGTCAATTCTCCCAAGGCATGCAAAAACGGTAGGGCATCCTTGCCCTTGCTTTGAACCACTTGGATAGCTTCACGAGTGTGACCATACACGCCTGTATCTGCAATAACCAGATAGGCTGATAAGTTCATATTTAATTCTGTAAAACCAACATTCTTGATAAAGCGAATGGGCTGGTCACTGAGACAGGTCTTAGCATCCAAACCGCTTGGATTCATATGGGCAATCATCTCAGCCCGATTAACCAAGATTTCTAATACATCATGAGGCAAGTCGGCCTGATAGTAGTCAAAAACTGCACGAATGGCTGCTATGCTGATAGCTGCTGACGAACCCATCCCTCGTTTTTCAGGGATAGCCGAGTCAATCACACAGCGAATGCAGGCTTCTTTAATCTCTAAATATTCTAACGAAGCATACACAGCCATGGACAAGGTATCCTCCTCATAAAGACGCCACGGGCTTTCAGCAGGGACCACCTTACAGGTCACCTCCACCTCTATGAGAGGCAGAGAAATAGCAGGATAGCCGTATACGACCGCATGCTCCCCTATTAAAATAATCTTACTATGTGCCTGACCGACACCAACTTTTTTTGTCATGTTTTCCTTTAACCAGACGGAAAGACCGTCTCATTTCATACAGTAGTATTTTCTCCTATCTATTTTATTATATTTTCACAAAAAAAGCGATTGTTTCCTTCACAATCGCCCCTTTCATTATTGGATCCATTCGCCATTATAATTGACGTAATAGCCTTCTACAGTCGTATTCACTGCTAAAGCACCTGAACTATAAGCATAGTACCATTTCCCTCCGACCTGGAACCAGCCTGTCTTCATGTCACCATTACTTGCGTTTAGATAATACCACGTCGAACCTTCCTGATACCAACCAGTTGCCATAGCTCCTGATGAACGGAGGTAGTACCACTTGTTACCAAGATATTGCCAGCCCGTTTTCATATCACCATTTGGTTCATCTAAATAATACCAAGTGGAGCCTTCCTGATACCAACCAGTTGCCATGGCTCCTGATGAACGGAGATAGTACCACTTGTTCCCAAGATATTTCCAACCAGTTTGCATTGTAGCGGTTGTTGTATCGAGATAATACCAAGTTGAGTTATCATTAATCCAACCACGTACTGGCTCCCCGACAGTCAATCTATTGATGCGAGCAGAAAAACCACCATCCTTCTGCAAATAATACCAGTTACCCTCATCATAAACCCAACCTGTTTTTAAGGTATGATAGCTATTCTGATCTTCAAAATAATAGACTCGTTTCTCTGCTGGACTATCATATTGTTCCCCATGATGTTTGTTGGTATTTGTAGCAGTTTTTGCTTCTAAAACTTGCTTACCAACAAATTCTTGTAGTACCCCATCTTGACCAAAGTAAAACCAATCCGGTCTAAAAGCAATCTCTTGTCTTGGAGAAGGACCAATCGTAACCCCTTTGTGTGGAGCAGGTATATATTGCCAGCCGACAACCATCTCTCCAGATAAAGAATCAAAGTAATAGTACTTCCCATCAATTACTCGCCAGTAGGTTTCTTTGAGGTCCCCCTTCTTATAGTAGGTTCTACCATTTTCTTGGACAAATTGCCAGCCTTCCGAATCAACATCATCCGCAAAGACGGTGCTTGTCGCTAACAAAGCAAAGAAAGAAACTGTCAGTCCAACTTGCATCATTTTTTTCAAAAATTTCATTTTAGTATCCTCCACGATTAATTGTAGCAAAGACCTGACTGCATGTCAATATATAGAAACTTCTCAAAAAAAGCAGTTACAAAACTGCAACTGCTTTTCTATTCTTGCATGGTGTAACCAACACCACGCACGGTTTTAATGTAGCTTTTTTGACCTTTTACATCAAGCTTGCTACGTAGATAACGGATATAAACATCCACGATATTGGTTTCTGTCGCACTTTCGTACTTCCAAACACTTTCCAACAACTGCTCACGAGTCAAGACCTTCTTGCTTCCCATGAGAGTGGCCAAAAGGTCATACTCACGGCGCGTCAGAGCAATCATCTCCTCGCCACGATAAACGGTATGATGTTCTACATCCATACGCAAATTGCGGTAAGACGTTGGGACCTTCATCTGACTACAATGTTGGTCGATAAAGTCCCGACCTCGGAAAATCGCTGAAATACGAGCTACTAGATTATCAATAATCACTGGCTTATAGATGTAAGAAACGGCGAAGCGCTGGATTGTCTCAATCTGGTCTTGCAATTCTTCGCGATGGTCTAAGACCATGATCACTGAGGCCGGTTTTGTCCGACTCAGCTTGTCTGCAAAATCCTGGGCCGTCATATCCCCCAGACGAGCATTCAGTAAAATCAAGTCATAATCTGTCTGGAGAGCCATGGAGAGGGCTTTTTGCCCCTCCTCGACCAGATCAACACGGTATTGCTCTTTTTGGAGTTCCAGACTGAGAAAATGAGCGAGATTTCGTTCTTTCTCAAGTAATAAAATCCGTTTCCCCATGGCAGACCTACTTATTTTTCGTCATACCAAGAGTAGTGGAAGGTTCCTTCTTTGTCTTTACGTTGGTAAGTGTGGGCACCGAAGTAGTCACGTTGTGCTTGGATCAAGTTAGCTGGAAGATCAGCTGAACGGTAGCTATCAAAGTAAGTAATAGCTGCTGAGAAAGTTGGCACTGGTACACCAGCTTGAACAGCAAGAGCTACGATATCACGCACTGCTTGTTGGTACTTAGCAGTAACATCCAAGAAGTACTCATCCAAAAGAAGGTTAGCAAGATCTGCATCGCGGTTGTAGGCATCTGTGATCTTTTGCAAGAAACGAGAACGGATGATACAGCCATCACGCCAGATAGATGCGATATCCGCAAATGGCAAGTTCCAGTTGTTTTCTTTAGAAGCCACACGCAATTGAGCAAAACCTTGTGCGTATGAGATGATTTTTGAGAAGTAGAGGGCTTGACGGATCTTTTCGATCAACTCAGCCTTGTCTCCTTCAAACTTGAAGGCAGCTGGTTTTGGAAGCACCTTGCTAGCATGTACACGCTCTTCTTTGTATGTAGAGATGTAGCGAGCAAATACTGACTCAGTGATAAGCGACAATGGCACACCAAGGTCAAGTGATGATTGGCTAGTCCATTTACCAGTTCCCTTGTTCCCTGCAGCATCAAGGATGTAGTCTACGATTGGGCCATCTTGACCTTCATCGTCTTTACGGCTCAAGATATCAGCTGTAATTTCGATCAAGTAGCTATCAAGCTCGCCTTTGTTCCACTCAGTGAAGATTTCAGCCATGTCTTCTGCAGAAAGACCAAGCAAGTGTTGCATGAGGTCGTAGCTTTCTGCGATCAATTGCATGTCACCATACTCAATACCGTTGTGGACCATTTTCACATAGTGACCAGCTCCATCAGGACCGATGTAAGTCACACATGGTTTGCCATCTTCTGGTGCTTTTGCAGAGATTTCTTCAAGAACATCTGCTACCAATTCATAGGCTTCTTTTTGTCCACCAGGCATGATAGAAGGACCTTCAAGGGCACCTTTTTCACCACCAGAAACACCTGTACCGATGAAGTTGATACCAGAGTTTGCCAACTCTTCATTACGACGGATAGTATCTTTGTAGAAAGTGTTTCCGCCATCAATCAAGATATCGCCTTTGTCCAAGTGTGGAAGAAGGGCTTGGATAGTTGCATCTGTACCAGGTCCAGCTTGAACCATCAGCATGATACGACGAGGTTTTTCGATAGATTGAACGAAAGACTCTACATCGTAACTAGGTACAAAGTTCTTTTCTGGATGGCAAGCAATCACGTCTTCTGTTTTTTCTTTACTACGGTTGTAAATGGCAACTGTATATCCACGAGATTCGATATTTAGGGCAAGGTTACGACCCATTACGGCCATACCAACAACACCAAAGTTTGCTTTTGTCATGTGACACTCCTCTTGTTTAATATGTTTTATTTTATCATTTTTACCTATGAAAGGAAAGAATTTTGTAACGGACTCCTAGTAATCCAAATCATCCGCGTGACCAGCTCCATTACCGACAAAGTATCCAGTCTTACAGTTGAGGGTGAAGAGATAGGTTCCATCTGGTTTGTAGAGGTTATAATAACCATTTCCGTTTACGATATTGACACGTTCTAGGATATATTGATTACCAGTGATATAACCGCGAGCACGTGATGTTGCTAAGATTTGTTCCAGAACACCATCAGCAAAAGTCCAGGCAGAGTTGTTGCTATCGTCTACAGCTGATTGGTTGTATGGTACACGGCTAACACTTCTTTGAAGGTTTACACCATCGCTAGACAAGCCCCCATTTGCATCATTACTAGCTGGGGCAGTTGGAGCACTTGATGCAGAACTAGATGATGTAGACGAACTGCTCGTACTACTATCAGTCGTTGTGCTTGAACTTTCTTGGCTACTGCTACTTGAACTTGAACTAGAGGCACTTGTTTGCTGACTCTTACCAAGGCTAATGGCCTTATCTAACAGTTTGTCAATCTCTGTATTTCCTGTTTTAATTTCTGTAAATTTAGCATCTGCCTTGATTTTTGCATTGGTATCCAAGACACCGTCAGTAATTGCAGGAGTCTCAAAGAGGGCATTGACATCTTGGATGGCCTTGATTTGAGTAGCTAGGCTATCATACTTGGATTTTGCAAGTGTATGCTCTCGGCTACCTTCAAGTTTATCTAACATGGTCTTTAACTGTTCCAGCTTATCAAACTGACTATTTTTCAAGGCAGTTTTATTAGCATCTGTATAAAAGGCATCATAGAGAGTATTAAACTCTTGTAGGGCCGTTTGTGTTTCTTGATTGTTAGAAGACGACTGAGAAGACTGGATGGCTTGGTTGGAGCGAGTTACTTGGCGATAGACGTAGTAGCTTCCTGCCAAGACGAGGGCTGCCGCCAAGGCTGATCCTGCAACTACCCACTTTCTCTTCTTAGAATCACTTTCAGGCTCTGACTGGGCTGAACGAGAAAGAACAGGTGTCTCCTCTTCTTTTTCATCAGCAACCTCTACTGGCGCTTGCTTTTCCAACACAAGCGGTTCCAAGTCTTTGTTTTTTTCTCCTAAAGGAGTTAAAATCACATCAGAACTTGTAGACTCCACTGAGCTCGACATGGTTTTTTCTGAAACCACCTCAGATTCATCCACATTCGGATCCGAAGCTTCATTTGTCTCAGAAACATCCTGTACCAAGCCTTCTTGAGTCTGGGCAGCTAGCAATTCTTCTTTTTTAAATTGACGTGTTTCAAACTTATCCGCCTCGATTTCCTCGCGGTGTTGCTTGATATATTTATCCAGAATACTGTCTTCTGGCAGAACACCCGCTTCAACTTCTTCATTTTTACGAATGACTTGACCAACTGTCAAATCTTTAGCTTCTCCAAAATCAAATTGGGCTTCTTGTTGCTCATGATTCTGCTGATCCTGTGTTTTGTTACTCATTTGTCTTCCTTTCTATTTCAACTCTTGGCGTTTCACACGCTGACCAAAGTATTGATACAAATCCACTTTTAAGGTCCCGTTATACAGTTTTCGTTTTTTATCAGCTGGACTTCCATACTTGCTTTCAAAAGCTTCGTCACTCGTCAGGATAAACTTACTCCAGGTTTTCAGTGGTGCAAAGACCTGTCCCATTTCAGCATAGAGCTTGGTAACTCCTGCATCATCCGACAAGCGCTCTCCATATGGTGGATTGGAAATGATGACACCATTTATCTTGTCTGAACGCAAGTCCTGTACCCGCATTTGCTTAAAGGTGATATCACCTGCCACGCCTGCTGCTTGGGCATTTGCCTTAGCAATTTCCACCATACGAGCGTCTATATCACAGCCCATGATATCCAGTTCAACCTCACGATTGATTTTCTTGGCAGCCTCTGTGCGAACTTCTTGGATTAACCGATTGCTGACCCAGTTCCATTCCTCAAAAGCAAAGGAGCGACGAAGGCCAGGAGCCATCTTTTTAGCTATCATAGCCGCCTCGATACAGAAGGTTCCTGAACCACAGGTCGGATCAATCAAAGGCTTGTCTGGATACCAGTTAGAGAGTTGTAAAATGGCTGCTGCCATGTTCTCTTTGATAGGCGCTCCACCCTTTTCCGTACGATAACCACGCTTAAAGAGGCTAGAACCTGTCGTGTCAATCATGACAGTTGCCACGTCTTTAAGGATGGACACCTCAATCTTAAACTCGGGACCATTTTCCATCAAGGGAACACCTTCTGGACGAGCATAATGTTTTTGCAGTTTCTTCACAACGGCCTTCTTGGAAATAGCCTGCACACTAGGCTCATTATGAAGTTTAGACTTGACACATTTGGCCTTTGAAATAGGGAACCGCGCCCCAAGCGGAAGATAGTTTTCCCAATCCAGAGCAAAAACTCCTTGAAAGAGCTCTTCAAAAGTCTTTGCAGGAAAGCTTCCAACTACAATCTTGATGCGGTCAGCTGCTCGCAACCAAAGATTGGTCTCAATGATTGCCCTCACATCCCCTTGAAAGCGGACACGACCGTTTTCGACCTGGCAATCATAACCTAAATCTCGTACTTCACGTCCAACGACTGCCTCAAGACCCGCCGCAGCAGTTGCGATTAAATTAAATTGTTCTTTCATGTTCTAGTCTTTTAAAGACCTTTCTCTTGTTCACTTTAAAAAATGAGGTTGAGAAAGATTTCTCAGCCCCAACCTATATGCAATTTTCTATAAGCCATGTTTTGTTCCAGAAGTGACTAGGACCACTTCCTTCGATAATCATCTGTCTACCACTAACAGCGTCTAGCTACTAGCAGTCAGAGTACTACGTTCGTTTCCGTGCACTCCATGCCCCGACCAAAATTTGGGTTGCTAGCTTGAGGGGTTTACCGCGTTCCACTCTCTCTGTTTCCAGAAAGACTCCGTCACTGTGGCACTTTCAAGCCTAATCTGACTTATCCGAAGACTTAGCCATTTCGACTGCCGTAACGATCTCTCGTCCCTAGGCTTATGGTTTCGCCTAGCACAAACACTACAGGCATCACAGCCTGTGCTAGCATGGACTTTCCTCATGAAAAGAGACTCTCTTCACGCGATTATCCAAAAATTGCATTTATGCACTTGATAGACACTCAATTATACATCTTCATTGTCTAAAATTTGTTTGCCAAATACTTCTTTTTCAAGTCTATTTAAGCGTTTTAAAATATCAAAATTTGTCATTGAAGTAGTGCTAGCTACTTCGATAGAATCTGGCTGAGTCGGCGTTGTCTGCGATTTATGAGACAATTCCTCCTTCAAATCAGCAATCTCCTGACGAAGAGATTTGACCAAAGCCGCATAGGTTTCATAGTCCTTAATCACATCATCCAAGAACTCATCCACTTCTGCCTTACTGTATCCACGAACTTCACGTCCAAAGTCCTGTTCAAAAATATCTTTCGCTGAAAAAATAATACTTGCCATCTCTATCTCCATTATCAGTTGCTAGTATTATTATATAAAAAAACAAACAAAAATCAAGGTCAAAGCCTCAATTTTCGGGAAAATTTTCTATCAATTCATTTAAGTCATCAAATGTTAATCTTCTTGTAACATAGTTTTCTTGATTTTTCATCATTTGGTAAACATATCGTAACTTAGTTTCCTTTTCTTCATCGTAAAAAAGGTAGCAAGTATCTGTATTCTCCAGCAGAAATTTCTGATAATCACGCAGTTGCCCCTTATGCTCATATTGTGGATAGGCATATTTGACAAAATCAACCTGCTTGAACTCACTCAATTTCGCTTGATTTGCTTCATTCCAATTACTGCCATGGGTTTCAAAATCAAAAATGGTCGCCAATTGAAATCCATAGTCTTCTTTCATATCTTTAGCAACTTCCAACACCCAGTATTCAAAACCCAGAGTCCCTGTAAAGACAAGCCAAACCATTCCATCCTCAGCTAGACGTTCTAGGTCTCGTCGGATAGCCTTTTTTATGACTTCAAGGCAGATATCCTTGTCATTAAACAAGCCCAAATCAAAGGCAGAATAGCCCAAAATTAAAACTGTTGCCATTTTTAACCTTTCTTTGTAATTTTATGATATAATAGAGTGATGTTATTGTACCAATAAGGAGAACTATGGTCAACTATCCACATAAAATTTCACCACAAAAAAAGCAGCTCCCCTTTTCACAAACAAAAAATTTCGCAAATCGGGGAATGTCTTTTGAAAAGATGATCAATGCTACCAACGACTACTATTTGTCACAGGGAGTGGCTGTTATCCACAAAAAACCTACCCCCATCCAAATCGTACGTGTTGATTATCCTCAACGAAGTCGTGCCAAGATCGTCGAAGCCTACTTCAGACAGGCCTCAACAACAGACTATTCGGGGGTTTATGATGGATACTACATCGACTTTGAAGCAAAGGAAACTAGGCAGAAACATGCGATCCCGATGAAGAATTTTCATCTCCATCAGATCCAACACATGGAACAAGTCCTTGCCCAACAAGGAATCTGCTTTGTCCTCCTTCACTTTTCTTCTCAGCAAGAAACCTACTTATTGCCGGCCATTGACCTCATTCGTTTCTATCATAAGGATAAGGGACAAAAGTCAATGCCACTTGGATATATTCGAGAATTTGGATATGCAATCGAGCCTGGTGCCTTTCCTCAGATTCCCTATCTCGATATTATCAAAGAACATTTACTGGGTGGTAAAACAAGATGAACAAACAAATTTTCCTGCGAATAGCTAAGTATGTCAGTATCTGTCTCTTAACTGTATTTATCGCAGCAGTTGTGCTAGGCGGAGGACTCTTCCTCTACTATGTCAGCAAGGCTCCGGCCCTATCTGAAAGTAAACTAGTCGCTACAACGTCTAGCAAGATCTATGACAAAAACGATGAACTCATTGCCGATCTTGGATCAGAACGTCGGGTAAATGCGCAAGCAAATGAAATCCCTACAGAGTTGGTTAATGCCATCGTCTCTATTGAAGACCATCGTTTCTTTAATCACCGTGGGGTTGATACTATTCGTATCCTCGGTGCCACTCTACGAAACCTTCGTGGTGGGGGTGGTCTTCAAGGTGGTTCTACCTTGACACAGCAGTTGATTAAACTAACCTATTTTTCAACGTCAACATCTGATCAAACACTTTCACGTAAGGCACAGGAAGCATGGCTTGCCGTTCAGCTCGAACAAAAAGCAACCAAGCAAGAAATCCTGACCTACTACATCAACAAGGTCTACATGTCAAACGGTAACTACGGTATGCAAACTGCTGCCCAAAATTACTATGGCAAGGACCTCAAAGATTTGAGTATCCCACAGTTGGCTCTCCTTGCCGGAATGCCTCAGGCGCCAAATCAGTATGATCCATACTCACATCCAGAAGCGGCTCAAGAACGACGCAATCTCGTCCTCTCTGAGATGAAGGGACAAGGTTACATTTCAGCTGAGCAGTATGAAAAAGCAATCAATACTCCAATTACGGACGGACTTCAAAGTCTAAAATCGGCTAATAGTTATCCTCCATACATGGACAACTATCTCAAAGAGGTAATCGATCAAGTCGAACAAGAAACAGGCTACAACCTCTTAACAACTGGTATGGATGTCTACACCAACGTTGATCCTAAAGTTCAACAACATCTCTGGGATATCTACAATACCGACGAGTATGTCAACTATCCTGACGATGAAATGCAAGTAGCTTCAACGATTGTGGATGTGACAAACGGGAAAGTCATTGCTCAGTTAGGTTCTCGTCACCAATCAAGCAATGTTTCCTTCGGAATCAACCAAGCTGTTGAAACCAACCGTGACTGGGGTTCTACCATGAAGCCAATCACAGACTATGCTCCTGCCTTGGAGTATGACATCTACGACTCAACTGCTTCAATTGTTCACGATGTTCCTTACAATTATCCTGGAACAGACACTCCCGTCTACAACTGGGATAGAAGTTACTTTGGAAACATCACCATCCAATATGCGCTCCAACAATCACGGAACGTTACAGCCGTAGAAACCTTGAACAAAGTCGGTTTGGATAGAGCCAAGACCTTCCTAAATGGAATCGGTATTGACTATCCAGATATGCACTATGCCAACGCGATTTCAAGTAATACGACTGAGTCCAACAAAAAGTACGGAGCAAGTAGTGAGAAAATGGCTGCTGCTTACGCTGCTTTTGCTAATGGTGGTATCTACCGTAAACCAATGTATGTCAACAAGGTCGTCTTTAGCGACGGTAGTTCAAAAGAATTTTCTGACCCTGGTACACGGGCTATGAAAGAAACTACTGCCTACATGATGACGGAGATGATGAAAACAGTCCTAACCTATGGAACTGGTCGTGGTGCTTATCTCCCTTGGCTACCTCAAGCTGGTAAGACTGGTACATCAAACTATACAGATGATGAAATTGAAAACTACATCAAAAATACTGGTTATGTAGCTCCAGACGAAATGTTTGTTGGTTATACTCGCAAATATTCAATGGCTGTGTGGACAGGTTACTCAAACCGCCTGACTCCTATCGTTGGTGATGGCTTCTATGTTGCAGCTAAGGTTTACCGTTCAATGATGACTTATCTGTCTGAGGATAACAACCCTGGCGACTGGACTATGCCAGAAGGCCTCTATCGAAGTGGTGAGTTCGTCTTTAAAAACGGTGCTCGTTCTAGTTGGACAACACCATCTATTCAACAACGCTCTATACCAGAAACCTCTACTTCTGAAAGTACATCACAAACTACTACGACTCCCCCAAATACAAATCCAAACACGGGGAACAGTCAGCAACCAAATTCACCTCAACAAAATACAAATCCAAATACGGGGAACAGTCAGCAACCAAATTCACCTCAACAAAATACAAACCCTAATCAACAAAATCAGGTTCCTCAAACAGGACAGCCATAATAAAAACAACCTCCTGAGAATATTCTTTCTCAGGAGGTTTTAGCTATTAGCAAATAGTTCTTGTGGCTCTCTAGCATGAAAAGGATATGCTCCAAACTTTTAGTCTGGGTAGTTTAGTAGAATACCTTCGTTCAAGGTCATGTGATTGGATTAGATGTCAGAGACCATTGTTTATCTCAAATTTTCTAACGTATGGAAAAACCTTTTCCAAAATCTATCCAACTAATTCTACTTTTTGCCATGCTCAAACTCTTTCTCCACAACCTCAAGCGCCCGTTCAATCACCACATGCATATCGTAATATTTATAATCTGCTAAGCGCCCACAGAAGATAACCTTATCATTCTTTGAAGCTTCCTCCTGGTACTTAGCAAATATAGCATTATTTTTCTCATCATTGATCGGATAGTAGGGCTCGTCCCCGCGCTTCCAGTCAGCTGGATATTCACGCGTGATGACTGTCTTTGGCTGCGTTCCATATTCAAAATGTTTGTGTTCGATGATACGAGTATAAGGGATCTCACGCTCTGTATAGTTCACTACAGCATTCCCTTGATAATTTTCCTCGTCCAAAATTTCATGCTCAAAGCGAAGGCTACGGTATTCTAACTCCCCGTGTTTGTAGTCAAAATACTGGTCGATCATTCCTGTGAAGACAACTTTTTCAGCTGATGCTTCTAACTCTTCACGGTGAGCAAAGAAATCAACACCAAGCTCAACTTCAACGTCTTTAAGCATGTCTTCGATAATCACATTATAACCACCAATAGGAATTCCTTGGTAACGGTCGTTAAAATAGTTATTATCAAATGTTAGACGAACTGGAAGACGTTTAATGATAAATGGAGGAAGTTCCGTTGCTGAGCGCCCCCACTGCTTTTCAGTATAACCCTTGATCAACTTTTCATAGATATCTGGACCAATCAGCTTAATAGCCTGTTCTTCCAGATTTTTCGGCTCAACATCCTTCATATCAGCTGTCTGCTCTGCAATCTTATCTTTTACTTCCTGTGGAGTTTTTGTGCCCCACATAGCATAGAAGGTATTCATATTGAAAGGAAGATTATAAAGACTTCCTTTATAGTTTGCGACAGGTGAATTGATATAGTTGTTAAATTCAGCGAATTGATTGATATAGTCCCAAACTTTTTTATTAGAGGTATGAAAGATATGGGCACCATATTTATGAACATTGATACCTTCTACATTCTCACAGTAGATGTTCCCACCGATGTGATCACGTTTATCAATCACTTTTACTTTTTTACCACGTTTTGTAGCTTCGTGTGCGAAGATTGCTCCAGACAAACCAGCACCGACGATAAGATAATCGTACATAGTGTTCTCCTTTTTATAATTTAACGATTCGATTGAAATAAGGAATTTTCATTAACATTCCAACAATAATAAAACTAACACTTAAAGTAAATATAGCGAAAAGTAAATATGATCCTACGAAACTAAAACCAAATAGTTTTTCCCATACCTTCATAGTATATGTATGTATTATAAAAACTCCCATAGTTTGATTAGAAAGGGAAACAATACATTCGCTCCGTTTTTCATTCAAAGTAAGCGTGAGGATAGTTAGAAAAATTCCCAAACTTACAACTTTTACAAATAAAATATCATAAAAATATTCAGCAAAAAGATTATGATAAGTAGTCTTCGCTATGAAAAATAATATTACTGGTGAAATCAATAACAACAGTACCACAACTGCTTTCATCCATCTCTTAAACCTATTTTTGATAATATCCTTGTTAAATTGCGCTATAAAACCACCTAAAAGGTAGTAAAAAAACCAAGTCCATAATCTAAAGGTTTGTATAACATATGTTTGTGCTGGCATTTGAAATACAATATTTGCTAACTCAAAAATCAAACCAATAACTATCAATAAAGATAGACTGTATAAATAACTTCTTTTTGAATTTAGAAATTTTTTCAAAATCGGCAAACATATATAAATAAGCATTAAGGATCCGAAAAACCAAAACTGAAAGAAATAACCTTTTTGTATCAAAGAACCTACAATTTTTTTAATTAGGTTCTCTGTGAAGTCTCTTTTAAACAGCCAGACGATAAAGGTCCATGACGACACTGTTATTAGAATCCATTTTACTTTCTGCAGTATGTAAGAATAGGTAATCTCTCTCTTTCCTAACAATAAATAACCATTGACCATAAAAAATAGAGGGATAGAATAGGTTCCTAAGTAATATAAATATGTCAAAAGATTCCATGAACCTGTCTCTTTAAACCCACCCATCGTTGTATGAAGTAGAACAACTCCAACACATGCAAGTACTTTTAATAGATCTAAATTAATATTTCGATATTTGCACATTCTAATTTTTCCTAATCATTTGTTTTAATTCTGTCACATCTACCACTTTCAGAGATAGAATCAAAAAAAGGTAAATGATTCCACCAAGCACCACAAACACTAAAACATTTATGACCGGTGAAAAATGTATAAATGTTTTTGAGCCAAGCAAAATACCATACATGATAGCTGATGCTAGAATAATTTTTGTCATAGATCCAATGATTGAAACTTCCTTTAGGTATTTGCGGGTAAAGTACAATTGAATTGCCCATACTAGCGCTTCTGTTAAAACAGAGACAATAGCTGCTCCGATATAACCAAGTTTAGGAAGGAATAGCAGGTTCAAACCTACACTGATAATTGCGGGAGCTGTTGTTGAAACCATAAATTCCTTATTTTTATTGTGTGGAATCAAAATTTGAATTCCCATAATATTGGTCCAACCGATAAAGAACATGCGGAAAATCATAATGGCAATTGCATAACGTGCATCTTGAAAGTCTTGCCCAAGGAAAAATTGAACAAAATCATCATTGACAATTAACATTCCGGATATAATAGGAAAAATAACTAAATTATAAATCAAGAAAGCCATCTCATGCATCTTATTGACTGCTCTATGATCTCCTGTTGCTAATAAGTTAGCTACTCGAGGCAACATAACACTTCCTAATGATGTTACCAAGGTTAATAGAATATTCACCAATTTAAGCGCCTGATCATAGATCCCTACATCATTTGTAGAAGCTAGGGCTCCTAGCATGGTACGATCTAAGGTAACATACAAAGAAATAGCTACTTGAGGAAGAAACAATAATATAACGGGTTTCAAATGATGCTTAGCATATTCTAAATCAAAATGAGGTCTACCAATAAACTCACGAGCAGGCAACCACATACTTAGCTGCCCCAAGAGTTCAAATATGGTTAGCAAAAAAACATAGAGGTATAGGTCATTTGCAGATTTGACAAAAAGGAAGATGGAGACCACTCCAACTAATTTTACTGTAATATTGCGAACAGTAATCTTTCGAAAATCTTCTAGCCCTTGAAAGAGCCAGGATATATCTAATCCTTTAGAAACCAAAGCCAAGCCTAGAATGTAGACCACTAGATTTTTCATCCCAGGGATGAAAAGACAGGCTAGTATATAGAGAAGAATGGAAAAAGTAGTCGCTCCAAACTGTAAAGTATATATACCCCAGAAATTTTTCTGAATACTCCTCCTATTCCCAGATATCTCCTTCGTTCCATAGTTAGCAATACCCAGAGTAGCAAGTAAAATGAAGTAGGTAACAATGGAATTGAAGTAACCGTAGGTTCCTAAATCATCTGAAGAAAATATGCGCGTTACATAAGGAGTCGTAATAATGGGAAGTATAATCACCAACAACTGATATGATAGATTATAAACGTAATTTTTTAGAATTTTCATTTTAAAGTGGAAATCCTGCATCCTTTCGTTAAACATGGTTATAGTACAAACTAAAAAATGAATCATTGAAAATTCGATCTGTATATTTAAGGGAGTCTCTAAAAACCCTTTTTCTTTAGATTAGATATAAATACTTTTGCAAATATACATTCTGTTTTCTTAAATTTTTTATCTTTAGAGATGCTCATAAGAATTAGAATTTTTCAAATTATCAACATAAAAATACGAGGAGGGTTTGAAAATAAAAATTTCTTATAATTATGCTAAATATGACAAGAATTAACCTGAGTATACCTCAATAATCCCTACATAGGATATCCTTCCCCAATAATATAGATTCTTTTATCTCTGTATTTGTGGGTACAGCTAAAAATATATTTTATATTTTTCGAATTATTGATTTAAAGTTTTCTTAACTATGTTCAATAGAAAACAGTTAGTTTTTAGAGGTTTCCTAATAAATTTTATTTGAACTTTTTCAGCTCATTTCTATTATATATAACATATCCTAAAAACAATATCGCTGGATTGTACATTATTTCTATTAATTGAGGATCAAACATAGAATGTAGTGATAAGAATACAATCATCATTGTATAATATGTATTTCTACTTAGAGTTTTTTCTCCAATAATGTAATATCCGACTAATATAAATACTAAAATTATTACTCCAAATCTAAATAAAATATTTAAGTACGAGGAATCTATATAATTATATGTTAATTCTGAAAACATATTTTGTTCAAAAATCCATCTTATTTTTTGTCCAAAAAGCGTTATATCAAAGTTGTTGAAAGCATCACTTGCAAGTCGTAATCTACCTGTTAATACTGAATTTAGCTGATCTAAAAGTGATAGTCTATACCTATAACTCCATGACAAAACTCCAGCTATTATTGCTGAAAATAACATACTATATTTATTCAAAAAAGTACTATATGCTTTTATCTTAAATACTTTTAAAAACAAACAAACGATAATAGCAGCAGTAGAGTAATAGAATACCGCCTTTGTATCAGTCAAAGTATATAGATATAAATTTATGAGAAATAAAGATATTATTTCTACATACTTAATCATATTTTTTCTTAAATATAAATAGAAAATAGTCACATGGAAAAAGTAATTCGAACTAAATGTTGAATATGTATATCCTAGAGCGTATCGTATTTTCCCATCTGCTCTAACTACTGAATTTATAACTTCCCCTATTATATTTAGTCGATAACATATTGCTATTAAAATCATTAATGCTATAATCTCTATAAGCCATACTTTTATAACCTTATTTATGTCTATGTTATTCATATTTAAGATTAATGCTACTACAGGCATTAAAGTGAAAAAGCTATCTGAATTATACGATACTGCCACTCCTATCGTCGAAATAACTATCGAAAAGATAATTAACTTTTTAGTATGTGGTTCTAATATATATTTTAATAATAAAAAGATACACGCTACAATTATCAACAATTTTATCAATTCACTTATTAGAGGGTATTCATTTACAAAGGTCGTTTGCCCTAGATATTTTGAACCAACTATAATAAGAAAAGATATGTAAAAAAGCAACTGATGTATACTTACTTTTATACTCATGCTGGATACTCCTATATCCCATACTTACTTAGTCTCTTTAATTTAAAACTAACTATAGGGTACACTATAAATGAATATCTTCTATTATGTATCTCATTAAAATATAATAAGTAACTTGTCTTCATGTGAGAGCTATAAGTATATTTTAAATTATATTTTCTAATATAGTCCGTAGTTTCTTTTAACAATCGGTCTCTATCATCTGATAAGAATGCTAATAGATATCTCGTATTTAGTAAACCTTTCAGAAGAGAGTGTACAGTATCTTTGAAATATACATCTCCCAATGTGCTATAGAATTCTAGTATGCTTTCTGTAACCTTTCGACTATGCTCAATATTTTTCATCCTATTTTCTATAGTCATACTTTGATCAGGTCTACCCAAAAAATACTGATATACATCTAAATCCCAGTACTCCCAATCATTAATATATTTCAAAGGAAACACTATATACTGAATATCTACATAAAATATTTTCTCTGTCAATTTAATATTGTTTTCTTTTAGAATACTTGTTTTGTATGTAATGCTATGCATTGGGAAGATTTTGGGAATTCTATTGCTCTTATAGTTGTCTTCAACATTACTTACTTTTTCCAGTTCTACTTTATTTTCATAAGTATATTGCTTACTAAAATTCGTAACAACCATATCTACATCAGTTTTTTCCAATCTTTTTAAATACTCTTCAAAATCTGTTTTCTTTACCCAATCATCTCCATCTACTATCTTAAAATATTTCCCCTTAGCTTCTTCTATCCCTCTATTTACCGCTGAACCATGTCCACCATTACTCTTATTTATTACTCTTATATTTAAACAATCTATTTTTTTTATTAATGCTGTTACTACTTGTAGTGTACTATCTGTGCTTCCATCATTAATAATCAATACTTCAAATAAACTCTTCAGGTCGTCCTCTACCTTAAGAAAAGACTCTATATTTCTTTCTATATATTTTTCTATATTATAGGTTGGAACAACAATACTTAAAATCATTACTACCTCCTTGTTTTTGAATCATTTATTAGTTACTTAGATACTTTTTCCGAGCAAAAGCATACAAGTTAGGACTAATAGCAAATAGTATATGCTTTATTTTATCTTTTTTAGTGATTTTTCTATTGAAAATTATCATGAATAAATCTTTTCTATATTCTAAAGACTTAGCTTTTACTTCCTTAGTCATTCCAGAGTCAATCATCGAATTTATCACTTGAAAACCTCCTGTAAACATTCTACTTTTCAAAGCAACAGACAATTCTCTATTATCTGGAAAATCTTCTTCTAAATATCTAGAATTTTTTTCTATAGCTCTGTAAAAGTCTTCTAACTGTGGTGTGTATTTACTCTTCGTCGTACTTCCAAGACGCTGATAATAATTATAATAATATTGATTTGATACAATTACTTTCTTAGCATACATTAAATGTTTATAAGCTATAGCTAAATCTTCAAACAGTTGATCTGGGAATGGCCACTTCTCCAATATTTCCCTTTTATATAATTTACCACACGGTGTAGCTCCCAAGAGTCTTCCATAATACATTTCTTGTATCAATCTATCTTTATTTAAGATAATTATTTTTTCATTCACGATTGAAAAATCATCTCTATTTTTAGCATGGTCTCTTATCACTCTTAATGGGGTTATTACTAAATCTGATTCATATTGCTCAGCTAATTCGACAAGATACTCTACTGCATTATTATCATAATAATCATCTGCATCTAAAAACAAAATCCAGTCACCCGTTGAATTTTTCAACCCAATATTCCGTGCCCTTCCTTGTCCGCCATTCTCCACTGTAATTATTTTAATTCTATCATCTTTCTTAGAATATTCTTCACATATAGCAAGAGAATTATCCTCGGAGCCATCATTCACTAAAATAATTTCTAAGTTTTTATAGCTTTGTTTTAGAATGCCACCTACACTATATTTTAAATATTTTTCAACATTATATACTGGAACTATTACTGAAATTTTCTTCATTACTCCTCCTGCCAATACTTCTGTTAAAGTGGTTGAAGTCCAATTCTATATTTCATATATTTCTAGATGCTCTTTTGATTTCACTTCTACTTAAAATTTTATATGTGCTCTCTAGGCCTTCCTTAGGTTCAAACATACCTACCCATCCCAATTTTTCCAACTTTGTACTATCTAAACTAGAATTATTCATAGGATTTTTTTGTTTTTCTTCTAATTCATTAGGTAATTCAAAAAATAATTTTACTCCAGCTATTTCAGATATTATATAAGCCATTTCTCTTATTGATATAATAGATTTCTTATTTGAAATATTGTACGCCTCACCAGGTTTACCTTGCAAAAGAACTGTCAATATAGCACTTGCACAATCTAAACTATGACAATATGATCGTAGTTGTTCTCCTTTACTTTTCATAACTAGATTTTTTCCTCTAATTGCATCGTACATAAAAGCAGATGAAATCCTTTTATCTGTTATTTTTAAGCCAGGACCATAAATATGCCCTGGACGAACAATTTTTATAGCTACCCCAAATTGTTCAGAATAACTTTTACATAATGTCTCAGTAGCTCGTTTTGAACTTGAATAGGAAGATCTAACATCTAAAATATTTATATATCCATACTCATCTTCCAGATAAGGAGCATTATTTTCTTTTTTACCATACACTTCACTAGATGAAACATAAACTACAGACTTTACTGATTTTTTTAAGGCATAGTCTAGTAAATTTTTCATACCTACAAAATTACTAAGCATCGTATCCACAGGATTGCTGATATATAATTCTGGGCTGGCATTACTAGCTCCATGAATTATATAATCAACAACGAAATCAAAATTAATATCTTTATTAGCATCATAAGGAACATAAACAACATTCTCATTATCTACATAATTTCCAAATCGTCTTCTAAGTCCCTCTTCATCTCTTGCACAAGCATAAATTTTTATTCCAAATTTGTGATGCTGATTCAGTATTATCAACTGATCAATAATAGCCGAACAAATAAGACCTGTTGATCCCGTAATAAGAATTGATTTCTCTTTTAAAGCCTCCGAACCGACCACATTAATTATAGATTTGCCTACATAATCCTTATATAGACTTATATCAAATAAGTTCACAGTTTATTCCTTAATCCAATTTTCTTTTTTAGACTTGAGTAATGCTTTAAAAATCTCTAGGTCATCTAACGTAGTTATTTTTAAATTTTTTTCAGATCCCATAGAAAAATATGTCTCTTTACCAAACATTTTCATTAATTCACATGAAGCCGCAACTTCAGTTATTCCTTTTTCTATAGCTCTATTCTGAAGATCTAATATATCATCTAGGTTATAAATATGTGGTGTTTGTGTTCTCCTCAATAGCTCTCTTTTTAAAGAGCTAACAGAGTGATTTTCAGTCTCGTTATCTAATACAAAAGTAACCTCAACACAAGGAATTGCAGCCACTGCGTTTCCATATTTATTATAAGTTAAAAAAGCATCGTCAATAATTTCATTGCTTACCATTGGACGATTACCATCATGAATTAAAACAGTTACTTGCTTATCTAAATTATTTTTCTTTATTTCATTAAGACCATTATATATAGATAACTGACCAGTTTCTCCACCATTTACTATATATTTTAATTTCGTAATATTAAACTGCCTAGCGTATGTTTTCAACATCTCTTCCCAACCTTTTAATACTACAACACAAATTTCATCAATGTTTGGATGATTTTGAAATTTTTCTAGCGTATGAATGATAAGAGGTCTATTATCAACATGTATAAATTGTTTAGGTATATCTTGTTTTATTCGACTTCCTATTCCTGATGCTGTCAATAGTGCAATTTTCATAACCGTCCCCCTTTAGTTAATTCCAATTTTTTCTAACAATCTTCTAGTGTTATTCCCATCTCTATATTTATTTACTTTTTCGTTAAATTTCCTTCGTTCTTCTTTAAATTTATCTTCATTATTAGCAATTTCATTTATGAAGTCATACATATCATCCAAAGATTTTATTTTATTTCCCTTTAGATAACTCATAGGGTTCTCTACTATAAATCCTCTATTTTTATCATAATCATCGAAATCTCTTATGCAAAAAGCTATTGGCTTATCTAATAAATAGTAATCATAAAAAACCGAGGAGTAGTCTGTTATTAAAGCTCTACTATCTCTTAACAATTCATATAATTTTAGATTTTTTTCCCTACTATTTTCTTCTGATAGTATCTGAATGCTACTATAACTAGGTATATGTGTAGGCAATGTTTGAAGCGGGTGAAGCTTCACTATCATATTTAGTTTTTTTTCTTTCAGAAGGTCATCCACTTTTTTTAACTCTCCAAATGAATAATCCCCTATCAAAATTTCTTTTGAATTTGTATCTCTATAGCCTAATTTCTCAGATTGTCTAAATGTTGGCAACCAGACAATATATTTAGATTCAACTTTTTTTCCTTCACTAAAAAAAATATCTGTTCTACTTTGACCACAGATTTTAACAACTCCGATATCACAAGAATGAACTTTAGTAGCTAGTTCTTTAAACATCTCGCTTGTAACGATTACATCAGTGTAATATTTTTCTTTTTTTATAACCTTTTTCTGATATTTATCAATATCTTTAAAAAACATACCATGCCACATCTGTACTACACGTTGATCAGAAGGGACAATAGGAATTTTTCCAAACGAATAAAATACAAAGCTACTTGTAAAGTATTTTTTCACCCCCTCAATTCCGTTTATAAAATATACATTTTTTAGATTCTCATATTTTGAACTTAGATCACGATAATCCGTACTAGAACAGTATAGCTTATATTTTTTATAATATTCATTAGCTATCAAATATTCAAATAGAGATAATGAATTATCTGAGAGTTCCTTAGGAGAATATATAAGTATTTGTTTTTTTTTATTTATATATTTATTAACTAGTGAGAATGATTTAAATATTGTTTTTTGAGCAAATAAACGCAATGATTTGTTTAAATTCATCACAAACTACCTATTCTTTCTTCTAATCTCCTGCAAAATTCTTTATTGTTGCTATTTATTTTTATTTCCGATTTATCATTTCTTAGATTTGTAACTAGGTTTTCTATATCATTAATTACAATAATTGGATACTTCCACTTTACTTTATTGCAAAATTCCATTTGGTGATCATTCACATGCTCGCCAAATTTTTCTTGTCTAGGTACTACAATCGGTCTCTTCCCCTTGGAAATCACTCCCATAAATGTTGCAGGTCCGCCATGTGTAATGATAATATTCGCTTCATCCATATAGCGATTCATCTCGTCATAAGAAATCAGTTTCTTCCATTTGCAGTGCACTGGTTCATAATCTGAAAAACCAGTCTGAATAAAAATATCATCCTGAATAAGTCCCTCACCTTTTAATCTATCAACCTCTTTAATGAGTCGATTAAACTGTTGCTCATGTGTCCCTACAGTAACAAAAATCATCAGAATATTCCTCCTAGATTAATTGCTTTTGGATAAATTTTTTTCATTTCTTCCCATTGAACAATAAACCTATCCGTTACTGGATAAACAAGTTTTCCCGTTATTGTTGGAGCATCAATTCTATCAAACACTTCTATATACACTGTCTTTGATCCAAATAACTTCCCAATATAAAAGAAAGGAACAGCGACAGCGGCACCAGAAGAAATAATCACATCTGGTCTCTCTTTTTTTAAAATTTTATAGGCGAGAAAAGTATTTTTTATTAAATTTTTTATATTACGATTGGTTGGATAATAACAGGGATATACAACTTCCTCAGAGAGTACACTCTGAGCGTCCTCCTTATCAAAAGTAACCCAAAATCTTTCTTTATCTTTCCAGAAAGGTTTTAAAAGATATAAATGAGTCAGATGACCTCCACTAGATCCAACTAAACATATTTTCATTTCCTACTTCGCTCCATCTCTCATAAATACGACTTTAACTGTCTTCAATAAAATTTCAATGTCTTTCCAAATTGTCCAATCATCTATATAGGCCACATCTAATTTGACAACCTCATCGAAATTCTTGATCTCACTTCGTCCACTGACCTGCCATAACCCTGTTATCCCAGGTTTAAAACTTAGACGACGTTTTTGTTCTGGGGTATAGTGTTCATACTCGTCCACTGTTGGTGGTCGTGTACCTACCAAACTCATATCTCCCTTTAGAACATTATAAAACTGTGGCAGCTCGTCCAAGCTAGTCTTCCGTATAAAGCGACCAATTTTCGTGATACGTGGGTCATCATCCACCTTAAACATTCCACCCTGCATGGTATTTTGTTCCATGAGTTCTCTCTTTTTATCCTCAGCATCCACACACATAGAGCGAAACTTATAAAAAGTAAAATGTCGGCCGTTTTTTCCAATACGCGTCTGAGCAAAAATAGCAGAGCCCCCATCCTTTCGAATCAAAGGGACCAGTACAAGGCTAACCAATCCACACAATACCAGACCTGCCAGAGAACCGATAATATCAATAATTCGTTTAGCAACCACATGGCTAGTTTTATAAAACTTTGTCGAAAATGTTACCACATTTAATCCAGCCATCTCACGAATCTGCTTGTTTCTTCCTAAATTACGGTCAAAGGCATGTAGATTTACTGTAACATCTATTCCCATCGTTTCAAACTGAGAGATAAACTCTCCAATATTGTATTTTTCACTTGGAAGATTGATAAAGACCTCATCGACCACCTCATGAGTCGCAAAGTTTACTATCTCTCCCTCTGCTACTACCTTTAAACAATCATGCTGAAAATCTGGTTTGTCTAAAACACTGACGGCTACCAACTCCCCAACAACATCATCTGATTCTATTAGTCTATCCAGTACCTTTTCAACACGGGAAGTCGCTGTAAGTAGGAGAATCTTCTTACTTCCTTTAAAGTTGGGATAAGCCCGCTTCCAATACCACTTGATAAATAAGTTTAGCACATAGACTAAGAGAGCATGTAATGTGAGGAAGTAAATCATACCTCGTCTGGAAATACTAAATCGATCTTCTAAGAAAAAATTAGAAATACTAATCGCTAGCGCGAAGAATAGGATATATTTCAATGTCTGGACAAGCTCAAGCAAATATCCCCTTTTAAAGAAATCTTGTCCATAATCACTGATATAAAAGACAAAATAGTGGAGGATATAAAGTGCAATAGCTGTTGTTGAAACAATCTCCGTTTCTCTCACAGCGCTAAGCAGATAAGTCAATAAAATAACAAAAAAACTCTGGATTATGGCCAATGAAGGCTTTACTACTTTTCCATTCATCTCTATCCCCCAACCTATTTTTTATTTTTTTCCGTAATCTCCATAATTTCCATAAGAACCGTATTTGTCTACTGAAGTATCGAATTTATTCAACACAACCCCTAAAAATGGCTTGCCTGTTTGTTCCAACTGCTCTTTCGCCTTTTGAACATCACGGCGATGTGCTTCACCAACTGCCGTAATCAAAACAGAGGCATCACATTTCTGTGTCACAATAACTGCATCAATCACGATACCTACGGGAGCAGTATCCACAATGATATAGTCAAAATATTTACGCAGGGTATCTAGCATCGTTCTGAAATTTTCACTTTGTAAAAGAGCTGTGGGATTTGGTGAAATTGAACCCGCCTGAATGACAAAGAGATTTTCAACATTGGTGTCACATAGACCTTGTGACAAGTCTGTTGTACCGGATAAAAACTCTGTTAAACCAGTAATCTTCTCTCTAGATCTAAAGACACCTGACATGACCGAGTTACGAATATCCGCATCAATCAATAGGGTTTTATAGCCTGCACGCGCAAAAGCCCAAGCGATATTAGTGGAAGTCGTTGATTTTCCTTCTCCTGATTTCACAGAAGTGATAGAAAACACTTTCAAATTATCTCCACTTAACTGTATATTTGTACGCAAGGCATTATAATATTCCTCTGCCTTTTTTGCGAGCTCCAATTTTTTCTGTGTGATTTCTAATGTTGGCATCGTTCTCTCCTATTTCAATTTATCCAAATTTGGAATGACCCCTAAGAGTGGAATTTGCATAACGTCTTCGATATCCTCTGGGCGCTTGACACGGACATCTAGCAACTCAACCAAGAGAACGACGACAACTACCACACCTAAACCTCCGAGAAAACCTATCAAAGTATTACGACGGATATTTGGAGATGAAGGGGAAGTGGCTGGTCGCGCTTCTTCAAGCGTTGTCACATCAGACACACGCGTTACGCTAATGATTTTTTGAGCTGCAATCTCACGCAAGGAGTTAGCGATACGACTTGCTTCCTCCGGCTGCTTGTCCTTGACGGAAATAGAAACAATACGTGTATCAACTGGTACAGTTACTTGTATTTTACTAGCAAGATTTTTGGTCGGCATATCGAGTTGCAAATCTGTTACAACCTTCTCTAACACGTCTTGGGAAAGAATGATTTCACGGTAGTCTTTAACAAGATAAGAACCTGCCTGCAAGTCCTGATTTGTCAAGCCTGGCTTGTCCCCTTGGTTACGGTTGACTACATAAATACGCGTTGTACTTGTATACTCTGGTTTTATAATAAAGCTACTATATGCAAAGGCAATCGCTCCCGTTACGATAGCAACCAAAGCAATAATCAATTTCCGTTTCCACAAGGTATTTAACAATTGAAATACATCAATTTCCATAGTATTTTGTTCTTTCATCATTTCTCCTAAATTAGTTGATTCATTACAATTTGTCGAGGATTTTCTTCAAAGAGTTCTCTCGCCTTCTCTTCCCCATACTTTTTGGCAATTATGCTATAAGCTTCGGCCATATGAGGAGGTCTACCGTCTAGATTGTGCATATCACTTGCAATCATATGGACTAGATCATGCTCTAAAAAATACTGAGCTCTTTTTTTCATGAACTTGTAGCGTTCTCCAAAAAGTTTGGGTTTGAGGACGTGTGAACTATTTACTTGTGTGTAACACCCCATTGCAATCAGCTCACGAACACGTTTTTCATTTTGTTCAAGAGCATCATAGCGCTCGATATGGGCAATGACCGGGGTAACACCTAACATCAAGATTTTGCTTAATGCACTATGAATGTCACGATATGGTGTATCCATACTAAACTCAATCAGGGCATAACGACTAGCATTGAGGGTGGGGAGCAGCCCTTGTTCTAGTTTATCAAGGACATCTCGTGTATAATAAATCTCCGCTCCATAAGCAATCACCAAGTCATCTGCCACTTCCTTGGCGAGTTCCTGCACCTGGCGAAAATTAGCAGCGATCTTCTCTTCTGGAGTCTCAAACATACCTTTGCGACGGTGAGAGGTGGAAACAATCATCCGTACTCCCTGATGATAAGCTTCTGCCAAGAGAGCCTTGCTTTCTTCTCTTGATTTTGGTCCATCATCTACATCAAAGACTATGTGCGAATGAATATCAATCATCTCATCTACCCTCCATCACATCTTGAATTGCCGACTTGACAGCAGCTAAACTACTATCATCAATTTCCATCATGTAGAGGTTGCTATCTGGCATCGCATAAGAAGGAAGATCCATTCGACCTGTTCCTTTTAGGTCTTGAGAGTGGACCTTATAGTTGCCACCGCTCTCCAACTGTGTATTGACCAAGTCCATCATGGTCTCAAGTGGCATATTGGTTTGGAGAGAGTCTTGTAGACCTTGAATGATATGGTCATAATTTTTCAAGGCTTCAGTTGAGGTCAATTTTTGAATAATGGCCACGATTACTTTTTGCTGATTGCGTCCACGATCTCGGTCACCATCTGCTAGAGAATAGCGTTCTCGAACAAAACCAAGAGCTTGTTCTGAGTCAAGATGTACATTACCAACAGGGAAATGGAACTTCCCGTGTAGAGATGTAAAATCCTGATCATTATAAACGTCTACACCACCTAAAAGGTCAATCAATTTAAGGAATGATGTAAAATTCAAGCGAACGTAATAGTTAATATCTAGACCATAGAGATTTTCCAAAGTGTGGATAGAAGCATCCACTCCATAGATTCCTGCGTGGGTCAATTTGTCCTTTTGGTTGTTGCCCCCGTCTGCAATCGGAACATAGGAATCACGTGGCGTTGTTGTCAAAAGGATTTTTTTGGTGTCGCGATTGACGGTCATCAGGATATTGACGTCTGACCGCGAAACCGAACTAATTGGCCCGTAGGTATCAATCCCACTCACATAAATGTTAAACGATTGACTCTTGGTCGCCTTCGGAGCCGCCACTTTTTTGGTCAACTCCTTGGTATAAATTTTTTTGATTTTTGCAGCATGGTCAGGATATTCTGATTCAATGATATTTTCAAAGACACTATTTAAAACAATCGCCTTTGTGTCACCTGCAAGCAGGCTCTTATAAGCCGCTAGATAAGAAGCACTCTGCTCTACTGCCAGTTCCTTACCTTGACTTGATTTAATATCTGTAAGTAATTTTTGAATATTCTCATTATCCGTTTCGGTTGGAGCCATAACACTGTCTAACTGGCTAACATCATTGATATCGCTGTCTTTTAAAACCACAACACTAATCGAATACTCTGAATAATTAGACGTCGCATTCAAACGATTGGTTAAGCCAATAAATTGTTGGACTGTAAATAAAGAAACAGATCCTATAAGAATAGACAAAATCAATAGCAAAACGGTGAACTTCTCAGCTTTTTTATAAAAAATCAGAAGAAAACTGATGACAGCTACCATTAAAACCAAGACTGCTGCGACTAAATTGAGATATCTGAACGCAAGTATGTTGTGTCGAAAGATTAGAAACAACAAAAAACCACCCAAAATTAGATAAATGGTTAGCAAAAACATATTAATATTGCGCTTCATATTGCCCGAACGAGCTCTCTTTGAAGGTCTACTCATGATACTCCTCTATACGTCAATAATTAGAATCATTATATCATAGATACAAGATAAATTCCATTTATTCCCCTAATTCTCAGCGTTTTCATTCATTTTTTCTTAGCTATATTTCGAAGTGACCGCTTTCATTATTTAGGAGCTTGAGCAAACAAAAATAAGATCCCTTGCAAGAGACCTTATTTCAACTTTTTATTTGATATGATTTTCAAATTCTTTTTGACTCTTTTCGATAGCCTTTTTACTTTCTTCTTCCCACTTAGCCTTGGCTTCATCAAACTGTTTCTTGGTAACAGGATCTTTTTGCAGTCTCATGTACTTGTAGTTATTTCCATCACCTTTAATTCCCACTAGAGAGTAGGCACGTGTAAAGGGAGTTACTTTGGTCACAGAGGCTGTTCCACCATTTGACATAGCGGACATGACTAGAGAATTATCAATCATCCAAGCTTGAGCTTCAGCATATTTTTCATAACGCTTAGCGACATCTTGATTCTCAGCGTCTGCTTCTTTTAAAAGTTTCGTATAGGTATCAAGTCCTAGACTCTTGATCAGTTCTTGGTCTTCCTTAACATCTAGACCAAAAATTTTGAGATAAAAACCATCTTCGGCATTAAATGGATCCAGATAAGTTGACGGATCTTGGTAATCACCAACCCAGCCATCAAAGTTTAGGTCGTAGTCACGAGCTGCTGGATTTGGTGCTAGGAAGGCAACATTTCCAAAGTCATCTGTAGAAAGCTGTTGAACATCAATGACGATATTGTCAGAACCTAGTACTGTTTCAAGGGTTTGTTTAACCGAGTTCATACCAGAGACCGCATTTTTATTCGTCTGATCAACCGGGATGTCCAAATGAATCGGGAAGGTCACCCCTTGGGCTTCCAATTCCTTTTTAGCTTCCGCAAATTTGGCTTGGGCTTTTTCCTTGTTGAAGTAACCGTCTTGGGCATCCGCCAAGTTGATTTCTGACCACTCTGTTCCATACTGAACAAGTTTAGAAGAAACCACTTCTCCAAAGCTCTTGTCTCCTACCTGCACAAATGTCGGGGGAACAAGGGTATTACGAAGGGTCTTACTTGCTGCTTCTTGCCCGTTAGATTGGGCAGAGTAGGCCGTACGATCAATGGCAAAGTTCAAGGACTGACGGAAATTTTTATTTAAAATCGCTGTTTGTGTTGATTTCTTTTGCTCATCCGTCGTTTTAGCTGTGTGGTTATAAGCTTTACGGTTTACATTAAAGTTGAAGTACCAAGAAGTCTTGTCTTGTAAGCTATAAACGATATTGTCTTGGTATTTTTCTTTCGTCTTGGCATAGCTCGAGCTATTTGGATAGACTCCCGCAAGCGTATAGGCACCACTTTCAAAGTTTCGAATGGTCATCTCCTGATCAGAGCCATCAAAATATGCTAGTTTAACTTTCTCAATGGTCACCTTGTCATGATCATAGTAGTTAGGATTCTTCACATACTCGATGGAAGATTTTGATGTGAAATCTTTTAACAAGTAGGGTCCATTGTAAAGGATGCTGTTTGGCGTCAAGGTTCCAAATTCTTTATCCTTTGATTTCAAAAACTCTTCGTTAACCGGGAAAAGGATACTGTTGGTTGTCTTTGAATTCCAGTATGGCTCTGGTCGAGTCAAAGTGTACTCGACTGTGTAATCATCCAAGGCTTTGACACCGACAGTTGAAAAGTCATTGGTCACACCCGTCACATAGTCATTCAATCCCTTGATTGAATTTTGGATCAGATCCATGGCTTGCCCCTTATTGTCCGCGGCATATTTGATCCCAGTGACAAAATCCTGAGCTTTAACTGAAGCGTATTCCTCACCATCAGCCGTATACCACTTGGCATCTTTTCTAAGCTTGTAGGTATAGGTCAAACCATCTGATGAAACAGACCAATCCTCCGCAAGAGCAGGTACGAGGTTCCCATAGCTGTCATTTTCTAACAAACCATCTACAAGATTGGTAATAACGGCAGTGTTATCTGCATAATAATCTAGGAGATAGTTAAAAGTTGTTGGATTCGCACTAAATGTTGATGAATAAGTGCTAGTATCTGTGTTGGACTGTCCACATGCAGAGAGCAAAATCCCTGTCGCTAAGACAAGACCTGTCCCGATTAGTCTTTTTTTCAGTTTGATCATCATTCACTCCTTTATGTCAGTTTTTATAACATAGCCATATTTTATCAAATTTATTCAAAAATGTAAAGTTACTGCTTTTATGACAACTGGTATCTCAAAACAAAAAAGGGAGCACAGTTTCCTGCAACTTCCTTTTCTGTTTATAGATTACTTGACATGTTTTTCAAGTTCTTTTTGGTATTTGGCATTTGTCTCGATTTTTTCTTGCTGCCATTTCTTGAAGGCTTCTTCGTATTCTTTTGCAGTCACAACATCATTTTGCAACTCCAAACCTTTGAACACAAATGGGTCTCCCTTGATTCCGACTTGAGAGTATGCTTTTGTGAATGGTACAGTACGGCTAACCGTTGGAGAACCACCTGAAGAAGCAACTGGGATTAAGAGCGAGCTGTCTGACACCCAAGCTTGAGCTTTAGCGTATTTTTCATAACGCTTATTAAGGTCGCTGGTTTCAGCTGCAGCATCATCCAAGAGTTTCTTGTATTCGTCCAGTCCAACTTGAGCCATCACTTCTGGATCTTTTCCGCGAGTGATCCCCAAGTGTTTAAGGGCTGAACCCTTCTTGGCATCAAGAATGTTGAGGTAGGTAGCTGGGTCTTGATAGTCTGGCCCCCAACCAGTTCCGTTCAAGTCATAGTCTTTTTGGGATGGAACCTTGGCTTGAGATGTAATGCTCATTTTCTCATTATCAGTCATTTGAAGGACATCGACAATGACATTCTCTGTACCAAGTGATGATTCAATAGACTGTTTGAGTGAGTTGGTTTGTTGAACCGCGATTACATCTGTTTGTTCAACCGGGATGTCCAAATGGATTGGGAAGGTAACCCCCTTGCCCTGCAATTCTTCCTTGGCTTTAGCAAAGGCTGCCTTAGCTTTTTCAGGACTGTAAATCGTATCCTTGCCATCTGTAAGGGCTACATCTTTCCATTGGTCTCCATATGAAACGAGCTCTGCCTGCGCCAACTCTCCAAAGGTTTTTTCACCTACTTGAACGTAGTCATGAGGCACTAGGCTGTTACGGATAATCTTGTTCGCACCTTCTTCACCATTCAACTGAGCAGTGTATGAGTGACGGTCAAGGGCAAAGTTCAGCGCCTGACGGAAGTTCTTGTTGAGAAGAGCTTCTTTCGTTGATGTTTTTTGAGCTTCGTCTGTTTTGGCTGTTTTATTGTAAGATTGGCGGTTTACGTTAACCGTGAGGTAGTAGCTTGTCGCTTCTTGTGGACTGTAGACAATCTTATCGCCATACTCTTGTTTAGTTGACTCAAAGTTTGAGCTTGTTGGGAAGAGACGGGCTGTTGTATAAGCTCCTTGTGTAAAGCTACGAATCAAAGATTCCTGGTCTGATCCATCGTAGAAAGTTAGTTTAATATTGTCAATCTTGACATTGTCCTTATCCCAGTAGTTTGGATTCTTTTCATATTCAATGACTGATTTTGAAGTCAACGATTTCAAGAAATAAGGACCATTATATAGGATACCTGATGGGGTTGGTGCACCGTAGTCGCTCCCTTTAGAATTCAAAAATTCTTCATTGACTGGAAGCATGGTTGCTGTTGTGACCTTAGAGTTCCAGAAACTCTCTGGTTTGTTGAGCGTATATTCTACCGTATAATCATCAACAGCCTTAACTCCTACGGTAGAGAAATCATTGCTCTCACCACTAACATACTCTGCCAAACCTTTGATAGAATCCTGAATCAAAGAAAGACCATCTGATTTTCCGTCAGCAGCATGTTTAAGCCCAGTAACAAAGTCTTTAGCTTTAACTTCAGCGTATTCTTCTCCATCAGAAGTATACCATTTTACACCCTTACGAAGTTTGTAGGTGTAAGTCAAACCATCCTTTGAAACAGACCAGTCTTCTGCAAGTGATGGAATTAAGTTCCCATACTTATCATTTTCCAAAAGACCATCAACAACGTTTGCTATAACGTCAGAGGTTGAGCTCTTGCTCGTCACACTATAGTCCAAAGAAGATGGATCCATAGCGTAGACATAAGAGAATGTTTTGGGAGCATCCGCTTTCTTTTCACTTTGCCCACAAGCAGTTAACAGTAGGGCTGCACTCAAAACAGCACCTGCTCCTAAGAGCCACTTTTTCGATTTCATAAGTAATCTCCTTAAAGATAGTGTTTTCACCATTATACCCTATTTTTTCATAAAAGCAAGAACTTTCGCCAGATTTTTTAGAAAATTCTAACAAATATTTTTTAAAGGGTTTTCTATATATTTTTCAGTAAAAGAACCTCAAGCATCAAAGGCTTGAGGTTCACTTATTTTAATCCGTTAGTTCCACACAGAAAGCATCCCATGGAGCCAAGGTTTGTTTTTCAACTGCTTCTTTAGCAGTAGTGTTTTCAATCAAGATTGACTTAACTCTTCCTTCTACTGAAAAGTTTTGTTTCTCATTGGACAAGTTAGCCACAACTAGGAAGCGGCGCTCACCGTCCTTACGGATATAAGCAAAAACCTTATCAACCGTATCAAGCAATTCAAAGTCAGCGCGAATCAGCCAACTGTTCTCCTTACGGATTTGAACGAGTTTTTGATAAGTATAGAAAATAGATTCTGGATTTGCCAGCGCTTCTTGAACGTTGATTGCTTGATAGTTTGGATTAACCGCCAACCAAGGTTGACCTGTTGAGAAACCAGCGTTTTTGCTCTCATCCCATTGCATTGGGGTACGGGCATTATCACGACCGATGACACGGATACTGTCCATAATTTCCTCTAGAGGAACACCTTTTTCAAGAGCTTCACGCGCATAGTTGAGGGATTCTATATCCTCTACTTGTTCCAGTGTTTCAAACGAATAATTGGTCATCCCAATCTCCTCACCTTGGTAAATATAAGGTGTCCCTCTCATCAAATGAAGTAAAATCGCAAAGGCTTTGGCGGATTTTTCGCGGTATTCTTGGTCATTTCCCCAGATAGAGACGATACGAGGGAGGTCATGATTGTTCCAGAAGAGGGAATTCCAGCCGTCTTCAACTCCCAGCTCTGTCTGCCATTTGTTGAAGATTTCTTTCAACTTCCCTACATTTAACTCTTTTTGGTAATGCCACTTAGGTTGCCCTTCCTGATACTGAAGACAGATGTGTTCAAACTGGAAGACCATAGACAATTCTTGCCCCTTTGGATCCGAGTAGAGCTTGGCAATCTCTGGAGTTGCTCCCCAGGTCTCTCCTACTGTCAAGAGATCTTTGTCGCCAAAGGTCGCCTGATTCATTTCCTTGAGATAGGGATGGAGCATAGGACCGTTATTAACTACTTTCTCGTCAGGAATTTTCCCAATCATATCAATGACATCCATACGGAAACCGCCAATGCCCTTATCAATCCAGAAGTTCATCATCTCATAAATTTTCTGGCGCAGTTTTTCATTCTCCCAGTTGAGGTCAGGCTGTTTCCTGCTGAAAAAGTGGAGATAGTATTGACCTGACTTTTCATCATATTCCCAAGCGGATCCACTAAAGATAGACTCCAAATCATTGGGCTCATCTCGCCAGATATAGTAGTCTCGCTCAGAGCTATCAGGATTCTCACAAGCCTCGACAAACCAGGCGTGTTCATCCGAGGTATGATTGACTACCAAGTCCATGATAATTCGAATATCACGCTTCTTAGCTTCTGCGATCAGTTGGTCCATATCCTCCATGGTTCCAAAAATAGCTGCAATCGCTTGATAATCAGCAATATCATAACCATTATCATCCATAGGACTGTCATAAACGGGAGAAAGCCAAATCGCTGTAATCCCTAACTTAGCTAGATAGTCCAACTTACTCGTAATTCCTGGCAAATCACCAATTCCATCTCCGTTGCTATCCATAAAACTCTTTGGATAGACTTGGTAGACTACGGCATTATGCCACCATTTTTCTTGCATCTTCTTACCTCATTATTTTAATAATCTATAGTCTATGATAGCGCTTTTTTTAACTTAGTGCAAGCGTTTGCCTAATCTTTTTAATTTCTTTTTTAGCTCCGTAGTTTCCTATCTTCCAATTTTTTATTATAATAGAGGTCAGAGGTAAAAAAATGAAAAAACAAGCTTTTAGTTCTGAACAATATTTGAATCTACAGCGCGACCACATTTTGGAGCGCATTAACCAATTTGACGGCAAGCTCTACTTGGAGTTTGGTGGCAAAATGTTAGAAGATTTCCACGCTGCTCGAGTCCTTCCTGGTTATGAGCCTGACAATAAAATCAAGCTCTTGCAAGAATTGAAAGAGCAGGTTGAAGTTGTGATCGCCATTAACGCAAGCAACATCGAGCATTCCAAAGCGCGTGGCGACCTAGGCATTTCTTATGACCAAGAAGTTCTTCGTTTAATTGATAAATTCAATGAACTGGGAATTTTTGTTGGTTCGGTTGTCATCACACAATACGCAGGACAACCCGCTGCAGATGCCTTCCGAAACCAGCTTGAGAAAAATGGAATTGATTCTTATCTTCATTATCCAATCAAAGGATATCCAACGGATATGGATCACATCATTTCTCCAGAAGGCATGGGGAAAAACGACTACATCAAAACCAGTCGCAACTTGATTGTCGTAACCGCTCCTGGACCTGGTTCTGGAAAATTGGCCACTTGTATGTCCAATATGTACCATGACCAACTCAATGGCATCAAGTCTGGTTACGCTAAGTTTGAAACCTTCCCAGTTTGGAATCTTCCCCTTCATCATCCGGTCAATTTGGCCTACGAGGCTGCAACTGCAGACCTTGACGATGTCAATATGATTGACCCTTTCCATCTTCAAACTTACGGAGAAACAACGGTCAATTACAACCGTGATATCGAAATTTTTCCAGTGCTTAAACGTATGTTGGAACGCATTCTCGGTGAATCTCCATACGCTTCACCAACAGACATGGGTGTCAACATGGTTGGTTTTGCTATTACTGATAATGAAGCTGCTATCGAAGCTTCAAAACAGGAAATCATCCGTCGCTACTATCAAACTGTACTTGATTTTAAAGCTGAAAAAGTCGGAGAAACTGCTGTCAAGAAGATTGAACTGCTCATGAACGACCTCGGTATCACACCTGCAGACCGTAAGGTTGCTGTCGCTGCACGTCAAAAAGCTGAAGAAACCGGTGGCCCTGCCCTAGCCCTTGAATTGCCAAATGGGGAAATCGTAACTGGTAAAAACTCAGAACTCTTTGGCCCTACAGCTGCTGCCTTGATCAACGCCATTAAGAAATCAGCTAACATCGCTAAGGAAGTAAAATTAATCGAGCCTGAAGTCGTCAAACCAATTCAAGGCCTCAAGATTAACCATCTAGGCAGTCGCAATCCTCGCCTCCACTCAAATGAAATTTTGATTGCTCTAGCCATCACAGCTATGGAAAATCCTGATGCTGCGCGTGCCATGGAAGAACTTGGGAATCTCAAAGGAAGCGAAGCCCACTCAACCATCATCTTGACAGACGAAGACAAGAATGTCCTTCGCAAATTGGGCATCAACGTTACCTTTGACCCATTCTACCAATACGATCGCTTGTATCGGAAATAATTCAAACCTCTCCTTCGTCGGAGAGGTTTTCTCTCTGTCTCAACAGCACCCTTTATGATATAATGAAAGAAGAAAACTGAAAGGAACGACCATGTCAAAAGAAGTTATTGTTGAAAGTTTTGAACTTGACCACACCATTGTTAAAGCACCCTATGTTCGCTTGATTGGGGAAGAAACAGGGCCAAAAGGAGACATCATCTCCAACTTTGATATTCGTTTGGTACAGCCAAATGAGGACTCTATCCCTACTGCTGGGCTTCACACCATTGAGCACCTCTTGGCAAAACTCATCCGTACCCGAATTGACGGTATGATTGACTGTTCGCCGTTTGGTTGCCGTACTGGCTTCCACATGATTATGTGGGGACGCCATACTAGCGCTGAGATTGCAGCTGTTATCAAGGATTCGCTCAAAGAAATTGCTGAAACCACTACTTGGAAAGATGTCCCTGGAACAACCATCGAATCTTGCGGAAACTACAAGGACCACAGCCTCTTTTCTGCTAAAGAATGGGCGAAACTCATCTTGAAACAAGGAATCTCAGATGATGCCTTTGAGCGTCATATCATCTAAACACAAAAAGGAACCAGCTTTTTAGCTAGTTCCTTATTTTTTATTCTCAAAATCTCGAGTTAGGCTTTTTCACGAATGACCAAAACGCCATCTTCCATATCTGCTTCCAAATGTTTGGCATCTAGATGATCCAAGTGGAAGTCTGTCACCTTATCACGAATTTGTTGTTCAACCACGCGACGGAGTGGACGAACACCCATAACTTCGTCATAGCCTTCTTCTGTGATAAAGTCCTTAGCTGCTTGGCTGACTTCCAAATCAATGTCTTTCTTAGCCAAGGTTTGGTTAACTTCAGCCAACATCAAGTCCACAATCTTAGAAAGGTCTTCCTTATTCAAGTGTGAGAACTCAATGACTGCATTAAAGCGGTTAAGGAACTCTGGACGGAAGAATGGTTTCAAACGATCCATCAATTCTGGTTTGTCCGCATCTTCTGTCAAGTTAGCTTCATAGCCAAATCCAGCATTTGATGTCGCGATAATGACAGTGTTCTTGAAGTTCACTGTATTTCCTTGACCATCAGTCAAACGACCATCATCCAAGACTTGGAGGAGAAGGGTGATTACTTGAGGATCAGCCTTTTCAATTTCGTCCAAGAGAATGATAGAGTATGGATTGCGACGAACACGTTCTGTCAAGGTATTGCTATTGTCATCATATCCCACATAACCAGCTGTTGTACCGATCAATTTAGATACGGCTGTGCGGTCACTGTATTCAGACATATCCAAGCGGATGATCGCATCCTTGGTTCCAAACATATCGAGCGCCAATTGCTTAGCAAGTTCCGTCTTACCAACCCCAGTAGGCCCTACAAAGAGGAAGCTACCGATTGGGCGATTGCCCTCATCAAATCCTGCACGGTTACGACGGATAGCACGAGCTACTGCTTCTACTGCCTTATCTTGGCCAATCACCTTGTGTTCCAAGCGATGAGCCATATCTTTCAAACGTTCGATGTCTGACGCCCCCATTTGTGACACTGGAATACCTGTCATTCGTTCCACAGATTCAGCCACATCGTTGATGCTTGCAGTCACTTTCATGTCTTCAGTGTGGTTTGCGACTTTTTTCTCTAATTCTGCAATACGTGTTTTGGCATTGAGAGCTGCTTCAAAATCTTCTGCCTCAACTGCTTTTTCTTGCTTGTCTTTTTCTGCCTCAATTTCCCGTTCAACAGCATGCACATCTGTTACAGGATGTTGAGCTGCCAAGTGAGCAGCCGTTACGTCCACAAGGTCAATAGCCTTATCTGGCAAGCTACGTTGAGGAATGTATTGGATAGAATAATCCACCGCTGCTTTCAAGACTTCGTCTGGCAAGATGACATTGTGGTGTTGTTGATAGAGGTCACGAATCCCTTGAAGGATTTTAAAAGTATCCTCTGCTGAAGGAGCATTGACCTTGACTTCGTTGAAACGACGAGCAAGAGCTGCATTTTTCAAGATGGTGTTACGATATTCGTCTTGAGTCGTTGCCCCAATAACGGTCAACTCACCTCGAGAGAGAGCTGGCTTGAGAATGTCCGCAAGCCCTTTAGAACCACTGTCTCCACCAGTGCTACCAGCACCGAGGATTTGGTGAATTTCATCAAAGAAGAGGATAATATTTCCTGCTTCTTTCACTTCGTTGACTAGGTTTTGAACGTTTTCTTCAAAGCTACCACGGTATTGAGTACCAGCTTCAAGACCTGAGATATCAATAGAAATGATTTCCTTGTTCTTGATGGCAGCCGGAACATCTCCATTCACAATAGCTTGTGCTAGGCCTTCGACAACGGCTGTCTTACCAACACCTGCATCTCCGACAAGTACAGGATTGTTCTTGGTACGACGTGATAAGATTTCAGATGTTTCTTGAATTTCCTTGTTTCGTCCGATAACAGGATCCAACTTGCCCTCACGAGCTTCCGCTGTCAAGTTACGACCTAGTTTAGCAAGGACACCGTCTTGTTTCATACCTGAAGCGTGTTGTTGCATTTGCACATCAGATTCTGCATTTCCTGGTAATTGACCAGTTGCACGATACTGAGCAAATTCCTCAGGTGTCACTTCTCGTCCATTAATCAAGTAGCGACGGTTTTCAGAACTGTATCCTCGCATACCACCCATCAATTGGTTAAATAAATCATCCATGTTGTTAAAGTTATTAAAGTTGTTGTTCATATTCTTTACCTCGTTTAATGTTGATTATTCGCGATCTCTGATATTGACTATCTTTGACCTTTGTTTTAAAAAATTTAGACTAGCTATCTAGCTACTCTACGTATAATTTCTGGTTTTTCTTTTTTAAATAAGCCTTTTATCATCTTCTTTTCAAAGTCTGTTAGATTAAACATAGGTCTCACCCCTTTCTTGGGATTCTATAGCTCATTCTCAAAGACTAATTTCTTGAAAATAAGCTTTTTAAGGAATTCATTTTCCTTATGTTTCTACTATATCACATTGGTCAGTAAAAGTCAATAATTTTTTGACCAAATTTGACTATTTTAAAAAATTTTTTTGAAAGACAAAAAAGCCAGTCCTATAGACTAGCTTTCTTTTCATTCTAATTGAATCTTAGCTCAATGCGTCATCCATTGAAAGAACTTCGTGGAAGACACGTTGTGTCAATTCAGTTTTTTGTTCTGGAGTGAGGTATTTAGTGTTTACACAGTATCCAGAGATACGTACGATAACGTCTTCACCTGACATGATCTTTTCGTAAACATCGTTCAAGTCCATAACGTTCAAGTTAACGTGTTGTCCACCGTTTTCAAAGTAACCATCAAGGATTGTTACCAAGTTATCAACTTGCTCGTCACGAGTCTTACCAAGAGCACGTGGAGAAACTTGAGTTGTCAATGAGATACCGTCAGCTGCGTAACCAAAGTCAAGGCTAGCAAGTGAGTTCAAGTTTTGCAACCATCCACCTTTAGCTTTGTTAGATGGGTTCGCACCTGGTGAGAAGAATTCAAGTTTAGACAAGTTCACAGAACCATCTTCGTTGAGGTATACACCTTTGTGGACTGGTGAGTTACCAGTTTGTTTAGAGTAAGCAACGTTAGATGTGATTGTCAATAGTGATACTGTAGCTTCTGCGTCTTTGTAAAGTTTGTGGCTACGTAGACGAGTTGTGTAAGCTTCGATCAACCATTCTGCCAATTCGTTTGAACGTGGGTCATCTTCACCCCAACGTGGGTATTCACCGATTGTTTCGTAATCGTAGATGTATCCATCTTCATCACGGATTGGTTTAACAGTAGCGTATTTGATAGCTGACAATGTATCAACAGTGTTAGCAAATCCACAGATACCGAATCCCATGTTGGCACGTTGTTTAGTTGGCAAGAAGGCCATTTGAACCGCTTCGTAGTTGTACTTGTCAGTCATGTAGTGGATGATGTTCAAAGCATCTACGTAAGTGTCAGTCAACCAGTCAAGAGATTTTTCAAAGTTCGCTTTAACTGATTCGAATTCAAGAACTTCGTCACGGATAGGATCGATGTCAAATACTTTGTAGTCTTTGTGAACATCGTCGTAACCACCGTTCAAACCAGTAAGAAGGGCTTTAAGAACGTTTACACGAGCACCGAAGTACTGGATGTTGTGGCGTTGATCTTCGTTTTCTGGGTCAAGTGGTGACACACAGCATGAGATACAGCTCATTTCTCCGTATCCGTCTTTAGCCATTGTTGTTACACCTTCGTATTGGATAGAAGAGTGTTTGTGGCTCATATGCATACAGTAGCGACGGAAGTTGTATGGCAATTTGTCAGTCCAAAGAACTGTCAAGTTTGGCTCTGGAGAGTTACCGATGTTGTCAAGAGTGTTCAAGAAACGGTAGTCCATCTTAGTAACACGGTGACGACCGTCGTTACCCATACCAGCCATAGAAGTTGTGATGAAGGTTGGGTCACCTGAGTACAATTGGTCGTAAGCTTTTGTACGAGCAAATTTAACTGTACGAAGTTTCATAACGAAATCATCAACGAACTCTTGGATTTCTGATTCAGTAAATGTACCACGAGCAAGGTCACGTTCTGCAAAGATATCCAATACGATTGGCACACGTCCTAGAGATGTAGCAGCACCATTGATAACACGGCAGACAGCCATGAAGGCGATGTTAACCCATTGGATAGCTTCTTTCGTGTTCATCGCTGGTTTGCGGACATCAACTCCGTAAAGGTCACCCAAGCGAACAACTTGTTGCAATGCTTGGTATTGAAGGTTTACTTCTTCACGAAGACGGATTGTTTCTTCATCAATTTCTTTAATTGCATTCCAGTCGTTTACTTTTTCTTGCATCAAGTAGTCTGCACCGTAAAGAGCAAGACGTGCGTAAACACCGATGATACGTCCACGTGAGTAGGCATCTGGAAGACCAGTTACAGTGTGAGCGTGACGAGCGCGACGAATGTTTGAAGTGTAGGCACGGAAGATACCGTCGTTAACTGTTGTTACGTATTTAGTGAAGATTTCGTGAACAGCTGGATCTGGTTCGTATCCATTTTCTTTCAAAGTAGTTTCAGCCATACGGATACCACCTTTTGGCATGAAGTTCAATTTGAAGAGTTCATCATTTTGGATACCGAAAATCAATTCGTTTTCTTTGTCGATAAATCCGGCAGGAATATCAGCAATAGATGTTGGACGAGTGTCCATTGGGAAACGAGTTTCTTCGTAGTGAGCCTTAGTTTCTTCTACAATTTTCTTGATGTGAAGTGAACGTTCTGTTGGTCCAGCAAGGAAGCTTTCATCACCATCATAAGGTGTGTAGTTAGCTTGAACGAAGCGAGAAACGCTTGCTTTTTCTTTCCAATCTACGCCTTTGAAGCCTTCCCAAGCTTTATCAAAAATGTCTTGTGCTTCAACAACTGTCTTAACAACCATGTTAATGTCCTCATTTTTCTTTCTAGCAACAGTCATCTGTTACATTCATGAGACCAGTATACCATACAGTAACCGATTTCAACAAGCGGAAAAAGGCTTTTTCTTTACTTTCTTTTCTAATACAGTCTATCTATCGGCATAATCTGTATTATATATTTGAAAGTAGAATTACTCTTTTCCATTTTTTCAGAAAAAAGGGTATAATAAATAGAAAATGACACTAGAAAGGGATTGAAATGCTCATATTTCCATTGATAAATGATCTGTCCAGAAAAATCATCCATATCGACATGGATGCCTTTTTTGCTGCGGTGGAAATAAGAGACAATCCTAAATTAAAGGGCAAACCTGTCATCATTGGAAGCGACCCTAGACAAACTGGCGGACGAGGAGTTGTTTCTACTTGTAGCTACGAGGCACGAGCCTTTGGTATTCACTCTGCCATGAGTTCTAAAGAAGCTTATGAGCGTTGTCCCCAAGCCGTCTTTATCTCCGGGAATTATGAAAAGTATAAGGCAGTTGGACTTGAGATTCGAGCTATTTTTAAACGCTACACTGATTTGATTGAACCTATGAGTATTGACGAAGCCTACTTGGATGTGACAGAAAATAAACTCGGTATCAAGTCTGCCGTCAAAATAGCCCGCCTCATCCAACAGGATATCTGGCAGGAACTACATCTGACTGCTTCTGCTGGCGTTTCCTACAATAAATTTCTAGCTAAAATGGCTAGTGACTATCAAAAACCACATGGTTTAACAGTTATCCTCCCAAATCAAGCCCAAGACTTCCTCAAACAAATGGACATTGCTAAATTTCATGGCGTGGGCAAAAAAACAGTTGAACGCCTTCATGAAATGGGCATTTATACCGGTTCGGACTTATTGGATGTCTCAGAAGTCACTTTAATCGATCGGTTCGGCAGACTCGGTTTTGACCTTTATCGAAAGGCAAGGGGCATTCATAACTCACCGGTCAAGCCCGACCGCATTCGTAAGTCCATTGGCAAGGAAAAAACCTATGGAAAGATCCTACAAGTAGAAGAAGACATCAAAAAAGAGCTGACTCTACTCTCCGAAAAGGTAGCTCTCAATCTCAGTAAACAGGACAAAGCTGGAAAAATCATTATCCTAAAAATACGATATGCTGACTTCTCTACTCTGACTAGACGAAAAAGCCTCCCACAAGCAACACAGGATGCTAGTCAGATTTCTCAAACTGCCCTTCAACTCTACGAAGAACTAGCTGAAAAAGAAAAAGGCATCCGTTTACTAGGAATCACAGTGACAGGATTTTAAAAAGCTTGAAGGAATCTCCCTTCAAGCTTTTTCTTATACAAATAAACGCACAAAACTATAGAACAACAAGACACTACCGAGTACGATACGGTATTTCCCAAAGAGTGTAAAGTCGTGTTTCTTCACATAGCTTGTCAAGAAACGAATAGCAACTAGGCTGACTCCAAAGGCAACACCCATGGCTACAAGAAGCAAGAATAGTTGGCCAAAACTCAAGAGCTGACCTGCTTTAACAAATTTGAAAATCTTTAAAGCGCTAGCTCCAAACATAACAGGGATTCCGAGGTAGAAGGTAAATTCCGTTACGACAGAGCGACTTGTTCCATTCAACAACCCGCCGACGATAGTGGCACCAGAACGACTAGTTCCTGGGAAGAGGGCAAGAACTTGGAAGAGTCCGATGTAGAGTGCTGTCTTATAGGGAAGTTTTTCAAGTTCTGTTACTGTTGGTTCAATGGCTTGCGCCTTATTTCGTTTTTCAAGATAGATAAAGGCAACACCATAGATAATCAACATGATCGCAACCGAAACCATGTTATGGAAGTTGGCATCAAACCAATCATCTAATTTAAAAACCAATAGCAAAGGCAAGGTCGCAACCAAGACTTTTGACCACAATTGCCAAGTTCTACGAACTTCGACCTTGGTTTTACCAGGTTTGAAGGGATTGAGCTTATTAAAGTAAATGACCATAACTGCTAAAATGGCACCAAGCTGAATGACAACATTAAACATGGACATAAAGGCTTCATTTTGGTCCTTATATTGTACAAATTCTTCAACCAAGATCAAGTGGCCAGTACTTGATATAGGCAACCATTCTGTAATTCCTTCAACAATCCCAAAAAAGATTGACTTCAAAATTTCAATAAAATACATACATTACTCCTTTTTCTGTCCTCTATTATAGCATAATTTCGGATATTGCGATAGATTTTTTAGAAGGCGCCGATACTACCACCGCCTCCGCCTCCTGAGAATCCTCCACCTGAAGAACCACTTCCAGAAGATACAGAGTAATTGCTAGCTGTATTCGCGACAGCAGTATATTGCTTGATTTGTGCAGTTGAGGTGTAGAACTGTGAGTGCCAACCATAGGCTACATAAAGATTCAAATCTGGATTTTCAAGCTGAATATGGCGAACTTTCATTAACTTGCTCACCTTCTTGGCATAACCAAAGAGAGTCGCATAGACCAGTAGACGGTTCCAAAGGACGATGCTCTCTAGCTCGGCCTGATCCAGATGAGCGATATCCCGAAGCATATTTTCAAAACTCGTCCAGAGATAGAAGATCTCCGCTCCTTCCTCTGTTAGAACTCCATCACGATAGGCTCCTCGCATCGCAAAATGAACCCAAAAACTTGCTACCAGCCCTGTCAACCCCAAGAGAAGGAAAGTAATTGAGAAGAAACCGTGAGTCTGCCAACTATAGTAAAAGAAAAGCAGGCCACCTAGAGCCGTTATAGCTGAACAGACCCGCATCCCAAGAGCAAGACGGCGTTCCTCACTTGTCAAGGGACGATAATAGCTTGGAATACGAAGTACATGAACCTTATCCTTGACACAAGACTGAATGCGTTGTAGTCTTCTTTCAAAGGAACGCTTGAGGTGCATACCTGTTTCTCGGATATGTTTTTCATCTGACTCTTTAGCTCCATGGTACAAGCCAGATGAGACTTGGTAATCAGGAAATAAATCCGAAATAGCTAGTTCCTTCTTATTCGATAGGGTCATGCGCAGGCATTCCTTCTCAAAATTGGATAAGCCTTTTTCACTGATAATTCGTAGATAAGGTTCCTCATCACCTTGGAAAATAGATAAATGACCTCGATCTACTAAATCCAACAAGGTTGCCTGAATCAAACGTTCAAAAGTAAATTTTCCAAAACCTGATTTGTTTAGGGGATTGACTTCCTCTAAGGAAGTTGAATACACTGCTTCTGCTAAAACCATTGGAGGCAAATCCATCGGCGGCTCATAAAGCCTGTGGTCTTTTGGAAAGACCTTTTTAATGGTTGTACTCTGACGAAACATTCTATAAAAGATAGGAATTGGAAGTAAGAGACTCATAAAAATGACCGGGAAGACCCATTTCATCATAATCTCACTTTGCGCTTTTTCTGTCGCTATATTGTTTTCAATTCGATTAAAATCCGTTAAACGTTCTTCCTCTAATCCTTGATCTGGAGCTCCTGCAAAAGCACTTCTCAGCCAGTATGCGTGTAGCTCGATTTGTCTCTTTCTAGGAAGATCTTTCATCTTGACATGATAGAGATTCTTTACTTTTTCAACACTAGAGTCCCTTAGGAGTTGGCCTGCATGAAAATAGAGTTTCTCTGCTGGAGTATCTGAGCTGACCTTGAACTCAATCTCTTTGATGTCTCCAGTACTATCTGTCAAAGGCTGCCAATTTAGCTCTGCGATATCCTTATATAAGAAGAGAAGGTTTGTTAGTTTCCAGGTAACCGTTACCCGAACAGTATCTCCAGCATATCCAGCATTGTAAATTTTTACCTTGTAACCGTCCTCTTCCTCCATAGTATAGAAGGAAGCATTTTGAACAATTCTGCCATTTTTAGAGACCTGAACGGTCGGATCGGGATCAATGTCAAATCCTTCTGGCATTTTCCCAGCTTTCCCGAGTCCAACTAACTGACCATTGTAATCATCTCCAAAACGATAGGTAATTGTTTCCTTAAAAATTGCAGTATTATCTGCATGAATATTCAAATCCCCCTGATAGGATAAGATATCAAAGTCTACTGCAAAAACCAGGTTCGGTATAAATAATAAATAAGTAAATACCAAAGCCAACAGCCATCTTTTTTTCATAATCGGTTCCCTTTCAATCTTTTTACCATTATATCATTTTTTATAAGTAAAGGCTTACTTGTATTGAAAATCTCACTATTTTTAGATACAATAGAGAGAGTCATTTTTAGACTAGAAATAGGAGAAAACATGAAAAAATTATGCTTATCTATCCTTGCTAGCCTAGCCCTTACCTTAGGACTAGTTAGCCAAGTCCAAGCCGACGAATATTTACGCATAGGGATGGAGGCTGCTTACGCTCCCTTCAACTGGACCCAAGACGACGATAGTAACGGCGCCGTCAAAATCGACGGTACCAACCAATATGCCAACGGCTACGATGTTCAAATCGCAAAAAAGATTGCCAAAGACTTAGGCAAGGAACCTTTGGTCGTGAAAACCAAATGGGAAGGACTTGTTCCAGCCCTTACTTCTGGCAAAATTGATATGATCATTGCCGGTATGAGCCCAACCGCTGAACGCAAACAAGAAATTGCTTTTTCAAGCAGTTACTATACTAGCGAACCGGTTCTATTGGTAAAAAAGGACTCTGCCTATGCGAATGCCAAATCTTTGGAAGACTTTAACGGAGCAAAAATCACTTCTCAACAAGGTGTTTACCTTTATGACCTGATTTCCCAAATTCCAGGTGCCAAAAAAGAAACTGCTATGGGCGACTTCGCTCAGATGCGCCAAGCTCTGGAAGCCGGTGTCATTGATGCCTATGTTTCTGAACGACCTGAAGCCCTGACCGCTGAGTCTGCCAACGCTAAGTTCAAAATGATCCAACCCCAACCAGGTTTCAAAACTGGCGAAGAAGATACAGCTATTGCCATTGGACTTCGTAAAGATGACAGTCGCATCAGCCAAATCAATGCCAGCATCGAAACCATCTCTAAGGATGAGCAAGTTGCACTGATGGATCGTATGATTAAAGAGCAACCAGTGGAGGCGACAACAACGGAGGAAGAAAGTAGTTTCTTTAGCCAAGTCACTAAAATTCTTTCTGAAAACTGGCAACAACTCCTGCGCGGCGCTGGTATCACACTCTTAATCTCCATTATCGGGACCGTCACAGGGCTTATTATCGGGCTTGCAATCGGAGTCTTCCGTACAGCCCCTCTATCTGAAAACAAGGCAATCTATGGCTTGCAAAAACTACTTGGCTGGATCCTCAATGTCTATATTGAAATTTTCCGTGGTACACCAATGATTGTTCAATCTATGGTTATTTACTATGGTACAGCGCAAGCCTTCGGAATCAATCTCGATCGTACACTTGCAGCCATCTTCATCGTTTCAATCAACACGGGTGCCTACATGACAGAAATCGTCCGTGGAGGTATCCTAGCAGTTGACACGGGACAATTTGAAGCCGCAACCGCTCTTGGTATGACCCACAATCAGACCATGCGCAAGGTTGTCCTACCTCAGGTCGTTCGCAATATCTTACCTGCTACTGGTAATGAGTTTGTCATCAATATCAAAGATACCTCTGTACTGAATGTTATCTCTGTGGTAGAACTCTACTTCTCTGGTAATACTGTGGCCACCCAAACTTATCAATACTTCCAGACATTTACAATCATTGCCGTGATTTACTTTGTCCTCACCTTCACAGTGACCCGTATTCTACGCTTCATCGAAAGACGTATGGACATGGATACCTACACTACAGGTGCTAATCAAATGCAAACGGAGGACTTGAAATAATGAGTCAACCCATTCTTGAAATTAAACACCTCAAAAAATCCTATGGACAAAACGAAGTCCTAAAAGACATCTCTCTATCAGTCCACAAAGGAGAGGTTATCTCCATCATCGGGAGCTCAGGAAGCGGAAAATCAACCTTCCTACGTTCGATCAATCTACTTGAAACACCTACCGAGGGGGAAATTCTCTACCGAGGAGAAAACGTCCTTGCAAAAGGCTATGACCTGACTCACTATCGTGAAAAACTCGGTATGGTTTTTCAATCCTTTAACCTCTTTGAAAACCTCAATGTTCTCGAAAATACGATTGTCGCCCAAACGACTGTCCTCAAACGAGAACGCTCTGAAGCTGAAAAAATTGCCAAAGAAAATCTTGAAAAAGTTGGCATGGGTGAACGCTACTGGCAAGCCAAGCCTAAACAACTCTCAGGGGGTCAAAAACAACGCGTGGCTATCGCCCGCGCTCTCTCCATGAATCCTGATGCCATTCTCTTCGACGAACCAACATCTGCCCTTGACCCAGAAATGGTCGGGGAAGTCCTTAAAATCATGCAAGACCTGGCTCAGGAAGGATTGACCATGATCGTCGTAACCCACGAAATGGAGTTCGCCCGCGATGTCTCTCACCGTGTCATCTTTATGGATAAGGGCGTCATTGCTGAAGAAGGCAAGCCAGAAGACCTCTTCACGAACCCTAAAGAAGAACGGACGCGAGAGTTTCTTCAGCGCTATCTTAAATAAGATAAAAGACTGCATAAAGAATGCAGTCTTTTTTAGTAATTAGGAAAAAGAAAGACAGATCCGCTTTAAGAATCTGCCTGTAAGCGTGGTTTAATCTTCAAATTTTTCATGATTTTTTTCATAGAAATCAATTAAACCTAGGGCTGTTTCAAATGAAATATTTTTAACTTTTGCGCGACCTTGTGCTAGAGCAATGATAGACATTTCACGGGCGTTGGTTTCCTTAGAGATACGGTAGCCTGTGATTTTCTTATCACGAACCCAGCCAACAACTGATTCTACTTTTTCAAAGTTTGACTTAGCCATGTTCTTCTCCTATTTTATTCTTTACGATACTGAAATATATCCATTCTTTTAGGATTATCCAAAAAACATCTACTTATTGAAAACAAATAATGAATTGTTATTACTTAGCTTTTAAAGCTGATAATATGCTTGTTCGTATATCTTCAACTCCATCAGGATTTGCTGGTAGGAAGATGGTGTTATTGCCCTTATTGTCTGCGAAATTATTCAAAGTATCCAAATACTGATTTGTTAATAGAATGGACATAATCTGGGCTTCCGTGAGTTCAACATTGGCTCCTTTTAATTCTTGAATAGAATCAGCAAGTCCGTCAACAATCGCTTTACGCTGCTCTGCAATCCCTACCCCATGTAGGCGATCTTTTTCTGCTTCTGCTTCTGCTGCGGTCACGATTTTAATCTTATCTGCTTCAGCAAGTTCTTGCGCTGCAACTCTTTTACGTTGGGCAGCATTGATTTCATTCATTGATTGTTTTACTTCAGCATCAGGTTCAACCTTCGTAATCAGCGTTTTGACAATGATATACCCATATGTAGACATTTCTTCTGCTACTTGTTTTTGAACTTCTAATGCAATTTCATCTTTCTTCTCAAATAACTCATCTAAAGTTAACTTAGGTACAGATGAACGTAAAGCATCTTCGATATAGGATTTAATCTGAGCTTCTGGACGCATCAATTTATAATAAGCATCCGTAACGTTGTTTTCATTCACTCGATATTGAGTAGCCACATTCATCGTTACAAATACATTATCCTGCGTCTTAGTTTCTACAACGATCTCACTTTGCAACAATCGTAGTTGGACTCTAGCCGCAATCCTATCAATTCCAAAAGGAGCTCGTACATGAATACCACTATTACTCAACTTTTGGTATTTACCAAAGCGTTCAATAATAGCGACAGATTGTTGCCGTACTACATATACAGAACTAATTACAATCGCTGATACTATCAGCACTAGAAAAAATAGAACAAGTAAAGCATGTAAAACCATGGGAATCCCCCCCTTTCATCACCCTCATTATAGCACCATCATATTAATTACGCAAATAATATGATAATAATTTTATTTTATTTTACACTAACATATTATACAAAGTCTCATTCCCATTCAAATTAATATAAGATGGGTCAAACTTTTCCATCCGATGAATCAAGCCATTATAATCATGCTTATCCGCAAGAGCAATCCCAATCAAGACCGGCCCTGTCCCCTTGCTGGCCCGTTTGATATACTCAAAACGAGTAATATCATCATGCGGTCCCAAGATATCATTTACAAACTCTCGGAGAGCTCCTGGACGTTGTGGGAAATTGACTACAAAGTAATGCTTGATACCATCATAAATCAAGGCACGCTCTTCCATTTCTGGCATACGGTTAATATCGTTATTTCCTCCAGAAATGATACAGCAGATTGTTTTGCCTTTGATATAGTCCGATAGAACTTCCAAGGCCGCAACACTGGCAGCTCCAGCCGGTTCGGCGACAATTCCTTGCTTGGAATAAAGATCAATCAGGGTCTCCGAAATCAAGCCTTCATCCACTCCTATAAGAGTTTCAACATTCCGACGAGTCGCTTCATAGGTCAATTGCCCAACTTTCTGTACAGCTATCCCATCAGCAAACTTGTCGATTTCTTTTAATTTAACTGGCTCTCCAGCTTCAAAAGCCGCCTTCATCGAACGGGCACCATTGGCTTCAACACCGATGATTTCCATTTCCGGATTTGTTTCCTTGATATAGGTAGAAACTCCTGCAATCAGACCTCCACCACCGACTGGAACGAGAACAGTGTCAAAGTCGATTGACTCTTTTCGAGCGTCTTCTAAGATTTCATAGGCAACTGTTCCTTGTCCTGCCTGAACATGGACATCATCAAAAGGATCGATAAAGGTTCTATTTTCTGAAACGGTGAATTCTTGGGCTGCCTTAGCCGAAGCGTCGAAAGTATCTCCGACTAATTTGATCGTCACATAGTCACCTCCAAAGAAGCGAACTTGCCCAATCTTTTGTTGAGGCGTTGTGATGGGCATAAAAATTGTCGCAGGAATTTTCATCTCCTTACAAGTATAAGCGACACCTTGAGCGTGATTCCCCGCCGATGCACAGACCACACCTCGCCCACGTTCTTCTTTTGTCAATTGCGAGATGGCATAATAAGCTCCACGAATTTTAAAAGAGCGAACTCGTTGCGCATTTTCCTTTTTCAGATAGATCTTAGCTCCATACTTTTCTGATAAATAATGATCATATTCCAGTGGTGTATTCACTACTACACCACTTAAAACTTTGTGGGCTTTCACCACATCTTTTGCACTTAGCATGTCTCCTCCTCAAATACTTTACAAGGTAAAAAGCAAGTTAGGTACCCCCCAACTCGCCTTCTGTTTTTATTCTAAGAATTAGTTATAGATTTTGAAAGCATCATCATCGTTTTTACCAACGAATGGCATTGCTTTACGTAGTTCTACACCAACTTTTTCAATTTCAAGATCTGCAGCTTGCTCACGGTAAGCAGTCAATTTTGGACGACCAGCCTTGTAGTCATTGACAAAGTCATTGGCAAACTTGCCATTTTGAATATCTGCAAGAACAGCCTTCATGTTTTCTTTGACTTGGTCAGTAATGACACGTGGACCTGATACGTAGTCACCAAACTCAGCAGTGTTTGAGATAGATTGACGCATTTTCTTAAATCCACCCTCATAGATCAAGTCAACGATGAGTTTCATTTCGTGAAGAACTTCAAAGTAAGCCAATTCTGGTGCATAGCCAGCTTCTGTCAATACTTCGAAACCAGCTTCCATCAAAGCAGTCAAACCACCGCAAAGAACCGCTTGTTCACCAAAGAGATCTTCTTCTGTTTCTTCCTTGAAGCTTGTTTCAAGAAGACCAACGCGTGCTGAACCAACTCCCTTAGCCCAATCCATAGCGATATCTTTTGCATTTCCAGTAGCATCTTGGTAAACTGCGTAAAGGGCTGGAACTCCAAAACCTTCTTCGAAAGTACGACGTACCAAGTGCCCAGGTCCTTTAGGTGCGCACATAAAGACGTCTACGCTCTCTGGCGCTTTGATAAATTCGAAATGAATGTTAAAGCCATGAGCAAATCCAAGGGCGTTACCAGCTTCCAAGTTTGGAGCTACTTCTTCAGCATAAAGGTCTGCTTGGATTTCGTCTGGTGCCAAAATCATGATCACATCAGCCAACTTAGTCGCTTCTGCTACTGTATAAGTGTCAAAACCGTCTTCTTTGGCTTTATCAAAAGATTTACCTGGACGCACACCGATAATCACATCGTGTCCTGTATCACGCAAGTTTTGCGCATGAGCATGACCTTGTGATCCATACCCAATTACGGCGATTTTTTTACCGTCAAGTGCTGCTACTTTTACATCTTTTTCGTATTCCATTTGTACTGCCATAGTTTTTCTCTCTTTTCTATTATTTATTGCCTTTTAGACTTGTTTAACAAATTTAAATTGTTTTCTTATACTCAATGAAAATCAAAGAGTATTAGTCGCGGGTAAATCCAGTTGCTCCCGTACGAGCAATATTCCTAATTCCATAAGGACGGATTACTCGCAAGAGTGCCTCACTCTTTTCAGCATTCCCCGTCATCTGGATCGTAATCGAGCTTGGAGCCACATCCACCACCGTTGCGCGGAAAGGTTGAATAATAGCCAAGATTTCTGCACGCTTTTCAGCAGGCGCAGACACCTTCACCAAGATAACTTCTCTTTCCAAGTGTGGTTTATCTGTAATATCCCGAATGCGAATCACATCGATCTGACGGTTGAGTTGCTTGATGATTTGCTCGACCTCATCATGAGAAGCCACATCAATGATGATGGTAATCCGTGAAACGTTTGGATCCTCAGTCGCACCGACCGAGATACTCTCAATATTGACCTGACGGCGAGAAAGGACACCCGTAAAACGGTTGAGTACTCCTGAGCGGTTTTGTAGTCTTGCTGTTAACATTCTACGCATGGAACTTCACCCCCAACATCTCATGATTGCTCTTCCCAGCTGGTACCATTGGTAAAACCTGTTCCTTACGAGAAATATCCACCTCGATAAACATCGGCACATTCTCTAGAATGACCTCTAGATCCTTCTCTATAGTTTCTGGATTGTCAAACTTGTAGTTCTTGATTCCATAGGCTTGTGCCATTAGCTGGAAGTCAGGAAGAGTGTCAAAGACTGACTCTGAAGTCCTACCCTCATAGAAGGATTCCTGCCACTGACGAACCATTCCTAGTGAGTGGTTATTCAGCATCACGACCTTAATGGGTACCTTGTAGATGTTTAGGATAGCTAGTTCTTGGTTGGTCATTTGGAAGCCACCATCACCGACAAAAAGAACGACCTCTTTTTCTGGATTGGCAATCTTAGCTCCGATAGCTGCAGGAACTCCAAATCCCATGGTACCCAAGCCACCAGATGTGACCAATTGACGTTCATTCTGATATGGGTAATACTGGGCTGTCCACATTTGGTGTTGGCCCACGTCAGTAACGACAATAGCATCCCCATTCGTCAACTCACCGATGCGTTCAATGACTGCCTGCGGTTGAACCACACGTTCTTTCTTATCATAAGAACGAACGCGGTTCTTGTCCTTAGTGACTTTGTCAATCCACTTTTCAGTATTGTTATGGACAGTTGGTTCTGCTAGTAGCATCTGCAAGGCTTTCTTTGCGTCCCCAACCACTGGAATATCTGCACTGATAATCTTACCAATCTCTGCTGGATCAATATCGATATGAGCAACCTTGGCATTTTTAGCAAAGGTCTTAGGATTTCCAGTCAGGCGGTCATCGAAACGGCAACCAATACTAATCATAAAGTCCGCTTCGGTCATCGCAATGTTAGCTGCGAAAGAACCGTGCATGCCTCCCATTCCGAGGAAGAGTGGATGACTTGTCGCAATCGTTCCTTGCCCCAAAAGACTGGTCACGACTGGAATTTGATAGCGTTCAGCAAATTCATTGAGCTCTTTAGAAGCTTCTGCATAGCTGATCCCACCACCTGCCAACAAAACAGGTTTCTTAGCTTTGGACAATTGTTTCAAGATTTTCTTGATTTGCATGTCATTTGGTTCTATCGTCGGTTGATAACTTGGTAGATGCACTTCGGGCGAATAGATGAAGTCTGTTTCAAGAGCAGATACATCCTTAGGCAAGTCAATCACGACTGAACCTGGACGACCTGTGGTCGCGATATGAACAGCTTCGGTGATAATTCGTGGAATGTCTGCTGTCTCACGCACTTGGTAGTTGTACTTAGTGATTGGCATCGTAATCCCCACAATGTCTGCCTCCTGAAAGGCATCCTTCCCAATACCTGCTCGCGCCACCTGACCCGTAAAGACCAAAAGGGGAACGCTATCGCTCATGGCATCCGCAATCCCTGTAATGGCATTTGTTGCTCCTGGTCCGCTTGTGACGACTGCGACACCCAACTTTCCAGTTGATTTGGCATAACCTTCAGCTTCGTGCAAACATCCTTGCTCATGACGACCTAAAATGTGACGAATACCTTTGAAATTATAAATCGCATCATATAAAGGCAAGACAGCCCCACCAGGATAACCAAATATGGTATCAATTCCTAAATCACGGAGTGTTTCCAAAACTAGATCCGACCCCGTCTTAGGAGCGTCTAAACTGATTTTCTCCATTGTTCCCCTTTCTCTTCTCTTAAAAATAGCTTGTTACTATCATACCATTTTTTCAAAAATTTTCAAGACAAAAGAAGCAATTTTCTGAATTTTCTATCTGAGAGTGTATTTATGAATGTTTTTCTAATTTTTATTAAGTATTTAAACAAAATCGGATTCTTTATTAACTTTCATTTATTAACTTTCTCTATTTTCTTAGTAAATAGACTTTCTAAAATCCTTACTAGATTTCTTTCATTTTGCAAATATAGACATACAAGATGCTTGAGATAGGCATAAAAAAAGGAAGCCACTAAGTGACTTCCTTCTAGAGCGAGGACTGATTAGTCTTCACCTTTGTTTTTCTTAATGATTTCTTCTTGTACTGACTTAGGTACATCTTCGTAGTGGTCAAATACCATCATGAAGGTACCACGTCCTTGAGATGCTGAACGAAGAACAGTTGCGTAACCAAACATTTCAGCAAGTGGAACGTAAGCACGTACGATTTGACTGTTACCGTGTGCTTCCATACCATCAACACGTCCACGACGAGCAGTTACGTGACCCATAACATCACCAAGGTTTTCTTCAGGAACAGTGATGGTTACAAGCATCATTGGCTCAAGGATAGCTGGTTGTGCTGACTTAGCAGCTTCTTTAAGGGCAAGTGAAGCCGCGATCTTGAAGGCAGTTTCAGATGAGTCGACATCGTGGTATGAACCATCGTAAAGTTTAGCTTTAACGTCAACCATTGGGTAACCTGCAAGAACACCGTTAGCCATAGATTCTACCAAACCTTTTTCAACCGCTGGGATAAATTCACGAGGAACCACACCACCGACGATTGCGTTTTCGAATTCGAATCCTTTTCCTTCTTCGTTTGGAGTAAATTCAATCCATACATCACCAAATTGACCTTTACCACCAGACTGACGTTTGAAGAATCCACGTGCTTGAGTAGAAGCGCGGAATGTTTCACGGTAAGATACTTGAGGAGCACCTACGTTCGCTTCAACTTTGAACTCACGACGCATACGGTCAACAAGGACATCAAGGTGAAGTTCACCCATACCAGAGATAACTGTTTCACCAGTTTCAACGTTAGTTTCAACGCGGAAAGTTGGATCTTCTTCAGCCAATTTTTGAAGGGCAACACCCATCTTGTCTTGGTCAGCTTTAGATTTTGGCTCAACCATCAATTGGATAACTGGTTCTGGAACGTTGATTGACTCAAGGATGATTTTAGCTTTTTCATCTGTCAATGAGTCACCAGTTGTTGTATCTTTCAAACCAACGGCAGCAGCGATATCACCTGAGTAAACAGTGTCAATTTCTTGACGGCTGTTAGCGTGCATTTGAAGGATACGTCCGATACGTTCACGTTTACCTTTAGAAGTGTTCAATACGTAAGAACCTGATTGAAGAACACCTGAGTATACACGGAAGAATGTCAAACGACCTACGAATGGGTCAGTCATGATCTTGAAGGCAAGAGCTGCGAATGGCTCTTCGTCAGATGCTGGACGAGTTTCTTCTTCATCTGTATCTGGGTTGATACCTTTGATTGCTGGGATATCAAGTGGGCTTGGAAGGTAGTCGATAACCGCATCAAGCATCAATTGAACACCCTTGTTCTTGAAGGCAGAACCACACAATACTGGGAAGAATTCAACGTTGATAGTTGCTTTACGGATAGCAGCTTTCAATTCTTCGTTAGTGATTTCTTCACCTTCAAGGTATTTCATCATCAAGTCTTCATCAGTTTCAGCGACTGCTTCAACCAATTTTTCACGGTATTCTTGAGCTTGGTCAAGGTATTCAGCTGGAATATCTTCTTCAAGGATATCTGTACCAAGGTCATTAGTATAGATTTCAGCTTTCATCTTGATCAAGTCGATGATACCGCGGAAGTCATCTTCAGCACCGATTGGCAATTGGATTGGGTGTGCGTTTGCTTGAAGACGGTCGTGAAGTGTGCTTACTGAGTAAAGGAAGTCAGCACCGATTTTGTCCATTTTGTTAGCAAATACGATACGTGGAACTCCGTACTCAGTTGCTTGACGCCAAACTGTTTCAGTTTGAGGCTCAACACCTGATTGTGAGTCAAGAACAGTAACCGCACCGTCCAATACACGAAGAGAACGTTGTACTTCGATAGTGAAGTCCACGTGTCCTGGTGTGTCGATGATGTTTACGCGGTGGTTATTCCATTGAGCTGTTGTCGCAGCAGATGTGATAGTGATACCACGTTCTTGCTCTTGCTCCATCCAGTCCATTTGTGACGCACCTTCGTGAGTTTCACCGATTTTGTGGATTTTACCAGTGTAGTAAAGAATACGCTCAGTAGTTGTTGTTTTACCGGCATCGACGTGAGCCATGATACCGATATTACGAGTTTTTTCAAGTGAAAATTCGCGTGCCATGAGGTTTGTTTCTCCTATTTATTTTAATTTCTATTCTATTATAACACGATTTTAATAAAAACGGATAGGCAGGACCTACCCGTTCTCAATGTTTTCATGTTATGTGTTGGCTTCAACTTGTAGATAAGTTGAATTGAACTCGGGCTAGAGTTAGCTAGCCGATTTGAGCCGGAACGGGATGCTGTGTGAAAAAGATAAACTTCCTTGTATTCGTCGAATACTGCGTCAGTTTCCTATTCTCACTGTGCATCCTTACCGTTCCTAGCATCATGATCTAGTTGAGCTCAAGCTAAAAGTCTGGAGAAAAAGATGAATCTCATTGGTTGCAATCGCAACCTGCTTTGATTCCCTATTTTCTCTGGGACTTTCTTAACGCTTTCGCATCCTATATTACCAACGGAAGTGTGCGAAGGCACGGTTAGCTTCAGCCATACGATGAGTGTCTTCACGTTTCTTAACAGCTGCACCAGTGTTGTTAGCAGCATCCAAGATTTCTTTTGCAAGACGGTCTTGCATTGTGTGTTCACCACGAAGGCGAGCGATTGTTACCAACCAACGAAGTCCAAGTGTTGTACGACGTTCTGGACGAACTTCAACTGGGACTTGGTAGTTAGATCCACCAACACGACGTGCACGTACTTCAAGTACAGGCATGATATTTCCCATAGCTGTTTCAAATACTTCAAGTGCATCGTTACCAGTAGCTTCTTTGATTTGCTCAAAAGCACCGTAAACGATTGAAGCAGCTGTACCACGTTTACCGTCAAGCATAACGCGGTTGATAAGACGAGTAACTAATTGTGAATTGTAAAGCGGATCTGGCAATACTTCACGTTTTGGAGCTCTATTTTTACGACTCATTTCTCTTTATCCCCTTTCCTTATGCTTTTTTCGGACGTTTAGTTCCGTATTTAGAACGGCCTTGTTTACGATCGTTAACACCTGCAGTATCAAGTGCACCACGGACGATATGGTAACGTACCCCTGGAAGGTCTTTTACACGTCCACCGCGAAGAAGCACCACGCTGTGCTCTTGCAAGTTGTGTCCGATACCTGGGATGTAGGCAGTAACTTCGATAAGGTTGCTCAAACGTACACGAGCGAATTTACGAAGGGCAGAGTTCGGTTTTTTAGGTGTCATTGTTCCAACACGAGTTGCTACACCACGTTTTTGTGGTGAAGAAACGTTTGTTTGAACTTTTTTGTGACTGTTGTAACCAACGTTCAAAGCTGGTGATTTAGATTTTTCTACTTTTGATTTACGCGGTTTGCGAACCAATTGGTTAATTGTAGGCATCTACATTCTCCTGTGTTTTTTTATTTTTGGTGATGATACACTTGGTGACAGCTACCATCTGTGTGTACTTTTGCAACATTTGTCAGCACGTCCCTGTACACTTTTGAGAGACCAAAAGTAAAAAGTACCGTCTATTATTGTAACACATTTTTTCTATCCTTGTCAATATTTTTTTCGTTTTTATTCTGATCTTTTAACTCTTTGACACTAGTTCTTACCGCTTTTCTAAACCAGAAAAGGAGGCAGTTTTGCCTCCTACTTTCTGGTATGGATTTCCTTCGATTAAAGATTCGTTTGAGATGTTTTTTTATCTTTCTTATCAAAGCCAACCTGATTCTTTTGCGATGTTAGCTGCATCCGTTCGATTGCCTGCATTTAGCTTGGAAAGAATATTGGTGACATAGTTTCGGACAGTTCCGTTTGATAGATAGAGTTGGTCTGCAATTTCTTGGTTGGATAAGCCCTGAGCGATTCCCTTTAAGACAGCAATCTCTTGTTCTGTCAATGGATTGGGATGCGTCATAACCACTTCCATCAATTCAGGCGAATACTCCTTGCGTCCTTCGAGGACCGTGTGCAAGGTTTGCATGAGGTCTGCAATGCTTCTTTCTTTCAAAACATAGGCATCCACTCCAGCCTTAATCGCGCGTTCAAAATAGCCAGGGCGCTTGAAAGTCGTCACCACAACTACCTTTGTTTCTAGCTTTTCTGCTCGTATCCACTCCAAGACTTCGAGGCCTGTCTTAACAGGCATTTCTACGTCAAGAATGGCGATATCCACAGACTCTTTTTCTAAAAGTTGGATTGCTTCTTGGCCATCCTTGGCTTGTAGGACAGACTCTACATCTGGTTGAAAGGTAAGCAACTGGCACATGGCATCTCGCAACATACTTTGATCTTCTGCAACAAGTAGTTTCATCTTAGTTTCTCTCCTTATAAGATAACCGAACCTGCACTTCAGTCGGATGTTTCTGACTGATCACTTTTACTTCTCCTGAAAAAGGAAGGACACGGTCTCGAACGGTATGAAGCTCATCCCCTTTTAGAGAAGCAAAGCCACAGCCATCGTCTCTCACTGTTAGAATGAGTTCTTTCTCAGTTCGTTCTAATTTCAAGTGAGCTTTCGATGCTTTGGCATGTTTGATGATGTTGGTCACTAACTCAAGTAAAATCATGGAAGCCGTTGATTCTAATTCCTGAGTAAGGCTAGCAGTATCTAGTTGGTGATTTATTTCCGTTTCAATTCCTGCAATTTCCAGCATTTTTTTAACAGTCGCAAATTCGGAAGCAAGGGTTCTTGTTTTAAGATTTTCGATAATTGTACGGACTTCATTCATGGATTCTTTACTGATCTGATGAATTTCTTTTAACTCTTTTTCCACTTGAGGATAGGCCTGCATTTGAAGAAGCTGGAGGGCAAGGTCCGTCTTCACACTCAACATGGCAAAGGTATGGCCTAGACTGTCATGAAGATCCTGACCGATACGACTCCGTTCATTTTCAGCCAAGAAAAGACTGAGCTTGGCATTTTGTTTCATCTTTTCTTCTTTTATCTGTTCAGATACCTGAATCCGATAAAGACCGAAGGTCAAGGCATCAGAAACGATAAAGGTCACCAAGAAAAAGAGGAGGTGCCAGGGACTAACTTGACCAACCATAGAGATTCCAGTTAAAATCATCGGTTGTAAGACAACAAAACTGACAAAACGCCAAGAGTGGAAAGAAACCTCATCCAGCTCATAAATAAGGAGATTAGATAAATAAAAGATAAACCAAGCGAAGCTCGCATTTAGCCAGATGGAACTGTAAAAAATGTAGGCAAGCATGATCCACCAAGCTAGCCACTGCACGGTGCGATTCTGACTGATTAAAACCGAGTAGAAGGCAAGAACAAATAGTAAAGTCCATAACAAGGTTAAAAGCGGGTACTCTCCAACGATGACACCCGCTATAGGAAAGATGATAAACACTATTGAAATATGAAACATATAATGAGTGTTTTTTAATTTTTCCAACAATTTATTTTACCTCAATCCGTTTTTTGAGCTGGATTACCAAGACACCAAAGAAAACTGTATATCCTAGCACAACCAAGGCAGAAAGAATATTAAATTCATGGTGCTCCAAATAGGAAGAGACAACCTGCATCAGTTGATAGGTTGGAGTCAGTTTTCCAATAGATTGGAGCCATTCTGGGAAGGAATTCAAAGGAAACCACAGTCCACCTAGGACAGCCAAAGCAATATAGGCAATATTTCCAATAACCGTCATCAGTTGAGCACTGGGAAGCAAACTCACCAAGACACCCATACTGATAAAGACCACACTTCCGACCAGCAAAATAGCACCGATTCCCAACCAGTCAAGCCAAGGTAGCGTAACTCCACGGACAAAATGACCAACCGAAAAGACAACTATAATTGATAACAAGAAAGTCAGCAGAGTACTGAACAGCTTTGATACATAATATTCTACCATAGATACAGGAGAATGTTGAATCAATTTTTGCCAGTTGTTTGTCTTGTCAGACTCGAGTGTGCTAGGGATACTGAAAAAGGCGCTTGACATGATACTAAAGAGCGTCATGGCAAAAAGATAGACTTGAAGAACAATTTCTGGAATATCTGACCCTGACATCATACCAGAAAAGATAAGGTAAAACACACTTGGGAGTCCGATAGATAGCAAATAGTAGACTGCTTGCCGTTTCATCAGAATGATTTCCACTTTCATGAGACTTGTCATATTTTTCATCATCAATCTCCTTTAGTCTTGAGTCGTTTCGAAGATACTGTCTAAGAGAGTTCGATTGCGAACTTCAATTTCTTCGATCGTGCAGCCCTGTTCTTGTAAGGCTTTCCATACTTGGCTGGCTTCTTTGGTTGTGAAGGAAAGAGCATTTTGCTTGATTTCAATCTCTTGAACCTGGTCCAAAGTGCTGATAATTTCCTGATAAGTTAGAGGTACCGTGAAATGTTTTTCTTGTTCTTCACCACGCATAGCATAAGGCGTCGTATCGCGAATCAATTCTCCCTTATGGAGCACCAAAATGCGGTCAGCCGTATGTTCTACCTCTTCGATATAGTGAGAAGAGTAGACAATGGTGACACCATTTTTCTTTAACCGATTGACAATTTCCCAAAAATGCTGACGTGTCGACGTATCCATGGCAGCAGTTGGCTCGTCTAAAAATAGAATTTCCGGACGACCTATTAAAGTCAACACGAAAGAGAACAAACGTTTTTGCCCACCAGATAACTTGCCCGCTAGCTGATTTTTCTGCTTGTCTGAGAATCTCAGCAAGTCATCAATTTCGTTATCTGAAAGACTGTCGGGATAAAGTGACTTGAAAAATGATAGAAGTTCTTTCACTTTCAAGCTTTGAACAACTGCATTTTCTTGAGGTAAGACAGAAATAAGCTGCTTTAATCGAGGATCTGTTGGTGCAAACCCTTGAATGGCTATTCGACCTGAGCTCATGAACTTGTCACCCAAGAGGCAATCAATCAAGGTTGTTTTTCCTGCTCCGTTAGGCCCGATCAAGGCGACACATTCACCATCGTTGATTTCAAAGGAGATGTTCCGCAAGATCTCCTTGTCTTTTATTTTCTTACTCAATTTCTCAACTTTAATCACAGCCATGAGATTCTCCTTTCAACCACTTCATTCCCATAGGGAAAACAACGAAAATCATAAATCCAAACCCCCAAGCACCACGAATAAATTGGCCAAGCACGGTTTGGTCAAACCAACCAGTAAACATTTCCACTAACCATACCAAGAGTGATAGACCGATCAAGAGATAGATGATTGTTTTTTTCATTCCTCAAACTCCTTTTTCACATCTCTTACTAATTTCAAACCTTCTCTGACAAGCCAAGACATCATTCCAAAGCCAGCAAAGAGCTCCCAAGGAAAATGGTAGAAACCCTCGTCCAATCCTGAAAACATGAGATAGGTCATAACTCCTGCTGCTACTAAACTCACTGCGACAATCATTTTATTTTTCATTTCTTCTTCCTCCATTTCACACTTCAATTATAGTCTTTTGAAATTGGCGGAGCTAGATGCTTCTGTCACTAGGAAATATGACAAATGTCATAAAAAGAGGCGGTGGGATAGATATCCCTATACCAAGCATCAATTTCCTAGTCCCTAGGTTCCGTGAATAAGATTAGAAACCGTTTGAAGTCTAAAAAAGCCTGATCTTCGTTCGTTGCTCGTACAAAGGATTCTTACAAATAAAAAGAGGGCAGGATTTTTCGTCCTAGCCTCTTTCGTTTATTCTTCTTTGAATCCTTGTAATTTTAAACCAGCAATCAGAGCGTTTGGCTTCTTAAAGTCTTCTATACTATCCTCAAGTGGTTCAAAGAAATAAGTCTTTTTAACTCTATCCATATCTGCTTTTTCAAGGTCAAGATCGATAACTATTCTCACCTTCTTATTATCGGCGGTAAAATATTCAACCTTAACACCAGGTTCGTCCTTGATTTCAATATACTCTGGAGAGCTTTCCACTGCTTCGCGAAAGACTGCTTGAAATTCTTCTGGAGTAATTTCTGCAGGAATCTCCTCTCCCATTTCTCCCAACATATCCATCTTGTATCGTTTTACAACATCTGTATAAACAAAAGTCATGGTTACATCAAGTTCGTTCATCTTCCCTTTAAGGACTTTGGTTGTTTCCTTGATTTCTTCTTTTACCTGACTGGCCTGACTAGATGAATCAACCGAACTTGCTGAACTACTTGACTCTGTTGTTGCGGTGTTGGTTTGACCACAGCCAGCAAGAGCAAGTAATGCTACAAAAATCAATCCTAAAACTTTTTTCATAAATCTCCTATTCCACACTGAAAAGATATGGATATACAGGTTGTTGACCTTGGTGAATCTCTACTTCAACATCTTCAAATTCTTCTGCGATTTCTTGGGCAATTTCATTGGCAAGTTCTTCGCTTCCATCTTCGCCGACATAGAAAGTCACGATTTCACTATCTTCGTCCAACATATGTTTCAAAGTTTCAGTCAAGGTTTGGTGCATGTCAGGATTTGACACGAGGATTTTCCCATCGACCATACCAAGATTGTCATTTTCATGAATTGCTAATCCATCGATAGTTGTATCACGAACGGCTGTTGTTACACTTCCGCTGATGACATCGCCAAGAGCTGCAGTCATACGTTCTTTGTTTTCTTCGATAGACTTGCTTGGATCAAAAGCAAGAAGGCTCGTCAAGCCTTGAGGAAGGGTACGAGCTTCTACAACAACAGCAGGTTGTTCAAGCACTTCAGCCGCAGACTGAGCTGCCATAAAGATATTTTTGTTGTTCGGCAAGAAGATGATGTTGCGAGCATTGACCTGTTCAACAGCCTTGATAAAGTCTTCTGTTGAAGGGTTCATCGTCTGACCACCTTCGATAACATAATCCACACCTTGGGCACGGAAGATATCTGCTAAACCTTGACCAGCTACTACTGCGATAAGGGCATATTCCTTCTCTTCAGCTGGCTTGCTGACTTGTGCTGCTTCTTTTTCAACTTGTGCTTCGTGTTGGTTGCGCATGTTGTCCACTTTAACCTTGACCAAGCTACCATATTTAAGCCCTTCTTGCATAACAAGACCTGGATCTTCGGTATGGACGTGAACTTTGACAATCTCATCATCGTTGACAACAAGGAGCGAGTCCCCAAGGTCATTCAAGTAGTTGCGGAATTCATCGTAGTCAAAGTCCTTAGAATAAGTTGGACCTTGTTTGAGGGCTACCATGATCTCCGTACAGTAACCGAAGGTAATATCCTCAGTCGCTACATGTCCAGCAACTGACTTGTGGTGTTCAGCATTGATCATTTCACTCATGTTGGCAGGAGTTGCTACAAAGTCTTCTGAAGCACTGTATTCACCAGTAAGAGCTGAAAGGAATCCCTCGTAGATGAAGACCAAACCTTGACCACCTGAGTCTACCACACCAACTTCCTTAAGGACTGGAAGCATTTCTGGTGTCTTAGCTAGAGCTCTCTTAGCACCTTCTAAGGCTGCACGCATGACCTCAACAGCATCATCTGTCTCCTCAGCTTTTTTCTTAGCCCCAATGGCCGCACCACGAGAAACTGTCAAAATAGTTCCTTCGACTGGTTTCATAACTGCCTTGTAGGCTACTTCGACACCGGATTGGAAAGCAAGAGCCAAGTCTTGACCTGTTAATTCGTCTTTTTCCTTAATAGCTTGGGAAAATCCACGGAAAAGTTGAGACGTGATAACTCCTGAGTTTCCACGCGCACCCATCAAGAGTCCCTTAGCAAGAATGCTCGCCACTTCTCCAACTGTAGAAGCTGGCTTGTCTGCTACTTCTTTGGCACCATTCTCGATGGTCATTCCCATGTTTGTCCCAGTATCTCCATCTGGAACTGGAAAGACGTTTAATGAATTGACATATTCTGCTTGCTTATTCAAACGAGTTGATGCAGCCTGCACCATCTCTTGAAATAAGCTGGTAGTAATTTTTGACACGATTATTCTCCTACAACTTTGATATTTTGAATGTAGACATTCACAGTCTGAGCAGTTATTCCTAGTTGGTTTTCCAAACTAAAACGAACACGCTCTTGGATGTTTTTTGAGACTTCACTAATCTTTGTTCCGTAGCTCAAGACGGTATAAACATCAACTGCAATACTGCCATCTTCGGCTGCTTTTACGACAACACCTTTTGCATAATTTTCCTTACCAAGGAGGGCTTGGAAATTATCTTTGAGGGTATTTTTGCTAGCCATACCGACCACACCAAAAATCTCAGTTGCTGCACCACCTACAACGGTTGCAATCACTTCATCTGTTAGTTCGATTTGACCATCTTTTGTATTAATTTTTACAGTCATTTTTTTTACCTCAAATTGTTGATACTCTATTTTATCATATTTCAGCCCAAGTGTAAAAGCAGAATGCTGTATCGGCGGATATTTACTCTATTTTTCAAATGGTTTTATACTTAGAGCAAAAGAAAAAGACCTAAGTGGCCTTTTCATTTTTATTAAACGCGTTCAACTTTACCTGATTTCAAAGCACGAGCTGAAGCCCAAACTTTTTTAGGTTTACCATCGATAAGAACCGTAACTTTTTGAAGGTTTGGTTTTACGGCACGTTTTGTTTGGTTCATCGCGTGTGAACGGTTGTTTCCTGATACAGTCTTACGACCTGTAAAGTAACATACTTTAGCCATTATGTTTTCCTCCTATTAGATCTAATATAGCGGATGTGCTAGCACCACATACCGTACTATGTTATCACACTTTCTTGAATTTATCAAGAGAATTAAAATATTTTTTTATTTGACGTAAACAACACCGAGTTTACCAAAAGCAACTTCCCCACGGATAATCAAGGTTTTGTTTGTTGGCGCTACAGGAGCATCTGCCTTAGCTGCACCAAAGGATGTTTCTACTTTCAAATCTACACGCCAGTGTTGCGGAACATAGACAGTTGCATTACCAAAAGCCACTTCGATATTCAGAGTGGCAAAATCACCTAACATCTCTGCGTTATCATAGTAGATTTTTGCATCACCAAAAGCGACTTCTACCTGATCGTCGACAAGATCTTGATCTTGTTTATAGAAGGTTCCACTACCAAAAGCAACTTCCTTATCCGTGATGACTGTTCGCTCACCATTGTACCACCATTTTTTCCCATACCAAAACTTACTTGAGTGAGTGAGATAGCCGACTCCTAGCACTGCTAAGATACTAGCCCAAAATAAAGACTGATTTGGGATAGGCAAAATGTTATAAAAATGATTCGCAATCATTAAGGCTACTAGAGCGGTAAAAACTGCTGATGTTAGATGACGACGAAGCAAAGCTTCAACTGACTGGTAAGCAAAAAAGGCGATACCAATCAAAGGCCATATTTTGCCATCCAAAGAAGGAATTCCAAAATTCCCTTGCAGCAAGATCCAAGCTGCTAAAACTAATAAAACAATACCAAATGCTTTCTTTTTCATCTTTTTTACCTCATGTTTCTTAGATTTTCTTTTAGGAGGGATTGGTAATGCCGTGAGACATGAACCTCCTTGTGCGTCTGATAAAAGGAAATGGTGCCTGTTCCTGAAAAGGACTTGTCCACTGAGTAAATCTGACGGATGTTTGCGATCGTTGACTTGGACACTCGACTAAAATAGCGAGGTAAGATGGACTCCAACTCATAAAGTTTGAGACGAACTTCATAGGCTTCCTTCTGGTTATGAGCATAAATCTTGCTCCCTTCTGTTTCAAAGAAGAGAATTTCTGACAGGTCTAGATAATATTCACCTGTCCCCTTGTAAAAAGTCAACCTCGGAGCCTTTGACTCTTGCAAAAGTCGTTGCAAATCTGCAATTTCATCTGTCAAAGTGGGGGTCTTGATGACAATTTCAGTCTCCTCTAAATTGCCGTCAATCTCAATTCGTAACTTCATCACATCTCCTTTCTGACTCTACTATATCAAAGCTAAGTTAGGAATACAAGGGCAAAAAAGCAAGTGGTCAATTTGAAGCCGTAAGTGGTTGTAGGACTAGCTTAACTTACATGTCAGAATAGGAAGAAAAGGAATCCCCACACCAGACCACAAGCATAGCCAACCAAGACATCCTTGGAATAATGAACACCCCCTAAAACCCTCACCAACCCCAACAAAGCTGAAAAGAGCAAGCATATCAATCCAACAGGTAGACTAGCATGCAGACAGGCCATGGAGATGATAGTTGCCGAAAAGACATGGCGACTGGGCATCGACTGTCCCGAGCTATCCTTATCAAGAAGGGGACAGATATCCCAAGTTTCATAAGGTCGCGGGTGGTTGATTTTCTTACGAAAAAGAGACAAAATCACAAAGCCTGATGCAGGAATAAGCACATAAACTCCAACCTGCTGACCCAGTCCTAGTTGCAGGTAAGTGATGACTAGCAAAGTCAGATAGATCGGGGGCATGGCGACTGTCATCAAGCGATTGAAACTGCGTAACAGAAATAAAAGAGTGGGATGGCTAGTGAGTTTGGACCTGATATTTCGATACCATTCTTGATAATTTTTCATTAAATTCTCATTCATTACCTTGTTTTTGCCTACAGGTGAGACATTTGTCTTCTAGTATAGTGCAGAAAAAGAAGGCCGTCAAGCCTTCTTTTGATTTATTCTTCTGCTTCGTCTTCTGTAAATTGACTATTGTACAAATCAGCGTAGAAGCCACCTTGCGCCATTAGTTCCTCATGGTTGCCTTGTTCGATGATATTGCCATCTTTCATGACAAGAATCAAATCAGCATTTCGGATAGTAGACAAGCGATGGGCAATGACAAAGGAAGTTCTGCCCTCCATCAAATGATCCATGGCTTTTTGAATCAATTCCTCTGTACGTGTGTCGACTGAGGATGTCGCCTCGTCCAAAATCAAGAGCGGTGCATCCTTGAGAAGGGCACGAGCAATGGTTAAGAGCTGTTTTTGTCCAACAGACAAGGTCACAGTGTCATCCAAAACAGTATCGTAGCCATCTGGCAAAGTCATGATAAAGTGGTGGATTCCCACAGCCTTGCTGGCTTCCATCATCCGCTCATCACTGATGTCTGTCTGATTATAGATCAGGTTCTCTCGAATGGTTCCTTCAAAGAGCCAAGTGTCCTGCAAGACCATTGAGAAGGCATCGTGCACTTCAGAGCGCTTCATGTCCTTGGTATCCACACCATCGATGCGGATACTTCCCTTATCAATCTCATAGAACTTCATCAAAAGATTGACAATGGTTGTCTTCCCAGCCCCAGTCGGTCCAACAATCGCGACCTTCTGACCTGCATGAGCTGTCGCAGAAAAATCATGGATGATGGTGCGCTCTGGTGTATAGCCAAAGGACACGTGATCAAAGACTACTTCCCCTTTCATGTCGCTCAATTGTCTTTCCTTGTGAGATTCATCCTGCATCTCTGCTTCAGCTAAAAATTCTAATACACGAGTCATGGCTGCACTCGCTTGTTGCAAGCTCGTAATCCCTTGGGCAATCTGTGACAAGGGTTGTGAGAAGGTTCTTACATAGACCATAAAGGCTACGATAATCCCGATACTGATATGCCCTTCTAGAGCAAGCGCTGCACCAACGATGATGACCAAGACATAACTAAAATTCCCAACAAAAATCATGGCTGGCATCATGATACCAGAGATAAACTGAGATTTCCAGATACTCTCATGCAAGTTTTGGTTCAAACCTGCAAATCTCGCTTTGGAGGTGTCCACCGCATTGTAGCTCGTCACAACATTGTGTCCCGAATACATTTCTTCTACATAACCATTGACGGCCGCCAGATTATTTTGTTGGGCCTCAAAGTATCCTTGTGACTTGGCCATAATCACTGATATACCTGCAAAACCAACAAGCGTTGAAACAACTGTTACGAGAGCCAAAATCCAGTTCATCCCAAACATGGTCACCAAAACGGCAATCAGTAAGAAACTAGCTGAAAGAACGGTACCCAGACTTTGGTTGAGAGATTGTGCCGCCGTATCCACATCATTGGTCACGCGCGAAAGGGTATCTCCTTGTGAATGACGATCAAAATAGCCAAGGGGCAAACGATTGATCTTTTCAGCGATTGCTGTCCGCAAGCGTTTTGAAAAATGTTGGATACTAGTTGAAAAGATATAGGCCTGTGTATAGTTAAGGATAATACCAAGCACATAAAGGATAACTAAAAAGCTAGCAATACTTGAGACAGCCTCCAGGTCAATTCCAGTCATCAAGCCATCTGAGATTAAGTTAGTGATTTCTTTTATCTTGGTTGGTCCATACACCGTGATGATACTAGAACATACAGCTGCGACAACAGCCACTAGTAGGGGAAGTTGGAGACCTGCTAGAAAAGGTCTACACTGTTTCCATAAGGACATTTTCTTATTTTCCATGTTCCAATTCCTCCTTCGATAGTTGTGAATAGGCAATTTCTTGGTAAACTTCATTGGTAGCTAGAAGTTCCTTGTGGGTGCCTTGTCCCACGACTTTACCTTGATCCAAAACCATGATCAGGTCAGCATCCATAATGGTAGAAATTCGCTGCGCTACGATGAGCTTGGTCATGGATTGTGTTTTTTCAGCAAGTTCTTGGCGCAAGATCCGGTCTGTCTTGTAGTCCAAGGCTGAGAAGGAATCATCAAAAATGAGGATTTCAGGCTTACGAGCCAAGGCGCGTGCAATGGCCAGACGCTGTCTTTGTCCACCTGAGAAGTTGGTCCCGCCTTGGGCCACTTCTGAAGCCAGGCCTGCTTCCTTATCCTCGATAAAGTTCTTAGATTGAGCCAATTCCAAAGCTTGCCACATGGCAGGTTCACTTAGAGGACTTTCTTGACTCTTACCAAAGTCTAAGTTTCCCTTAACATCTCCAGAAAAGAGCACAGCTTTTTGAGGGATATAGCCGACTTTATTGCGCAAATCTTCCAAGTCGTAATCTTGCACATTGACACCGTCAACTAGAATTTCTCCATCTGACACGTCGTAAAAACGAGGTAAGAGATTAACAAGTGTCGATTTACCAGAACCAGTTGAACCAATAAAAGCAATGGTTTGCCCTACTTCTGCCTTGAAGCTGACATGTTCCACAACTGCTTCTGAGTTTTGAGAGTAGCGGAAGGTTACATCATGGAATTCCACTTGTCCCTGAACTGAAGGAACTGCCGCCTGTGGGTGACTAGGATTTTCAATAGAAGGATGCAAGTCCAAAACTTGGTTGATACGCCCAGCAGAAACCAATGTACGAGGAAGGACGATAAAGAGAGCACCCATGAGAAGGAAGCCCATCACGACTTGCATGGCATAAGACATGAAGACCACCATATCGCTAAAGAGGGGCAAACGCTCTGTCAAGCTAGCATCGTTGATGATATAGGCTCCAATCCAGTAAATAGCTAAACTCAAGCCACTAGAAATCCCCATCATAATGGGATTCATAATGGCCATCAAACGGTTGACAAAGAGATTGAGTCGAGTCACCTCATCATTAGCCTCTTCGAATTTCTTATCTTGGTAATCCTCAGCATTATAGGCACGAACAACTCGAATCCCTGTCAGACTTTCACGGGTGATGCTATTGAGTTTATCTGTCAATTTTTGGATGACAGATTGTTTAGGAAAGGCTAGAGTCATGAGAACAGTTGTCATTAGAACATTGACGATAACAGCTACCACTACTGCCCAGAGCCAGTATTCGGACTTACCAAGGATTTTTCCAATAGCCCAGATTGCCATGATTGGCCCACGAGTAACCACCTGCAAGCCCATGGTAAAGAGCATCTGTACCTGGGTAATATCATTGGTTGTCCGAGTCAAAAGACTTGGTATTGAAAAACGTTTGATCTCCGTCTGTGAAAAATCCAAAACGCGATGAAATACGTCACTGCGTAAATGAGCCGTATAGGATGCTGCAACACGAGAAGCAAAAAATCCAACTGTTACAGATGACATAAAAGCTAGAAGAGATAAGCCCATCATCTTCGTAGCAGGAGACCATAGTTGTCCTAACTCCGTACCCGGTGTTCCAATCAATTCTGTTATTTCTGAAATATAAGTCGGCACCTCTAACTCGAGATAGACCGAAAAACAAGTGAAAAGAATCGTAAGGACAATCATCCCCCACTCTTTTCCTGTAATACGTTTAGCGAGTTTCTTCATTCTCTTCTCCTATCTTCTCAACATTTTCCTGCAACTGACTGAGGACCTTTTCAAAGATTGCTAAGTCTGACTTTGAAACACCCTCTAGCAGACTCTGATCAATCCGATCAAAAAAGGCCTTAACTTCTTGCATCTGCGAACGCGATTTATCCGTCAAGCGAACAAACTTTGCCCGCTTATCGCTCGGGCTGGCCTCTAGCTCAACCAAACCATTTTGTACCATGCGCTTGACTAGATTACTCGCCACAGACTTGGTTATGTTGAGCTCCTGCTCAATATCCTTAATCAAAACCAGAGCCTGGTCTTGCTCACGACAATCTAAAAATCTCAGGACCTGCCCTTGCGGTCCACCCATAAATTCAATACCACAGCGTTTGGCTTCTTTCTGCACCATCAGGTGAACCTGATGCCCAAAACGTTTAAACATCAACATCGGTTTGTCCATGATTGCTCCTTTCTTACGATAAATATAGTTCTCACAAGAACTATTTAAGTTTCCATGAGAACTATTTTATCATTTTCAGAAAAGATGTCAAGAAAAAAGTTTCCAAGAGAACTATTTTAGTTTAAATTGATATTAGGCAATATTTTTTCTATAATAAGCACTAACTACTGTGGATAGAAATCCATTCACTCGATGAAGGGAGAAAACTTTCAAATGAAACCAGAAGAACAAAGAGTTTTAGGAATCTTAGCAACCATTTTTGGAGCCATCGCACTTTTAGGGTCCTGGATCCCATTTATTAACTATCTATCGTTTTTCATCGCCATCGTCGCATTTATCTTGGGGATTATCGGCCTTATCGTCAATCTCAAAAAGCGAAAAACAATGGCCATTATCGGAACATCCCTCGCAGTTGCTTCTGTTGTACTTTTCTTTACGACCCAGGTACTGTACGCTAATGTCTACAAAGAGTTTGTCAGGGAGTTTAACCGTTCCTATAGAGAGGCAAGTTCCTCAATGGAACGCGAAGAAGAAAGCGACTTGACAGATGATAGCGCCTATTCCATCCCAGAGGAGGAAGAAGACGATACCTTCACCTGGACCCAGGAACAGTTCGACGCCTTAATCGAAGGTGACCTTGACAACAAAGGAAAAGGTGGTACCAACTACAAGGATATTATCAAAAAACACGGACTACCGGACTCCGAGTTTGACTCCACTATCGGAGGGTACGATACGAGAAAAATCACCTATATCTCCATTGGAGACAAGATCAAGACCGTTACCTTAACTTTTGCAAAACAGGACAATGGACAGCTCTTGCTCGTTCAAAAACATGCAGTCGGTCTAGGTCTAGAAAAAAGCAAGCAACAAAACGACTCTGAAACCAGAGTCTAAGTTCAAATATCAAAAAAACGAACAGCCTCAATAGCTGTTCGCTTTTTATTAAAATCCATCTACGTTTGTGTAGATCTTTTGTACGTCTTCGTCGTCTTCAAGAACGCTGTAAAGTTTTTCAAAAGTTTCAAGGTCGTCACCTGACAATTCCACTTCTGATTGAGGAATCATTTCCAATTCTGTCACTTGGAATTCTTCGATACCTGACTCACGAAGGGCAACGATAGCCTTGTGAAGGTCAGTTGGAGCTGTGTAAACAGTGATTGTTCCTTCTTCAGCTTCGACATCATCCACATCCACATCTGCTTCAAGCAAGAGTTCAAAGATAGCATCCGCATCTTCCCCAGCAAATACGATAACCCCCTTGTTGTCAAAGAGGTAAGAAACTGAACCAGAAGCACCCATGTTTCCACCGTTCTTACCAAAGGCAGCACGGACATTAGCTGCGGTACGGTTGACGTTTGAAGTCAAGGTATCAACGATTAACATAGAACCATTTGGTCCAAATCCTTCGTAACGTCCTTCTGTAAAGGTTTCGTCTGTGTTTCCTTTTGCTTTATCAATCGCTTTATCGATAACGTGTTTTGGCACTTGGGCTTGTTTCGCACGGTCGATAACAAATTTCAAAGCAGTGTTTGATTCTGGGTCTGGATCCCCTTTTTTAGCTGCTACATAGATTTCTACACCAAATTTTGCATATACTTTAGAGTTAGCTCCATCTTTAGCCGTTTTCTTGGCTACGATATTGGCCCATTTACGTCCCATTAGGAATCTCCTTTTTTCACATTTTAATCTTTCTTATTATAACACAAGTTTTTTCGATTTTCACTAGAGGAAATGGATTTTGTTCAGCAAATCCAGCTAGGATTGTCCTTTGGCTGCCAAGATTGCCTTGCCTTCTTTTATCAGGGGATGGCGGAAAAGTGAAAAGTACAGTTGGGTAGTCATGGCAACCCAGATAAGGGGTTCGCAAAGGATGACTCCCCTATACCCTGCCCAAGGGATAATTAAAGCCACAAAAACGATTTTCCCGATTAGTTCTATAAAGCTGGAAACAAGTGGTAAGATTTTTTGTCCCAAGCCCTGCAAACAGTTCCGATAAATCAATAAGAGGCTCAAAATCGGATAAAAGACTGAACTGATTTGTAAGTAGAGACTACCATTTTCAACCAAGTAACTATCTGTCGAACTGGCCAAGAAGGAAACCAAGGCAGGACTGGCAAAAAAGAGGAAAATACAAACAAAACCTGCCCAGGACATGCTCAAACGACTCCCAATACCAAGACCTTGAACAATGCGGTCTGGTCGCTTAGCCCCGAGATTTTGAGAGGCAAAGGTCGTCATAGCAGAAGAAATAGCCGTCATTGGAAGGAGAGCAAAGGCCATAATGCGACGCGCCGCCGTCTGGGCACTTATAATCACTGCTCCAAAGGTATTGACCGAGGATTGTAAAATCACACTACCGATAGACACAATCGAACTCATCAAACCCATAGCCAAACCTTGCTCCAAGAGATCCGCGTACAAGGCCTTGTTCCATTTAAAATGCTTGAGTTGAGGGATCAGTTCTGGAACACTCTTACGGATATAATAAAAGCAGAGAACCGCTGACAACCCTTGCGAGATAATGGTAGCAAGCCCCGCAGATTGAACTCCCAGATGCAGTTGCGTAATGAAATAGAGATCCAGAACCACATTGACCAAGGCAGAAAAAATCAGAAATCCAAGAGCCGCTAGACTGTCTCCAATGGACCGCAACAATCCCGCAAAGAGGTTATAAGCAAAGCTGACGCCTACACAAGTCACTATCATAGAAATATATTGATAGGATTGAGGAAGGATTTCTGCAGGGGTATCTAAATATTGCAAGAGTGGATACAGACCGACAAAGCCCATCAGCATGACCACAATGCTCAAAAGAGCACCTAAAATCCAAGTGGCTGCTACTGCTTCCTTGATTTTAGTGAAATTACGAGCCCCATAATAGCGGGCAATGACAATCCCCATGCCATTTCCAACACCAAGCGTAAAGCCTATAATCAAGTCAAAAATGGCAGTTGTCGCCCCTACTGCAGCCAAAGAATCTTGACCAAGAAAACGCCCAACAATCAAGACATCAGCTGTATTATAAAGCTGTTGGAAAATATTTGACAGCAAGATTGGAAAGGCAAAGCTTAACAGCGCAGGAAGAATAGGACCATGTATCAAGTCCACGGATCGTTTCTTATTCATAAAGCTATTATATCAGCTTTCTAGAGGAGCGACAAGGATTGCTTGGATTTCTTGCAATCAATTGCTTACAGAGGGACAATTTGCTATAATCAAGAAAAGGAGGTCATTTATGAGTTTGACCAGTCAATTAATAACCGATGCATTTCCAGATCTTGATAAGGTTGAAAAGCTAAACAAGGAAGCTTTCCCCGAGGAAGAACGAGTCCCTCTGTCTGAGTTCTTGCGCTATCAGGACCGAGATGACGCCCACTTTTTTGCCTTTTATAACCAAGAAGAGTTTGTCGGCTTTGCCTTCTCCATCTCCAATCAAAAAGCCTTCTATATAAGCTTTTTTGCCATCATGCCCCACCTAAGGAGCCACGGGTACGGAAAGGAAATCATCGAAAAGCTGACAGATTTTTACCAGCGAACCATGTTGCTGGAAGTCGAGCGATTGGATGAAGAATGCGATAACTTGGAGCAGAGAAAGGCTCGCATGGACTTCTATCGACAAAATGGCTTTAAAACAGCCAATGCTTTCCTAGAGTACGATGATCTGAGTTTTGAAATCCTCTACCGTGGCGACCATTTTGACGAAGAAGCCTATCGCGACATCTTCCAAAAGTTACAGGATGAACATTATTTTGACTTTCACATCGAATACCGTCGTTTTAGTGATCATTAGTTCTTTCATCTGAAATAAACATAAAAAGTAGCAGTTCCTATCTGCTACTTTTTATGTTATTCTTCAATTTCGATTTCAAGTCCATCGCCTAGGTCAAGCGTCACTTCTTGGTTAGGTGCCAAATCTTCAGCGACAGAAGTAGAAGTGGTTCCTTCTTCATCTTCAATCAAACCGTATTGAACACGAACCTGATGGTCAATGGCATCAAAGATTTCTGGGTGATCTGCCAAGTATTTCTTAGCATTTTCAGATCCTTGCCCGATTTTTTCACCCTTGTAAGAGTACCAAGCTCCTGCTTTTTGGATGATATCGAGATCACTTGCGATCTTCAAGAGTTCACCGGTCTTAGAAATCCCTTCTCCATACATGATTTCAACAAAGGCTTCTTTAAACGGTGGAGCCACCTTATTTTTAACAACCTTGATCTTGGTTTCCTTACCGACATTGGTGTCTTTTTGGTCACCAGTTCCCTTAATCTGTGTACTTCCACGAACATCCAAACGCACTGAAGCATAAAATTTCAGAGCACGTCCACCTGGAGTTGTTTCTGGGTTTCCAAACATGACCCCAACTTTTTCACGCAATTGGTTGATAAAGATAGCAATTGTTTTGGTCTTATTGATAGAAGCTCCGAGTTTACGCATGGCCTGGCTCATCATACGAGCCTGCAAACCAACGTGACTGTCTCCAATATCCCCATCAATTTCTGCACGAGGTACAAGGGCCGCAACTGAGTCAATAACGACAAGGTCAACTGCACCTGAGTCAATCAATTTCCCTGCAATTTCAAGACCTTGCTCACCTGAGTCTGGTTGTGACAAAAGCAATTCGTCAATATTCACACCAAGTGCTGCTGCATAGGCTGGATCAAGTGCGTGTTCCGCATCGATAAAGGCAGCGATACCACCTTCTTTCTGTGCTTGCGCAACAGCGTGAAGGGCAACGGTTGTTTTACCAGATGATTCTGGTCCATAGATTTCGATGATACGTCCTTTAGGATAACCACCTGAACCAAGGGCAATGTCAAGTGCCAATGACCCTGAACTCATCACTTGCACTTTTTGCTCCGCGCGCTCACCCAAGCGCATGATTGAGCCTTTACCAAAGTCTTTCTCGATTAATTTAAGGGCATCGTTCAAGGCTTTTTCACGATCCGCTCCAAACTTTTTTGAAATTTCATCTAATTTTTTTGGTTTTTTCGCCATTTTGTTCTCCTATATTCTACTGGTCCTTAGACCTATCTTTCATTATACCAAAATTTAGTCACTTAATAAAGCTTTGCGAACTAGGTTAAAGGCATGCATGACCGCAATCTGTCGAACATCTGCTCGACTCCGTCCTGCGATATTAGCCTTGATCACCTCTGTCCCTTTTTCATGTGCCAGTCCAATAAAAACTGTACCAGCTGGATGCCCCTCCAGGCTATCTGGCCCTGCCACACCCGTCAAACTAACTCCGTAGTCAGACTGAGTCTTGAGTCGAGCCTGCTCTGCCATTTTTCGAGCCGTAAACTCAGAAACAACCCCGTGTTCTTTTAGCTCTTGCTCAAAAATATCCAACATCTTAGACTTTTCTTCTAGGCTGTAAGTGACAAAACCGCCATTAAAGATTGCTGAAACGCCCGAAAAGTCTGCTAATGTCGCTTGAAAAAGGCCTGCCGTCAAGCTCTCTGCTGCAGTAATGCTTTTCTGTCTCTTCTTAAGCTCTTCTACAACGACACTTGCTAGACTGGTTTCTTCTCCATATCCATAACAGATGTCTCGCAGTGAATGTCCATCGAAAGTCTGGCGATTCAAAATTTGATTCTCCAAGATGTCCAAGGCTTGATCAGCCTTTTCTTGACTGACTGCTTTTGTAGACAAGCGCAAGGTCACCTCTCCCGTTTTGGCATAGGGAGCTAAGGTCGGATCTGTTTGCTGGTCAATCAAATCCGCCAAAATGGTCACCAACTGACTTTCTCCAATCCCAAAGAAACGGAGCACTCGTGAGTACAACTTGGCACCAGTCATTAACTTGGGTAAGAGCTGATTTAAGACCATGGGTTTCAACTCACTAGGAGGTCCTGGAAGAACCACGTAAGTCACTCCGTCAGCTTCCGAAACTCCTCCGACAGCTAATCCTGTCTCATTTGGCAATGGAGTTGCCCCTTCCACAATTTGAGCCTGCCTCTCATTATTGGGGGTTCGCGCATAGTCTGGTCTTCGAGCAAAAAAGACATCCAGTTTCTCTTGCGCTTGAGGGTCAAACACTAAGTTTTTTCCCAAAAATTTTGCCAGAGTTTGTTTGGTTAAATCATCCTCAGTTGGCCCTAAGCCCCCTGTCAAAATGACTAGACTACTACGCGAACTCGCAATCTCTAGCAAGGACATGAGACGCGCTTCATTATCTCCGACAGCTGTTTGGAAGTAGACATCTACTCCAATTTCTGCTAGCTTTTCTGATAAAAACTGGGCGTTGGTATTGACGATCTGCCCTGTTAAAATTTCCGTTCCTACAGCAATGATTTCTGCTTTCATCTTTCCTCCTACCTATCTATTCGGATTCTTTTTGAAAAAATCGCAGGAAGTTTCCCACGATTTAATCTTTTTTTATTCTGTTTCTTGGCTTGAAGCACTAGTACTTGATGAAGGTCCAGGTCGACCAAATGCCGTCTCGTAAAGAACAACATTGGTTTCCAACTGAGTCACCTCCTCTTTACCTAGTGAACGACGTAAAAGATTTTGCATTTCGAGCATATGTTCTGAGGTAACGATTTGATAAGAAATCCCCTGCAACTCGGCATCTTCTCCACGTAATTGATGGGTTTCAATATTCTTGAAGGAATCTTGATAACCAAGTAATTGAGGTACACTTTTCGCTGAAAGGTCTATATTGGTCTGCATATTTTCACTAAGCGCTTTTAGGATTGCCTGATAATGACTGATACTATTCAAACTCAAGACTTTTTCTACGATTTTTTGAATTACTTCACGTTGACGTTTTTGACGACCATAATCCCCTTCCGGATCCTGATAACGCATTCGTGAATAAACCAGAGCCTCCTCACCATTCAAAGTTTGCTCACCGACTCCGATTGAGATTTTATTAAACTCCTCTTGGTCAGTAATCGAAATTGGAAAACCAAGTGTGTTATTTACTGTGATACCCCCAACTGCATCAACTAGCTGTTGCAAGCCCTTCATATTAACCATGACATAACGATCGATATGGATGTTCATCATTTTTTGAATGGTTGAAATAGCCAACTCTGCACCACCATTTGCATAAGCAGCATTGAGTTTTGCTTCCTGAACTTGGCCATTTCCAGTCTCAATCTTGGTCAAAATATCACGCTCCAAGCTCATCATGGTTGTTTTCTTGGTTTTTGGATTGACTGTCAAGAGAATCATGGAATCGCTGTTTCCTACCCAAGGGTCCAGACGTTCCACGTTTCCCGTGTCCACTCCCATCAAGAGAATGGTTAAAGGCTCAGTTGCCTCGATAACGTTGGTTTCTTCACCAATTTTCTTATACGTTTTTTTACTTAAGGTTTCAGTTCCTTGATAATAAATAGTATAGGCATAAGCACCCACACCTAAAGCTGTTACTGCTAGAAAAGCTAATAGCATTCCGATTATTTTTTTTACCATCTTATCATTTATCTATCAGTCTACCCATCAGGTAAACGTCTAAAAATATCCCTTCTTCTAAATAGGCTCCTCTTTCTTGTAAGCCCTCTGTAACAAATCCAAATTTTGAATAGAGGTGGATAGCTACCTCGTTGCGCTTTTGTACACTGAGCTGCAAACGACGCAGAACTCCACTGGTTTTAGCCCACTCAATTCCCTCTTCAAGGAGTATGCTTCCCAAGCCATGATTCCAAAACTTCCTTTGGATGACCAGAAAGATATCCCCAATGTGACGAATCCGTATACGTTGCTCTGCCGTGATGTTCAAAACACCTGCAATTTCATCATTCAGGAGGGCTAGAAGAGTGATTTGGTTATCTGAAGTCGCTTGCTTTTCAATAAAAAGCGCCATTTCAGATTCTATCATCAGGATACCATTTTCATCCAGACTGGTGAAATCTGTCTCCTGTCCAACTAAATCCAAGAATGCAACCAAAGCAGCTGCATCCTGAGCTTCAGCCTCACGAATACAAAGTTCATACTCCATCTTGAAGCTCCTTAATCAGTTGTTCAGCACGAGAACCCTGAGCGGTAAAATAGAGGCGACGACCTTCAGCTTCTTTCAAGAGTTCCAACTCCAAATAGGAATCTGGTAAATCCTTACCTAAAAGATGGCCCCACTCAATAACGGTCACACCACCACCAAAGAGAAACTCATCCAAGTCAATAGAATCAGCATCCCCCTCAATCCGATAGACATCCAAGTGGTAGAGTGGAAGGCGACCCTCATACTCTCTCACGATGGTGTAAGTTGGACTTTTGATCATCTGACGAATACCCAAGCCCTTGGCAAGACCCTTGGTAAAGGTTGTTTTACCAGCACCCAGTTCTCCAGACAAGATCAAAACATCGTTTTTTTGGAGTAAGGTCCCTAGGCGTTCTCCCAGATTAATCAGCTCTTCTTCATTTTTTGTGTACATGCTACTATTATACCAAAAAGTTTTCTTTTGTGTGAATTTTCTTTACAAACTTACTATAACAAATTTGGTGAATTAGGGAATTTTTATTGATAGAAAAGCGTTTTTAGAAGAATATACACATGGCACTAACAAGTAAAATATCTCGGATTACGTGCCCGTAAAAAGAAAATTCTCTTCTCATAGATTTTGGAAACAAAAACCGAGCAAAAATGAGACCTAAACCAACATAAAAAACAATGGATAAAACTGTCATTGGATTTCTCAAGAACAGCAAGGTTGCCAAAACTGTCAGGACAACTGTTTTTTTCTTATCGAGAGAAGTTCCCAAATCTCGGCTGTACTTTTCAAATGGTAAAAAGACAAGTAAATCAATCCCAAACAAGAAAAAGAAGGAGGGCAAGAAAAGATCTACTAACTCTTGCTGAAAAGCTGTCTGTGTTAAAATAGTCTCCGACAATACCAGACAGACACCAGCTAGGTTTAAAACCAACAAGATACTATAAAATAGTTTCACTTTTTTCTGACTGTTTAAGATGCTATGGACATCCTGATCTTGGGTATAAAAGAAATTCATCCCCGTACACAGACCTGATGCCAGTACGATAAACGCTAAAAAATAAGCGCTTGACTGCTTTAAGGTTAAGATGGCTCCCTTCCACAGCAAGCAGCTACTCAAACTAATCTGGATCAAAGCTAATAACAATAAGATGCGAATTGATTTTATCATTTTCAGTTCTCCCTTCGTATACATGATTATACTCTGCGAGAAAGATAAAAATTCCCCTCTCTTCTCAAATGTCTAATTTTGACGCTCAACTGACAAAAATATGGAAAAGCAAGTCATTAAGCTCGGTTTTATAGTTAATAATTACGATAAAGATACAATCGTTCAATCAACTCTTTTCAGAGGTTACATGTTCTCATTTTTCTAAAATTCGCTCTCATTTTCGTAACTTTAACAAGTTTATGATTCGTAAATCTACTTTTCCTAAACCATCAAAAGGGGAAGACCAGACTGGTCTTCCCCAAGGTTTCAATAGAAAACAAGAACATTCCCTTTCAAATAAAACGAAAGGATAAATGACAAGGAATTATATACAATCTCCTCATTCAGATACGGACCGAAATCTATCTCTTCAGCGCCTACTTGTTTCTTTTGTTTATCAATGTCAATTTTGATAAGTCTTGTGTAGTGCTACTAAAGTCAAAAGTCGTTTTATCAGTTGCTGACTCTGAAGCGACTAAATCACTTGAAACTGCTTGGCTAGCGCTGAGAGATTCTGTTATCACCAAACTTTGAAAAGACGATTCAGAAGCAGATAGACTAAGGGAGTGTTCAAATGACAGACTATGGGATGCCGACTCTGAAACGGATAGACTGTGAGACAGGGAAGCTGAGTGACTTAGAGACTCTTCTACATATACACTGTGCGAAGCAGAGACTAAAATGGAAGCACTATAGGATTCCGACTCTGAAACGGACAGACTATGAGATTGTGAAGCTGCTTGGCTCAGAGACTCTTCTACATAAATACTGTGAGAAGCTGAAACGGACAGACTGTGGAATTGGGAAGCTGCTTGACTTAGAGACTCTTCTACATAGACACTGTGCGAAGTAGAA